>NZ_JAZKUM010000006.1:0-414206 GCF_036625085.1 Candidatus Accumulibacter necessarius | reverse complement strand
GCTTGGCGCGGATAACGGCGGCCTTCATGCTGTCCTATCTTGCACTGCGCGTCAGCGCCTTGTCACCAGCGCTTGCCGAAGCCCGACTGCAATGGCTGACCGCACGCATCCGGCCGCATTTCCTGTTCAACAGCCTCAATGCAGTGATCTCCTTGATCCGCTTGGACCCGCAGCGTGCCGAGACCGCGCTTGAGGAGTTGGCCGAACTTTTTCGCGCGCTCATGCGCGATCCGCGAGAACTGGTACCCCTGGCTGACGAGATTGCTTTGTGTCGGCAGTATCTCGACCTGGAAAAGCTTCGTCTTGGCGACCGCCTGAACGTCCACTGGGAGACGGCTGATCTTCCTCTCGATCTCAAGGTTCCGCCGCTACTGGTGCAGCCACTGCTCGAGAACGCCGTCTATCACGGCATCGAGCCAGCGGGAGACAGCGGTACCATCCGCATCCGTTTGATGCGTCGAGGCGATGCGCTGCATCTGGATCTCGCCAATCCGTGCAGCGTGGGCGCCGATCATCAGCATGGCAACCACATGGCTCTCGATAACCTCCGTGAGCGGTTGGCACTGTACTACGATCTCGAAGCTCGACTCGATACAGGTGAGGTGCTGTTGGCTGATGGCCGGCGCGAGTATCGGGTACACATCGTCTTGCCTTGCCGGGGCCATTGGCCGTGATTGCCGCAGCAGTGAGTCCGGTGCTGTCGGTGATGATCGTCGACGACGAGGCCCCGGCACGGGCACGGCTGCGCGACCTACTGGCCGATATCGCGTCGGCGTTGCCGACCGAAATCCTTGCCGAGGCTGGGAACGGCTTGCTCGCGCTGGATGCGATCGCGGGTCGACGGGTTGACGTGGCTCTGGTCGACATCCGGATGCCGAAAATGGACGGCATCGAACTCGCCCGGCATCTGTCGGCATTGGAGTATCCACCAGCGGTGATTTTCGTGACCGCCTTTGACGCCTACGCGGTGCAGGCCTTTGAACTCAATGCGATTGACTATCTGTTGAAGCCGGTGCGCGCGCAGCGTCTGCTGACTGCGCTACAGAAGGCACGACAAAGCCGTCCGCTGACATCAACGCAGCTTGCGCACTTGCAGCAGGCTGCGCGTACCCATCTCTCCTGCCATGAACGTGGTCGTTTGCTGCTGATTCCAGTGCCGGAGATACTTTACTTCAAGGCGGACTTGAAATACGTGACGGCGCGCACACGTGATCGCGAGTTCCTTCTTGAGGAATCATTGACCCATCTCGAACACGAGTTTGGTGAGCAGTTTATCCGCTTGCATCGCAGCGTGTTGGCAGCCAAGGACGCGATTTCTGGTTTTGAGAAGAGTGCTTCCGACGATGCCGAGACTCAGTGGCAGGTCATGCTGCGCGATATTCCGGACAGACTTCCCGTGAGTCGTCGGCAGTGGCCCCTGGTGAAGTCCTACGTGCGGCAGACGGCTTCCTGAATGACAATGGACGGTGTGTGGTGCCGCTCATGCGCCGCGGTCAATTGCTGTTGGCTGCTGCCGTCTGCCCAACTGGGGCGAGCCTCGATGCAAGGGACGACGCAACGCGCCTGCAGTGAGCAAGCCGATCGAGTGCAGCAAGCAGAGCCAGTGGGCGTGTTAATATTGCTCTCCTAGGTTTGGCGTCTTCAGCGTTGATGCAAACTGCATTTGCCGGTCGTATGGCAAATGTGCTTCAACTCTTACTGGAATCCGGTGTTGATGTCTGCAACCGCAGCTACGTCGCGTATTGTCATTGCCTCCCGTGAATCACGTCTTGCCATGTGGCAGGCGGAAAACGTTCGGAGTCGTCTGGCGGAGTTGTACCCGCAGATTGCAGTGGAGATTCTCGGCATGACCACCCGCGGTGATCAGATCCTCGACCGCCCCCTGTCGGCAATCGGCGGCAAGGGTCTATTCATCAAGGAACTCGAGCTGGCGATGCAGGAGGGGCGTGCGGATCTTGCAGTGCATTCGATGAAGGACGTGCCGATGGAGATGCCAGAGGGTTTCGTCCTGGCGGCCATCTCGGCCCGTGAGAATCCCTGTGATGCTTTCGTTTCCAATCGCTTTGCCGGGCTCGACGAGCTACCGGCCAATGCCGTGGTCGGTACCTCCAGCCTGCGCCGCGAAGCGATCCTGCGCGCCGGTCATCCGCAACTCGTGATCCGGAGTCTGCGCGGTAACCTGGATACACGGCTGCGACGGCTCGATGCCGGTGAGTACGATGCGATTATCCTGGCTGCCGCTGGCCTGATTCGGCTTGGTCTGGCGGCGCGGATCAAATCCCTGCTGATGCCCGAGCAGTCGCTGCCGGCACCAGGCCAGGGTGTGCTCGGGATTGAGGTCTGCTCGACCCGGCCGGAAATCCTCGCACTGACGGCACCGCTCAATGATCGTCACAGTGCGCACTGTGTACGCGCCGAACGTGCCTTTTCTCGTGCGCTCGGCGGCAGCTGCCAGGTGCCGCTGGCTGCCTTTGCGCTGCTCGAGAACGATCGCCTCTGGCTCCGCGGCTTCATCGCGACGCCGGATGGAAGGCGGGTCATTGCCGGCGACGTGCGCGGAGCCCCAGAAGACGACGAGTCGATCGGCCGCGGACTTGCGCAGAGGCTGCGTGATGAAGGGGCAGATGCCATTCTGGAGAAGCTTTCAACCGGCCAATGAGGCAGCGCTTGCGCGGCAGGAAGATCGTTGTGACGCGCCCGCGCGCGCAGGCGTCGAAACTGGCCGGCTTGATAACCGAGCAAGGTGGCGAGGCGGTGCTGTTTCCCCTGCTCGAGATATCTCCCCTCGCCGACCACGGCCCCTTGCGCTCGGCGATCACGCGTATCGAAAGCTACTCGCTGGCCATCTTCGTCAGCCCCAATTCAGTCGCGTTCAGCCTGCCGTACATTCTCGCCCTTCAGGCGTGGCCGCGAGGCCTGCGACCGGTCGCCATCGGCCAGAGCACGGTCATGTCGCTCGCGAGCTACGGGCTGGGGGACACGCTGGCGCCCGTCGCGCGTTTCGACTCCGAAGCAGTGCTGGAGCTTCCGGAGTTGCAGCGAGCCGCCGTTGCCGGCAGGCGGATACTGATCCTTCGCGGCAACGGAGGTCGGGAACTACTGGCCGATCAGTTGCGTGAACGTGGCGCCGAAGTCGACTGCGTGAGCTGCTACCAGCGCTCGGCACCACCTGACGCGGCGCCACTCGTGGCCCTATGGCGCTATGGCTGGCTTGACGCACTGACGATTTCTTCAAGCGAAGGTTTGCGCAATCTGGTCGATCTGCTCGACGAGAGTTCGCGTGCATGTCTGCGGAGCACACCGGTTTTCGTACCACATCAGCGCATTGCCGATCTCGCGAAGGAGCTTGCCTTGCAGCGGGTGGTCCTGAGCGGACCAGGCGATGCCGGGATCATCGCAGCTCTGTGCGCCTATGATTGGCTGCAATGATGAGCGAAGAACCTGACTCGCGGCCTGCTCTTGCGCAGGCGCTGTTTCCCGCGCCGGTCAGCACGACAACAAGTCTTGGCTGGCGCAACCCCTGGCTGCTGGTAGTCGTGCTGGCCCTCGGGCTGGCAGGCGCAGTGGGTGGAAACCCGAATCAAGCTGGCCGACACGCAGCAGGAGCTTGCTCGCCGTTTGGCCGAGAGCGACTCGGTGAGCGTCGAAAGCCGTGCCCTGGCAAGGCATGCGCAGGATCAACTGGCCGCTGTCCTGGGCAGACTCGGTGCGCTCGAGGCGAGGATTGCCGAGTCGCGGAGCTAGCAGGCAATGCTTGAGGATCTTTACCAGGATCTGGCGCAACCGGGACGAGTGGGCGTTGGCCGAGGTCGAGCAGGGGGTTCTGCTGGCCGCGCAGCAGTTGCAGCTGGCTGGCAACGTGCAAGCTGCGGTGCTTGCCCTGCAGGCCGCAGACGCTCGCCTAGCGAGCAGTAGCCGACCACAGTTCATCAGTCTGCGCAAGATTTTGGTCCGCGATCTTGATCGTTTGCGGGCCTTGCCAATGGTCGATATGTCAGGCCTGAACCTGCGGCTGGAAAGCATCATCAATGCCATCGACAGTCTGCCTCTGGCGGTCGAAGCGCGGCCCCGGCTGAATACTGGGGAGTCGACTATGGCTGCAAAGGGAGCCATAGAATCGGCGTCGGCAGCCAGCCTAGAGTTCTGGCTGCGGCTGGCCAGCGAGTTCTGGCGGGATGTCAAGGGTCTGGTCAGAATCCAGCGTTTTGATCGTGACGAGCCGGCACTGCGGGCGCCTGGGCAGGCCTTCTTGCTGCGCGAGAATCTTAAGTTGCGTCTGCTCAATGCCCGTCTGGCCTTGCTGGCGAGGGAGCAATGGACCTTTCGTAACGAGCTGAAGCATGCCCAGACCTGGCTGGATCGCTATTTCGACTCACAGCACGCCTCGCTTCAGACCACTCAGGCTGCGCTTGAGCAACTGACCTCGACCGAAATCAACATCGAATTGCCGACGCTCAATGAAAGTCTGGCAGCGATCAAGACCTTCAAGCTAGGCAAGGAGCTCAAGTGAGGCGCCTGTTCTGGCTGCTGGCGCTGTGCGCACTCGCGGTCGGTATCTCTCTGGCAGCACGCTTCAATAAGGGTTATCTCTTGCTGGTCTTGCCGCCGTATCGCGCGGAGCTTTCGCTCCACCTGGCGATTGTTCTGCTTGCTCTGACCTTTGTCCTGCTCTACGGCCTTTTCCGTGCCGCCGCGCTGACCGTGTCACTGCCGAACCGGGTCCGATCGTTTCGTGAACGTCGCCGGTGCGAGAAGGCTGCGGTGGCCTTTCAGGATGCCACATGCGTCTGCTATTCGAGGGGCGTTTCGGCCAGGCTTTGAAAATAGCGGGTGAGGCGCATGCCGCCAACCCATGCGCCGGCTCTGGCGGCGCTGCTCGCGGCACGCGCCGCACAGCGCCTAGGCGAGGCGGAGACGGGGAAGGCATGGCTTGAGCGCGCCAGCCGCGACGATCTACGGATGGGCCGGCACGACTGGTGCTCGAAGCCGAAACCCACCTCGACGGCAGGAATTTCGAGGCGGCTGCGAAGACACTTCAGCGTTTGCAGGCCCTATCTGGCCGCCACATCGCGGCGCTTCGCCCCGAGTTGCGCGCACAGCAGGGCTGCGCCAACTGGCCGGAGGTGCTGCGCCTGGTGCGCCTGCTCGAGAAGCGCGATGGTGTGGCCCCGCAACTGGCGCAGGAAATCAGGCTCAAGGCCCATCAGGAGAATGTTCGCCACCTACGGGGAGATCCCGGACAACTTCTCGAGTATCTGCGGCAATTGCCGGCAAGGGAGAACAGCCCACGACTGGCAATACCATTGGCCGAGGCCTTGATCGAACACGGCGCTCATGATCAGGCCCAACGCCTCATAGAAGGGCAGCTCAGCGTGCAATGGGATCCGGCATGGATCAGCCTTTACGGCCAACTGCGCGGTCATGATCTGATTGCGTGCATCGCACGAGCCGAAGCATGGCTACTCGAGCATCCCAGGGACCCTCGTCTGTTGCACGCGCTGGGCCGTCTCTGTCTGTCTCAAGGCTTGTGGGGGAAAGCGCAAGGCTACCTTGAAGCGTCCCTGGCCGAACAGCGTGAAGCAAGGCTCGAACTGGCGCGTCTTCTTGAGCAGACCGAGCGCTCCGGCGAGGCGCTGCCGCATTATCGGGCGGCGGCTGAGCAGCATGCCTGACACCCCATCACGAAGTGGGCACGGGGCTATGCCCAGTCGCGTGGCGTCAGCATTTCGTAGAGCGCGGCTTCGGCGCTGCCGGCTTCGGGTGCCAGTCGTAGCGCCATTTGACGATGGGGGGTAGCGACATCAGGATCGATTCGGTGCGCCCGCCCGACTGCAGGCCGAACAGCGTGCCACGATCCCAGACCAGGTTGAACTCGACGTAACGTCCGCGTCGGTAGGCCTGGAAGTCGCGTTCGCGTTCGCCATAGGGCAAGGCGTGCCGCCTTTCAATGATGGCAGGTAGGCTTCCGAAACGCGTCACCGACGGCCCGCGTCAGGGCGAAGCAGCGCTCGAAGCCGCCCTCGCTGAGATCGTCGAAGAAGATGCCACCGACGCCGCGTGGCTCGTTGCGGTGCTTGAGGAAAAAGTACTCGTCGCACCATTTCTTGTAGCGTGCGTGCGTGTCGTCGCCAAACGGCTGCAATGCTTGCTTGCAGGTGGCGTGGAAATGCCGGATGTCTTCAGCAAAAGGGTAGTAGGGCGTCAGATCCATGCCGCCGCCAAACCACCAGGCGGGTTCGGCATCAGCCCTGGTCGCGATCAGCGCGCGCACGTTCATGTGCGCGGTCGGGCAGTACGGGTTTTCCGGATGCAGCACCAGCGAAACGCCCATCGCGGCGAAAGCGCGCCCCGCCAGTTCGGGGCGTTTGGCGGTTGCCGAGGCCGGCAGTTCAACACCGCTGACCTGCGAGAAAGCGACCCCGCCGCGTTCAAAAACGCGGCCACCCTCGACGATGCAGGTGCAGCCGCTGCCCGCGAGTGGCGAGCCGGCCTCCTTTTCCCAGGGGTCGGCGCGGAAGGTCGAGCCGGTACGGCCTTCGAGCGCTTCAGAGCGCCGTTGACGATACGCGTCTGCAGGTCGGTAAAGTAGTCCCTGAGGCGGGCGGAATCGATCATCCCTGGAGCTGCGCCGGTGCCGGGAAGGAAACGCCCGGCCGGGGTTTGCCTTGCTCATCGGCTGACCGCGCGGTGGCCGATGTCTCGGCGATACTGCATGCCGTCAAGTGAATGCCGACAATCAGGTCATAGGCGCGTTTCTGGCCTGCTTGACGTTGTCGGAAAGCGTCGTGACGCACAGCACGCGGCCACCGGAGGTGACGATTCGACCATCGCTGCTCGCTGCGTGCCGGCATGGAAGACGTGACTGTCCTCGCTGTTCTGCGGTAGGCCGCTGATCAGATCGCCGGTGCGCGGGGTGCCGGGGTAATTGGCTGCGGCCAGTACGACGCCCAGGGCAACGCGACGGTCCCAGCTCGCTTCAACCAGGTTGAGCCGGCCGGCGACGGCATGGTCGAAGAGAGTCAGCAGGTCGGATTTCAAACGCATCATGATCGGCTGTGTTTCCGGGTCGCCAAGGCGGCAATTGAACTCGACGGTCTTGACCGATCCGTCCTTGCCAATCATCAGGCCAGCGTAGAGGAAGCCGGTGTAGGGGATGCCGTCGGCCGCCATTCCCCGAACCGTCGGCAGGATGATCTCGCGCATGGCGCGGGCGTGAACTTCCGGAGTGACCACCGGGTGCCGGTGAGTAAGCGCCCATGCCGCCGGTGTTGGGGCCGGTATCGCCGTCGCCGATGCGCTTGTGATCCTGACTCGAGGCCAGCGGCAGTGCATTCTTGCCGTCGACCATGACGATGAAACTGGCTTCTTCGCCTTCGAGAAATTCTTCGATCAGCACGCGTGCCGGGGCGAGTCTTTCGCTGTGCTGTCACCGCTTGCGGGGCAGCATGTGGTCAATCGCATCGTGGGCCTCGGCCAGGTTCATGGCTACCACCACCCCTTTGCCAGCGGCCAGTCCATCGGCCTTGATGACAATCGGCGCGCCCTGCTGGTCGACGTAGGCGTGTGCCGCGGCTGCTGTCGGAGAAGGTCGCAAAGCGGGCGGTCGGGAATGTTGTGCCTGGCCATGAAGCGCTTGGCGAAGTCCTTCGAACTTTCGAGTTGGGCGGCTTCCCTGGTCGGACCGAAGATCTTCAGGCCGCGGTCGCGAAAAAGGTTGACAATGCCGGCGGCGAGCGGCGCTTCGGGGCCGACTACCGTGAGATGGACCTTGTGCTTTGCGGCGAAGTCGGCGAGCGCTTCGGGGTCGGTGAGGTTGACGTTCTCGAGTTCACGCTCGCGCAGCAGTGCCAGCGTTGCCGGGTGCGACGAAGACCTTCTGCAGGCCCGGGGTTCTTGCCAGACGCCAGGCGAGTGCGTGCTCGCGACCGCCGGAGCCGATGACCAGTAACTTCATGACCATCCTTTCACCACCAGAACTTCTGTGTGTGCCCGTTGGTGCGCAGCCCGTCAAACTGCGCCGTACCCAGGCACTGACCAGCCTGTTCAGCGCAATCTTCTGCACCGCATCTTGCTGGCGCTCGCTCGACCGAATCAGTGTCGGAAGTGCCTGGCACCGGTGAACACCATCGCCAGGCCATGCTCGTCGGCGGCAGCTGATCACTTCCTCGTCACGCATCGAGCCGCCGGGCTGGATGACCGCCTTGGCGCCGGCAGCCGCCAGAACGTCAAGCCCGTCGCGGAAGGGGAAGAAAGCATCGGAGGCGACACAGGAACCTGCCAGGTCGAGACCGGCATTCTGCCTTTGCTGGCTGCGATGCGGGTCGAATCGACGCGGCTCATCTGGCCGGCGCCAACGCCGAGCGTCATGCCGCAGCCGCAGAATACGATGGCGTTGGACTTGACGAACTTGGCAACGCGATAGGCGAAGAGAAGATCCTCGATCTGGGCATCGGTCGGTGCGAGTTTGCTCACCTGCCCTCAGGTCGGAGGCCTGGACGTTGAAGTGGTCGGGCGTCTGCAGCAGCAGTCCGCCACCAACGCGTTTCATTTCGAAAGCATGCTGGCCCCTGGCCAGCGGCAGTTCGAGGACGCGCAGGTTCTGTTTGGTGGCCAGCATTTCTCGGGCGGCGTCGCTGAAAGCCGGCGCCAGCAGGACTTCGACGAAATGCTTGCGCACATTCATGGCGGCGACGACATCGGCGTCGACCGTGCCGTTGAAAGCGATGATGCCGCCAAAGGCCGAGGTCGAATCGGTCTGGAAGGCTTTCTCGTAAGCTGACAGCAGACTCACATCGACCGCTACGCCGCAGGGATTGGCGTGTTTGATGATCACGCAGGCCGGGGTCTCGAAGGTCTTGACGCACTCCCAGGCCGCGTCGGCATCGGCGATGTTGTTGTAGGAGAGTTCCTTACCCTGCAACTGCTTGTAGTTGGCGATCGATCCCGCAAGTGGTATCGGATCGCGGTAGAAAGCGGCTTGCTGGTGTGGATTCTCGCCGTAACGCAGCGCTTCGACGCAATCGAAAGCAAGTTGCAGCCTGTCCGGGAATAACCCGGGCTGGTTCGCTTCATCAAGTGAAGTCAGCCAGTTGGCGATCGTCGCATCGTAACGAGCGGTGTGCACAAAGGCCTTCTTGGCGAGCGCGAAACGCGTGTTCAGGACTCAACTCGCCACCGTTAGAAGTCATTTCCGCAAGCACGGCAGGGTAGTCTGCCGGGTCGGTAACGACAGCCACCCCAGCGTAGTTCTTGGCCGAGGAACGGACCATCGCCGGACCACCGATATCGATGTTCTCGACCGCGTCGGCCAGCGTGACACCGGCTTGAGCGACGGTCTCCCGGAAGGGGTAGAGATTCACGCAGACCAGATCAATGGTCGGAATGCCGTGTTGCTCGATGGTGCTCATATGCTCGGGTAGATCGCGACGCGCCAGGATGCCCGCGTGCACTCGGGGATGCAGTGTCTTGACGCGACCGTCGAGCATTTCCGGAAAGCCCGTGTAATCGCCCACTTCGGTGACCGGCAGACCGGCGTCGCGGAGCAGCCTGGCGGTGCCGCCGGTCGATAGGAGCTTCACGTCATTGGCGACGAGGCCCCGGGCAAATTCGAGTGCGCCACTCTTGTCGGAGAGGCTGATCAGGGCTTGGCGGATTTTCATGGTAGTGAGGTAATCAAGGCAACGTTGAGAGAAGAGGTGAGAAGTCGATTCAGGCGATCAGCTTGTGGTCGGCCAGTTTCTTGCGCAGCGTGTTGCGATTGATGCCGAGGATTTCGGCCGCGAGCGTCTGGTTGCCGCCGGCCTGTTTGAGAACGACTTCCAGCATTGGCCGCTCGACGCTCCTGATCACCATCTCGTAAACGGCGACCGGCTTCTCGCCCTCAAGCCTTTGAAAGTAGTTTTCAAGCGCCTTGCAGACGCAAGTCGCGATGTCGTCATCGTCATGGTGATCTCGAATCATGCGGCGAGGTCCTCAAGACTGGCATGGCCAGGGTTGGTGGTGTCCGGCTCCGCAGCGAGATAGGGCAGGCGCTCGTGATGTTCGCCGAGGGCAGAGAAAAAAGCGTTGACCGCCTGCCTTTGCCGGTCGACGGTCGGCAACTGATTCACTTGGCCGCGAAAGCCGCCGAGCCGACCAGTCCCCGGGTGTACCAGGAGATATGCTTGCGTCCGATGCCTAGTCCGGTTTCGATACCATAGAAAAGATAGAGATCTTCGAGATGCTCGAGCAATACCTTGTGAATTTCACTGACCCGTGGTGGTAGCAAGTGAGTTCCGGTTTTCAGGAAATGCTCGATCTCACGGAACAGCCAGGGACGCCCCTGTGCGCACGGCCGATCATCACAGCGTCGGCATGGGTGATGTCAAGAACCTGCCTTGCTTTTTCCGGCGAACCGATGTCGCCATTAGCGATGACAGGAATACTGGCCTTGGCCTTGACCGACCGAATCGTGTCGTATTCTGCCTGGCCGCTGTAGCCGCAGGCGCGCGTGCGGCCGTGCATGGCCAGCGCCCGGATCCCGGACTGCTCGGCGATCTTCAGGATGTTCAGGGCATTGCGGTGGTCCTTGTCCCAGCCAGTGCGGATCTTCAGCGTCACCGGGGTATCTGGTACGGCATGAACAACCGCTTCAAGAATCTGCCGCACCAGCGACTCATCGCGCAGCAGGGCGGACCCCGCCATCACGTTGCAGATCTTCTTCGCTGGGCAGCCCATGTTGATGTCGATGATCTGCGCACCCCGGTCGACGTTGTAGCGCGCCGCATCGGCCATCATCGACGGATTGGCACCGGCGATCTGGACCACGATCGGTGCCACCTCTCCCTCATGGTTGGCGCGTCGTAGCGTCTTCATGCTGCCATAAAGCAGCGAGTTTGAAGTCACCATTTCGGAGACTGCCAAGGCGGCACCCATTTTCTTGCATAGTTGCCTGAACGGGCGATCGGTGACGCCCGCCATCGGAGCGACGAACAACTGGTTGCGAAGGGAAAAACCGAGAAATTCCATGGCGGTCAGGTGCCGGGCAGGCGGGGGCGAGACACGGATTCTACGCCGATTGCCGCCACAGAAACAGCCAGTTCTTGCCGCACTTCCTGGGGCTCAGTCGCCCCCTCACTGCTCGTGGCGGTCGGATTCCTTGGAGCCAGAAGGGGCTGAACAGCTATCGTCCTGGCTAGGCTGTTTTCGTCAGCCCGGGGACGATTGCCGCATCAAAGCCTGCTGCCCGCTTCCGGCATGACGATATTGACCTCCAGCACCTCAAAGTTGCCCTGTTTCTCGATTGATACCTTAATGTCATCAGGGTTGACCGACACGTACTTTGAAATGACGGCCATCAGCTCCTGCTGCAAGGCCGGCAGGAAATCCGGCGTACTGGTGCTGCCATTGCGCTCGTGGGCAATGATCAGCTGCAGACGTTCCTTTGCAATCGCTGCCGTCTTGGGCTTGCTGCCAAAGATCAGGGAGAACAGGGACATGCTCATTTACCCCCGAACAGTCGCTTGAACAGGCCAGGTTTCTCGTAGTCGACGAAGCGGAGTGGGATGGTTTCGCCGAGAAAGCGGCCAACCACGTCAAGGTAGGCGCCAGCGACGTCGGAATCAGCAAGATGGATCGCTGGTGTGCCGGCATTCGAGGATTGCAGCACCGCCTCGGACTCGGGAATCACGCCGATGATCGGTACGCGGAGTATCTCCTGCACGTCCTTGTACGACAGCATCTCACCGTCGCTGACGCGCTTTGGCGAATAGCGGGTGATCAGCAGATGCTCCTTGACCGGCTCTCCACCGAGCAGCGCGCGTCGTGACTTGGCCTGGATGATACCGAGAATGCGGTCGGAGTCACGTACCGAGGAGACCTCGGGGTTACTGACGACCAGTGCCTCGTCGGCAAAGGTCAGGGCCATGACCGCGCCGCGCTCGATGCCTGCCGGTGAATCGCAGACGACGTAGTCAAAACCCATGTGTTCAAGTTCCTTGAGAACCTTCTCCACACCCTCTTCGGTCAGTGCATCCTTGTCGCGCGTTTGCGAAGCGGGCAGCACGAAGAGATTGCCGTTGTCGCAGTGCTTGTCCTTGATTAGCGCCTGGTGGAGCGTCGCTTCGCCGTTGAGGACATTGACCAGGTCATAGACGACACGGCGTTCACAGCCCATGATCAGATCCAGGTTGCGCAGGCCCACATCAAAATCGATGACGGCAGTTTTGTAACCACGCAGGGCAAGGCCCGACGCGAAGCTGGCGCTGGTGGTGGTCTTGCCGACCCCACCCTTGCCGGACGTTACGACGACAATACGTGTCACGGACTTTTCCCCGCAAATAGAAAGACGAGATTTTACCTGCAGAATTCGCTTTCTGTTGAATCGCCCTGATGCTTGCTGGCGAGTGTCAGACCAGCAGCGTCGCTAATCGGTCTGCAGCGGTTCGACGATCAGTTTGCCAGGTTCCGCACCGGGGGTTTTTGACAGCCTCACCTGTACCGGTTTGCCGGCCATTTCCAGGGGGACGCCACTATCGAAGGTCCGGTACAGACCAGCCACCGAAACCAGTTCGGCATCGAAGCGGGTGCAGAAAATTCGCGCCTCGGCTGCGCCGCTGGCGCCAGCCAGCGCGCGCCCGTGCAGGGGCGCGTAAATGTGGATGTTGCCGTCAGCGATGACTTCCGCTCCGGCATTGACCGCGGCCAATACGACGAGGTCGCCACCGCGTGCGTAAACCTGTTGTCCGGAACGTAGCGGCCGCTCAATGAAGACCGTTGGCGCGGCGGCGGACGCGGTTGCTATCGGTGGGGGTGCCGCTACACTGGTCAGGGCTGTTTGGGGCAGCGGCGAGGGAGTCGCTTGGCAAGCAGTGGCAGGGGGGGATGAACGTTCGCCAGCAGCATAGGTCGGCAAGCCGGCGAAGGCGGCGCCGTAGCGGAGTTCCTCGCTGCCACCACGGACGCCAATGACGTTCAGGCCATGCGATTTCAAGACCTGCTTCACTCGCCGCCAGTCGGGTTCCGGAACGTCTACGATTTGTGACAATTCAAGCAATGCCGCATCGCCGTCGAAAAACTCATCGTCACCGAAAAGCGCGCTGGCTGCTTCGGCCAGAGCGTCCGGGTGCAACGAGCGCAGGGTGACGACGACGACCGGCAGGGTGGTTCCCTTGAATTCGATCAGTTGGCGTGTCTTGTTGGTTGGTGGCATGGGGTCGTCACGAATGTCAGCCAAGTGCTGATTAAGCGGGCAAGTCTAGCCGAATCGGCAACAAAGCGAAACATGGCGGTGGCCGTTTCTCAATACCCAGCAGCTGCCCCGGTTTGCCTACCGGGTCAGCGGGCAACCAGATCCTGCGGCCGGAGGCAACCGGTCAAGGCCAGGCCCGTGCTCCCCACATCATGCGCCGGGCGACGAAATGACGTAACGGTGGCAGCAGGTCAAGGCTCAGCAGGCCCAGGCCGCGAGCGACCCGCAACGGCCCCAGGTCATTGGAGAAGAGGCGCACGATGCCATCGGTGAAGGCCATGCTGCCCCTCCGGTCACCCCGGCGTCCCTGCGCGTAGAAGGTGAGGGCAGAGGCGTCGCCTGCGTCGCCGCTGGCGCGTGTGAGCAGGGTTTCAGCCAGCTCCCAGGCGTCGCGCAGGCCGAGGTTGAAACCCTGGCCAGAAACTGGGTGCAGGCTTTGCGCAGCGTTGCCGATCCACACCTGACGCGGGACGGTGAGTTGCTGGCGGACGCGAAGCGCCAGCGGGAAACTGGCGCGCGGGCCGCTGGCAACAAAGTCCATACGGCTGCCGAACTGTATTCGCAGGGCGGCGAGAAACGCTTGCTCGTCCAACTCGATGAACTGGCCGGCCTTCTCGGGAGGCATCGTAAACACGACGGAGTAGTCCTTAGCAAGTGGTAGCAGGGCGACTGGCCCGTCCGGCGTGAATCGCTCCCAGGCGCGGTGACCGTGCCCGGCGAGTGGGCGGACTTCGGCGACCACGGCGTGCTGTCGGTAATCGTACACCCGAACCCCTGCGTCGTTGCCCGGCGTGCCCTCGGCATGAACGACCAGGCGGGCGGCGATCCTTCGCTTCTCGCCATCATCGCCGAGCGTAATGTCGGCAGCATCGCGGTTGGCCAAGATCTTGACGACCGTGCAGTTGCTCAGCTGTCGTGAGGTCGCCAGGCTTTGATCAAGGGTCGCCGCGAGATCGCGGTAACGCATCACGTAGCCGAGCGCCGGGATGCCGTAGTCGGCGGAGTCGATCAGCGTGCGGCCAAAGCCACCGCGCTGCGAGACATGAATGGTCTCGATCGGCGTGGCCAGGCGGCCGTTCCAGGCGCCGAGGCGTTCGAGAATCTGGCGGGTTCCATGCGACAGCGCCAGGGCGCGCGGGTCCGCGGCCCAAGCGCCGCGCTGGCGGGTGTCGATTAGCAGGACGCTGTAGGGACCGCCGGCCAGGGCCAGCGCGAGTGCCATGCCAACCGGGCCAGCGCCAACGATGGCGACGTCCACTGAGTCGAGGGTATCAGCCATGGCACATCACTTCTTCGATTTCGGCAACCGTCTTGGGGGCGCTGGTGTACACCGTGCAGCCATCGGCTCTGACCAGCACATCGTCCTCGATGCGCACACCGATACCATGTAGGTGCGGCGGCACATTCGTGCCCGGGCGGAAGTAAAGACCGGGTTCGACCGTCAGCGTCATGCCGGGAAGCAGCGTGACCCAGGCGTTGTCTTCGCTGCCGGTGCGGTACTCGCCCACGTCATGAACATCGAGGCCCAGCCAGTGGCCGGTGCGGTGCATGTACCAGGGCTTGTAGGCTTCACTCTCGATGGCCCCGTCGACGCTGCCGGCGATCAGCCTGAGGTCGATCAGGCCTTGCGAAAGGATGCGCAGTGCTGCCTGGTGATAGTCCATGAACGAGGCGCCGGGACGCACCGCGTCAATCGCCGCCTGCTGCGCGGCGAGGACGATTTCGTAGACCTCGCGTTGCTCCGGGCTGAAGCGGCCGCTGACCGGGAAGGTGCGGGTGATGTCCGAGGCGTAGCCGTCGAGCTCGCAGCCGGCGTCGATCAGCACCAATGAATGCCCGGCCAGTAACCGGTTGTTTTCGACATAGTGCAGGATGCAGGCATTGGCTCCGCCGGCGACGATCGGCGTGTAGGCATGTCCGGCGGCTCCCCGCCGGCGGAACTCGTAGCTCAGCTCGGCTTCGAGTTCGTACTCCGCCATGCCTGGCCGGCAGGCGCGCATGGCGCAGGCGTGTCCGGCCGAAGCGATGTCGGCAGCGCGGCGCATGATCTCGATCTCGTGCGCATCCTTGGTCAATCGCATCTGGTCGAGCAGGCCGCGCAGATCGCGGATTTCACCCGGTGCCCGTATGCCGCTGCGGCTTTCGGCACGCACGGCATTCAACGCGCTGGCGATCCGGCGGTCCCAGTCGGCATCGTGGCCGAGCGAGTGCCACAGCACGCTGCGGTTGGCGATCAACTCGGGCAGCTTCTGTTCGAGCATGGCGATCGGATGAGCTTCGGAAAAGCCGAAGGCGTCTGCGGCGGTTTCGGGTCCATAGCGGAAGCCGTCCCAGATTTCGCGCGCCTCGTCTTTCTCGCGGCAGAACAGGATCGACCTCGGTTCCTTGCCGCCGACCAGTACGATCGTCGCCTCCGGTTCGGGAAAACCGCTCAGATACCAGAAATAGCTGTCGAAGCGATAGGGGTAGTGCGCATCGCGGTTGCGCAGACGCTCTGGCGCGGTCGGGATGACGGCGACGCCATCACCGAGTTCCGCCAGGACCTGCTGGCGGCGGCTAGAATATGGCTGGTGACGCATGGGTTTACGCAAGCTCCCTGTCGAGTTCGGCGAGACGTTCGGGCGTGCCGACGTCGACCCAGCGGCCGCTATGTCGTTCGCCGGTGATGATCCCGCGGGCAATGCCCTCATCGAGCAGTGGCCGCAGCTTCATCACCGCGTCCGCGGGAACGGCAGCAAAGAATTCCGGCCAAAAGACGCCGATGCCAGCGTAGGTGGCGGTGTCGCTGGTAGTTTCGCCCGCGCTCAGCACGATGTCACCGGCGAGGCGGAAATCGCCGCCGCAATGGTGCCGGGGGTTGGTGACCAGCACCAGGTGGGCACGTCGTTGGTCGCGAGCCTGCGCCACATGGCGGGCGCGCGCAAAATCCCAGTCGCACCAGATGTCGCCGTTTACCGCTAGAAAAGGCTGCGATCCGAGCAAGGGCAGCGCGGCGGCGATACCACCGGCAGTCTCCAGGGCCCCGACAGGTTCCCGGGAGTACGTGATGCTGAGGCCAAATGAGCTGCCATTGCCGAGTGTTGCTTCAATCTGCTGCCCGAGGTGGGCGTGGTTGATCACTACATCGTGCCAGCCCGCTGCTGCCAGGCGTTCCAGGTGCCACACGATCAGCGCCTTGCCACCAGCGCGGAGCAGAGGCTTTGGCGTCAAGTCGGTCAGTGGCCGCAGGCGCTCACCGCGGCCCGCGGCAAGAATCATCGCTTTCATCAGAAGGTATAGCCGACTTCGACCGGCCGCTGCTCGAGTCCGTCGAGGAGCCGCGCGAGCGGCCGCAGCTCGCCGTAGCGCTGGCAGGTCCGCCGTAGATAGCTCAGCACACGCGGCATGTCCTTGAGGTAATCGTCCTTGCCGTCGCGGTGGCAGAGGCGGGCGAAGATACCCAGCACCTTGAGTTGGCGCTGCGCGCCCATCCATTCATAATCGCGGTAGAAGTCATGAAAGTCGGCGTGAACCGGTAAACTCGCCCGTCGGGCCGCTTCCCAATACCGGATCACGTAGTCGAGTTCCTGCTCTTCTGACCACTGGATGTAGGCATCGCGATAGAGCGAGACGAGGTCGTAGCTTATCGGGCCGTAAACGGCGTCCTGAAAATCCAGGATTCCCGGGTTGGTCGGGAAGGTCGGCGCATTGTCCCCGATGACCATCAGGTTGCGCGAGTGGTAGTCGCGATGGACGAAGACCTGCGGCTGCTTCAGGTTGTTGGTCAGGATTTCCGAAAAGACCCGGTGCAGCGTGTTTTGCGTCGCCTCGTCCGGCGTCAGACCAAGATGGCGTTCCAGGTACCAGTCGGGAAAGAGTGCGAGTTCACGGCTGAGCAGGGCGTAGTCGTATTCTGGCAGGACTCCTGGCCGGCTGGCGATCTGCAGGGCGAGGAGCGCGCTGGTGGCGTCGCTGTACAGTCGCGGCGCCAGGTTCCGGTCTTTCAGTGCTGTCAGGTAGGTCGTGCTGCCGAGGTCGGAAAGCAGCAGAAAGCCTTGCTCGAGATTCTCGGCCAGGACTACGGGTACATGTGCGCCGGCCTCCCGAAACAAGGCGGCGACCTTCAGAAAGGGACGACAGTTTTCCTTGTCGGGCGGTGCGTCCATGACGATGCGCGTTGTCCCGTCCGGCAGCGTGAGCCGAAAGTAACGCCTGAAGCTGGCGTCGGCCGAGGCGGGTTCAAGGCGGAAATCGCGATCGGGGAAATCTGGCTCGAAAAGCTCCCGGACCCAGTGACCCAGCAGGGCGGTGCGCGGCATGCCGCTTCTCCTTAAACGTTGATGCTAGAATGGCCGGATTTTAGCATCCGACCGCGCACGCACGCGCCGACCGCCACAACAACCCATCGTACCTCTCACTGATCACTCCGGAATGAAGTTTCCTTATCGACGCAAGCCGCTGACCCTGGTCCTCTGCTGCGGTTTCGCCGGAACCGTTGCCGCGAGCCTGGCTGGCGAGGCTTGCGGGCAGAGTCTGGTGCCCTTCCGGGTCGATCCCAGTTTGCTCGGCTTGCCACCAGTGAGGCCGGTCACGCCGCCAGCCAAGGATCCACTTGACCGACCTGCCGCCGAGACCAGGCCGGTCGATGCGCCTGTGGTTGAAACGCGGCCGATGCCTGCGGCGACTGCCCCGACCCCTGCGGTCCAGACTGATGCCAGGCGGCGCGAGTCGTCTGGCGATAGATCAGTGGCACCCGTATCGCCCCCGGTGGAGCGTCCAGCGCCGGAAGTCACTCCGGCGGCGCGCTGGGTGGCCGAGGATACAAGACCGTCGGCCGTGCCCCAGGGTTTGCCGCAGCCGTCTGCCGCCGTTCGCAGCACACGTTCGGAGGGCGCGGTTCCCGCAGCCAAACCCGCCGGCCAGCCGCAGGTGCCTGCGCCGCCCGCCGTGCCCGTCCCCGATGGGCCGCCCCTTGCCCTGCGGATGGCCAAGGCGATAGTGCCGTTGCCAATCGAGAGCGAGGCCCCGCGCCCAGTTTTTCTGAGCGCACAGCGCATTTCTGGCCTCGTCGGCCGGGAGGTACTGGCCGAGGATGATGGGGAATTGCGCAAGGCTGGGACGCTGTTGACTGCCGACCGTCTGACCTACTGGCCGATCGACGACGAGGTTGAGGCGATCGGCAACGTTCGCCTCCAGCAGGGGGATGACCTCCTTCTAGGGACCAGGGCTCGCCTGAAGCTCGAAGACCAGGTCGGGTTTGTCGACCAGGCTTCGTACTTCATGAAACGGCAGTCGTCGGCTGCCACCCGGGCGCAAGCTGGCGAGCTGTCGGACGCGTACTGGGCCGCGACGCAGCCGGATGCCGAAGCCTCGACTGGTTTCGCGGCGCCGCGCGTGTTGGACATCAAGCCCGGACAGACCAAGCTGAAGAGTTCAGGCACGGCTGTCGGCGAGGTCACGGAGGCGCGTGGTGAGGCAGAACGCATCGATCTTGAAGGTGAGAATCAGGTTCGCATGACTGCTGCCACCTACACCACCTGCAAGCCCGGTAACGACGACTGGTATCTCAGTGCCAGCGATCTCCAGCTCGATTACGACAATGATGTCGGAACGGGCAGGGACACGACCGTTCGTTTTCTCGGTGTGCCAATCCTCTATTCGCCGTGGATGTCCTTTGCGCTCAACGATGAGCGCAGATCGGGTTTCCTGATGCCGACCTATGGCTCGAGCAACAACAGCGGCTTCATGATTTCGGTGCCGTACTACTGGAACATCGCGCCGAACATGGACGCGACCTTCACGCCCCGGTTGCTAACGAAACGCGGGTTGCAGATGGGCGGCGAGGTTCGCTATCTCAACGCGGCCTTTGGTGGGTTCTACAACAGCAGCGCAACCGTCGAGTACCTTCCGAACGACCGGGAGGCCGGCATTGACCGCTGGGGGGTGGCTCTGAGCCACATCCAGACCACAGCCAACGGCTTTTCTGGCTCAATCAACTACAGCCGGGTGTCGGATAACGACTACTACACCGATTTGTCAAGTCAGATTACCAGTACCGCGAAGACCCAACTTCTGCAGCAGGGTGTGCTGAGCTACGGTGGTGCGGGGTGGTGGACGGCGACCGCGAATTTGCAGTCTTTCCAGACTTTGCAGCCTGATCCCCAGAATCTCATCGCTCAGCCATATCGTTTGTTGCCGCAGATCACGGTGAACGCGCGGCAGCCAGACCTGTTCTTCACGGACAGCGCCTTCTTTGGGCAGTACACCAATTTCGTCAGCGCTGGCGCTACCAAGGTCGCTGGACAGGTGATCATCCCCAGCAAGTTGGAAGGACAGAGGACCGTTCTCCAGCCACAGATCTCGCTGCCCTATGTCACGCCAGGGTGGTACGTGACGCCACGGCTGGGCGTGAATCTCACCCACTACGCGTTGTCGTACCCCACCTCGGGTGACGTTCGTCCCGATTCGATTAGCCGGACGTTGCCGATCTTCAGTGTCGATTCGGGGATGACCTTCGAGCGATCGAGCACCTGGTTTGGTCGCGACTACACGCAGACCCTTGAGCCACGACTGTTCTACCTGAACATCCCATACAAGAACCAGGACAATATCCCGATATTCGACACCGCTCTGGCCGACTTCAACTTTGCCCAGATATTTGCTGACAACCAGTTTTCCGGTTGGGATCGCATCAACAATGCCAACCAGTTGACTGCCGCTCTCGGTTCTCGCCTGATCGATCCGTCTAGCGGTGGGGAAATCATGCGGGCAATGTTTGGCCAGCGACTGTACTTTTCTGACGACAGGGTGACGCTTCCGGGGACCACCAACCGCAACTGGGACAAGTCGGATTTCCTGGCTGGCTTCAGTGGCCAGGTGTGGCCAAGCGTGTATGCGGACGCAGCCCTGCAATATGATCCGGGTGATCAGCAGTTCGAGCGCTACTCGTTCGGCGCGCGTTATTTGCCGGCGCCGGGCAAGGTGATCAATGCTACCTATAGTTACAACACCGACGCCGCGATTCCGATCAAGCAGGTGGACGTTTCCGGCCAGTGGCCGCTTAGCGGTCGGTGGCAGGCGGTTGGTCGCTATAACTACTCGTTTCTGCAGAACCAGCCGATCGAGATCATAGGGGGGCTGGAGTATAACGCGGGTTGCTGGGCGCTACGTACGGTGGCTCATCGCGTGCAGACGACCGAGGCCGACTCGACGACTCAGTTCTTCGTGCAACTGCAATTGAATGGCCTGGCGAGCGTTGGCTCAAACCCCTTGAGTCTACTTCAGCGCAGGATTCCGGGATACGCCGTCGGTCCGGCGATGATGGACCAGGGTCTGGCTGAATGGTAGGTCACAGAATGATGCTTCTATTGCGCACCGTCCTTGTCTCAGTCTGCCTGGTCGGGCTGGCGGGGGCGCAGCCCCGGCCAGCTGCCCAACCGGTCGCGGTCGATCGTATCGTTGCCGTTGTCAATGATGAAGTGATTACCCTTCATGAATTGCGTTCTCGCCTTGACTCCGCCTTGGGCCAGTTGCAGCGACAGGGGATGGCCCCACCACCGCGCGATGTGCTCGAAAGGCAGGTCCTTGAGCGGTTGGTGATGGACAAGGTCCAGCTACAGTTGGCGCGCGACATGGGCTTGCGCGTCGACGACGGGCAGCTGGAGCAGGCGCTGCAGCGCATTGCCTCCGGCAACAAGCTGTCGCTTGCCCAGTTCCGGGCAGCACTCGAAAAGGACGGAGTGACCTTTGCCAGCTTTCGCGAGGAAATTCGCGCCGAGATGACCATTGGCCGGCTGCGTGAACGCGAGGTGGAGAGCAAGATTTTCATTTCTGACGGCGAGATCGACAATTATCTCGCCACTGTGTCGGTGCAGGGCGCGGCAGGGGAGGAGTATCAACTGGCTCATATCCTGCTACGGGCGCCAGAGTCAGCGAGCCCCGAACAGATTCAGAAGCTTAGGGCCAAAGCCGAGCAGGTATTGGACCGGCTGCGCAAGGGCGAGGACTTTGCGCAGCTCGCGGCCGCTTATTCAGATGCACCCGACGGTATGAAAGGAGGCAATCTGGGCTGGCGTTCGCTCGATCGTCTGCCAGCCATGTTTGCCGAGGCAAGTCTACAGCTCAAGGTCGGCGAGGTGTCGCCGGTCCTTCGCAGTTCGAATGGCTTTCACGTGATAAAGCTGCTGGCCAAGCGCGGGGGTGGTGCGGCGCAGGCGATCGAGCAGACGCACGCGCGGCATATTCTGATCAAGGTCAACGAGGTCGTATCCGAGCCGGAGGCTCGCCACAAGCTGGAGGGCTTGCGTGAGCGCATCCGGCATGGCGAAAGCTTCGCCGATCTGGCCAAGTTGTTCTCGCAGGACGGGTCGGCTTCAAAAGGCGGTGATCTTGGCTGGATTTATCCGGGTGACACCGTGCCAGAATTCGAACGGGCGATGAACCTCCTCGCGCCGGGAGAGCTCAGCCAGCCGGTGCAATCACCCTTTGGTTTTCACCTGATCGAGGTGCTCGAGCGTCGGGTCCAGGATGTGTCGACCGAGCGACAACGGGCGGCTGCCCGTCAGACGCTCCGCGAACGCAAGCGCGACGAGGCCTACCAGGACTGGTTGCGCCAGGCACGCGACCGAGCGTATGTGGAGATTCGACTCGAGGAGGGTTGAGTGTATGCAGTCATCGCCAACAATTGCGGTCACGGTCGGCGAACCCGCCGGGGTGGGGCCGGAGATCTGCCTGCACTTGATGGATCCTGTTCGCCAGGTACAGTTACCCGCCCGGATCGTCGTCCTGGGCGATCTTCCGTTGCTTGCCGAGAGGGCGTCGGCGCTACACCTGACCGGTACCCTGCGCCACTGGCATCCATCGCTGCCGTTGCTGCCCGGTACGCTTGACGTTCTCCATCTACCCCTGGCGGCCAAGGCCTGTCCCGGTCGCCTGGATCCCGTCAATGCCCGCCAGGTCCTCGGCTTGCTCGATCGCGCGCTGGCCGGTTGCCAGTCCGGAGAGTTCGCCGCAATGGTCACTGCACCCGTAAACAAGGGGGTGATCAACGATGCCGGCATGCCTTTCACCGGTCATACGGAATACCTTGCCGAGCGGACAGGTACGCGTCGGGTGGTGATGATGCTCGCCGGGGGCGGGCTGCGGGTCGCGCTGGTGACGACGCACCTGCCACTCAAGGACGTGCCGGCGGCTGTGACACAGGCGGCCGTCGAAGAAACCCTGCGTATCCTGCATTCTGATATGGGGCGAAAATACGGCATCAGTAGTCCTCGCATCCTGGTTGCCGGCCTTAATCCACACGCCGGAGAGGGGGGCTACTTGGGGCGTGAGGAAATCGACGTCATCAGCCCGGTACTTGAACGCTTGCGGGCTGAGGGCATGACGTTGCTTGGGCCGCTACCGGCCGATACGATGTTTTCACCGCCCGTGCTGGCACGTGGCGATTGTGTTCTTGCGATGTACCACGATCAGGGCCTGACCGCGCTCAAGTATGCGAGTTTTGGTCACGGCATCAACGTCACGCTTGGCCTGCCGATTATTCGCACCTCGGTTGATCATGGCACGGCGCTGGAACTCGCGGGGACCGGCCAGGCGGATCCGGGCAGTCTGTTCGCGGCCATCGAGCAGGCGATCGGGATGGCGGAGCGCGCCAACCGCGAGAGCTGAGCGCATGCGGCCACACGTCGCGCGCAAGCGCTTCGGCCAGCATTTCCTGGTCGATCGGCAGATCATCGCCGATATTGTCGAGCTGCTGGCGGTGCAGCCGGGTGACCACGTGGTGGAGATCGGGCCGGGGCTGGGCGCCTTGACCCGCCCGCTGCTGCAGCGCCTTGATCACCTGCAGGTCGTCGAGATCGATCGCGACATCATTGCCCGGTTGCAGCGAGAGTATTCGCCTGGCAAGTTGACGATCCACGCTGGCGATGCCCTGTTGTTCGATTTCGGTCATCTTGCCAGTGGCGCCGGCCTGCGGATTGTCGGCAATCTCCCCTACAACATCTCGACGCCGCTGCTTTTTCATCTCGCCAGCTTTGGCAGCAGCGTGCGCGATATGCACTTCATGTTGCAGAAAGAAGTGGTCGAGCGCATGGTCGCTGCCCCGGGCAGTGGCGAATTCGGCCGCCTGTCGGTGATGCTGCAATACCGGTTCGTAATGGAACGGCTGCTGGATGTGCCGCCGGAGTCTTTTGATCCCCCACCGAAGGTCGAGTCGGCTGTCGTCCGCCTGGTTCCTCGCGCAGCCGCAGACCTGTCGGCGCGTGACGAAAGGCAGTTCGCCACCTTGGTCTCAACCGCCTTTGCGCAGCGCCGAAAGATGCTGCGCAACAGTCTTAGGGGACTGGTCGAGGACTCTCACCTGGAGGGCCTCGGGCTTGCGCCAAGCTGTCGGGCCGAGGAACTTTCGGTCGATGACTACATTTTGCTGGCCAATAGTCTGAAATAGAAACGGCGTGCCGTGGTGGCACGCCGCTGAACTGCGAGCATGGGTTTCAGGTGCTTTTTTTCAGCGGGCAGGTATTCATGCCGAGCAGCGAGTACGCCGGGCAGGTGCCAAGCAGGCCGGTCAGCAAGGGGACTACGCCGATCCAGCCCCAAGTGCCGACCACTCCCAGGGCGGCCATGGCGATCAGGGCGATGCCGACAACGATACGCAGGATTTTGTCGATTCCACCGACGTTTGTTTTCATGATGGGCTCCGTGAGATGGTTAAGTAACGAAGCCAGTTTACCCAACTGCCCTGGTCGTGTATGTAACTCAGGTCACATAGCGCACATGCGCCGCATCTCAGCGGTCAAGGCCTGCCAGCTGGTTCAACTTGTCCCGGTCGATAACGTGATCTGCTCGCGGCCGAGTGCGACCACTCCCTGGGCGGCGAAGCCCTTGAGCAAGCGGCTGACAATCTCTCGCACGCTACCGAGCTCTTCGGCCAAAGCCTGGTGCGTGGCATGGATGGCTCCACCTTTGGCGAGCAATAGTTTGGCGAGGCGCTGGTCGAGACGGTGAAACGCGACTTCCTCAACCAGTTGCAGCAATTCCGCTATACGGTCGCCAAAGAGGTGGAAGACGAAGTCGCGGAACAAGCCATTTTCGGCGACCAGTTTCTCGAACAGGGGAACTGGCAAGAGCAGCAGCGAGAGGGGTGTTTCGGCGATGCCGCGGGCTGAATAGGCGCTGTGAGCGAGCAGACAGCTCGAGGTAATAATGCACGAGCCGCCCGGCTCAACACGGTAGAGAAGCAACTCGCGGCCGGCAGCGGTGTTCTTCACTACCTTGATCGTGCCGGCGAGAATCAGTGGGAACCCCAGGCAGTTCTGCTTTTCCGTAAACACCTGGGTGCCCGCGGGCAGCCTGAGCAAGGCCGTCGCCCGGCAGATCGCGGCGAACTGCTCCGTCGGCAGCGAACACAGTGCCGGGTAGAGCATCAGCACTGATTCTGGCAGGTTTCCCGGGAGACTGTGCATCAATCAGCCAGCTCCGCTATGACCGGCGCGTGGTCCGAGGGGCGCTCAAGCTTGCGCACCTCCCGGCTGATCCGGGCTGCCTTGCAGCGCACGGCGAGTGCCTCGGAGAGCAGGATGTGATCGATTCGCAGTCCCCGGTTTTTCTGGAAGCCGAGCATTCGGTAGTCCCACCATGAGAAGCTCTTGGCGGGCTGGTCGAACAGTCGAAAGCTGTCCTTCAGGCCAAGGCCCAACAAGCTGCGGAAGGCTGCTCGCTCGGGGTCTGAGCAAAGGATCTGCCCGGCCCATGCGGCCGGATCGTACACGTCCTGGTCATCCGGCGCGATATTGAAGTCGCCCGCCACGACCAGTTGTGGATTGGCGGCAAGTCGCTCGCTGACCCACCTGGCGAGTCCCTCCAGCCATTCGAGCTTGTAGGCGTATTTGTCGCTGCCGACTGCCTGGCCATTGGGGACGTAGGCACAGACGACACAGATGCCCCTGATTGTGGCGGTCAGAAGGCGCTTCTGTTCATCTGGGCAAAGCGGGTTGCCGACCACGATGTCCGTCGGCCCTTCTCGTGCCAGGAGGGCGACGCCGTTGTATGTCTTCTGTCCGGCGAAACAGACGTGATAACCGGCGGCCTCGATCTCCTGTCTGGGGAAGCCATGATCTTCGAGCTTCGTTTCCTGCAGACAGACGACGTCCGGTTGTTCCCCGGACGAGCCATGTGAGCAGTTGCGGCAGGCGGACCTTCAGTGAGTTGACATTCCAGGTGGCAAGCTTCATAGGTGACCGAAGTGATTGATCAGATTGTACAAGCGAGGTGGCGATGGGCTTCAGCTCCGGTCTCGGCGGTGAGCCGGATCGGTGAGTTGAATAAGCAGTTATATAAATATGTTATCGTGTCACTCGCCTTTCGTGGCTTCTCGGGCTAAAGAAATGCGGAAAATGTGCGTTATTTCTCTCAGGCAGGTCGGTGCAGCCATTATTCTGCAGTTGGCGAAGGGCTTGTGACGGCGGCAGACGGCAAGACAATTGTTGGGCAGGGCAAGAGGGGATGCAACAGCCGTAGACTCGGACGTGCATCTTTTGCCCTCACGGGGAATTCCACTATACTGTGGCGCGCTTACGAGACCCGTCAGCGCAATGGTCTTGCAACTTGCCGTAGACCGTTTCCAGCTGGCGACTAATAAAGGAGAGCATCATGGTTACACGCTTGCATACTGTGATGGCGTTGCGTTTCGTTG
The DNA here is from genome assembly GCF_036625085.1 of Candidatus Accumulibacter necessarius. Lineage (NCBI taxonomy): Bacteria > Pseudomonadati > Pseudomonadota > Betaproteobacteria > Candidatus Accumulibacter > Candidatus Accumulibacter necessarius. The sequence continues at coordinate 388,308 of NZ_JAZKUM010000006.1, read as the reverse complement.
GGTTCTGCTCGGGCTGGTGGGCGGGCTTGGTGCGGGCTGTGCTTCCCACCCGCCGGCGCCAGTGTCCGCGGCTTCCGCGGACTATCGCTACATCATCGGCCCTGGCGATAACGTCAATATCATCGTCTGGCGCAACCCGGAACTTTCGATGTCGGTGCCCGTGCGTCCCGACGGGCTGATTGCCGGCCCGCTGATCGAGGACATGCCGGCGATGGGCAAGACGCCCACCTTGCTGGCACGAGACATGGAGAAGGCGCTCGGGCACCTTCATCCGGGATCCGATCGTGACGGTGGTGGTGACCGGTTTCGTCGGAACGCAGAGCGAACAGATTCGGGTGGTCGGCGAGGCCGCCAGGCCGCAGGCGCTCCCCTACCGACAGAACATGACGCTGCTCGACGTGATGATCGCGGTCGGTGGCCTGACCGATTTCGCCGATGGCAACGCGGCGACAGTCATCCGTTCCGCTGCCGAAGGTGCCCGCAAGCAGTACAGCGTTCGTCTGACTGACCTCATCCGGCGCGGTGACGTCTCGGCCAACGTCGACATGAAGCCCGGTGACGTGCTGATCATTCCGCAGAGCTGGTTCTGAACGGCATCTTGCCTGGCTTGACGACCTGCGCCCTCGCGTGGCTGGCGGTCACGGGCACTCCTGAAACCGATACTGATAGAGTCTGAATGCGATGGATGAACTGCTTCGACAAGCGATAACGCTCCTGCGCGGGATGTGGCAGCGTCGTTGGCTGGCGATCGTCGTTGCCTGGATCGTCGGCGTGGCGAGCGTCGCTGCGGTGCTGGCGATTCCCGACAAGTACGAGGCGTCGGCGCGTGTTTATGTCGATACCCAATCGATTCTCAAGCCACTGATGAGCGGGCTGGTCAACATGCCCAACGTCGATCAGCAGGTCATGCTGCTGAGCCGCACCCTGATCACCCGGCCCAATGTGGAAAAGCTGATCCGGATGGCCGATCTCGACCTCAAGATCGAGTCCAAAAGGGAGCGGGACCTCTGGCCGAGTCCTGATGTCCTCGCTCAAGATCAACAATACGTCGCGCGACAACATCTATACCATCACCTATCGCGACACCAGCCGGAGAATGCCCGGCGGGTGGTGCAGTCGCTGGTCTCGATCTTTGTCGAATCGAATCTCGGCAGCGCCCGCAAGGATACGGAAGCCGCCCGGAAGTTTCTTGACCAGGAGATCGCAGGTTACGAGAAGAAGCTCGAGGAGGCCGAGGCGCGCCTCAAGGAATTCAAGATGCGCAACCTCTCGACTGCAGAATTCCGACGGCAAGGACCACTTCTCGCAGATGAGCACGACCGCCGGCCTGCTCGAGCAGAGCCGGCTCGAGTTGCGTGAGGCGGAGCATTCCCGCGATGCGCTCAAGCGCCAGATCCTCGGTGAAGCGCCCACACTCCTGCCGGATGCCAGCCAGGAGCCGGTTGCCGGTTTCTCGATTCCCGAGATCGACGGTCGCATCGACACCCAGCAGCGCAACCTGGACGCCATGTTGCAGCGCTATACCGACAAGCATCCTGATGTCGTCACGACGCGTCGCCTGATCAAGGATCTCGAAGAGCAGAAGCAGGAGGAGATCGTTGCGCGCCGCAAGGCGACGGCGGACCAACCCGTCGTCGTCGGCCAGTGTCAACCCCGTGCAGCAGCAATTGAAGGTTTCCCTCTCCGAGACCGAGGCGAGAGTCGCAGCGCTGCAGACGCGGGTGGCGGAGTATCAGTCGCGCTACGAGCGGCTGAAATCTTCGATCGGCCATGGTGCCCCAGGTCGAAGCCGAGTTTGCACAGCTCAATCGCGACTACGACATCAACAAGAAGAACTACGAACAACTGGTTCAACGGCGAGAACAGGCGAGCATGGGGAGCGCGATGGAAGAGGCTGCCGGCGTCGATTTCCGCCTGATCGATCCGCCGCGGGTCTCGCCCAAGCCCGTAGCTCCCAACCGCGCCCTGTTCCTGCCACTGACCCTGCTGCTGGCGCTCGCGGCCGGGGTGGGGGTCGCATTTGCCGCCAGTCAGCTGCGTCCGGTGTTCTTCGATGCGCGCTCGCTTGCGCGAAGCCTGCGGCCTGCCGCTTCTGGGCACGGTGTCCCTGCTCACCGACGAGGCGACCAAGCGCCGCGAGAAAAAGGATCTGCTGCGCTTTGCGGCCGCCTGCCTGTCGCTCGTCGGCGCCTATGGTGCGGGACTTCTCGCCTTGTTTCTGCTTTCCGTGCGTACTGCCTGAGGAAAACTGATGAGCCTCATTGAACAAGCGGCGAAGGCGCCTGGAACAACTGCGCAAGGCGGGGGTCGAGGTTCCAGTCCGCCGGTCCGGCGAGGCGAACTCCCGACGCCGGCGCCGGTGAGCGGACAGCGACGGATGGCGCCACTGCGACCCTGATGCGCTCATCGGCAGGGGCCTGCCCCGTCGGCTGCCGTTTCTCGCCGCGTCGAGATCGATCTGAATGCGCTCGCGCCGCCGGTCTGATCAGCCCGGATGCGCCGCGATCCCAACTCGCCGATCAGTATCGCGTCATCAAGCGGCCCCTTGATCGCCAACGCGATGGGCAAGGGCGCTGCGCCGATCAAGCGTGGCAACCTGATCATGGTGACGAGTGCGATATCCGGCGAGGGCAAGAGCTTCACCGCGATAAATCTCGCCATGAGCATCGCCATGGAACTCGACAACACGGTCATGCTGGTCGATGCGGACGTGCCGAAGCCGTCGGTGCTGAAGATGCTTGGGTGCCGCCCGGGCCGGGCCTGCTCGACGTGCTGACCGATGAGTCGGTTGAACTGTCGCAGGTGCTGATGCGAACCAACGTCGATAAAGCTGAGCATCCTGCCCAGTGGTACCCAGCACGCGCGCGCGACCGAACTCCTGGCCAGCGATGCGATGATCCGCCTGCTGGATGAGATGGCCAGTCGCTATCCGGACCGGATCATCATCTTCGATTCCCCGCCGCTGCTGATGACCACCGAATCAAGGGTGCTGGCCACCCATATGGGGCAGGTGGTCGTCGTGGTGAAGGGCCGAACGTACGGCGCGCAGTGACGTCAAGCACGCCCTGGCAGCCATTGACGCCTGCCCGGTGAAGCTGGTGTTGCTCAATCAGGCGCGAACGTCGACCCAGGATGGCTACGGCTATGGTTATGGCTACGGCTATGGTTACGGCTACGGCTATGGTGAAGGAGGTGCTTGAGTCGATGGGCTGCGCTGCGCGCATCAGCCCGCGCTCGATTTCCGGGGAACTTGATCAGGCCGGGCCGTGGCAAGGACCGCCTAACCTCCTGTCGGCGCGTTCAGCTGTCGCCTCCTGGCTGGGCTGTGCCTTGCTGTGCATCGCGCCCCGCGCACGCCGAGAACTGGCGTATCACGCCGAGCATCGGGGTCAACGAGACCCTGACCGACAATCTCTTTCTCACTTCGACGAACAGAACCAGTGACCTGGTGACCGGCATCACGCCGGGAATCTCTATCGACGGCAAGGGTGGCCGCGCCAGCCTGCGTTTGAATTACGGCCTCACGCAGAACCTCTATGCGCGGGAGTCGTCGCAGAACAACCTGCAGCATGCGCTTGAACGCCGTCGGTACGCTCGAGGCCATCGAAGACTGGTTGTTCATCGACGCGACCGGAACGATCTCACAGCAGTACCTTTCGGCGTTCCGGCGGTTTCGCCCTCCGATGCCAACATCAACAACAACCAGACCGAGACAGCCTACTACTCTATCTCGCCGTACATCAGAGGCCGCTTCCTGTCGTCGACCGAGTACTTGCTGCGCTACACGGCGAGTACCACCCGGGCGGACTCGCCGCAGGTGTCTGATACGACCACCAGCCAGTGGCTGGGCCGGATCAATGGCAATACCCGCTGGGGTCCTCTCAGTTGGTCGCTCGACGCCAGCAGCAACAGCACCCAGTATGACATTGGCGGGACCGCGACGACACGCGCTATCAACTGACCCTGTCGTACCGCCTGACACCGCAGTTCCAGTTCTCCCTGATTGCCGGGCGCGAGACGAACAATTTGGTCAGCCTGGAGGAGGAGACCATAGCGATTCGGGTTACGGCTTCGTGTGGACGCCGAGCCCGCGGACCAAGCTCGATGCGCGCATGACGCAGGCGTTTCTTCGGCGACGGCTACCAGATTGGCTTCAGCCACCGGATGCCTCGCTCGCTGTTTAGCTATACGGCTACCAGGGATGTCTCGTATCAGCCGTCGGGGTCGGAAACACCGGCCAGGGCAGCAACTACGACGCCTACTATGCGATCATCGCGGCCAGCAATCCCGGGCTCGCGCCCGATGCGATCAGGGCACAGGTCAATCAGGTCCTGCAGAGCAGAGGCGTGCCGGCAGACGGAACGGTGGTCAACGGATACCTGAACAACCGCCCAACCCTGCAAAAACTGCAGCAGCTCTCCTACGCTCTTCTGGGTGCCCGGAATACCGTCACTTTCAATGCGACCGAGAGTCAGCAACAGCCGCTGGGTGTGGTCAGCGGGCTGACCGATGATTTTCTCTGGCGAACGAAGTCACTCAGCGTGGTTTCGGCGTCATCTGGGGCCATCAACTGACCGGTCATTCTTCGCTGTCGCTGTCGCTCAACGAGCAGCGCAGTCTTGCGAAGGGCACCAACGCAGTGGACACCAAGACGAAAGGCGCGTATCTGCTGTTCAGCACCCAGCTCTCGCCCAAGACGCAAGCCAACATCGGTGCCCGGGTGGTCTCCGATGGGGGGTCAACGCGGACTACACGGAGAGCGCGCTGACCGGCGCACTTTCGCACAGTTTCTGATCGGTCATCATGTACGAATCTTTCTATGGCTTGACCTGCAAGCCTTTTCAGCTTAACCCCGACCCCTCGTTCTACTTCGCCAGCAAGCAGCATCGGCGTGCGATGGCCTACCTGGAGTATGGCCTGAACCAGAATGAGGGCTTCATCGTCGTCACCGGCGAGGTGGGTGCGGGCAAGACGACGATCGTGCGGGGACTGCTCAACGACCTTGATTCAGAGAAGGTGGTGGCCGCACAGCTGGTCAGTACACAGCTCGACGCAGAAGATACCTTGCGCATGATTGCCGCGGCCTTCGGTGTCGGGACGCGGAATGTTGGCAAGTCGGAAATGCTGCTTGCCCTCGAGGCGTTTCTGGTCGACGTCACCCGTCAGGGCAAGCGTTGCCTGCTGATCGTTGACGAGGCACAGAACCTGACGCCCCGTGCGGTTGAAGAACTGCGCATGCTGTCGAACTTCCAGTTCGGCACCCAGGCCCTGTTGCAGAGTTTCCTGATCGGCCAGCCGGAGTTCAGGAAAATCATGCAGAGCCCGCAGATGCAGCAGTTGCGGCAGCGCGTGATCGCTGCCTGCCACATCGGTCCGATGGATCAGGACGAAACGCAGGCCTACATCGAACACCGGCTCAAGTGCGCCGGATCGAAAGGCTCGCCACGTTTTGACGCAGGCGCTTTCGAGGCACTCTTCGAGGCCAGCGGTGGTGTACCCCGACGCATCAACGCGCATTGCGATCGCCTTCTGTTGTCGGTTTCCTGAATGGGAAGAGCGAGTTTACGCGTGCGGACGTCGAGGAGGTCGCGAGAGAGCTTCGCGAGGAGACCCAGTCGACTTCGCAGATCACTTCGAGCAAGAACATGGATGGTGGCCAGGCGGCTATCAACCCGCAACTGACCGACAGCGGAATCCTGGACATCGACCTGTCGAGGCTGGCAGTGGATCCCAGTACGGCGGATCAGGCCTCACGGGTTATTGCCGACCTGAGAACCGGACAGTCCGAGCAGCGCTTGATCCGCATCGAGCGCAGCATGGTCCGTCTCGAACGCAACAATGCAGCGCTGTTATCGTTGCTGCAGCAACTGGTTGATGCGGTGCGGGCAAAACAATGAAAGGAAGCAGTCTTGGTTAATCAGGCATGGCCCAACAACTTGGGGCCGGTGATCTGCGTCGTCGGCGCACGCCCCAATTTCATGAAAATGGCGCCGATCCTGCGCGCTTTCACTGGCCATCATCCGGCGCTGCCGACGCTGCTCGTGCACACCGGGCAGCACTACGACAAGGATATGAACGATCGCTTGTTTGCCGATCTTCGCCTGCCGCGTCCGGACATCAACCTCGAGGTTGGTTCAGGTACACACGCGGTGCAGACGGCGGAGGTGATGCGGCGTTTCGAACCGGTGCTTGATGCCCATCGGCCGTCCTGCGTGCTGGTCGTTGGCGACGTGAATTCGACGTTGGCTTGTGCTTTGGTCTGCGCCAAAAAGGAGGTACCCGTTGTGCACGTCGAGGCGGGACTGCGCAGCTACGATCGTTTGATGCCGGAGGAAATCAACCGGGTGCTCACCGATCAGATTGCTGACCGGCTATACACCACCGAGCGCAGCGCCCACGCCAACCTCGCGCGCGAAGGGATTGCCAATGAACGGATGTGCTTCGTTGGCAACGTGATGATCGACTCGCTGCTGGCGAACCGCGAGTTGGCCCATCCACCGGCCGTCACCCTGCGGGCGGCCGGTGTCGATCCGGGTATCCTCAACGGGCCTCAGGGCTATGGTTTGGTCACTCTGCACCGACCGTCCAATGTTGATCATGCGGAGACGCTGGCACCGCTCTTGGGTGTGCTGCGTGAAGTCGCAGAGAAAGTCCCGCTTGTTTTTGCCCTGCATCCACGCACGCGTGCCAACGTTGAACGTTTCGGCCTCGGCGAATTGCTGGGCAGCAGGCGCATCGTCCTGCTGCCGCCGCAGGGCTATCTGGAGATCCTTGGCCTGCTGGCCGGCGCGAGGCTTGTGCTCTCCGATTCCGGGGGGCTGCAGGAGGAAACGACGGCGCTTGGCGTGCCCTGTCTGACAATACGTGAAAACACGGAACGTCCGATCACTGTCGAGCAGGGAACCAATACCCTCGTCGGTTGTGATCCGGGTGCGATTCGCAGGGGTGTGGACGACATTCTGTCTGGCCTCGGCAAGACCGGCCGCGTCCCCGAGTTCTGGGATGGACGGGCGGCAGAGCGAATCGCGTCTGATCTCGCATCGTGGCTGATCGCTCGCCATGCGCAGCGCGGCCGTTAGCCGCGGAGAGTCCCGTCAGATGCCCGGCCCGCCGATCACCAACGCCCTGACGATCGATGTCGAAGACTACTTCCAGGTTTCCGCGCTCGCGCCCTATATTCCGCGCGATCAGTGGCACCTGCGCGAGTGTCGGGTGGAACGTAACGTTGAGCGGATTCTTCTGATGCTCGAAGAACAACAGACGCGGGCCACCTTTTTTACGCTGGGCTGGATCGCCGAACGTTATCCGCATCTCGTGCGCTGCATTGTCGATGCCGGTCACGAACTGGCAAGCCACGGCTATGGTCATCAGCGTGCCAGCGAACTGAGCGAAGCCGATTTTTCTGCGGACGTGGGACGCGCCAAGAAGCTCCTCGAGGATCTCTCGGGTCAGCAGGTCAGAGGCTACCGGGCGCCGAGTTTTTCGATTGGCGAAGCGAATCTCTGGGCCTTTGATTGTCTCCAGGAGGCGGGTTATTGCTACAGTTCGAGTATCTATCCGATTCGCCATGATCACTACGGTATGCCCGGCGCGCCACGCTTCGCCCATCGGGTGCGTTGTGGCTTGCTGGAACTGCCGGTGACCACGGCCCGGCTTTTCGACCGCAACTGGCCAGCCAGCGGTGGCGGCTATTTCCGCTTGCTGCCGTATGCGCTGTCCCGCTGGCTGCTACAGAAGGTCAACCAGCTCGATGGTCAGCCAGCGATCTTCTATTTCCATCCCTGGGAAATCGATGCCGCGCAGCCGCGCATTGCCGGTATCAGTGCCAAGACGCGTTTTCGCCACTATGTCAATCTGCGGTACACCGAAGGCCGGCTGAAGCGACTGCTTGCCGATTTCAACTGGGGGCGTATGGACGAGGTGTTTCTCGGTGCCGATATCTCGGCGGCGGTGGTGAGACGATGACAACGACCATCGAGGAAGTGACCCGGCTGGCAGCGGCGAGCGCGCCACTGGTCATCAAGCGCCTCAATCACGATGATCCGGTTGCGGTGGCACGCTGGGATGCCTTCGTCCAGGCGTGTCCGGAAGCCACTTTTTTCCACAGATCGGGATGGCAGTGGATCCTGCGTGAGGTTTTCGGTCATCCAACGCATTTCCTCTACGCCGAGCGTGCTGGTGTGGTCGAAGGCGTTTTGCCGCTGGCCCAGGTGAAAAGCCGGCTCTTCGGGAACTCACTGGCCTCGCTGCCGTTTGCGGTCTATGGCGGCGTGGCAGCCAGTACTCCGGCAGCGGTCGAGGCCTTGGAGCGGGAAGCGCAGGCGACAGCGGGGCGCCTCCACGTCGATCACCTGGAAATGCGCAATCTACGGCAACGTCACCCGGAATGGCCGACGCAGGCGCTCTACGTCAGCTTTCGCAAGGAGATTGCGCCCGAGGTGGAGGCCAACATGCAGGCCATCCCGCGCAAACAGCGGGCGATGGTGCGCAAGGGGATCAGGAATGGTCTGCGGAGCGAGATCGACCCCGATCCTGGCCGCTTCTTTGCGCTTTATGCCGACAACGTCCACCGGCATGGGACACCGGCCCTGCCCCGACGCTATTTCGACGCGCTGCAGCGGGTCTTCGCCGACGACTGTCAAGTGCTGACCGTTGTAGACGGCTCAGGGCGTTCGCTGAGCAGTGTCCTGAGCTTCTATTTTCGCGATGAGGTACTGCCCTATTACGCCGGTGACGCGCTGGCGGCGCGCGAACTGGCGGCCAACGACTTCAAGTACTGGGAGTTGATGCGCCGCGCCTGCGAGCGTGGGGTGAAGGTTTTCGACTACGGCCGCAGCAAGCAGGGCACCGGCTCCTATGCCTTCAAGAAGAACTGGGGCTTCGAGCCGCAACCGCTGTTCTACGAGTATTGCCTGTATCGCCGTGAAGCCATCCCGCAGAACAACCCTTCGAATGCCAAGTACCGTCTGCTGATCAATACCTGGCGGCGGATGCCGATCGGCCTGGCCAACTGGCTTGGGCCGTTCATTGTGCGCAACCTGGGTTGAGTGACCCCGGGGATGATTCTACCCGGCGTTGATCGAGCGGAACTGATCGTTGCTGACCACACATGTTTGCCGAAAGCAAGTCCATGAACCAAGCTGCCGCGAGCCCGACATTGTCTTCCACCAGCCCCGCCTGGCGCATCGCCGTACCGACGCTGGCGCTGACCCTGCTGGTGATTCTGGTGCTTTTCCGCGAAACTGCGCTTGACATGGCGGCGATCTGGCGGCGCTCCGACACCTATGCGCACGGGATGATCGTGCCACCGATCACGCTCTGGCTAATCTGGCGGGTGCGCTCAAGGATTGCCGTACTGGCGCCCAGAGGCAGCTTTCTCGCCGTCCTGCTATTGGCTGGCGCCGGCTTTGGTTGGTTGCTTGGCGAACTGGCCGCAGTCAATGCGCTTTCCCAGTTTGCGCTGACAGCGATGCTGATCTTCGCCGTGCCGGCGGTGCTTGGCTGGACGGTCGCGCGCCGCATCGCCTTCCCGCTGTTCTTTCTGCTCTTCGCCGTTCCTTTCGGTGACTTCACCCAGCCCAAACTGATGGAATGGACTGCACACGCCACTGTGTTTGGCTTGCGCCTCACCGGAGTTCCGGTGTTCAGCGAAGGGCAGAACCTGGTGATTCCATCGGGCAGTTGGTCGGTTGTCGAGGCGTGTAGCGGGGTCCGCTATCTCATCGCCTCGGTCACCGTAGGAACGCTCTTTGCTTATCTTACTTATTCCTCCTTGAAGCGGCGACTGCTGTTTGTTGGCGTTTCGATCATTGTGCCGATCATCGCCAATTGGTTGCGTGCTTACATGATCGTGATGCTCGGCCATCTGTCCGGCAACAGGCTGGCTGTCGGCGTCGACCATCTGATCTACGGTTGGGTATTCTTCGGCGTCGTGATCCTGGCCATGTTCTGGATTGGGGCGCGCTGGCGGGAGGACGAGCCGGACGTGGTACCCACGTCGTTGTCGACGAGTGGGGTGACCGTTGGTGGCATGCCAGCCGTTGCCTCGGTGGTGGTCGCAGCCGTTGTCACCGTTCTGGTGGCGGCACTATGGCCGCTCGCGCAAAGGCAGATCGATCAACAAACGGCGCAGCCGGTCAGTCAGATTTCTCCCCTTGGGCCGATCGTCGGCTGGCATGAAACTCGCGAAGGCTTGTACGACTGGTCGCCAAGCTTCGAGAACTACGCGGCGAGTAAGCAAGTGATCCATCAAAAGGACGGGCAGCAGGCAGGACTTTTTGTGGCGTACTACCGCAATCAGGACCAGCAGCACAAGCTGGTCACTTCATCGAATGTTCTGGTGACCAGCGACGATCGCGTATGGTCGAGAATCGGCGGCGGCACGCGAGAAGTCTCCTTCAACCAGCAGCCAGTCAAGATTCGAACGACAAGTCTGCGGGGACCGGGCAGCACGCAGATGGTCGTCTGGCAGTGGTACTGGATTAACGGGCGCTGGACCTCCAGCGATGTTCTGGCCAAGGCGTATACGGCATTTTCTCGGCTGACCGGCCGGGGGGACGATTCGGCAGTGATCATACTGTACGCGCGGCAGACCCAGCCTGGCGAAGCGGAGGCGATACTCGCTGCCTTTGCCGATGCGGCCGGCGAGGTGATCGAAACCGCGCTGCGGCAGACGGCTGATTCAAGGTGACGACGGTGCACGACCTGCGTCCGCTGGTTGCCCATGTGGTCTATCGATTCGACGTTGGCGGCCTCGAGAATGGCCTTGTCAATCTCATCAATTGCATGCCCTCGGATACGTATCGCCATGTTGTGATTTCCCTTACGGAAATCACCGATTTCCGGCGACGAATAGGACGTGACGACGTGCAATTCTTCGCGCTGAAGAAGGCGCCGGGACACACGGTCTGGCTCTATCCCCAGTTGTTTCGCCTGTTCAGGGAGTTGCGCCCGGTGATCGTGCACAGTCGCAATCTCGCTGCATTGGAAGTGGTCGTTCCGGCCTGGGCGGCAGGTGTTCCGGTGCGCATCCACGGCGAGCATGGTCGTGATGTGGGCGATCTCGATGGCTCGAACAGGAAATATCAGTGGCTGCGCCGCTGCTACCGGCCATTCGTGACGCATTACATAGCGCTGTCGCGCGATCTCGAGCAGTATTTGACTTCACGAGTTGGCATGCCGCCAGCCAGGGTGACGCAGATCTACAATGGGGTTGATACACGACGTTTCTATCCGGCCGAGACCCGTCAGCCGATTGCCGGCTGCCCATTTTCCGATCCGATGGGTTGCTTGATCGGTACTGTCGGGCGCATGCAGGTGGTCAAGAATCAGACGGCACTGGCAGAGGCTTTCATCCGGGTACTAAAGGCATTTCCCCAGTTGGAGAGCCGTCTGCGACTCGTGATGATCGGCAACGGGCCACTGCGTGCGCAAGCGCAGGCTTTGCTCGAGCAGGCAGGCGTGGCCGAATTGGCGTGGCTACCGGGCGAGCGTGACGATGTGCCCGAGATCCTGCGCGGACTGGATTGTTTCGTGCTCCCCTCGCTGGCTGAAGGCGTATCCAATACCATCCTGGAAGCGATGGCCAGTGCCTTGCCGGCGATAGCCACCGACGTCGGCGGCAATGGTGAATTGGTTGAGTCGGGTCGGACCGGCGAGCTGGTTGAGCCTGCCGATATCGATGCAATGGCTCAGAAGATCGCAGCCTACGCGATCGATCCCCGACGGGCGAGGGTAGCGGGAGCGGCCGGGAGGGCGGTCGTCGAGCGTCGCTTCAGCCTTGAAGCCATGACTCAGGGTTACCAGGATCTCTACGATCGACTGCTCAAGTCCCGGAGCCGAATGCCGGGTCGTAATGCATTGGTCCATCCGTAGGCCAACGCGCGACTTGAAGAAGGGAACAAAGACAGATTTATGTGCGGCATTACCGGAATATTTGATACTCGTGGCCGACGTGACATTGATCGCTCCGTGCTTACCCGGATGAACGAGTCGCAGCACCACCGTGGCCCCGATGAAGGGGGCATGCACTTGGAACCGGGCGTCGGCCTGGGTCATCGGCGGCTCTCGATCATTGACCTGTCCACTGGCCAGCAACCACTCTACAACGAGGATCAGAGCGTTTGCGTGGTGTTCAACGGCGAGATCTACAACTACCAGGAACTCATTCCCGAGTTGCTGGCGCTTGGCCACGTCTTCCACACGCGCAGCGACACCGAGGTGATCGTGCACGCTTGGGAGGCGTGGGGCGAGGAGTGTGTTCGCCGTTTTCGCGGCATGTTCGCCTTCGCTTTATGGGATCGAAACCGCGAAACTCTTTTTCTGGCGCGCGACCGGTTGGCTGTCAAACCGCTCTACTACGCGCAGCTGCCCGATGGGCACTTTATCTTCGGCTCCGAGCTCAAGTCACTGCTGGCGCATGGCGTACTGGCACGAGACATCGATCCGCTCGCAGTTGAGGAATACTTCGCGCTCGGCTACGTGGCCGAGCCGAGGACGATCTTCCGTCAGGCCAGAAAGCTGCCGCCAGCCCACACCCTGATGCTGCGTCGCGGGCTGCCGGTACCTGAGCCGCGGGAGTACTGGGACGTACGTTTCAGTCTCGACAGCCGCTGTTCGCTGACCGAAGCCTGCGCGCAGCTGGACGAGAAGCTCGGCGAGTCGATTCGCCTGCGGATGATCTCGGAAGTGCCGCTCGGCGCGTTTCTCTCCGGCGGCGTCGATTCCAGTGCCGTCGTCGCCCTGATGGCTTCTCAGTCGGCAGAGCCAGTCAACACCTGTTCGATTGCCTTTGATGACCCCGCATTCAACGAAGCCGCATTCGCCCAGACGGTTGCTGACCGCTATCGAACCAACCATCACTGCGACCTGGTCGCCAGCGACGACTTCGACCTAATCGACACGCTGGCTAGGCTATATGACGAACCCTACGCTGACAGCTCAGCGATTCCGACCTACCGGGTCTGTCAACTGGCACGAAAACATGTGACGGTGGCCCTCTCGGGCGATGGCGGTGACGAGACTTTTGGGGGTTATCGCCGTTATCGCCTGCACCTGATGGAAGAACGACTGCGTTCCGCTCTGCCGCATGGTATTCGCCAGCCGCTGTTTGGCCTGCTCGGCCGCGTTTTCCCCAAGGCGGACTGGGCGCCGCGCATGTTCCGCGCCAAGACGACGTTTGAAGGCATGGGGCGAACCTCCGTCGAGGCCTATTTCCATTCCGTCTCGATCCTGCGTGGCCCAATGCGAACCAAACTCTTTACTGATCGTTTCCGGAGTGAGATCGACGGCTACAGTGCGCAGGAAGTCTTTCGGTCTCATGCCGAGCGAGCCGGCACCGACGATCCTTTGGCTTTGATTCAGTACCTTGACCTCAAGACCTACTTGGTGGGCGACATCAATACCAAGGTTGACCGCGCCAGCATGGCACACTCGCTCGAGGTGCGTGAGCCGCTGATGGATCACGAACTGGTCGAATGGATGGCGACACTGCCCTCATCGCTAAAGGTGCGTGGCCAGGAAGGCAAGTTCCTCCTGAAAGAGGCGATGAAGCCGCGCCTGCCGGAGGATATCCTCTTTCGCCCGAAGATGGGTTTCGCCGTGCCGCTCGCCCGCTGGTTCCGTGGCCCGCTCAGGGAACGTGTTCGGCAGGCGGTGCTTGGCCCCCGCCTGGCGGCGACCGGCTGGTTCAATCAGGATTACCTGCGCCATCTCGTCGATGCCCACCAGTCGGGAGCGAGCGATTACAGCTCACCCTTGTGGACGCTGGTGATGTATGAAGCCTTTCTGCGCAACGTGCTCGACGCGCCGCCAGACCAAGCCGCCATTGCCACAGCTCTTGAGTTGTCGCGATGATCTCGCGTAGCTTCATATGAGCAATCTCCTATATCTGGTACACCGCCTGCCGTATCCGCCGAATAAAGGCGACAAGGTTCGCTCGTATCATCTGCTCAAGCATCTGGCTGCCAGGCATCGTGTGTTCCTCGGGACCTTTATTGACGACCCTCAGGATGCTGCTTATGTCGAGACCGTGCGTCGGTATTGCGTAGACCTGCACGTCGCCCAACTCACTCCCCACCTTGCCCGGCTTGCCAGCCTGAGCGGTCTGCTTGGCAAGCAGCCGCTGAGTCTTCCCTACTATCGCAATGCGGGTCTGCATGCCTGGGTTGATCGTACGCTGCGAGAACAGCGGATTGACGCGGCCGTGGTTTTTTCCTCGGTCATGGCGCAGTTCATCCAGGATGTTCCGCAGCTCCGCAAGCTGGTCGATTTTGTCGATGTTGACTCGCTTAAATGGACCCAATATGCAGCCAATCACCGCTGGCCGATGTCCTGGCTCTATCGGCGGGAGGGAAGGTCTCTACTGGCCTTTGAACGCTCATTGGCAATCCAGGCGGATCGCTCCTTTTTCGTCACTCAAGGAGAGGTCGACCGGTTTTGTAGTCTCGCACCCGAGTGCGCTGACAAAGTTGAAGCCATGTGTAACGGCGTCGACGCGGACTATTTTTCGCCCCAACACAAGTTTCCGTCACCGTTTGCTTCGCAGGAACTCCCACTCGTGTTTACCGGTGCCATGGACTATTGGCCGAACATTGATGCAGTGACCTGGTTCGCGGCAGAAATGCTCCCTCGCTTGCAGCAGAGCTGGGCCAGAGCGAGGTTCTACATTGTTGGACGCAGCCCAACGTCCGCGGTGCAGGCGTTGGTGGGAGAGCACATTGTTGTCACAGGAACGGTCCCCGATGTGCGTCCGTACCTGCGGCATGCCGCGGCTGTCGTCGCACCGCTACGGCTGGCGCGTGGCGTGCAGAACAAGATCCTCGAAGCCATGGCCATGGGTTTGCCGGTTGTAGCATCCCAGGAGTGCGCGACCGCCATCGATGCCATCCCTGAGCGTGATTTGCTGACTGCCGGCACTATTTCACAGTTTGTAGACCAGGTTGAATCCATACTTCGGGAACCCGGGCGCGCTGCCGCCATTGGATCTGCGGCGCGAAGGCAGGTATCGGCGCGCTACAGTTGGAACGCCCATCTCTCATGCATCGATCGCTATCTTGACCAGTGACATACCTTACCTTGCCACGAACATATCGAAACGCTCCCGGGTGGTCGGGATATTGGGGCCGGATTATGGGCGGTAGTCGATGAGTCTGCGCGTTCTGCACATCCTCGACCACTCGATCCCGCTGCACAGTGGCTATACTTTCCGCACGCTTTCCATCCTGCGTGAGCAGCGCAAACTGGGGTGGCAGACCTTTCACCTCACCACGCCCAAGCACATTGATTGCCAATTGAGTGAGGAAGACGTGGATGGCTGGCATTTCTACCGCACCCCCGTCGCCAAAGCGCCCGCTGTACGCCGGCCCGGCCTTGATGAACTGGAATTCATGCGTCAAGTGGAAAAGCGCCTGATGGAAGTGGCCAAGACCGTCAAGCCCGACATCCTTCATGCCCACTCACCAGTGCTCAATGCCCTTCCGGCACTGCGCGTGGGCAAGCGCCTTGGCTTGCCGATGGTCTACGAGGTGCGGGCCTTCTGGGAAGATGCGGCGGTAGACCATGGCACCGCGACAGAGAGCAGCCTTCGCTATCGCCTCAGTCGTCGCATGGAAACCTATGCCCTCAAGCGCGCCGATCATGTGTTCACGATCTGTGACGGCCTGCGGAATGACATCCTGGCGCGGGGCGTTTCCGCTCGGAAAGTGACCGTGATTCCCAATGCGGTGGATATCGAGGCCTTCTCCGTGGGTGGCGAGCCTGATGGCGCACTCAGGGCCCAGTTGGGTCTGCAAACCGCCACCGTCGTCGGCTTCATCGGCTCCTTTTACGCCTACGAAGGCCTCGATCTTCTTATCGACGCCTTGCCTCGGATTCTCACGGCACGTCCTGAAGTCCGCGTGTTGTTGGTTGGTGGTGGTCCCCAGGAGCAGGCCCTCAAGGAGCAGTCTGTCCGACTCGGATTGTCTGACAAGGTGGTTTTTACCGGCCGCGTACCCCATGCCGAAATCCAGCGCTACTATGATCTGGTTGATGTCTTGGCCTACCCCCGCCATTCTATGCGCCTTACCGAGCTGGTGACACCCCTGAAGCCGCTCGAGGCGATGGCACAAGGGCGTCTGCTGGTGGCTTCAGACGTTGGCGGACACAAGGAGTTGATCCGCCATCACGAGACAGGAATGCTCTTCAAAGCGGGTGATCCGGTGGCGCTGGCAGATACAGTGCTTCAGCTCGTGTGCCAAAGCAGCCGCTGGCCGGACTTGCGGGCTACCGGCAGGCGCTTTGTCGAACAAGAGCGCACTTGGCAACGGAGCGTTGCCAACTACCAAGCGCCATTTGCGCGCCTCTGTCAGGTCAAGCCAACAGCATGAACGCTCCCAATCGCCTGACCCACCTGCACGGGGCCGCGCCCGAACAATATCGGCCGACTCGTCCGCCCTATCGCCTCGGGCTTCCGCTGTCGCCGCTAGGAACCAGCGGAGCGAACGCGTCGAGCAGCTGCGCGGCCACTTTCACAGCCTCGTCCCGGGGTAGCCGGAGTTGAGACAACATGGCTAGTCTGTACACAACGCTCGCTGCTGGTCTGATCTTTCCTCTCCACGAGCGCTTGAAACACCATGACACGGTCGCCGTGCGTAAGCACATGGAGGACGCCCAATGGTGGTCACCGGAACGTCTGGAAGCCTTCCAGTTGCAGCGATTGCGCGCGCTGCTGACAAATGCTCAACAGCATGTCCCCTACTACCGCGAACTGTTCGCAAAGCTGGGGTGCAAAGCAGAGGACATCCGTTCTTTGGGCGATCTGAAATGCCTGCCTTTCCTGACGAAGCCAATCATCCGCCAGAACCTGGAACAGCTCAAGTCCGGGCAGGCGCAAGGGCTTGCTCGCTTCAATACCGGCGGGTCTTCAGGCGAACCTCTAATTTTTTTCATCGGCAGGGAGCGCGTCAGTCACGACGTCGCGGCCAAGTGGCGGGCCACCCGCTGGTGGGGCGTGGACATCGGCGACCCGGAAATCGTCGTCTGGGGCAGCCCAGTCGAACTGACCGCCCAGGATCGCATCCGCCAGATGCGCGACCGGCTGCTTCGCAGTCAGCTCTTGCCAGCATTCGAGATGAGCGAGGCCAATCTAGATGGGTTCGTGGCGACCATTCGCCGCACCCGTCCGACGATGCTTTTCGGTTACCCTTCGTCGCTCTCCCTGATCGCCCGCCATGCCGAAAAGCGTGGTCAATCGATGGACGGCCTGGGTATCAAGGTCGCCTTTGTGACGGCCGAGCGGCTCTACGACCATCAGCGCGACGATATCGCGCGCATCTTTGGTTGTCAGGTCGCCAATGGCTATGGCGGGCGGGATGCCGGTTTCATCGCCCACCAGTGCCCACAGGGTGGGATGCACATCACAGCCGAAGACATCATCGTCGAAATTGTCGATCGGGATGGTAATGCACTGCCCCGCGGGGCTGTGGGCGAGGTAGTGGTGACACACATGGCCACCGGCGACTTCCCCTTCGTCCGCTACCGCACCGGTGACGTCGCGATTCTTTCGGATAAGACATGTGCCTGTGGGCGTGGCCTGCCCATGCTGGAAGAAATCCAGGGCCGAACAACCGATTTTGTGGTGGCTGCCGACGGCACCATCATGCATGGCTTGGCTGTTGTTTATCCAATTCGTGATATCCCGGGGATAGAGGCTTTCAAGGTGGTGCAAGAAACGCGGGAGCACGTGTCTGTCCAGATCGTTCCGGGGGAAGGTTGCGGTGCGGAAGTCGAGGTGGCGATCGCCAAAGGTATCAAGGCTCGCCTGGGGCAGAGCGTAACCGTCGCGGTCGAGAGAGTGGGGGAAATACCTCGGGAACAGTCGGGCAAGTACCGTTACATCGTAAGCCATGTCATGCTCACTTGAGAGAGGACAATGCAGATGCTTGGAAGCTGGCTGGCGGCGGTCTCAGGAAATCTAGTTCGCGGCTTGATGACGAGAATGCGTCAAGATGACATTGGGTTGCTTGTGGCCTTCGGCGGTTTCGTGGGTTCTTGTGCTCCTGCCAGATCTGCGACAACGCCGGCCTCGAATCAGACACCGAGACCCACCGGTACCGAAGCCCGGTTTACGGCCAGAGGCCTTTGGTTCGTTCGTGAGGTCACCAATGCGTGACCTGCTGATCCTGGGTATTGTGCTCTCCGTCTTGCCTTTTGCACTGCTTCATCCCCGGATCGGCGTGCTCTTGTGGACCTGGATCAGCATCATGAATCCGCACAGGCTGGCCTTTGGTTTCGCATTCAGTGCACCCTTTGGCACGGTAGCGGCGGCTGTCGTCTTCCTTTCGCTGTTCATCACGCGCGACAAGATACGTATGCCGTGGGCGTCTCCGGTTGTGGCGCTGCTTCTGTTTGTGCTGTGGATGTGTTTGACCACTGCTTTTGCGATTGATCCAGCGGGTTCGCTGACTCAGCTTGAAAAGGTCCTGAAGATTCAGCTCATGACCGGGGTAGCCCTGATGGTATTGCATGAGCGCAGACATATCGAACTGTTTGTCTGGGTCAACGTTCTCTCGATTGGCTTCTATGGGCTCAAGGGCGGCATATTCACCCTTCTGACCGGTGGCCAGCATCGCGTGTGGGGCCCAGATGGCAGTTTCATCGGCGACAACAACACCCTCGCTGTCGCCATCATCATCGTTATCCCATTGATAAACTACCTGCGGATGGTTGCCACCCGTCGAGCGGTGCGTCTCGGCTTACTGGCGCTGATGGTGTTGTGTGGTCTGTCTGCCTTGGGGTCACAGTCCAGGGGGGCATTGGTCGCAATCACAGCCATGACTCTGTTCTTGTGGCACCGATCCAATCGTAAGATTGTCTTTGGGGTAGCCATCGCCTCGGTTGCCAGTGCGCTGCTTGCTTTCATGCCTTCATCATGGGATGAGCGGATGGGGTCGATCGGGGCGTATGAAACGGATGAATCTGCGCAATCAAGATTTGGATCCTGGGGTTTTTGCATCAAGGTTGCCAATGACCGGCCGCTGGGCGGCGGGTTTGATGTTTATGGCACGACCAACTATGCGATTTACGCTCCGGCCGTTAAAGGAACGCCTGTCGCCCACAGCATTTATTTCTCGGTACTTGGCGAGCATGGCTACGTGGGGTTGGGTCTCTTCCTGCTCCTTTGGTGGTTGACATGGCGTGAAGCGGCACGGATGCGAAAGGAATCGGCGAAACGATCCGAACTGGCGTGGATCCATGCGCTGGCCGGGATGTGTCAGGTCTCCCTGATCGGTTACCTGGTCGGTGGTGCATTTCTGCAACTTGCCTATTTTGACTTGCCTTACAACATTATGGTCATGGTAGTCGTCGCCCGGCGCTGGATGAGACAAGAGGACTGGAAACGCGAGACGAGTGGTGCTTTTGGGTCTGGCAACCCCGTCACAGGAGTTCAGCTTGCGCGTCCGGAGCCAGCGAGATGATCGTGAAGGGTTTGATTCATGCTTGTTCCTCTGGAGGCGCACGAGGACAGCTTTCCATCCTGATTTTTCATCGTGTTCTCGCTCAGGCGGATTCCGTTCTCAACTGGGATCCCGATGCACGTGAGTTTGGGCAGGCCATGCGCTGGATAAAGGAGTGGTTCAACGTCCTGCCGCTGGATCAGGCGATCGCCCGGCTCGATGCGAATACGTTGCCCCCAAGGGCTGCGGCGATTACCTTCGATGACGGCTATGCCGATAATTGCACTGTCGCAATGCCAATTCTCAAATCCCATGGCCTGACAGCCACGTTCTTTGTGGCTACAGCGTATCTCGATGGTGGACGGATGTGGAACGACACGGTCGTTCACTCTGTCCGCAATTGCGCCAAAGCAAAGCTGGATCTCTCCAGCAACGGGCTTGGGGTCCATGACTTGGCTTCAGTACATGCCGTTCGCGCGGCAATTGCGAGCATCCTGAATGACATCAAGTATAGAGACCCGCCAGAGCGTCTCGAACTCGCCAATTTTGTCGCCGCAACCGCTGGGGCGAGGCTGCCATCGGACCTGATGTTGACCTCGGAGCAGGTAAGAATCATGCGCGGTGCCGGAATGTTGATAGGCGCTCACACGGCGACGCACCCGATTCTCGCCCGGTTGAAGCCCGGCCAAGTGCGCACGGAGGTTCTTGATAGCAAGGATTTTCTCGAGTCGTTGCTACAGGAGCGGATCAGCCTGTTTGCCTACCCTAATGGAAGACCGAATGTCGACTATCGCGCGGTCGATGCGGAGATCATTCGAGCATTGGGGTTTGACGGAGCTGTGACTACCGCCTGGGGAGTCGCCGACCGGACCAGCGACAGGATGCAGTTGCCCCGCTTTACACCGTGGAGTCGAAGTCGATGTGGGTTTGGTTTACAACTCGTTAGAAATATGTGGCAGAGCCCATCGATGCGGACAGACCAAACCGCGAGCTGACAGCAAGAATAACTATCCTGGGGAAGGCGACAACTCGAGGAAAAATCGCAAGGAATAGCCATGAAAATTGCGCTGTTGTGCTCTGGATTGGGTAATGTGTATCGTGGGCACGAAGTGTTTGCTCGGGATCTATTTTCACTTCTGAGGGGGTCGCTCGATATCACCCTTTTCAAGGGCGGTGGGGAGTCCGCACCGGGGGAATTGGTGATTGACAACATTCCGCGTGGAGCCTCCTGTCTCGACCACGTTCATGTCGCTTCTTCCCCAAAGTGGGCGGAGTCGTTGAGGGTTCAGGAACGTTGCAGAATTGAGGCAGAGACGTTTGCCTATGCGGCGCTCAAGCCGCTTCTTGAGGGCGAATTTGACGTAGTTCACTGCCTCGAACGCGAAGTTTGTGGAATTGTTTTCGACAAACGCCACCTTTTCAAGTCGCCACCAAGGATTCTTTTCTCCAATGGCGGGGCCATTCCCGCCAGGGATCTGCCGCCGTGTGATTTCGTTCAAGAGCACACGGCGCTAAATTTGTCACATAGTGCGAAGGGAAAATCGTTCATGATTCCCCACGGTGTGGATATAGGACTTTTTCGCCCAGACCTTGTTTCGGATTTCAGAGCCCAGCATGGCATTCCCGAGGATGCCTTTGTGGTGGTTAGCGTCGGTGCTGTTTCATATGGACACAAGCGGATGGATTATGTGGTTCGCGAGGTTGCCGCCGTGAACAATGCTTATCTGGTGGTGGCCGGACAAGAAACTCCAGATACGCCGGAGATTGTGGCCTTGGGGCAACGCCTGATGGGTAAAAGGGTCGTTTTCACAAAAGTCCCGCATGAGGACTTGCCCAAAGTGTACGCTGCCGGCGATGTGTTTACCCTGGGTTCTGCGTTTGAGACCTTTGGCATTGTTTTCATCGAGGCCATGGCAGCGGGATTACCGGTAGTCTGTACCAACCACCAGAACCAGCGCTCCATTGTCAAGGAAGGGATTTTTATCGATATCACAAAGCCTGGTGAGCTCACCAGGGTTCTCCGTGACACCGATCGGGAAGTGTTGTCGACACTTGGAAAGCGTGGCAGAGAAACGGTTTTGAAGAACTACGACCTTGCCCTGCTGAAGCAGCAGTACATCAAGCATTACGAAAGGATTGCCTCGTGCCCCGTGGCGATGCCGGAGTTTTCCTTGAAGGACAAGATAGCCGCCAACGCCAAGAATGCAGTTCGGAGTGCAGTGAGTGTTGTTATTGGGCGCTCGGGGTGAAGGTGTTCCTGCCTCGGGGAGTGAAAACGGTTTCTCTGCAGCGTTCGACTTCGTTCGATACGATCGTAGATGTGACCTTCTGGAAGATGACGCACTGGTGTGCCGAACTGCCAAGGCGTCTTGCCGAGAGACCGCACGGCTCCGGAAGGAGCGCCTCGTCATCGGTCACAGTGATTATTTCTTGCTTCAGCGCGCTATCTCCTTCGATGGCCTTGGCAGCGACTGGAGGAAAGATGGAATTAGGCGGTTGTTTGAAGCTTCTGACATGGAAGAGCTTTTTTTGGGGGGGGAAACATGGCTATGTTCCTGATGACGAGAGCCAAATCAGGTCGGCTCGCCGTGGTGGGGACGGCGTTGCTATCGCTTCTGACGGTTTGGCCGATGATCGCCGCGGCCAAGCCCAAAGCGATTACCAACGAAGAAATGGCATTGATTCCGAGGTATTGTCCTTACACGCAGGATTTTCCTCTGCGGAATAGTCCAGATCGGCGGGTCTGGGAAGCTCGGATAGGCGCCGGCTTTCTTTCGCACCTGCATCACTATTGCTGGGCGCGGGTCGGGATGCTGCGTGCGGAGCGCACCAGTACACCCTCATCACAAAGATACAACTACATCCTGGAGGCGGCGAATGACATGGAATATGTAGTTGAAGTCATCGGAATCAATCGAGGTTTTGTCCTGATGCCTGAGCTTCTGACGAAACAGGGAGAAATCGAGCTACGTCTCCCAGATCGCGACCTCAATAAGGCGGCCAAGGCATTCGCCCAGGCGCGTGCGCTAAAGCCTGACTATTGGCCAGCTTACGCGAGTTGGGCCGAGTTCCTGATCTACTCGGGGAAAAAAGCCGAAGCAAAAACCTTGGTGGAATCAGGCTTGCAGCACAGTCCAACGTCGAAGGTTCTGCTAGAGCTGCATCGTGTACTCGGGGGCAAGCCCTCTGACGTTCGGAGTGGCACTCGTCAGCAGGAAAGTGTGGTTCCTGAACGCAGAGCGTCGGCACTGTCAAAAGGCGGCTCATCTGCACTCGATTCGAGCGCCGGCGTAGCGGGTGAGGCCGTAGGCAAGTAAGTGACAGACATTCAAATGTTTGCAGCAGACATTAAAATGTTTCCAGATTTCTTGCGACCGACGTTGCAGTGCCATGGTGCTGCCGGTGGAGGACTGTACCTTATGCTTGCGCCGAAACCTTTGCGCGCGAGCCGAGAACACCTGCTGGTGTTCCTGCGCGTCCTTTTTCCCTATGGACGGCACGAAGCCTGGAACGTCTTGACACACACCAGGTAGTGGCCTGCGTGGCTGGACGCTTATCCCGGCGTTTGTGTTAGCAACCAGTGTCCCATGTTCATTTGTGTGAAGGAACTGATGATGCAAGGAACATTGAAGGACGTAAGCGATCTTCTGGCCTGCCCGAAATGCAAGTTTCCCCTTGAGATTGGCACCTCGAGTTGCCGTTGCATATCGGCCAGCTGCGGTCGAGTCTTCCCAGTCGTGCGCGACACACCGGTACTCATCGTCGAAGAGCAGTCGGTCTTCCGTCTTTCGGACTACAGACCAAGCGACTCGATCTCCCTCGGTTACCGGCCACACCGCAGGTTCGTCTCCATCATTCAGCGCTACGGACCGTCCATTACCGAGAACCGGATCGGGGAGGCGCTCTACGCGGAACTACTGACTCAGCTCAGGCGGCTGCCCGGTGAGGGCCCAAAGCGCGTCCTGGTTGTCGGCGCGGGTGACGCCGGAGCGGGGATCACTGGGTTGCGCCAGGCTGCAGATATGCTGGTTCTCGAGACCGATGTGTACTTTGCTGGCACTGTGTTTGTCATCGCCGATGGGCACGATCTACCGTTGCGCGATGGCAGCGTTGACGCAGTGGTTCTGCAGGCAGTGCTTGAGCACGTGGCCGATCCCGTGCGTTGCGTGGAGGAGGCGTACCGAGTGCTACGAGAAGGCGGCCTGATCTACGCCGAGTCTCCCTTCATGTATCCTGTGCACCTGGGTGCCTATGACTTCCATCGTTTTTCGTTGATTGGCCATCGGCGCCTCTTCAGTCAGTTCAAAGAGGTCCGGATCGGTGTCGGTGCTGGCGCTGGCACCGCGCTGGCGCTGGCTTTTCGCTCGTTTCTGCTCAGCCTGTCGGCTGTGAAGTCCTACCAATCCATTATCCGGTTGCTCACGCCCTTCCTGGTCTTCTGGCTCAAGTACTTCGACCGTGCGACCGCCACCAAGCCGCATGCCAGCGATTACGCCTGCACGACCTATTTCCTGGGGAGCAAGGACACGATGCGGATGACGGATGCTGAAATCATCGGTACTTATCGGAAGCTGCGGTGATCGTCCACCAACCGTGCTCCGGATCGACTAAGCCCGAGGGCATGACAACAGACCTGCCAATCAACTCGTCTGAACGGGCATCGGCGGTGAAAGCCATGACTGTCTCCGTCATCGTACCAACGTTCAATCGCGCTCATTGCATCGGTGAGTGTCTGGAGAGCCTTCTGGTCCAGACCGTTCCGCCACTGGAGATCGTCGTTATTGACGACGGGTCCGAAGACGGAACGGCAGACGTGCTAGCACGCTATGGGGATCGTATCAGGTACGTTCGGAAAGAGAATGGAGGCAAGCCGAGGGCGGTCAACCTTGGGCTGTCCTTGGCCCAGGGGGCGCTGATCTGGATTTTTGACGACGACGACGTCGCACTGCCCGACGCCATTGAGCGGCGCCTGGAGGTGCTGGAGGCCAAGCCAGGCATCGGGTTCGTTTACGGTCAGCACTTCATCGGCACGAACGGCCCGGATGGTCACATTGTCCAGGGTCGTCTTTACTCGCCGCCGTGCCCAAGGGACGAGGAATTCTTCTTCGAAATCATGCGCAGCTGCTTCTTTCATCTGGGGACTGCGCTGGTGCGACGCGAACTGCTGGAGGCGCTGGGTGGCCTTGATCCCGCGTTGCTCAGCGGAGAAGACTACGATTTGCAGATCCGCCTGGCTCGTATCGCCAAGCCGGCCTTCTGCGAGTCTCCAATCTTCGTCTTCCGCCAGCACGGTGGTGTCCGCGGCGCCAAGGCCATCCGCTATACTGCGTCACAGCGCAGCAGCGTCTTCAGGAAGCACAGTGGAGCAATTGGCAGGAAGATCCGGTCATCGCTCGCCCTAGGCGGATACCTGACGCCGCCGGTCACCGGCGCCATTGATCAACGGTCGACCAGGGCCGCACTCCTGAACCGTATCCGCGTGATGGCCAACCATGGCTGCATCGACGAAATGTTCGAGGATCTGCGTGCGGTGCTCGACCTGTGCGCACCCGATGCTCCTCTCACGGGGCCCGAGTGTGAAGCCATCGCACTGGCGATGCGTGAAGGCTGGGCGTACGAAGCCAGCGTGCAGGACTGGCCCCGATTCCTCACCGAAGCGCGTCGGCTACGGGGTTCTTACGGCGGTAACCGGGCGGTTCGGGCGCTTGCCAAAGGAGTAATAGTTCTAGCCAGGTCCTATCCCGCACCCACTGGGCAGCGTCTGGAAAGGGCTGTCAAGGGTGCTCAGATCTACATCTGCGCATGCGTCGGATAAAGGAGTAACGCACGATGAGCTTTCTCGATCAGTATTGCAGCGGGTGCATTTCATCCGACTCTTCTCCGTGCTGCTGTGTTGGACTGAGCAGGTGTAACGATGAGTGATCTGGCCGCACGAGCCACCGACACAATTGCAGCGCATCTGCGCCTGTGGGGTGAGCATTGGCGAGTACAAAAAAAAAAGATGCTATCACCGTCGTCGGTTTCGCCATCAGACAAGAGACTACTTCTCCTGGTTGGCGAATTTGCGCCCGCCATTGCTGGCGGAGTTTATCGGCCTGCGGCCCTCGCCCGTTATGCCAGCCAAGCCGGGTGGAGTGTTACCGTCGTGACCGGTCAAGCGCCACCTTCGCCCAGCGCAGCAGGAAAGCGATTGCTAGAGTACGTTGGGGCAAACGTACGCGTTGAGCGCTTCTCGCCGCCTACGCTGGTACCTAGCTACCGGCTCTTCCCGCAAGTCGATGGTGGGATGCTTGGCGCGTTGGACATGGTTGCTGCCGCACATCGATGCTTTGGTAACGACGTCCCGAAGACAATCATAGCCACCGGCCCTCCGTTTTCAAGTTTTGTTGCCGGATGGTTTCTCGCCAGGCAGCATGGCGCTCGTCTAGTACTTGACTACCGAGATGAATGGTCGGAATGCCCGTTTGATTTTGTCGCGAAAACACCAGCGGGCAGAGTTTGGGAGGCAAAGTGTCTGGCACACGCCGAGCGTATCGTTGTTACAACCGAGTCGCAGCACCAGCATCTAGCGAAGATTTTTGGTGCGGCCATTGGCAGCAAGTGCTCGGTGGTGCCCAATGGATGGGAGCCCGCAGAGTCCCAGGAGGTGATCGTCCCCAACTCGAGAACACTTGACAGACGGATAGTTCTGACATTTGCGGGCAAATTGGGTGGTCACACCGACCCTAAGCTTTTTCTCGATGCTGTCCAGTCAGTGCTTGCTCACCGACCCGAGCTTAGAAAACAGTTATTGCTTCGCTTCGTTGGCTACAAGCGCGAAGATGCCTTGTTGCAGCTGCAATCATTCCCGATGCAAGACGTTATTGAACTGGTGCCCGTTGTGCCATTGGCTGAAGCCGCACGGCTGATGCGCGAATCGGATGCATTGTTGCTGTTGCACGACTCTCGCTTCGATCGCTATCTACCTGGAAAACTGTACGAGTACGCGGCCTCTGGGACCCCTGTTCTATTGATAGATGACGACGGTGAGTCTGATCGCCTGGTCAGGAGTCTGAACTTAGGCTGGAGCGTTCACCATGGTGACTTGGACTCCCTTGCCAAGGTCCTAGAAGAGTTGGGGATGCGCCGTAGTATTGGCGACTTGCATCAATCCTCGCGTTCTACCGATCTGGGCGAATGGCTCCGGCGGCACACCCGAGAAAACCTGGCGCATCAATTCCTGTCGCTAGTCGACACCAACGAATAGGATTGGGTCGGGAGCCTCGTGCAACACTCCCCCGCGCGGAACGTATCAGCTGAGGTTCCCTCGGTTTTTCGTCTTTCAAGGAGTTAGCGTCCTTGGTAACTGTTTTTCCTGATGCGCGGTGTGGAGTCTGCTCGCCTTGGCTCGCTCGGCGTTGGGGCATGCACTTGCTGTGTCGGTCAGCCCTCGCCACCCAAGAAATCGCGGCCAGTGAGACCCGTGTGCTGAAATTTCAGGCCTTCCAGGGGGGACGGCTATGTTACGTTATCCTTGGCAGACGCAAATTTGGGGGGAAAATTACTCACGACCGGTGAAGGAATCTGCGTGCCAGATCACTGAAGTCGCGTAGATACTGGCGAGACAGCAGGTGCAACGTCAGCAGATAGACGCAGCCACCCAGCACGACGTACAAAGCCAGTCGACCGCCGGCCATGGAGATCCATTCCGTGGAGAACGGTCGTGCTAGGTAGACCGACGCCCAGAGTACCACTGCGGCCAGGGTGGGCAACCCGAGGATCTGCCAGATATGGCGGAAGCCTAGCCCGATAAGCCCGAGCGCCGTGCGGAACGGTATTAGCGAATAGAAAGAAACCAGCACCAATCCCTGCGCTACGGCTTCGATCCCATAGGGCAGAGTCAGCCAGATCGCCGCGACCACCAGTAGCGAACTGACGACGTTGTACTTCAGGGCCAGGCCGACGCGATTGTGCGCATTGAATAACGGCGTGGCGATGGCCATACTGGCCTTGAGTGCTGCGCTAAGCCCGAACATACTCATGACGGGAATCATCGCCGACCATTGCGGCCCGTAAAGTGTCGGCACCAGTTCGGGTGCGGTGGCCGAGACGCCGAAGCCAATCGGGATGACGATGGCTGCCAGCATCCGTCCGCTACGCATCAACATCTCGCGTCCTCGCTCGGGATCCGCCTGTACGGCGGCGAATGCGGGGAACAATACATGCTGCAAGGGCATTGCGATGCGGGCGCGAATCTCGTCGGTGAGCGAACGCGCGGTCTGGTAGTAACCAAGCGACACCGCACCGAGCTGGCGCCCGATCAGCATCAGGTCGACATTCATGTTGGCGTAGAACAGCAGCCCGCCGCCAAAGTAGCTGCTGCTGGTCCGCCAGGTGGACATGATGTAGGGGAGATGGAAGCGCAGGCGCGGCCGATAGGGCACCACTGCGCAACCGAGTACAACCTGAACCAGAGTGCTGGTCAAGGCGCCGGCCACCAGGCTCCAGACGCCGAAGCCGATCCAGGCGAATCCGATCGCTACCAGGGTACGCGTGACGATGGTGGTGATCTGAATCCAGAAGTCGGTGCGAAAGTGCATCAGGCGCGCGAGTACGACGCCGGGGATGATGGTGAGGCCAATCATCAGGAATGGCAGGCAGAGCACTTTCAGGAGATCGCCGACTAGCGCGTCGTCGAACAACCAGTCGGCGAAGAAGGACATCACGAAGACAGCTGCGGCCAGCAGCACACCGAGCGCGGTGCCGGCCCAGAATACGGTGTCCATCTGTAGCCGGCTGATCACTCGGCGCTGGATCAGCAGATTGTTGAAACCGAAGTTGCTGAACAGTGCGGCAAGTTCGGTGACCACAGTGGCCATGGCAATGTAGCCGAAGTCCGCCGGCGTCAGTAGCCGCGCCAGGATGGCCGTGGAGCCGATGGTGATGACCGTCCGGAGCATGATGCCGAGGAACTGAAAGGTTGCGCCGTTGATGACCCGCCGCCCGAGATCGTCGGCGCGCAGGACCAAAGCTCGACGCACGAGAGTGCTCCGTCGGGAAGCGACGGAGCTTTGTGGCGATGGGTTGGTCATCGTGGTCTCATCAGGAGGAATCGGGCAAGGGAATTGTGCTAACGGGCGACCCGTTTGCGGTGGAGCAGTGAATGCGCCATGGACTTTCCGAGCAGTTTCCAGCCGAGCAGGCTACGAGGATCGGTGCACAGTGCCATCGTTGCGCCGTAGCGAGCCCGGCCCAGGTCTCCGGCCACCAGGTTCGCGCCAGCGAAATCGCTCCAGCTGCGGGCCAGTCCACGATCCACTTCGGTCTTGCGCGCGGCCGTGCCGTCGGGCGACACGTAGCCCCATCGCGCCAGCGCGCGTGAGATCACGACGTCCTTGTAGTTGGTCTCCAGCGGTCCCTTGGTGATATTGTTGGGGTGCATGCGGTAGAGTGCCAGGGGGCGGGGTACCCGAACAATGGGCGTGACCCGTGAGGCGCGCAGCCACAGGTCCCAGTCCTCACCGATGGGCAGTGTGGTATCGAACAACCCTACCTCGTCGAATACCGATCGGTGGGCGAGGACAGTGGAGGTCCACACTGCGCATTCGAGCAGCAACTGCGGATAAATCCACCCTGTAGCGCCGCTCCAACGTTCAGTATCATCGGCTTGCGCTTGCAGCTCGGCCAGGAAGTCGGGTGTGGGCAGGGGAGCAGCACTGGACCAGACCTGCCAGGCCGTATAGGCCATCCGGGCCTCAGGCTCCATAGAGAGAAGGTCCATTTGTGCGCGTAGCTTGCCGGGGAGCCAGATGTCGTCGGCATCAACGAAGGCGATCCATTCGCCTCTTGCCTCTCGAACACCGTGGTTGCGCGCGGCTGCGACCCCCTGGTTGGCCTGCTGCAGCAAGCGGACGTTGGAAACCGATCCGTAGCGCTGCCTGATGAGATCCGCCGAGCCGTCACGGGATCCGTCGTCGACGATCACGACCTCCAGGTCCGGACCATTCTGCAGTAGCACCGAATCAACCGTCGAGGCGAGATAGCGCTCGGCGTTGTAGCAAGGAATAACCACGGACAGGGAGGCGCTCTTGTTCATTGGCCGTCGGGGCGCTAACCAGGGTGAACCAACACAATGGAGTGTCCATATCCCATTAGCTTACCAAGCGCGATGACCGCAAGGACTGTCCAGTGCCGCATGGGGTCCTGCCCGGGAGCTTTGCGGCGGCTCCGACAGGGATGTCCGTTGGTGCAAAAGAGGGCAACGGGCTCCAAGTTGGCAGATATCGGCTTGGCGCCCCCACTGTCCGGTAGCACAACGGCGAGTCTGTCGAAGGCGATCATCGTCGTGAAGTTGGTTCTCAGGGTTGCTTGAAGGCAAAAATAACCGTGCCGGGGGTCAGCAGGTGCCCCGCGAAGCGCAGCGGCGGCAAGGTTCGCGCCATAGTCGCCACTGCTTTCTCCAGCGGGTTTCTGTTCGCCGTATCAATCAGGTCGAAGCGATCCAGGCAGCGAAACCCCCGTTGCCCCAGATAGCGGGACAGCGAATAGAAGCTGAACCAATTGACGGCTGGATACTTCGCGTGGTTCACGATTTCGGGCCTGGTAGTGACAGCGAGGTGTTCGTACTTGCGTTTCACAAAGCCGGGGTACCAGCTGTACAGCGGGAGTTCGAATTCGTCCTGCTTCGGGCAGAGCCAATTGGTCGTGCTGAGAAAAAGCAAGCCGCCTGGCTTGAGAATACGGGCAGCCTCGTTCAGGACGCTTTCCCAGTCGACTACATGCTCCAGAAGTTCGGGCAGGAGGCTGACATCCATCATTTTGTCAGCATAAGGCAGTTCCGTAGCCGAGCCGACAGCAAACTCGATGTCAAGGTGTTCATCCTCTGCTCGCTGTCTGGCCACCTCGATCAATGGTGCATTGACATCCAGTCCATGAACGTGGTGCCCCAGTTGAGCCCACAGGCGAGATTGAGTGCCGGCGCCGCATCCGATATCTGCCACCTGCAGGCTAGACCGGTTCTCAGGACGCTGAGCGAGGAGCGCAATGGCCTTATCCCTCACCCGGGTGAAACGTTTCACCGTTTCAGGTTCGAGGCTCTGGCGCGCATAGTAGTCTACGAACTCTCGGTGGCTGGAGTGGTCCCATGATCCTGGGTTCTCTGGCTCGGGGGGGGGGGTGTTAGGCATCTTGTTAACCTGGAAGGGTGTTTGGCTTCCCTTGGCTTTGCATTGTCCAAGGGCCATTTTTCGTGCGGCTAGCTTCTCGCGCTGGTGGAATCTGACCACCCAATGCTCTCGGATTCGCAGTGATGACCCGACCACAATGCACGCTGCGTCCGGAAGTGGGCGCCCGGCGGGCGTTATTCGTCCTCATCCCTTGACATCCACGACGTCCGAAGTCAGACGCAACTCGACGCGCCGCTTGGGCGAACAGCTTACCGAAAAATATGGCGGAATCGACGCCAGCATCAGCTCGAAGCGCCCTGCCTTGAGGACAGTTGTGCGCCCAGTCGGTTTCGCTCCCAAGCGGTCGTGTGCGTGCCGCGATGCCAGGTTGAAATGTGTTATCCGACTGAATGTGTAGCGAACGCCGCATGCGTGCAGGTACTCGTTGGCCGCGTGCCAGATGGCCGCGAACGCGATGCCCATTCGCTGTTCGGGAAACACGTACAGATCGAAGTCAAACACCGACTGCTTGTCCTCAGTCAGGCAATATCTGAGCCGCACCTCGTCTTCATCATAGCAGTTGAAGCAGAACCACACGTATCCGAGCAGCACTTCCTTCCGGAATACGCCCAGGCACCGCGCCCCTTGATCGATCCGTGACGCCTTGATTTCCGGCCGTGCCTGGATACGTTCGAACGCGGGGTCACAGGACTGGATCTCGGCGAACGTCAGATTTCTGGCCATTCTGGCCGGAAGCAGAGGCGTGCTGGTTATCGGCTGCACCATGAGGTCATAAACATACAGACCGAGACTGGGTGAGAGTTGGCCCATCAGACGGTCCAGGATGTATAGCGCACCCCCGATCCAACCGAACTCCTTAAGCGGGTGCAGCAGGCGGCGTAAAGTGCTTCGCATTTTCAGTCTTACTTGCTTGGTCATTGGTAAGGAAAAGTACCGGTTTGTTAGGGCAGTGGACACGTGCTCGAAGTGCCAGCAGGGCTTCGATGAGTCCGTGGCCATTGATATCTTCCACTGGATGCACCTGAGCCAATCTCGTTTGCGCGCCTGGTAGATCAAGATTTGCTTCCAGATCGATCACTGGTACCTGACCCTCTTGCAAGGCGCGAATCACGGCCAACCCATGACCGCAGGTTCCGACAACGACGGCAGGAGCTTGGTCAAACGGATAGTCTTCTCTCATGAACAGGTTTCGGCCGCTGCATAACTCATTGGCATCGATGCTTCTACGTTGGCCGGAAGGTCGGGCTCCCCTGCACAGCAATAAGTCCTCGGGCGCCACGGGTTGATCTCAGAGGTGCTGGCCTGTGCAAGTGCCCTGCCGGCTGGATCAGAAAGCCTCAACGGTAGAATGATGGTCAGACCCCCCAAATCCGTATGGGCGCCATCAGCAGGCCGGCCCGGCGAGAAGTGGTTCAAGCATTGCTTGGCAACTGCACCGGAATTCCTTGCCCGCGGCCGATTCCGTAATACTCGATTCCCAGTTCCGCCATCAGATGCGGATCGAAAAGGTTACGGCCATCGAAGACTAGCGGATGCTTGAGTAGCTTCCGCATCTGCTCGAAGTCCGGACTCTTGAACTCGCGCCATTCCGTGGCAATCAGCAGCGCATCCGCATCGCGCAACGCATCCACCTGGTGGTTGGCGAAACTCAGCCCCGGGAGATCGCCGAATACCCGGCGCGCTTCGTCCAATGCGACCGGATCGTACGCCCGGATCACTGCACCGCGCCGCAGCAGTTCGTGCACGATCACCCGACTCGGCGCTTCTCGCATGTCGTCGGTGTCTGGCTTGAAGGCCAGCCCCCAGAGGGCGAAGCTGCGTCCCTGCAGATTCTCACCGAAGCGCAAGACGACCTTGTCGACCAACACCCGCTTCTGGGTTTCGTTCGCCGCTTCGACCGCGGTCAACACGCGGAGCTCGATGCCCAGGTCGTGGCCGGTGCGCACCAGCGCCTTCACATCCTTCGGGAAGCATGAGCCGCCGTAGCCGGTGCCGGCGTAGAGAAAGTGCGTGCCGATGCGTGGATCGCTGCCGATGCCATGGCGTACCAGTTCGATGTCCGCCCCGACGCGCTCGGCAAGCCGCGCCAGCTCGTTCATGAAGCTGATGCGCGTGGCGAGCATGGCGTTGGCCGCGTACTTGGTGAGTTCTGCACTGCGGGTATCCATCAGTTGCAGCTTGTCGCGGTTGCGCGAAAAGGGCGCATAGATTGCACGCATCAGCAGCGTCGCACGTTCGTCATCGGCGCCAACGATGATGCGGTCGGGGCGCATGAAGTCATCGACCGCAGCACCTTCCTTGAGGAACTCGGGGTTGCTGACCACGGCAAAATCCAGGTTGATGCCGCGTTCCGCCAGCACTTTCTGCACCGCTGCGCGTACGCGGTCGGCAGTACCGACGGGGACCGTGCTCTTGTCGACGATGACCTTGTAGTCGGTCATGTGCTGTCCGATGCTGCGCGCGGCCGCCAGTACATACTGCATATCGGCTGAGCCATCTTCGTCGGGCGGTGTGCCAACGCCAATAAACTGTAGCGTGCCATGATGAACCGCGGCGAGGACGTCGGTAGTGAATTGCAGCCGCCCGTCCGCCACATTGCGCTTCACCATCTGTTCCAGGCCGGGCTCATGGATCGGGATGCCGCCGCTGTTGAGAATCTCGATCTTGCGTGCGTCGAGATCCAGGCACACGACATGGTTGCCCATTTCGGACAGGCAGGCCCCGGTAACCAGGCCAACGTAGCCGGTGCCGATGATAGTTACCTTCATGGCTGTTGAGCTTCCTTTCAGGCTTTGTAATAGTCACGGTACCAGTCGACAAAACGCGCGATACCCTCGGAGAGCGGCGTGCTCGGCGCGAAATGGATCCATTGCCGGAGGGCGGAGGTGTCGGCGTAAGTTGCCGGCACGTCACCCGGTTGCATGGGCAGCATCCGCTTCTCGGAACGACGTCCGAGCCGTTGCTCGATGCAACCGATGAAGTCCAGCAGGGCCACTGGCTGATGATTGCCAATGTTGAACACCCGGTATGGCGCATCGCTGGTTGCCGGATCGGGATCGGCAACAGTGTACCCCGAATCTGTCTCCGGCACACGGTCAGTGACTCGCACAACGGCTTCGACGATGTCGTCCACGTAGGTGAAGTCACGCTGCATCTGACCGTGGTTGAAAACGTCGATCGGTCGGCCTTCGAGGATCGCTCGGGTGAATAGGAAGGGCGCCATGTCGGGTCGACCCCAGGGGCCATAGACGGTGAAGAAGCGAAGGCCGGTGGTCGGCAGGCGGTAGAGATGGCTGTAGGTATGCGCCATCAGTTCGTTGGCTTTCTTGGTCGCGGCGTAGAGGCTGACCGGATGATCGACGTTGTCACGTTCGGCAAAGGGCATTCGTGTGTTGCCGCCGTAGACGCTGGAACTCGACGCGTACACCAGATGCTGAACCCGGTGATGGCGGCAGCCCTCAAGGACACTCATGAAGCCGACCAGGTTGCTGTCAACGTAGGCCTCGGGGTTGACCAGCGAGTAGCGCACTCCCGCCTGGGCGGCGAGATGGATGACTCGTTCGAAGCGTTCGCGCGCAAACAGCGCAGCCATTGCGGCCCGGTCGGCGATGTCCATCGCGATGAAGCGAAAATTCCCGTCGCCGGCAAGGCAGGCCAGGCGCGCGCGCTTGAGCTGGACGTCGTAGTAATCATTGAGGTTATCGATGCCTACGACGGTGTCTCCTCTACGAAGGAGGCTCAGCGCAGTATGCATGCCGATGAAGCCGGCGGTGCCGGTGAGGAGGATTTTCAAGTCGGTAGACTCCAGGAATCAGGGGCGCTGCAAGGTAGCCTCACGGTGGATGGCTCGAAAATGCGTTTCCAACACCGTTACCCTTTGGTCCCAGGTGTTCTCCTCGGCATGTCGGCGGATCCGAGTGCGGTCCCAGGGGTGGCGAATCGCATTCCCAATCGCGACACATAAACTCTCCGCCTCGTCGAACGGCACGATTTCACCCAAATCCGGCGAACTGACGACCTCACGATTGCCGCCTACGTCGGTGGCAATCACCGGCAGGCCGCAGGCCATTGCTTCCAGCAAGACGTTGGCCCAGCCCTCGTTGCGGGTAGACAGGACGAAAACGTCGGCGGCCGACAAGACGCCGCTCAAGCGATCAGGCGGCAGGGGGCCAAGAAACTGCACGCAGTCGGTCAGTTCCATCGACCGGCACTGCTCCTGCAATCGATCCGTCCAGTCGCCCTCTGGACTCGGGCCGCCGACGATGAGGTACCGTAGGTCGGGAAACTGCTGTCGAAGTATCGGCAGGCACGCGATGACGCGATGGAAGCCCTTTCGCTCGACAAGGCCACCCACCGTGATCAGCACTGGCGCGCTTGCAGGCAAGCCGAGTTCCAGCCGTGCCTGGTTGCGGGGTACGATGCGAAACCGATCGATATCCACACCATTGCCGACGACGGTGACATGGTTCTCCGGTACGCCGAGTTCGAGCGCGACCTGACGCAAGGATTCAGACACCGCGAAGACGTGGTCGACCCTGGTCAGAGATCGTTGCAGCAGTGGGCGAAGCACTGCGTCGCGTGCGTGTCGGGATTCAGTCCCTCGTAGCGTGACTGTCACCGGCACATTCAGCCAGCGTCCCAGCAGACACGCAGCGAAACCATCGGGGTAGGCAAAGTGGGCATCCAGGATGTCGAGGCGGCCAGAACGTTTGAGTTCGCGCATGCGGGCAAAGGCACCGATCGCCATGAAAAATCCGTCAAATCGCTTGAGCAGGCCCGGGAGACACAGGAAGCGGGGGAACCAGACTTCCGTGCCCTGCTGTAGCTCGAATTCCGGAGCGCCAGGGCGGAATCCCGGTCGCCAACGCCGCAGCAAGGATTGCAACGGGAACCATGCCTTTGGGGAGACTACGGTCATCGGCAGATGCCGACCGACGCGGAACATGCGCTCGCGGACAAAAAGACCGGCAGTCGGTTGTCGGCTGCTCGGGAAAAGACTGCTCAGTACAACCACCTGCGGTTCTTCCGCAAGCATTCTTGCGACTGCTGGCCGCGTGGTGGTGCCGACGACGGGGGACACTGCGTCTGGGCTGCGCTGAGCGATGTGATCGGGGTTGGCGCTCACACCAGAACCTCGGCAGACGTTCGAGACTTGAGGAGATCCAGCGGGCTGGCCTTGAACCGATACGCTCCCAACTGAAAAATCATCACCAGATCCCCGAGGTTCGCCTCTGGCAG
Source organism: Candidatus Accumulibacter necessarius (assembly GCF_036625085.1). Lineage (NCBI taxonomy): Bacteria > Pseudomonadati > Pseudomonadota > Betaproteobacteria > Candidatus Accumulibacter > Candidatus Accumulibacter necessarius. Next base: position 352,469 of record NZ_JAZKUM010000006.1, on the reverse strand, counting down.
GCACATTCTGTTAGCCAGCAGATCGAGCGGGAGGCATAGCAGGTCAACGACTAAAACCGCTTCTATCGTGCCGGGTATTGTCCGGGTGACGACCGCGACCAGGAAGGTCGCGCGCATCCTTTCGTCGAAACTGCCCGATTCCGATAAGTGGAGGCGCAGACCACAGTGGGCCATCAGTTGCGGCTCCTGCTCTGGACGCCAGGCTGCAGGAGATCGTCCCCGTGCAGCCACTCTAGCGGAGCGCTGCTGGCGGGCGGCAATTGGGGTTGGGATGATGCGCATCACGCTGTGGCTCATCGAGTGCTTGCCGTAGGCGAGCGTGATGGCGTTTGCTCTCTGATCTGCGGAGCGAGCTATCGGTTCTGGAGCAGCTTGCATCGGTCATTGTTTCGGGGCGCTGAAGGATAGGTGATGGAGACGGATTTTAGCGGCAAGACACCCCGCTACTGTGGAATTGTTCCCATTGGTGCCGCTGTTTTCAAGCCGCTTAGCTTTCTTTAACCCAAAAACCGCAGTTAGCCGACTCCATTCGCATGATTTCCCAGCAACCGATGCGTTGATGGCCCACCGATGCCGGCGAGAATTTGCTTGAGGTGATCACAGACACGATGCCAGACTGTTTGGTGCATCTCTCACACTGATGTCCGGCGAGGAGGAAAAGGCACCACGTTTGTGGGGAAGGAGTTAGTTCTACTTTGTCAGATTGCCTTTCAATCCGATGCTGAGAGCATGGCGGCTTGCTTTCTGTAGGCGGATTCCATGGCTTGGTGCCGCCGTTGATGCCTGTCGATGATGGATTGCGCGAGGTCTTCGTCGGTGACGATCTTGGTGGGCAACCGATGGCGCATGATGTCCACCAAGTCGCGGCAGGAGAGCAGTTCAGCCGTCTCGCGATGGGCGAGGCGCTCCTTGGCCAGGAACATGGTCGCGATCATGACCAGGGCCATGTGATGGTGCCACGCCTGCCAGCGGCGGACCTGATACTCGGCCATCCCGCAGGCGCCCTTGGCCTCCCGGAAGGACTGCTCGACGAAGTGGCGCGCTCCCTGCATTTCCGCCAAGCGGCGCAAGGAAGCCCTCGGCTTGGCATTGGACAGGCCAAACTTGAGTTTCGTCCCATCGAGCTCCCGTCGTACCAGGAGATGCCAGCGACTCGCCGACGGTGCCTCGCCGTCCCAGACCCACACCCACTGGGTGAGATAGTTGGCCATCACCTCGCCCTTCTCGCCGTCACGGATCGACAGACACCCCCAGGCGGATGCCGACTGCGAGGCTGCCCACTCGGCCACCGTCATGGGCACCGCCGCGGTCTGCAGCCGACGGGGCGCTCGACCCTTCGACGAACGACGAGCCACCACGGTGGGTGCGGGATCCTGGAGATAGATCGCCTGATCCGAATGCACCTCGGCGAAGAAGCTCTCTCCCTCGCCATACAGTTCCCCGAGCAGCCAGGGCAAGTGCCCGTAGCCGCCATCAAAGGCGACGAACGAAAAGTGCAAGCCTTCCCGCCTCAGGCGCATCACCATGTCCAGGGCGATCTCGCCCTTGGTGCGGAACGTCTGTGCCTCCTCAGGCACCCCCACCGCCTCGCAACGTGTCGTATCTTTGGCCCACGTTTCCGGCAGATACAAGTCGGCATCCACCACGCTCGCCACGCCATCGCGTGTCACCGCCGCGAAGACGCCCACCTGACAGTTATCGACCTTCCCCAGGCGCCCGTTCCACTGCCGCGCCACGCCCGCGGACAGGTTCCCCTTTTTCCCGAACGCGCTCTCGTCCAGGAGTAGAGCGCTGGGGTAGCCGAAATGCGTGTTGGCATCGACCACCAGTTGCTGAAGCACCCCGCGCCGATCCCAGTTGGACTCGCTCAGCATATGATGCAGCGGCTGATAGCGGCTGTCGGCTACGGTTTCCGCCATGCACTCCAGGTTACGGCGCGAACTCTGGAACAGCCCGTGCAGATACTGGCGCGCCGTGTCTTCTACCGAACGCGTCCGGCTTTGAAAGCAGTGAAGGTACGGCGAGAAGTGCGAATCGAAGTGCTCTAATGCCGAAGCGACCAGCGCAGATATGCTATCGACGTATTGGAGTTGACATTGTCATTTACAACTCCATGAATAGATGGAACAATCACGACATATGACATTCTACCACATGACAAACGTAAATCACGGGAAGGTGAATGCGAATCTGACAAAGTAGAAATAAGGATATGGGGTAAGTTGTGTATAAGGATATGGGTCATACGTCAGGGCTGTTGGACAAGGCTGGTCTTGGCATTCTGAACAGAAATCCCGTACAAAGTAAAGCTTGCGTATTCAGTTCTATCTTCCACGACCAATGGCTTGGCATAGCGCTCCTGCACTAATTGCTGAAGTTGCTCAACATTATTATGAGATGCCACCAAGCTGAATCGTCTGCCGGAAGCAAGGCATTCCAGGAAGCCTCCGCAACCGCTTGCCAATTCTTGCTCTCTCAATTCAGGCAGCAGGTACATGGAACCTAAGAATATTATCCGCGGCGAGCGGCTGCCAACATCGAAAGGGCGATAACCTGCTCGCAAATTTATTTCTCCTCCAAAGGCATACACCAGCTTCTCGGACTCTAACATCTGGACATCTTTTTTCCAAGCCTGTTCTTCATAGTGTAATCGCATGCGATCGCTGCAAATAATAAGCGCCACTGGCGCCAACATTGCCATAGCTATGCATAAGGCAAGACGGCTTATTCTGCGCGCCCTAGGCGGTGAGCTAGCTTGAATGCTAATAGACGCAAGGAAAAACAGCCCGGCGGCGATCCCGCCAGCAACTCTCTCCGGGAATGGCCTAACGAATGATGCCGAAGCAAGATAGATCACAACAAACGTGCCGACTCCGACAAGAATAGCGTTTCGCATTCTGGAAAAAAAAGACATCCAAGTAGCCGCGAGCAGGAACCAGAAAAACAACTGCTCAGGCAAATTTTTGATGGATTCTATTCCGGCCCAGTATCGCGCTCTTAATACATGTTCGAATGGTACGCTTTCCATGAGCGCATACATTCTGGATGGCTCCAGCATGCTTAAATCACCAAAAAACCACTCACCTAATAGTCCTATATCGTTTTCTGTGAAGCCCGTTGTCAGGAACCCACGATAATAACGGATCGCTTCGATGTACCCGTAATTCTTTAGAGTCGCTACGGGATCGTTGAGCCGATAAAACTCCGATAACCAGGTATCCTGAAGTCCATACGACGCCAACGCATGCAAAAGAATGACTGCAGCTATTGCAGAAAAAAAGCCTATAATCCATGCCCTATTCAGCAAAGCACGTGATCGAGCGTTCCAGAGCAGTATCGGAAAAAGGCATGCTGCGGCGGCGGCGGCCATGCTTACACGAAAGAACATCGCCATCAGAATCAGCACCGCTCCGAACATCCATTCTCTTGGTGTTGGTTCCACATCGCCGCGGCCGGCCCATAGGACTGCAGCACATGCAACCAAAAAACCAGACACATACGTGTATTGGAGTTGTAGGATAAACGGCGCGATCCCTGCTGAAACAAGCACCCATGCAAACGGCCCCTGCTCATCCTTTAGTAGGCGATACCCGACAGCAATGGTGCCAATCAAAACACAGCCAATCAAAAAGATTGCGTAGGAATATCCCGTTTCAAGCAGCCGCACAACACTCAAGATCTGCCCAATTATTGGGTGCATATAGGGCATGGCTTCAACAGGGCGCTCCAAGATTCCGTAACCTTCAGCCAGCATTGCATAATAGACATCGTCATGTACTTGCCAAACTGGACGTATAATAAATAACGTCACGATCAACATTGCGACAAGAGCTATCACGCCATACCCTGGAGTGCGGGAGCATCCAGGCAGAACCAGGATCTTGGTTCGATGAATGAGTACTTGCATAATCAACAAAAACCTTAAGCCAGGTGTTCTCAAGGGTGGAGGATGTCAATCAAGTGCGTCGATAAGTGACAACATTTTCCTAATGATATGTGGCTGCTCCTCTTCCAGCCCCAGCCACATTGGCAAACGTACCAGTCGCTCACTAACGCTGTCGGTGTTTGCCATGTTGCCGGCCACTCGGCCTAAACGTTGCCCATAAGGTGACGAGTGCAAGGGGGTGTAATGGAATACGGTGTTGATCTGGTCTGATCTTAGCCGTTCAATAAAGGCCGTGCGATGTTCCAAGCTCGGCAAGAGCAAGTAATACATGTGCGCATTATGGCCACATTCACGAGGCATCAAGGGGCGCCGAATTCTCCCGGCCTTTTCCAGACCAGCAAACCATTGGTGGTAGTTAGCCCAGATGTCTAGGCGCCGCCTAGTGATGGCGTCCGCCTCCTCCATCTGAGCCCAGAGAAAGGCTGCAATTAACTCCGAAGGCAAATAGGACGAACCCAGGTCCACCCAGGTGTACTTGTCCACCTGGCCGCGGAAGAACTTGGAACGGTTCGTGCCCTTTTCGCGAATGATCTCGGCCCGTTCGGCGAGGGCTCGGTCGTTGATGAGGAGAGCACCCCCTTCTCCGCTGATGATGTTTTTGGTTTCATGGAACGAGAGCGCCCCCAGGTGTCCAATTGAGCCGAGGGGACGTCCCTGGTGGCTTGCCATTATCCCCTGGGCGGCATCCTCGATAACGAGCAGGCCATGCTTGCGGGCAATAGCCATGATTGAGTCCATCTCGCAGCCAACCCCGGCATAGTGAACCGGAACGATGGCCTTGGTCTTCTCGGTAACAGCCGCCTCGATCCTGGCTTCGTCAATGTTCAGCGTATCGGGGCGAATATCGACAAAAACGGGCACCCCACCGCGCAGAAGGAAGGCGTTGGCGGTTGAGACGAAAGTATACGATGGCATGATCACCTCATCTCCCGGCTGGATGTCCGCCAAGATGGCTGCCATTTCCAGAGCAGCGGTGCAGGAGTGGGTAAGCAGAGCCTTGTAGGTTCCGGTCCGTCTTTCCAGCCAGTCGCTGCACTTTTTCGTGAAGCTGCCATCACCGGCCAGGTGGCCATTGGCATGAGCCTGGGCGATGTACCAGAGTTCCTTGCCGGTCATGTAAGGTTTGTTGAAGGGGATCTTCATACCACGCATTCCATGATCCAATGGGTGTAAGGTATCCACTTGCGGTGCCTTAGCGTGCCATCGACCCGAGAAAAGGACCCGGCAGCTAGGTTGCGGTAGCCGTCTTGAGTGCGGACGTTCTGCCCGCGGTCACGGAGGATGAGGTGGCGAGCGATGGCATTCTGCCCCGGGGCGAGACAGGGATCAATTGTGATCACGCGGCCTCCCTCCACCAACGCCGCCCGCGCGAGACTAAAGATCTCAATAACCACCGGGTCGTCGAGGTGGTGCAGCACTCCTAATGCAATCACTACGTCAAACCTTGGCAGCTTCTCCAGTTCTACTCGGTCTAGTTGTTTGCACTCAAAATGAGCGTGATGCCCGAAGCGTTTCCTGGCCGCGCCGATGTATCTCTGGCTGATGTCATAACCCCTATACTGCACGGTTTCCGGAAGGAAGGCTAGGATTTCCGCAGTACCACAGCCGATATCCAGGATACGGCAGCCCGCTTGCGGGCGGATGAAGTTGTCCACCAGATCACGCCGGACAGCTTGGGCGCCCATGATGTTCTGCAGCTTGTCATAAACCCGGGGGTGTGAGAGGGTGGCTCGGATACCGCTAGTGATCTGGCTCATGGGCTATCCCCTCGCGATGACGATAATTCCGAGGATCACGAGGGCGCCACCCACCAGCTTGGCACAACTCAGACTCTCCTGGAACAGGAGGAAACCCGCCGCCAGCACTAGGATGTAGTTCAGGCTGACAAAGGGATAGGCGTAGCTGATCTCGAACTTAGTCATGGTCAGCATCCAGGATACGCCAGCCAAGAAGGTGGCCACGATGCCGGAGATCACCCAGGGGTTCAGGAGCAGAGCGACGATGTAGTGGACCTTGCCGGGCATGTCGATGGGCAGTGCACCCGCTTCTGTGACCTGCCAACGCATGATGAGCTGGCTGTAAACGGTGAACAGAATGGTGGAAAAGATGAACGAGTGTTCGATAATCCGGTTCAATGTATATTCCTTCGTGAACGCGATGAGCGGGGGAGGAAAACGCAATCCCATCCAAGCGCAAAGATCCAGCAGCGCTGGCTACGGGCGACCATGCGCATACGGACCCGGATAGCACCCTGCTGTCGTGCATGCGCGAGACAACTGGACATCCCATTTCATGTCTGCGGGCTCCCACTTTCACGCCAGCCCCAGATGTACCAGGGTGCGTCGGGCCCCACATTGAACAGTAAATCCAGAACGGACACCGCATGCTCGAAGGGCGGGTAGCTCTGCGGATACTCCGGGTAGCCCGAGTAATCCTTCCAAACTAGATCGATACTCGCATCGGCGAACCGTGCTGGCTCGATGTAGTCCTTTGCGGCAGCCCCGGAGACGTAGCGAGTTGCGCCGGCTTTGGTCACGAGTTCCACAAGCCTCTCAAGTTTGTGACCCGACAAGCCATAATCTCGGGAATCCCGGAACTCGGTCTTTATACTTAGCAGATCATTTGAAACTGCACGAATCAAGTATTGATTCAGCTCCGAAAGATTGCGCCACTGTCTCCCGCGATAGACTTCCTCGAAGAACGGCTGATAGTGCTTGAAATAAGCGGACTTCCCGTAGTGATGCTTTAGAAGATCCCAGTGGTTTTTCTGCCAGGCAGCATCTTTGATTGCGACCTCACAAATGAGCCGATGTAGATCAGTACCTACCGGGATAGTGATCCATTGAGCACCTCTCGGTGTCTTGATTTTGTTTCTGTTTCGCCAGTCGTTCTTTGTATACTGAAGATCGTCGTAAAAAATGAAGACATCTGCATCATGGACTAAATCGAAATAGCCTTTCCATGGGATGTAATTCGATTGGAGAACCACAACGGTTTTCATGAGAAAAGCGGCCCTGGGCTAAGATGTTTGCAATCCAGAAGCATATACAGGAGATGTTCCGCCTGCTCCGGGCTACAATAGCGGTCATTGAACAGATTGATAACATAGCGATGCAGCGTTTCGGCTAACGGTGCCCTGCCCGGCCCGAACATACCGGCCAGTGAATCATAATGGCCGCTGGCAAAAAGACCCCCTCGGCGAATGGCGTCGAGCGCGGCCTCTTTGTTTCTGACCTGAATGTTGAACCTCCATGACTGAAACACGCTCGGAAACTGGAGATCCTGCGGTAGTCTGGAAGCATAGATCGAATTAGTGACGAGCTTGATCCCCGAGGCCACACCCAATTCCTGCTCCACCCGCACCCGATACGACTCCCAGGACTCCCGGGGTATGGCGGTATCCAGCCAATCGCTATCACGGTATGAGAAGGATGCGCGCGTACGCAGGGTACGCTTGTATCGGTTGGTCACCTCGTCGAGATCCTCGTCACTGTAGTCGGATCCCGTGTGGGCATAGCGCATGTCGTCGCGGAGCACGCCGTATCCTCCGAAGCCGATGTCGACATACTTCGCATAGCCCGTGCTGAAGAGCGCGGCGTCGGAATGCGGCGCTAGCGTGCCGCTGAAATCAGGTGGGCACAGGCAGCGGTCGTCCACGATGAGCGCATCCGGAGAACGGGACTTGATAGCGGAAAACAGGTCTGTTGTCTTGAAGACAGCACCATAGGTCCTTACGTAGAGTATTCCGGCGGGCCTGTTGTTGGGGACGGACCAACGATCAATAATCGCATCGTGATTCATGCACAGAGTATCTCGCGCGATGTCAATGAATTCGAAGGGGCGCTGTGCCTTGAAGAAGACCATGGGAACAATGGGACAAACATTAGCCGGCAAGAGGAACGGGCCTCTAACCTCATGCGAACGCAAGAGATTGAATAGGACTGTTGAGGCCCTACTTTCGAATACAATCATCGCCTCGGCCTCGCAGGCACGCCGTATGCGACCACTCCTTGCCCGATGGACTGCACCACAGTGGACGCCATCCCGACGAAGGCGTAGTCGGCAATGACCATTTTCTCCCGGACGGTCGAGTTGAGACCGACGAATGCACCGGTTCCGACTCGAACGTGCGCACCAATGCATGCGCATGCGGCTACGAACGCTCCATCTCTGAAGTTTGCCTCATGTTCGACAACCACATGCGAGTTGATGATGTTGAAATCGCCCAGAGACACGCTGTGTTGCAGACAAGCGTGAGACAGCACGACATTGCCATGCCCCATTGATACGGTACGGGAAATATAGGCGGACGGATGGACAAAGTTGGCGAAGCGGGTGACAGGGATGCCGAGTTCGCGCAGCAGCGCTACGCGTTCAAACATCACGTCCGGCCGATAGAGCGCGAAGATGAAATCGGTCTCCGTGTCGCGGAACTTCGTCCAAGCCTCCCGAACGCCGCACACTACGCGGAATCCTCCGATCTCTTTGCCAAGTGACGGATCGTCTATGGCAAACCCAAGGACTGTCGTGGAATACCCGAATCGTAGGCGCGCATCCTCAATTTGCTCCGCAATATTGATCGCGGTTCCCTTGCCGCCGATGATCACGACCCGTCTCAGACTCATGAGCGTTCACCTGTCCACGTACGATGCCCAACCAGAAACAAAGGCTTCCTGGAAGACTTGAAGTTCATCCGTCCAAGATACTCACCAAAGACGCCGAGAATCAATAGCTGAATGCCGCCGAACAAGATGATAGCAGCCATGATGGAGGCGAAGCCGCTCACTGTGATCAAACCGAACACCCTCCCTACCACGATTACGCCCAGCCAGCCCATGCCAACCAAGAAGAACAGTAGGCCGATCCAGGAGGCAAGGCGCAACGGCAGGTCGGAGAAGGTGACGAAGATATTAACGGTGTGGGTTAGAAGTTTGCGGAAGGTGTAGTTGCTGGTGCCATGGGCGCGGGTCCCATGGGGAACTTCGACCGTGGCATAACTGTTGGTCAACCAGGACAGATAGCCGTCCACAAAAGGGAATGCAGAGTCGAACTGGACCAAGGCGCGGCCGATGTCACCTCGCATGAGCCGGTAACTGGTATAGGAGTAGTTCAAGGACGGGATGGCCTTGTTGAATAGCCAGCGCGCGGCACAGGAGGTGAGGTTGCGCCAGGACTTGTGAGTCCTTTCCGGATAGACGCCATATATTAAATCGTGGCCTTCCTGGGCTACTTTGTAAAGTGCAGGAAGATTTTCCGGGGTCTGTTCCAGATCATCGTCCAAGGTGGCGATCCAATCCCCGCGTGCGTGGGCGAATCCGCATATAGTGGCTGCGTGCTGCCCGAAATTTCTGCTGAGCCGGATGCCCCGCACGCGCGGATCCGTGCGAGCCAGTTCTTCTATAGCCTCCCAGGAACGATCCCCGCCGCAATCTTCCACCAAGATCAATTCGAATTCTGAGTCCAGAGGCTCGACTGCCTCGACGATACGGCGGTGCAACTCGCGCAGGGTATTCTGGGAGCGATAGACCGGAACGACGATGGAGAGGGTGGGTGCCGGCTTGTCGGAGTTATGCTGCATGGCTAGATCCATCTTGTGCGAGTTGCCCACATAAGGTTCGGAAACTGTTGCGCCAAGGGGATGGACAAACCCATCTTGCGCCGCCAGATGATGTCGTGGGCCTGATGAGACCCCGAGCCGCAGCTGCTGAGCTGCCCAGGGCTGCGGTGATGGACGGTGTGCGGCCTTGTTCCCGCTGGACGCGGGCGCTGCGGAAACTGTAGCCGGAGTGCAGCGGCAGGAAATGGTCCAGGACGTGGCGCATACGCAGGCTCATGTATTAGACAGGTCCGTTACATCGCCATGGACGGGGACAGCCGAAGGGCCACGTGTTTGTGTCCGGGAAAGAGAAGGGATGCGAGATCCAGGGGCACCACCAAAAGTATATGAGCTCCCGTGAAGCGCGTGAATATCGAGCCTTGTCCAACACCCCTGACACATGGCTTAGCCTGATCCACATCGTCTGCCGTTGGCACCCGCTCTTGCCGCTGGGGTGGTCAGGTCGCGGGTAGAGGGTGGACAGGAAGCGCTGGTGGCGGGGGTGGTGTGGAGTCAAATCAGGAGGCTGTCGAGAGGTCATTTGAGTGAGGCCTGGGTTGTCCAAGCGCCGCGGGGTTTCGTTCACGCAGGATCTCCAGTAGGTATTCTCCATAGCTGCTCTTGGCGATTTGAATGGCCAACGAGGCCAGTTTTTCTGCGTCAATATAACCGAGGCGGAAGGCAATCTCTTCCGGACAAGCGATGATGAGACCCTGTCGCTTCTCCAGGGTCTCGACGAAGTTAGAGGCTTCCAGCAACGCTTCGTGGGTGCCCGTATCCAGCCAGGCGACTCCACGACCCAGGACCTCGACCGAGAGCTTGCCCTGCTTCAGATAGGCGCGGTTCAGGTCCGTGATCTCGAGTTCGCCGCGGGCAGAGGGCTTCAGGGTGCGCGCAACATTGACCACCTTATTGTCGTAGAAGTACAAACCGGTCACCGCCAGGCGGGAGCGAGGTCTTGCCGGCTTCTCTTCGATACTGATTGCCCTGTTCCCGGTGTCAAGTTCGACGACGCCGAACCGCTCGGGATCTCTGACCGGATAGGCGAAAACCGTTGCGCCTTCCAGACGCGCACGCGCTCGGCGAAGCTTGGTCAGCAGGTCCGACCCATGGAAAACGTTGTCACCGAGGATAAGTGCGCAGGACTCACCGGCAATGAAGTCCTCGCCGATCAGGAAAGCTTGCGCCAGACCACCGGGCGACGGCTGAACAGCGTAGGAGATGCTGATGCCCCAGTCGGCGCCGCTGCCCAATAGTTGCTGAAAGCGAGGGGTATCCTGCGGCGTGGAGATGAGCAGGATGTCGCGAATACCCGCCAGCATCAGGGTGCTGAGCGGGTAGTAGATCATCGGCTTGTCGTAGATCGGCAGCATCTGCTTCGACATCGCTGATGTGACGGGGTAAAGGCGGGTGCCAGAACCACCGGCGAGGATGATGCCTTTGCGAACGATTTGCTCGTCCATTGTCACGACTCCTGGCGTGTTGCTACGAAAAACCGACTGGTGGCGCGTGTCGCTGCACGGGGCGACGAGCTGGGTTGGCGGCGTCCTGCCGGAGATCTGACGCCAGCGCTCACACCACCACCTCGACGCAAGCCGGATGTCCGAGAAAAGCCTGCGGGCTTGCCGTCATGCCATAAGCCCCCGATTGAAAGATCACTACCAGATCTCCTGGTTCGGCTGCGGCAAGTTCCATCCGATCAGCGAGCAGATCCAGCGGCGTGCACAGCGGTCCGACGACCGATACCGCTTCACGCCTGTCGACCGTCATCCGGTTGCCGATGGCGACCGGGTAGTTCTTGCGGATCACCTGGCCGAAATTGCCTGAGGCAGATAGATGGTGGTGCAGGCCCCCATCGGCGATCAGGAAGGTATGGCCACGAGAGATCTTACGGTCGATTATGCGTGAAACGTAGATGCCGGCTTCGCCGACCAGGTAACGTCCAAGCTCGATCACCAGCTCGGCCTCCGGTAACTCGCGCGCGGCGCGCTCGACGATGATCGCTAGGTTGGCACCGATCGGCGCGAGATCGAGCGGTTGTTCGCCGGGAAAATAGGGAATGCCGAAGCCGCCGCCGAGATTGAGGAAGCGCACCGGTGATGGCGCCGATCGCGCGAGGCGCAGGGCGAGTCCATAGCTCTTGCACTGAGCTTCGACGATGGCTTCCGGTTTCAGGTTCTGGGAGCCGGCGAAGAGATGGAAACCCTCAAAGGCGAGTCCAGCTCTCCCGATTTCGGCCAGCAGTTCGGGTACCTGCTCGGCGTCCACGCCAAACTGCTTGGGGCCGCCGCCCATTTTCATTCCTGAACTCTTCAGCTCGAAATCCGGGTTTACGCGCACGGCGACACGCGCCGGGCCACCTGTCTCGTGACTGATCTTCGCCAGTTCAGTGACTTCGCGAAAGGATTCGACGTTGATCAGGATGCCGGCAGCGACAGCCTGGCGTAACTCTACAGTCTGCTTTCCAGGGCCGGCAAAGCTGATCTCGTGGGGATCCGCGCCGGCGTCGAGGGCTACCTTCAGTTCACCGCCCGATGCCACGTCGATGCCATCGACCAGGCTGGCCATCTGGCCGACCAGCGCCGGCATTGGGTTGGCCTTCATCGCGTAGTGCAGCTTCACCGAAGCAGGTAGGGCGGCCCGCAGTTCGGCGACCCGCCGCTTGAGCAAGGAGCGGTCGTAGGCGTAAAAAGGGGTTTGCCCCACGCGCGCGGCCAGCCGGGAGATTGGCATCCCGCCGATGACAAGTTCGCCATTTTCAACAGGGAAATGCGTCATCGGTGCGTGGATCGGCGCAGCCCTCGTGATCGGGTTACTCATGGCTGGCACGCCGGCTTGACATCGACGCCGGCTTCCTGTGAACTCGCGAGGAATTCACCAGACAGCGCCTTGCGGTCTATCTTGCCATTGGGGTTGCGCGGCAGGGGGCCTTGCCGGACGACGATGCCGGCCGGCACCATGTAGGCGGGCATCCGGCTGCGGCATTCGGCAAGCAGTTGGGCGGCATCGAGGCTACCGCCCTGTGGGGGCGTGACGATCACCTGTATGGCTTGGCCGAGCGTCGGGTGATCCACACCGAAGGCGACGCACTCGCCGACGAGTTGGGTGGCGTAAAGCACTTCCTCGACCTCGGTCGGGCTCACCCGGTAGCCGGAGGTTTTCATCATTTCGTCACGGCGACCGATGAAGTAGAGGAAACCCTCTTCATCCCTGCGCACCGTGTCGCCGGAGAAGACGGCGATTTCGGGCAGCACCAGCCCGGCGTCGCGGCCCGGCGTGCTGGCGGGCAGCGGCTTGTAGCGCTCGGTGGTTTTCTCGTGGTCGTTCCAGTAGCCCATGCCGACCAGTGCGCCACGATGGACCAGTTCGCCGGGTTCGTTCGCCGCGCAGGGCGAACCGTCTTCGCGCAGGACCAGGATTTCAGCATTGGGGATCGCCTTGCCTATCGAGTCGGGTCGCCGGTCGACCTCGTCGGGCGGCAGGTAGGTCGATCGGAAAGCCTCGGTCAGGCCGTACATCAGGTAGGGCTTGCTCTTCGGCAGACGCTTGCGCAGGGCGGCCAGCGTATCGCGTGGCATGCGCCCGCCAGTATTGGCGAAATAGCGCAGATGTTCGCCGACGGCGGCGGGCCATTCGAGTTGGGAGAGCTGGATGTAGAGCGGAGGTACCGCCGTGAGACCCGTCACCTGCTCGCGCGCGAGAGCCTGGAGTACATCCTGCGGCAGCAGGTAGTTGAGCAGCACGACGCGAGCGCCGGCGTGGAAGGCTGTCGTGAGCTGGCTGAAGCCGGCATCGAAGGACAGCGGCAACGCGGCGAGCAGGGTGTCGTCAGCGTTGTTCTCGAGATAGCTGGCGACGCTCTTGGCGCCGGCAACCATGTTGCGGTGCGAGAGAACAACTCCCTTCGGCTTGCCCGTACTGCCCGACGTATAGAGGATCGCTGCCATGTCGGTGTCGATTACCCGGTGACCACTCTGCCCGCCAACTTGCAGGAGATCATCCCAGTGCAGCCAGGCCAGCGGTCCGCCGCTGGCGGGCAGCGGGTCGGGGTTGACCACGATCACGTGCCGCAGGTCGTGGCAGGTGGGCACAACCGAGGCCAGCAGCGACAGGCGCTCGGCGGAAGTGATCAGGGCTCGCACATTGCAGTCGCGCATGATGTAGGCGACCTGGTCGGCCTTGAGCAATGGGTTCAGCGGAACAAAGACGCAGCCGGCGGCGGTAGCGCCAAAACTGGCGATGACGGTCTCCAGGCGCTTCTCGAGGTAGATGGCGATCCGCTCGCCGCGTTGCAGGCCGAGGCCGACGACGCCGCTGACGAAACCGCTGATCGACTGCAGCAGCAGGTCGTAGCTTATTGACTGCTTGCCATAGGTGAGTGCGATGGCCTTAGGCTGGCGAGCTGCGGTGTGGCTAACTAAATCGGGGAGTAGGCAGGAATCGGTCATGTTGTTGGAAGGCCGGGGCGATGTGCTGGAAACGGATTTTAGCGAGAATGGGCTTGACGACCGTGAAATTAGTCCGGTTGGCGCAAAAAGCAAAGGTACAGACGTTTCGCTGGCCTTGGGCACTGCGAGTTGGCCTTCTTGGCAGCAGACTTGTGCGTCGAGCGTCCCCACGTTTGCTCGGCACGGTTCTATTGCAGGGCGTTCTTGCAGCTCGCAAAGCGCGTTCGGGTTTTTGGCGGTACTGTGGATGAAAGATCCAGTTCGCCGGCTGCACACTCATGGAAAAGGACACCATCAAAGTGTATGGTACACTTTGTTCGGGCGACTCGGCGCCGTTGGCTGATCAGTTGATTTGATCTCAGGAATGCTTCTCGCATTTTCCAGCCTGTTTGTGGACTGGTGATGGTGCAGGCAACGGTTGGGAGCGAACACTGGATCTTAGTCATCCATTCGGGGGAACGGCCAATCTGCGGATATGCAGTTAAGGCGTACAAGGTTCCATGCCGGTCTTGCTACCCCGGGTGAAAGTGATGCTCAACGGCATGACCCAACGTATCGACACAACGGACGCAAGGCAAGACGAGTCAGCTATGCAAAGGCCGATCTACACGGGGGGGGAAGGATCACCAACTGACCTTAGGTCGGGCCGTAGCTGTCCCGCACGGGCAGTCCCATGAAGTGTCAATGGGTCTCGGTTCCCTGCGACACCGGCCGATGCCGCGTGGCTGTGTTCTCCGTGGTTTCTGCGCGCTCGATGAATCCCCCTTTGCCGACTGTATTCGGCGGCACGCAAACTTGAGATGAATTTGCCTGACACGGTGGCTAAGCCGGGGCGTGAGCGGTCGCTCAGAAAGCACCGGTCGCAAGCGTCCGTTACAAGGGTCGCCGGGATGATGTACGGTGCGCTGTCGTTTATCTGCGCGACCCTGTGTATGGCGCTCGCTTGGCATCACCCGCTGTCAGCAGCGCTTGCCGTGCTCATCTGCACCGCACTGGCAATGCTCGCTGCCGGGCAACCGCTGGTCGGGCTGGCGCTGTTGCCGGCGGCGCTGCCAGTCATCGGACTGATGCCATGGACAGGCTGGCTGACTGTCGAGGAGCTTGACCTCGCTGTGCTCGCCGTAGCTGCCGGTGGCTATGCGCGACTTGCTCTTCGCCCACCGCCAGCAGCTACTGCCGCGGGCGCGACGGCGATGAAAGGCTTGCTGCTGTTCAGCTTCGCGGTCGCGTTGATCGTCAGTATGGCGCGTGGTTTTGCCGATGCCGGCGGCCTCAACTGGGGCTGGTGGCAAGGCTACCACGAGCCGATGAACAGCGTGCGGGTGGCGAAGAGCTTCTTTCTCGCAATACTATTGGTACCGCTGTGGCGTACTCAGTTGCGTGCGACCCCCGATCGTGCTGAGCGTTGGCTCGGAACCGGCCTAGCCGGCGGATTGCTGATGGTCGCGATACCGGCGCTCTGGGAGCGCTGGGCCCACACTGGTTTGGCGAACTTCTCTAGTGATTACCGGACGACGGCACTCTTCTGGGAAATGCACGTCGGCGGTGCAGCGTTCGATGGCTTCCTGGCGTTGACCATGCCGTTCGCGGTGCGCGAACTGCTTCGCCAGGTCGAGCCGTGGCGCTGGGCTCTGGCGGCAGCTGCCGTTGTGCTGGGCGCCTATGCGTGCTTGACCACGTTTTCGCGCGGGGTCTACCTGGCGGTGCCGGTCGGCTTGGTGGCCATGGCCGGCTTGCAGGCTTTGTCGTCTCGTCGGATAGGCACTCGCGCTGGTGCTCCGGTGACGGGCCAGGCGGGCGGGGTGGCCGCAGTCGTGATCTGCGCTGCGTTCATTGCGGGCGCCATCACTATCTTTCCGACCAGTGGCTACCGCGGAATGCTGGCGCTGTTCGGCGCGGTGGTGCTGCTGCTGCCAATGGCCGTCTGGCTGCAGCGAACACCGGCGCGTGGTTGGGCAGTGGGAGTGGCGGGGGGCCTGTCGCTATCGTTGTTGCTGGCTCTGGTGGCTTATGCGCTGCCGAAGGGGCCTTACCTGGTTTATGCGCTGGCCTGGGCGGCAACTGCGGCGGCGTTGCTCTCGCAGCGGTGGCCGTCGCCGGCATTGCTGGTGCCGTGGTGGGGGGCGCTGATTTTGACAGCCTGGCTAGCCTTGCTGGCATCGATGCTGCTCGTGGCTACCCATTGGGGCGGCGAGCCGGCACTTTCGCCGATGGCGGTGGTGGTCCTGCTCTTGCTGGCGTTTGCGGTGGTGAGTGGTCGTGGCACGAAGCCGCGCTGGCCCCAATCGCTGCGGTGGCAGGGGGGCGTGGCCGGCGCTATGGTCGTGCTGACGATCATGGTCGGAGTGATGCTCGGCGGTGCGTACATGGGCGATCGTTTCACTACTGGCGGCCGCGACCTTGACGACCGCTTGCAGCACTGGGCGCAAGGGCTGTCCTTGCTGAACGACCAGATGGCGTGGGCTTTCGGCAAGGGCACCGGCCGCTATCCGGCCAACCATTTCTTGTCCGGCAAGCCTGAGGATCAGGTCGGCGACTACCGCCTGCGCGAAGAAGGTGGGGCGCGGCATCTGGTGTTGACCGCGGGCAAGCACCTTATCGATTGGGCCCAGTTGTTGCGCGTTTCCCAGCGGGTGGGCCCGTTCACAGGCCCGGTGACCATGAAAGTGGACGCACGGTCAGATGTCGCGGTCACGCTGCACTTCGAGATCTGCCGCAAGCACCTTCTTTACGATGACGGCGACTGCGCGATCGCTTCAGTGCCGGTCAAGGCGCAGGCCGGGCTATGGCAGTCTCTAGTCGTTCAGCTGCCCGGCAAAGGTCTGTCCGGCGGCGACTTTTTCGCGCCGCACTTCTTGACCTTTTCGGTCGCCGTAAAGGAAAGCGGTCGCTCGGTCGAACTCGACAACTTGCGCGCCATCGACGCCAGCGGACGCGAACTGTTGGTTAACGGCGACTTTGAAGGCGGTATGGCGCGCTGGTTCTTTTCCAGCGATCGGCACCACATGCCTTGGCACATGAAAAACATGTTGCTGCATGTTCTGTTCGAGCAGGGCTGGGTCGGGCTAGTGCTGTTCTGCGGCCTTGTCTTGTCAGCACTCTGGCGGGTGTCATGGGGTAATGCGCGCGATCACACGCTGTCACCGGCGATCGGGGCCGCCGTGCTTGGATTCCTTGTTGTCGGCCTGTTTGACAGTTTGCTCGATGCGCCGCGCGTGGCCTTTCTGTTCTACCTGTTGCTCATGATAGCGCTCACGCTTCCAGCGCAAACTGCTCTGCCGCGCGGGAGGGCTTCCGCGCCACCCTGAAAAAGAGTCGATTCGCCCTGCAAGCCGAGCCAAGTGACAAGGACGCCAGCCGCGCTCCCATCCTCGCTTTGGCAAGGCTTTTGCACTCCATCATCGTGGGGGTCGAAAGTCGCTGCGTTTCCTGGCCGCGCAGCCATTGCTCGAACATAGTCAGGATCCAGACCATCTCGCCGTAATAGCCCGGGTGTTCCGGCAGAAGTTCGCCCATCAGTTTCTGGATGAAGTCTGGGCGAACGATTCCCCGTTTCGCGAGGGTGTTCAGTGAATCCTCGACAAGTTGTCTCAATCCTGGCGTGCGGGTCGTCCAGACGCCGAATGGCAGTCCGAAGCCCTTTTTCTTCTTCCTGATGATCTCATCTGGCAGGAAGCCGCGCAACGCTTCCTTGAAGAACCAGCGCAGCCTGAAGCGGCGAAGTTTCCAGTCGGGCTGGAGGGCCATCGAAAAATCGGTCAGGCGGTCGCTTAGCAAGGGATAGGCGACCGGGATGCCGGCCATCTGGGTGGCGCCGCGCACTTTCGGCAGATCACTGTCAGCCAGCGTGTAACGCCAGTCGTAAGCGAGCATGCGATTGATCAGGCTTGGTGCATTACATTCGTTCCAGGTGGCCTGCATGTGTCTTGACGGCTCGCCAATATCGATCTGAGCAAGAAAATCAGCGGTGAGCACGTTCGCCGGATCAAGTTGCGTGATCAGATTGAAACTCTCCAGGCGATCGGGCATCGGCACGCGTGAATGGCGGACATAACCAGTGGCCTGCTTCAGGCCCGGGATGCGTCGCAAGGGGCTGTTGTCGGCGCACATCGGCTCGATCAGTCGCCTTATTCCCTTTGGCGCTGCATGGTAAAACTCGAACAGACGCTGCATCGCGTAGCGCGAGTTGCCGCCGAACAGTTCGTCGCCGCCGTCGCCGGCCAGCATCTTGGTGCAGCCGTCGGCCTGCGCGTTCCTGGCGCAGTAATAGGCCGGCAGGGCGGAGGAGTTGCCGAAGGGTTGATCGTGGTGCTGTGCGACCGCCGGGATGCTGGTCACCAGGTCATCCGGTGTCACGTAGTACTCATAATGCTCGCAGCCAAAGTGCTTCGCCGCGAGGCGGGCATACACCATCTCGTCGTAGCCCTCGGCGTCGAAGCCTATAGAGTAGGCGGGTGCCGGCTTGCCCGTCACCTGGCAGAGCATGCCTGCCACCGTCGAGCTATCGGTGCCACCAGACAGGAAGGCGCCAACGCGTTGGTGGCCGACGACATCTTCGGCGATGCTGTCACGGATCAGGTTGCGGAAGGTGTCGCGCGCAGCAGCGAAGGGCTGGCGATGTTGCTCGTCAAAATGTAATGACCAGTGGCGCGTCTCGCGTGCGCCATTGCGGTCAACGAGCACGCCGTGTGCTGCCGGTAGCCGGCGTACCTGACGGAAAATGGTACGTGGTGCCGGGATCATGTGGAAATAGAGGTAATCGAAGATCGCCTGCGGATCAAGTTCATCGCCACGCCCGTGAACGCAGTCGGCACGATCGGAGAAAGCGAGTGTCTTGCCGTCGCTGCGATAACAGAGGGTCTCGATGGCGAAGCGGTCAACGGCCAGGAAGACGCATTCGCGCCGCGTATCGACGATGGCCAGGGCGTAGGCGCCTCGGATGCGCGAGGCGACGTCCGTCCCGTTGGTATGCCATGCCTTCAGGATTTCTGTCGCAAGTCCCGATGGTCGCGAAGCGCCAGCTGCGTTTTCGCTCTCGACCGAGGGCGAACCAATTACCGCGCAAATCGCATGGGTGTCGCGGGCAACCTCATCGCCCCGCAGCGCAAGCGACTTGATCAACATTGGCGCAGCGTCAGCGTCGAAGAGGCTGATTAGATCGATTTGGCCAGAGAGTCTGTCTTTCATGGAATCTGTGTGGGCTGCGGTTGATTGCATGGTCGGCTTCGTTGTCTATGAGGTCGCATCCCCATTGGTGCTGGTTGTTGTGTGCAGGTGTTGGCGGATGACCATTGCACTTGTAGGCAAGAACAAAGTCGTGTCCTCCGCGGATGTGCCAGACCAGATGCTACGTCAAAGTGATCAGTCGTGCCGTGTCAGATTTCACTGTGAGCGATCATCAACACCACCGCAGGTATTCGCGTGGACGTCGAGTTGGCTGGCCGGCACCGGCTGCCGAGCTGGTAACTTTCGGCATCGCCGCCGGGGTGGCGGCCTTCGTATACGAGGCGCCGTGCCCAGAACGCCACCGAAACGCCCTCCCGCTCGTGGCGATTTCGAGATCACGGCCGAGGCCGTTCCCAGGCTTCCTGACGAATGGCGAGCGGTGCCATGACGCTGTCGATGCCATAGAGCGTCACGCCGCGCAGGATGAAGGGCGCCACCGTCGCCGGGAAATCCATGCCGCCGGCGAGGCCGCAGGCGGCCACCGCGCCGCGGTATTTCGTCGTCGCACAGGCGTTGGCGAGGGTGTGGCTGCCGACGGTGTCGATCACCCCGGCCCAGCGTTCCTTGCCGATCGGCTTGCCCGGCGCCGACAGTTCGCTGCGGTCGATGATCGTGCTGGCGCCCAGGGACTTGAGGTGCTCGGCTTCGCCGGGGCGGCCGGTCGAGGCCACCACCGTGATAGCCAAGTTTGGCGAGCAGGGCGATGGCTACGCTGCCGACACCACCGTTGGCGCCGGTGACCAGAACCTCGCCGTCAGCAGGCTTGATGCCGTGCTTCTCGAGAGCCAGGACGCAGAGCATGGCCGTGTACCCGGCGGTGCCGATGGCCATCGCCTGCCGGGCGGAGAAACTCGCCGGCAGCGGCACCAGCCACTCTCCCTTGACACGCGCCAGTTCGGCCAGGCCGCCGCAATGCGTTTCGCCGACGCCCCAACCGTTGAGGACGACGCGGTCGCCGACCTTCCAGGCCGCATTCGCTGTTTCTGTCACCGTGCCGGCAAAGTCGATTCCCGGCACCATCGGAAAGCGGCGCACCACCGGCGACTTGCCGGTCAGTGCCAGACCGTCCTTGTAATTGAGCGTCGACCATTCGACGCTGGACCGTGGTGTCGGCTTCTGGCAGCACGGCATCGTCGATGTCCTGCAGTTGAGCTTGGTAAACGCCGTCGTCTTTGGTGATCAGGATTCCCTTGAACATGGTGATTCTCCTCGGGTAATCGATCTAACGCTTGAGCAGCTGCCAAACCGCTTCGACGCCGCCAAGCACCAGGTCCGAGAGGTCAGCTTCCAGGATGCCAGTGCGCTTTTGCCCGGCCAACTGCGGCTTCTTGGCGCGCTCGTTGGCAATCAGCGCGTCGGCGATGGCGTGCGGGTCGACGTGCGCCTGCCGGCTGGCCCTCTGGCCGAAGTCTGCGAGCGCGTTCTGCACCGCGTCGGGATCGAGAATCACGATCGGCGAACGACAGTGGGTACACACGTGATCGCGGCGGATGTCGACCGGTGCGCCACAGCCGGAGCAGCGAATGGTCTGCACCTTGCGCGCCAGATCCTCGACTTCGGCGCCGTTGAGCTGGCGAACGAAGCCTTTTTCGATCATGAACGCAGCGAAGGCGCTGAAACGACCGTGGCGTTGCGGGCAGCGGTTGTAGGCGAAGCGCCCCGCACGCGTGCTGTCGAGGCAGTTGAGCAGCGGCTCGCGGCAGCGCGGGCAGCGCAGTACGCCGGGCCAGGGTTGGCGAAGGTCGGCGTGGTGTTGGTGCAGGAGCCGGAAAAGCTCGAGTACGCCGGCCGGAGCCAGTTGGGCGCTCTCGTGCTCGTCAAACCAGAGACCCTGGCAGGCAAAGCAGATATCCAGGGTGACCTCGCCATTGAGCTGGCGCTTGAAATGATGAACCGCCATCGGCGCCTGACAACTCGGGCACGGACTAGCCGTTGTCGGACGGGTGGGCTGCTGGCTGCTGGTGTTGGTCATGGGATCAAGTGGGAGGCGGCAGGGATCACTGGGTTCGGCTCTGCTTCCAGCCCGGGGAAAGGAAGCTCGGAGGCACGCGCGGTAGTATAACGGCCTCGTCCTCGCCGGGCGAGTACTGCACGGCACGGTGACCCGGAATCGTAATCCCGTTCGCCTGGCGCGCCCGGCACTCGCCGCGCTCCGGGTATCCGATGGCGATTTCGCTCATCTGATCTCGCTTTTCCGGCAGCGCGCGCACCCGGGCGACGCCAGAATTGCGTCAAACGAGTCTTGAAGGTAGTATCCATGCCGCGCGTCGCGCGATGGTGCAGTTCCCGTCATCCAGCCGGTTCGATGGCCCTACGAACCGCGCTCCAGCCTTTCACCGCGGAAAAGAACCGGCCCCGCTTGCTGGCTCGGGTCCTCCCATTCAACTTCGCAACTTCCTCTACCGTTCCCAGAATGATTTCCGGCCTACTCAAGAAGATTTTCGGCAGCCGCAACGACCGGCTGATCAAGCAGTACATGCAGGTCGTGCGCAAGATCAACGCGCTGGAGGCGGGGATCAGCGCGCTGTCCGACGAGGCGCTGCGCGGCAAGACCGCCGAATTCAAGGCCCGGGTGGCCAACGGCGAAACGCTGGATGCCCTGCTGCCGGAGGCCTTCGCCGTCGTTCGCGAGGCCGGCAAGCGCGCGCTCGGCATGCGTCATTTCGATGTCCAGTTGATCGGCGGCATGGTCTGCACGATGGCAAGATCGCCGAGATGCGGACCGGCGAGGGCAAGACGCTGGTCGCGACGCTGGCCTCCTATCTCAATGCGCTTTCCGGCAACGGCGTGCACGTGGTCACGGTCAACGACTATCTGGCCAACCGCGACGCCGAGTGGATGGGGCGCCTGCATCGTTTTCTCGGCCTCACGGTCGGCGTCAACCTGTCGCAGATGGCGCACGAGGACAAGCAGGCGGCCTACGCCGCCGACATCACCTACGGTACCAACAACGAGTTCGGTTTCGATTATCTGCGCGACAACATGGTCTACGCGGGCAGCGAGCGGGTGCAGCGCAAGCTCAGCTTCGCCATCGTCGACGAGGTCGACTCGATCCTGATCGACGAGGCGCGCACGCCGCTGATCATCTCGGGTCAGGCCGAAGACCACACCGACCTCTACGTGCGCATGAACAAGGTCGCTCCCCTGCTGCAGCGCTGCCAGGAAGAAGAAGGTCCGGGAGATTACTGGGTGGACGAGAAAGGTCATCAGATCCTGATGACCGAAGCCGGTCACGAGCACGCGGAAGAACTGCTCGCGAGCGCCGGCCTGCTTCCCGACGGCGGCAGTCTGTACGACGCCTCCAACATCCTGATGATCCACCATCTGTACGCCGCCTTGCGCGCCCACAACCTGTTCCTCCGGGACCAGCAGTACGTGGTGCAGAAGGGTGAGGTGATCATCGTCGACGAGTTCACCGGTCGCCTGATGTCCGGTCGCCGCTGGTCCGATGGCCTGCACCAGGCGGTCGAGGCCAAGGAAGGGGTGAGAATCCAGAACGAGAACCAGACGCTGGCCTCGATCACCTTCCAGAACTACTTCCGCATGTACAGCAAGCTGTCCGGGATGACCGGCACGGCCGATACCGAGGCGTACGAATTCCAGCAGATCTATGGTCTTGAGACGGTGGTCATCCCGACCAACCAGCCGATGCGGCGGACCGACAACAACGACCAGGTCTTTCCGTACCGCCAAGGAAAAGCACGCGGCGATCGTCGCCGATATCCGCAGCTGTCGCGAGCGCGGCCAGCCCGTCCTGGTCGGCACGACGTCGATCGAGAACTCCGAGCTTCTCTCGGCGCTGCTCGACCACGAAAAGCTGCCGCATCAGGTACTCAACGCCAAGCAGCATGCGCGCGAAGCCGAGATCGTCCGTGAGGCCGGCCGTCCGGGAATGATCACCATCGCCACCAACATGGCCGGCCGCGGGACCGACATCGTGCTCGGCGGCAGCATCGAAAAGCAGATCCCACGCTCCGTGACGACGAAACGCTGGCCGCTGCCGACAGCGAGGCGCAGATCGCCGCGATCCGTGGCGAGTGGCAGAAGCTGCACGACCAGGTCGTGGCGGCCGGCGGCCTGCACATCATCGGCTCGGAACGACACGAGTCGCGGCGGATCGACAACCAGCTCCGCGGCCGTTCGGGCCGCCAGGGCGACCCCGGGTCGTCGCGTTTCTACCTCGCCCTCGATGATTCGCTGCTGCGCATTTTTGCCGGTGATCGCCTGAAGTCGATCATGGAAAGCCTGAAAATGCCCGAGGGCGAGCCGATCGAGCATCCGCTCGTCTCGCGTTCGCTGGAATCGGCGCAGCGCAAGGTCGAGGCCCGCAACTTCGACATCCGCAAGCAGCTGCTCGAATACGACGACGTCGCCAACGACCAGCGCAAGGTGATCTACGCGCAGCGCAACGAGCTGCTCGAGAGCGACGACATCTCCGAAACCGTCACCGCGATGCGCGAAGGCGTCTTGCACGACACCTTCCGGCTGCATGTGCCGGCCGACAGCGTCGAGGAACAGTGGGACCTGCCCGGACTGGAAAGAGCGCTGGCCGGGCGACCTCCAGATCACCTGCCGATTGTCGAGTGGTCGAAGAACGAACCGAATCTGAGCGATCAGGAGATGCTGCGGCGGATCGTCGACGCGGCTGCAGCCGCCTATGCCGAGAAGGTCGAGCTGGTCGGCGCCGAGATGTTCCACCAGTTCGAGCGCAACGTCATGCTGCAGAGCCTGGACACGCACTGGCGCGAGCATCTGGCGGCGCTTGATCACCTGCGGCAGGGGATACATCTGCGCGGCTACGCGCAGAAGAATCCGAAGCAGGAGTACAAGCGCGAAGCTTTCGAGCTGTTCGAACGTCTGCTTGACAGCGTCCGCATCGACGTGACGCGGACGCTGGTGACCGTGCAGGTGCGCGCTCAGGATGTCGAGGAAACGGCGCCGCATGCCGAGGTGCAGAATGTCCGCTACCACCATGCCGACTATGACGAGGCCTTGGGACTGGCTGATGCAGCCGCGGCCGCTGCCGCTGCGCCACGCAAAAGCCGATGCATGCGGGCCCCAAGGTCGGCCGCAATGACCCGTGCCCCTGCGGTTCGGGCAAGAAGTACAAGTACTGCCATGGCAAGCTGTCGTAGTCGTAGTGTCGGAGTCGCCGGGCGTGAGCCACGACGTCGGGGTGCGCGCTGCCGGCGCCAGCAGCCGGCCAGGTGACCCGGTCCGCCTGCGTCTCACCGCCAGCCTGTCTTCGCTCGCGAGGTTGCAATGCCCGTCAATTACCGTACCCCCTCCGCCCTCGATCTGTATCCGGTCGATGGCGTCCGTCTCGGTGTGGCCGAGGCGGAATCCGCAAGGCTGATCGGCGTGACCTGACCCTGCTGTCGCTGGCTGCGGGATCTCGCGTCGCTGGCGTGTTTACCGCCAACCGCTTTTGCGCCGCCCCCGTACAGGTCTGCCGCCGGCACCTGGCGCTCGGCAGCGACATCCGGGCATTGGTGATCAACACCGGCGTGGCCAATGCCGGCACCGGCGAGCACGGCTGGCAGGCCGCGGTAGAGACCTGTGCTGCGCTCAGCCAGCTGCTGGGCATCGACGACCGGCAGGTGCTGCCCTTTTCGACCGGCGTCATCCTCGAACCCTTGCCGGTCGACCGGCTGCTTGCCGGACTTCCCCGGTGCATCGCCGATCTGCGGAGCCGATAACTGGCACGCCGCGGCGCATGCGATCATGACCACCGATACGGTCGCCAAGGCCGCCTCGCGGCGCCTCGAGATCAATGGCCGATCGGTCACCATCACCGGCATCAGCAAGGGTGCCGGAATGATTCGGCCGAACATGGCAACCATGCTCGGTTTCGTCGCCACCGACGCCGGCATCGCCACGCCGCTGCTGCAGGAGCTTCTGGCGCAAGCAGCCGATGCGTCATTCAACTGCATCACCGTCGATGGGGATACCTCGACCAATGATTCCTTCATCCTGATCGCCACCGGTCAGGCCGGCGTCGAGTTTGCCGACTCGGCAGCGCCCGGCTACCAGGTGTTCAGCCAGGCAGTCGTCGCCGTGGCGATGGAACTGGCGCAGGCGATCATTCGTGACGGTGAAGGCGCCAGCAAGTTCATCACCATCGCCGTCGAGGGCGGTCGGGATCAGACGGAATGCAAGTGTGTCGGCTATGCCATTGCGCATTCGCCGCTGGTCAAGACCGCTTTCTTCGCTTCCGATCCCAATCTCGGGCGCATCCTGGCGGCGATTGGTTACGCCGATATCGACGCCCTCGATGTGGATCGTGTCAGCGTCTGGCTGAGCAGCGCCGGAAGCGAGATTCTGGTCGCCGAAGGTGGGGGCCGGGCGGCGTCCTACCGCGAGGAGGACGGCGCCGCGATCATGCAGCAGGCGGAGATCGGTGTCCGCGTCAGCCTGGGACGCGGCCAGGCCAGGGCGACCGTCTATACCTGCGATCTTTCCTACGACTACGTGAAGATCAACGCGGACTATCGCAGCTAGACGCGTTTCAGGCGAATCAACCTGAACCAGCCGGCCGCCAGCGCCGGCTGGTCGCTCTCCATGACCAATTGCGGCGTCTTGTCGAGCAACTCCTCGAAAACCACGTCGAGTCGTGTCGCCACGCGCCGGACCACAGGATTGACCAGTCGCCGCAGCGGTGCCCACTGCCCGGCCTGGAGGAACTTGTCGAAGATCAGCACGCTGCCGCCGGGGACGAGCACACGTGCGGTCTCTTTGAGGCAGGCGAAGGGATTCGGCAGCACGGCGAGGATCAGGTGCAGGATGACGTGGTCGAAACTCCGGTCAGCAAAGGGCAGGCACTGCGCATCACCCTGAACGCAGGAGAAATCGAGCCGCGCGGCGCGTGGCATGGCCCGACGCAGCATGGCATGGGTCAGGTCGATCCCGGTGTAGCTGTGCTGCCGTGGCAGGAGTGGCAGATCGAGGCCAGTGCCAACACCGCTAAGGAGGACGCGCGCCGGCGTCGACGGCAAGCCAGCCAGGCTTCTAGCGCGCTGTGCGCGGGTGGCGGCGGTCAGCGCCGCGTCGTAAAACGGCGAGATCAGGGTGTAACTGTGTTTGAGGCTCAATGCCGGGCCATCAATGCAGGACGTGTGGCACGGCCAGCGTGAAGGCGGGGATTTCCACCTCGAACTGCCGTCCATCCACGGCCGTCAGCTGGTAGCTGCCGCACATCGTGCCGACCGGTGTGTCGATCTGGCAGCCGCTGGTGTAGACAAACTTCTCTCCCGGCTGCAATAGCGGTTGCCGGCCGACGACGCCCAGGCCTCGCACCTCCTGCACCTCGCCGCTGGCATCGGTGATCACCCAGTGACGCGAGATCAACTGCGCAGGCACGGTGCCGATGTTCTCGATGGTGATCGTATAGGCGAAAACGTAGTTGTCTCGCACCGGATCCGACTGCTCGGCGATATATTGCGGAACCGCGCTGACCGCGATTTCATATTTCTTGCTTTCAGCCATCTTTGCTCAATGTCGGAACGATCGGAACCGGCATTGCACACCAAACGAGAGATCGTGACAAGCTTATTGTTGTGCTCTGCCGAATCCGGGCATCGTTCCCTCTCGCTCGTCGATCATTCGGATTTTGCATCGGCTGCGTCGTCGCCGTGCCATCGAAGCGTTGGCTCTCCCCCGAAGTTCCGGCAAACGCCGAGAGCAAGCGTTGTCAGAAAATGTCCATGTTGACGCACAGGCGGTTCTGGCCGGCTTCGCGAGCGGCGGTCAGCAGGGAGGCTGCGTGTTCGATCAGCACGGGCGTATCCTCGCCCGTGTATTCGGTGACCCCGCCGCTGATGGTCAGTAAAGGTTCGCTATCGCTCCAATGGCTTGCTTCGACCAGTTCGCGCAGGCGTTCAAGACCGAACATCGCTTCGCTGACGCGCACATTGGGCAGAATCAGCAGGAACTGGTCACTGCCGAAGCGGCCGACCATGTCGAATTCGCGCAGGTTCTTGCACATCAGCTGGCCGACCCTGGCCAGCACCCGTGGCTCCGCATGGATCGCGTTTGCCTGACCTAAATCGCCAAAGCGGTCGATGGCAATCAGGGCGAGGACGAAAGGCGTGCCATATCGCCGCGCCCGGCGAATCTCGTCGTCGAGCAGCAGCTGGATATAGCGCTGATTGAAGACCTCGGTCAATGGGTCATGCGTCGGCAGTTGCTGTCTATCGCCGGCCATCCGGCCGTGCTGTCTCAGATCGGCCAGGATCAGGAGAACACGCCGCAGCTTGCCATCGGCGGAAAACACCGGAAAGGCGCTACCCTTGCACCAGGTCTGCGTGCCCGAGGGAGGATTCCGGATCCCCATGGCTCGCTGGTGGACGGCTTGCCGGGTATGCAGGACCTGCATTTCGAGGCGCTGGTCATCGGTCAACGGCTGCCCGTTCTCGTCTTCCCAGATTGTCGGTGTGTCGCCGAGCAGATCGGTGGCGCGGCTATTGCGCAGATGCACTGACCCGTCAGCGGCGAAGGAGAGCAGCCCGATGCCCAGGCTGTCGAGCAATGCAGCGTAGTGTTCGATCTCGAGGTCATCGGCACGCAGATCGACGAGCGGCAGGCGGGTCTGGCTATCGGGCATCAGCTGACAGGCACCAAAATGTCCGCGTATCGTAGCCCAAAAGGGCGGCTGGTGCACGGCGAAAGGCACCCCCCCATGTGGTGCCCTTCGGACCGGGTGGAGCGGATCACGCGGCAGCCAGCGCCTGCTCCAGATCGGCAATCAGGTCGTCGATATGCTCGATTCCGATCGAGAGGCGAATCATTTCCTCCGAGACGCCGGCCTTTGCCAGCTCGGCAGGCGCCAGCTGGCGATGGGTGGTCGACGCCGGGTGGCAGGCGAGCGACTTGGCGTCGCCGATATTGACCAGCCGGGTGAACAACTGCAGCGCGTCCTGGAAGCGGGCGCCGGCCTCCGAACCACCGCAGTCGGTGCCCTTGACACCGAAGGTGAGAATGCCGGAAGCCTTGCCGTCCATGTACTTCTGTACCAGTGCGTGGTCTGGATGGTCGGGCAGGCCGGCGTAATTGACCCACGCCACCTTCGCATGAGCCCGCAGGTAGTCGGCGATCCTTTCGCTGTTGGCGCAGATGCGGTCCATGCGCAGCGGCAGCGTCTCCAGGCCTTGCAGAATCAGGAAGCTGTTGAACGGCGAGATGGCTGCGCCCATGTTGCGCAGCGGCACCACACGCGCGCGACCGATAAAGGCCGCCGGGCCGAGGGCTTCGGTATAGACGACGCCATGGTAGGACACGTCGGGCTCGTTGAGGCGCTTGAACTTCAGCTTGTGCTCGGCCCACGGAAAACGCCCGCTGTCGACAATCATGCCACCGATCGAGTTGCCATGACCCCCGATGTACTTGGTCAGCGAGTGCACGACGATGTCGGCGCCGTGCTCGAAGGGGCGGCACAGATAGGGTGAGGGAACCGTGTTGTCGACGATCAAAGGCACGCCGTGCCGGTGTGCTATCTCGGCCAGTTGCTCGAAGTCGGTGACGTTGCCAAGCGGGTTGCCGACCGATTCGCAATACAGCGCCTTGGTCTTGCCGTTGATCAGCCTTTCAAAGCTGGCCGGGTCGGCATGGTTGGCAAAGCGCACGTCGATCCCGTATTGGGGCAGAGTGTGGGCGAACAGGTTGTAGGTGCCGCCATAGAGTGTCGATGCCGAGACGATGTTGTCGCCGGCTTCGGCAATGGTCATGATCGCGTAGGTAATGGCAGCCTGGCCCGAGGCCAGGGCCAGGCCGCCGATCCCGCCTTCCATCGCAGCGACGCGCTTTTCAAGGACATCCTGGGTCGGATTCATGATGCGGGTGTAGATGTTGCCGGCGACCTTGAGGTCGAACAGGTCGGCTCCGTGCTGGGTGCTGTCGAAGGAATAGGAGGTCGTCTGGTAAATCGGTACGGCGACCGCCTTGGTCGTCGGTTCAGGGCTGTAGCCGGCGTGGACGGCGAGGGTTTCGAGTTTCATGCAGGTTCTCCTTGGTGATTGGCGCAGTGTCTTTGCACGGGCGAATCTTAGCACCTCGAATTGCCGGTGTCGGACCGGCGGTTCGAACCCTGCGATCAATGTCGTCGGCAAGCTGCCAGCGCTGGGCAAGTACGAACTCCTCTGCCTGTGCTCAACCGCTTTCCGGGCGCTGGGCGGCAACGGATCAGAGCCGGATCAGCTCTCCCGCTCGGTCGTCGATCGCCCCCGGAGCCAGTCCGGCAGTGGCCGGTCGCCAGCATTCTCGATGATGTATTGACGAATCAACTTGCGCACGACCTGGGACGGCGTCAGGTCGTGAGACGCGCAGATCTCTTCAAAGATCTGTTTCTTGCGTGGGTCGATGAGGATGGTCAGGCGTGAAGTGCGATTTTCCATATGGGCGCATTAGATGTGAATTAAATTATCATTGCAATATTATCAGGAACTAATACAATTACCTGTGAATTAAAACAGGAGCAAAACGCAGGTCGACACGCCTAGTCTCGCCCGGCTCCGGGCACTTTTCAAGTGCCTTGTTCATTGACTGCACACGGTTTTGCGGAGGTCTGAATCGTATGGTCCTCGCGTCTTGCGGCAAGGGGCTTTCTGCCCGCGGATCCGATCGCCCTGGCGGCGTGAACCGGCCTCGCGGGGGCTGCCGCTTGTGATCACCCGTTGGCTGCCCGCTGCGGCGCAGTGGGTACATATTGACTGGGTTCTGCTGGTGGTTGGCGCCTGGCTGCTGATTGGCGTGGCCGGCGTTCTTGCCTTGCGCCGGCTGACGCTGGTGGCGAGGGTGCTGTTTCCCCTCGGTGGCGCGTTCGGGCTGGCCCTGGCGGGGATTGCCCTGAGTGCGGCGTTGAGTTCGCCCGAGGTCGCGGTACTTCCGATCGGACTACCCGGCTTGCCCTTTCATTTTCGCCTCGACAGCCTGTCGGCTTTCTTTCTGATCGTCATCGGCAGTGTCTCGGCCGGTGTGTCCGCGTTCGCCGCCGGCTATTTTCGCAAGGGTGAAGGCACGCCGCCGGGTCTGCTCGCCTTCGAATACCACCTCTTTCTCGCCAGCATGGCGCTCGTGGTGGTGGCTGACGACGCCTACGCGTTCATGGTGATGTGGGAGACGATGGCGCTGTCCTCGTTCTTTCTCGTCACTGCCAACCATCGCATCGTCGAAATCCAGCGTGCCGGCTACCTTTACCTGCTGATCGCGCACATCGGCGCCATCGGCATCCTGCTCTGCTTCGGCGTACTGCAGGCCAATACCGGCGACTACACCTTCGCCAACATGCGCGCACAGCAGCTCTCACCGTTCTGGGCGTCGCTGGCCTTCCTGCTGGCGCTGTTCGGCTTTGGCGCCAAGGCCGGCATCCTGCCGCTGCATGTCTGGCTTCCCGAGGCGCATCCGGCCGCCCCCTCGCCGGTCTCGGCGCTG
The DNA here is from genome assembly GCF_036625085.1 of Candidatus Accumulibacter necessarius. NCBI lineage: Bacteria > Pseudomonadati > Pseudomonadota > Betaproteobacteria > Candidatus Accumulibacter > Candidatus Accumulibacter necessarius. The sequence continues at coordinate 321,829 of NZ_JAZKUM010000006.1, read as the reverse complement.
ATGAGCGGGGTGATGCTGAAGACCGCCATCTACGGTGTGTTGCGGGTCTTCTTCGATCTGCTCGATACCCCGCTCTGGTGGTGGGGCCTGTTGCTGCTGGTGGTTGGCCTGGCCACCGCACTGTTCGGTGTCGTCTTTGCCGCGGTGCAGGTCGATATGAAGCGCTTGCTGGCCTATTCGTCGATCGAGAACATTGGTCTGCTGTTCGCCGCTATTGGTCTGGCGGTGTTGTTCTCCGCCTACGGCATGCAGCCGATGGCGGCACTGGCGCTGACCGCGGTGCTCTACCATGTGGCGGGTCATGCCTTCTTCAAGAGCCTGCTTTTCGTTGGCACGGGCGCGGTACTGCATGCCACCGGCGAGCGCAACCTTGGCAAGCTGGGCGGCCTGATCCGCACCATGCCCTGGGTGGCCTGGGCCATGCTGGTCGGCGTTCTGGCCAGCGCCGGCTTGCCCCCACTGGCGGGCTTCGTCTCGGAGTGGCTGTTGCTGCAGAGCTTTCTTTTCTCTCCAGCCTTGCCGAGCGCCTTCCTCAACATGTTGATCCCGGTGGTGGCGGCGCTGATTGCGCTGATCGCCGCGCTCGCCGGCTATACCATGGTCAAGTTCTTCGGGATCATCTTCCTCGGCCAGCCGCGCGAAGAGAAGCTTGCCCTGGCGCGTGACGCCAGCGGCTGGGAACGGATCGGCATGGCCTGGCTGGTCTGCGGTTGCGTGCTGCTCGGCCTGTTTCCGGTGCAGTTCATTGCGCTGATCGATCCGGTGACACGGTCACTGATCGGTGCCGGGATGGCCGATACGGTCGCTGCCGGTGGATGGCTGCTGGTGCCGGTCGCGATCGAGCGCGCGAGTTACGGGCCAGCGATCTTCCTGCTCGGCGTTGCGGCCAGTTTCGCGCTTGCCTTTGTCCTCGTGCGCACCCTCTACCACGGCCGGTTGCGACGCGCAGCGCCCTGGGACTGCGGCTACCCGTGGCAGAACGCCCGCATGCAGGATACTGCCGAGGGCTTCGGGCAGCCGATCCGGCAGATTTTCGAGCCCTTCTTTCGCATGGAACGTGAACTGCCGACGCCGTTCGACACCGAGCCCCGCTATCGCGTCAGTGTTGGGGATCACTTCTGGCACTGGCTCTATCTGCCGCTGGCTCGCGCCGTCGAGCGCCTGGCCAGCGTCATCGGCCTGTTGCAGCAGGGGCGGATCGCGGTCTACCTGCTCTACAGCTTCGCGACCTTGATTGCCGTGCTGGTGGTGGTGAAACAATGACCTGGCTGGGCGTCTTCTCGCAACTGCTGGAAATTGTCGCGGCGCTGCTGCTGGCGCCGCTGCTCAGCGGCTGGATCAATCAGTGGCGCGCCTGGCTGCAGAACAGGTCGGCGCCCGGACTCTTGCAGCCGTATCGGATGCTGCACAAGCTGTTCAACAAGGAATCCGTGATTGCCGAGCACGCGTCACCGCTGTTCCGCGGGGCGCCTTACATCGTTTTTGGCTGCATGGCGCTGGCGAGCGCGATCATTCCGACCCTATCGACCGACCTGCCGCTGTCGCCGGCTGCCGACGCGATTGCCCTGGTCGGCCTGTTTGCCCTGGCGCGGGTGTTCATTTCGCTGGCAGCGATGGATGTTGGTACCTCTTTCGGCACGCTTGGTGCCCGACGGGAGATGCTGATCGGCTTTCTCGCCGAACCGGCGCTGCTGATGGTGCTGTTCTCGGCGTCGCTGATCTCCAAGTCGACCTCGCTGACCACCATCGTCGAGACGCTGGCGCATCGCGACCTGGGAATCCATCCCAGCCTGGCACTGGCCGGTGTCGCCTTCACCATGGTCTCGCTGGCCGAAAACGCGCGTGTGCCGGTGGACAACCCTGCGACCCACCTTGAACTGACCATGATTCACGAAGCGCTGATCCTTGAGTATTCGGGTCGGCACCTGGCCTTGCTCGAGTGGGCCGCCAGCCTGAAGCTCTTCGCCTACTCGTGCATCGGCCTGGCCTTGTTTTTCCCCTGGGGGGTTGCCGAGGCCGAGGCGCCGCTGGCGCTACTGCTGGCGATGCCGGCACTGATCCTCAAGCTGGCAATCGGTGGCGCTCTGCTTGCACTGCTCGAGACACTGAGCGCCAAGATGCGCATCTTTCGCGTGCCGGAATACCTGGCCACCGCCTTTCTGCTGGCGGTCATCGGCATGCTTGTCCACATTCTCCTGGCCGCATGAGATGACCGAACTCGTCGGCCAGTTGATCAATCTCTTTGCGGCAATCCTGCTGATGCTATCGTTCGCGATGATTTCGCAGCGGCGGATTCTGTCCCTGATTCACCTGTTTACCGCCCAGGGAATAACCCTGGTCGCGGCGACGGTGCTGGTCGGCTACGCCACGCACCAGCCACACCTCTACGTTTCGGCGGGCATCACGCTGGCCTTGAAGGTGATCCTGATCCCGCTGCTGCTCTATCGGGTCATCAATCGTCTCGACGTACGCTGGGACGTCGAGACCCTGATCAACATCCCGATGACCATGGTCATTGGCATCGCCCTGGTCATCTTCGCCTTCAACCTGGCGCTGCCGATCTCCAAGCTCTCGGTCAGCGTTGCCCGAGGCACGCTGGGCATTGCGCTGGCCTGCGTTCTGCTCTCGTTCATGATGATGATTACGCGCTCGAAGGCGGTGCCGCAGGTGATCGGCTTCCTGTCGATGGAAAACGGCCTGTTCTTTGCCGCCACCTCGGCGACCTACGGCATGCCGATGGTCGTCGAACTGGGTATTGCCCTCGACGTGCTGGTCGGCATCCTGATTCTTGGCGTGTTCATGTTCCATATTCGGGAAGAGTTCGACAGCCTCGACATCAGCCACCTCGAAAAGCTCAAGGAAGACTGAACTGGAAACCCTGTTTTTCGTCCTCGGCATTCCCTTGCTCGGCAGCGTGGTTCTGGCCCTGACCGGGCACCGCGACAGCGCGCGCGAGGTCAACGTCGCCTTCAGCCTGGGGACCTTCGTCGCCACCTGCGTGCTGACCGTCGGGGTGATCTCCGACGGGCCACTGTTCGCTTGGTCGCGCGAGTTCTACATTGATCCCCTGAACGTGTTCCTGGTCACCCTGACCGCCTTCGTCGGTCTCACCACGGCGATCTTCTCGCGGCCCTACATGCGCGTTGAGCGTGACCACGGCAAGATGACGCCTAATCGCATGCGCCTCTACCACAGCATGTATCAGTTGTTCAGCTTCACCATGCTGATCGCGCTGACGACCAACAACCTGGGCATCCTGTGGGTCGCCATGGAAGCAGCGACGCTGACCACCGTCCTGCTGGTCAGCGTCTACCGGACCCCGGCGAGCCTCGAGGCCGCGTGGAAATACTTCATTCTCTGCGGCGTCGGCATCGCGCAGGCGCTGTTCGGTACCGTGCTGCTCTACATGGCAGCGGAAAAAGTGATCGGCCTCGAGGGCGGCGCCCTGCTCTGGACCAATCTCGACGCGGTCAAGGCTCGGCTTGATCCGACCATCATCACCCTGGCTTTTGCCTTCCTGTTCATCGGTTATGGCACCAAGGTCGGCCTAGTGCCGATGCACAACTGGTTGCCAGATGCCCATGCCGAAGGCCCGACGCCGGTTTCGGCAGTGCTTTCGGGCTTGTTGCTCAACGTCGCCGTCTATGCCCTGTTGCGTTGCAAGGTGCTGACCGATGGCGCGCTGCAGAGTCATCTCGCCGGACACTTGATGATGGCTTTCGGGCTGCTGTCGGTGGTCGTGGCAGCGTTCTTCCTGTCGCGGCAGAAGGACGTCAAGCGCATGTTCGCCTATTCGTCGATTGAACACATGGGGCTGATCACCTTCGCCTTCGGCATGGGCGGCCCGATTGCCAACTATGCCGGCCTCTTGCACATGACGGTCCATTCGCTGATCAAGTCGGGTATCTTCTTTGCCGTCGGCCATGCGACGCAGAAGGCCGGGACGCAGAACATGGCCGACATCCGCGGCCTGATCAAGGTCAGCCCGACGGTCGGCTGGGGTCTGATGCTCGGCTCACTGGCCATCCTTGGCATGCCACCTTTCGGGGTTTTCGCGAGTGAATTCCTGATTCTCACGACCGCCATGCGCGAGCAGCCATGGGCCACACCCTTCCTGCTGCTGGCGCTGGGCGTTGCTTTCGCCTCGGTCTTCAGCCGCGTGCAGCCGATGGTCTTCGGCGACACCTCGGTCAAGCCGTTGCGCCACCCTCCAGCGCTGGTCCCGGTCTTTGCCCACCTCGGTCTTGGCCTGATGCTGGGCCTGTACATTCCGCCTTACCTCGACGCCTGGTATCGCCAGGCGGCGCAGATGATTGGAGGTTGAGTCGATGCGGATTGCCGGCTTCAGCCTGGACTGTGAACGATTGCCGGCGCCGCTGCCGATCTGGCGCGCGACGGTCCGCGCTGAAACCTGGCGGGTGCTGGCACGCGGCGTGTCCGAGCAGGGCGGGCGCCTGCTGGCGCTGTGGGCGTCCGACTGCACGCGCGGCGCGGCCGGCAGTCTGGTCGTCTCATCAGCGTATGTCGTTCGCGAAGGTCTGCTCTGGCTCGACCTGCCGCTCGGCGAGAGGCGTTCAAGCTATCCGGATCTGGCGCCAATCTTTCCCTGCGCGGCGCGCATGCAGCGGGCCGCTGCCGATCTGCTGGGGGTGACGGCCGACGGCGCCGCTGACCAAAGGCCGTGGCTCAATCACGGAGCCTGGCCAGCGGGCTGCTTTCCCTTGTGCCACGGGGCGCTGGAAAAGAATTCCGAGGTGGCGAGAGAAGTCAGCGATTACGCCTTCGTTCGGGTCGAAGGTGACGGTGTCCACGAAATTCCGGTTGGACCAGTGCACGCGGGGATTATCGAGCCTGGGCATTTCCGCTTTTCGGTCGTCGGCGAGAAGGTGCTGCGTCTGGAGCAACGCCTGGGCTACAAGCACAAGGGGATCGAACAGCGCTTCACCGAACTGCCACCGCTCGAAGCGTATCGTCTGGCCGGGCGGGTCTCGGGGGACTCGACGGTGGCATACGCCTGGGCCTGGTGCATGGCGCTCGAGTCGCTGGCCGGCTGCCAGGTTTCCGAGCGCGCTGCTTCGCTGCGCGCCCTGCTGCTGGAGCGTGAGCGGGTGGCCAATCACCTTGGCGACCTCGGTGCGCTTGGCAACGACGCCGCTTTCGCCTTCGGCCTTGCCCAGTTCTCCCGCCTCAGGGAAGACTGGTTGCGCCTGGCCAGGGAAGCTTTTGGTCACCGCCTGATGATGGACTGCATCGTTCCCGGCGGCGTGGCCATGGACATCGACCAGGCGACCAGCGACCGGCTGGCGCGCCAGTGCGACCTGATCGAGCGCGAGGTGCAGGCGTTGCGCCAGGTCTATGACGAGCATGCCGGCCTGCAGGATCGCTTCATGACTACCGGTCGCGTGCCGCCGGAGCTGGCTGCTCGCCTCGGTCTGACCGGCCTCGCCGGTCGTGCCAGTGGCCGGGCCGCCGATCTGCGCTGCGATCAGCCCTGGCCACCCTATGACCGACTGGCGGTGAAGATGTCGACGCAAGGCAATGGCGACGTCGCTGCGCGGGTGGCAGTCCGTTTCGACGAAATCCAGGAGTCCCTGCGCCTGCTGCGCCTGCTGCTTTCGCAGCTCGGTGAGGGTGAGACGCGCAGCGCATTGCGGCTGCCGGCGAAGGCGGCGTGCGGCGCTGGCTGGGTCGAGGGCTGGCGCGGTGAAGTCTTCGTGGCGCTGCTTTGGGACGGCGAGGGCGGCGCCAACGCCATCCGCCGCTGCCACGTTCACGATCCCTCGTGGCAGAACTGGCCGGTACTCGAGCACGCGGTGATCGGCAACATCGTCCCGGACTTTCCGCTGATCAACAAGTCCTTCAACCTCAGCTATGCAGGACACGACCTCTGATGTGGCGCATTCTCCGACAGATTACACGCCAGGGCCTCTGCAGCGAACCGCCGCCCGAATGCAGCGATGCTCCGCGTGTTGAAGCCGGGCGCATCCATGACGAATTGCTCACCATTCTCGGCCAGGCGCTGGCCGTTCGCCAGGTCGACGCCGGCTCGTGCAATGGCTGCGAACTCGAGATCAACGCGCTCAACAATCCCTACTACAATATCGAGGGCCTCGGCATCCGGTTCGTTGCCAGCCCGCGCCACGCCGACCTGCTGCTGGTCACCGGGCCGGTCTCGCGCAACATGGCGCTGGCTCTGCGGCGGACCCATGACGCGACGCCCGAACCGAAGCTGGTGGTTGCGGTCGGCGACTGCGGCTGTAGCGGCGGCATCTTCGGCGAGGGCTACGCGAGCTGCGGTCGCGTAGCCAACGTCATTCCGGTCGATGTCACGGTCGCCGGTTGTCCGCCGGCGCCGATCGATATCCTGCGCGGGATTCTGACGGCAGTGAGACGGTGTCGGGCGGCCCCGGGGTGAACGGCGGCTGAGGACTCAATCCGGAGCCCTCTCGACGCCGGCTATCGCCAGGGGAGCTGACGGAAGGCCGCAGCTGAAGCTAAGGTGGACGTTTCTGGTCTGCCCGGGTTGTTAAGGAGAATCACCCATACCGTCCCCAAAAACCTCTGCCATGGCGGCGTCAGCGCGCGACAACCGTATGAGCAAGGTCGCCGCCCCACGCCTGGAACCGACGCCGGAAGCCCTGGCCAGCCCGTTGCGGCGCTATCTGCTGGCCACCCGGCCGGCTTTCCTGAGCATCGCCCTGGCGGGGTGCCTGCTGGGCTTTAGCAGCGCCCTGGATGCCGCCTTCTCCTGGGCTCTCGCCTTGTTGACCGGGTTCCTGGCCGTGGCCACCCAGGCCGGCGTCAATGTCCTCAACGACTACTGTGATCACCTCAACGGTAGCGATGCCGTCAATGTGGACCGCCTGTTCCCTTTCACCGGCGGCTCCCGCTTCATCCAGAACGGTGTGATGTCGCCGCGCCAGATGCTGGCCTATGCCCTGGTCCTGTTCAGCGGGGTGATCGCCGGTGGGCTGTGGCTGATTGCCACCCGGGGGGGCAGCCTGTTCGGGATCGGACTGGCCGGGTTGCTGATTGGCTGGGCCTATTCGGCGCCGCCGCTGAAGTTGAGCAGCCGAGGCCTGGGCGAACCATGCGTCGCAGCTGGCTTCCTGCTGATCGTTGCCGGTGCCGATTTCGTGCAGCGTGGCGCGATCTCTCCCCGGCCCTGGCTGCTCGGCCTGCCCTATGCTCTGCTGGTCACTAATATCCTTTATATCAATCAGTTTCCCGACCGGGCGGCCGATATTCTGGCCGGTAAGCGGCATTGGGTAGCTCGTCTCGAGCCGGCCGTGGCCGCACGAGGCTATTGGCTGCTGCTGCTCCTGTCAGCGCTGGCCATCGTCGGCCTGGTCGGCTCGCGTCAGTTGCCGCCTCTCGCCCTGGCTTCCCTGCTGGCCCTGCTGCCCGCCATCAAGGCTGGCCGGATTCTCTCCGCCCATGCCCACGAGCCGGCCCGGCTCCGGCCCGCGCTGCCGATGACGATCGCTGCAGCCCACCTCCAGCCCGCGATCCTGGCGACTGTCCTCGCCTGGATGAACTGGTCGTGATCGCTTGCCACACCGGGATTCGGCTGCAAGAGGGACAGGAAGGCCCGGCGCCACTGGAGCAGAGAGCGATGGGCTCCGGGTGACGCTGCCGGCGGATCAGGCAGCGCGTGTTTCATCTCCCGCGACCGCCTCCGCTGCCAGCCGATTGACGCCGTTCACCAGCGCCCGGATCGACGCAGTGACGATGTTCGCATCGATACCGACGCCGTAACATTCGCCAGAACCGGTGGCCGGCGTGACCTCCAGGAAGGCGCAGGCATGCGCGTCGCTGCCTTTGCCGCCGCTGGCCAGCGAGCGTTCTTCGTAGCTGCGCACCTGCACGACCCGGCCGACGGCGCGCAACGCATGCACTGCCGCGTCGATCGGACCATTGCCTTCGCCGGCCAGCAGGTGGACCCTGCCGTCGATCTCGACGCTCAGGCGGATTCCCTGGGCACTGCCATGCTCGAAGAGATGGTGTTCGAGGTAGCGCACGGGATGCTCGCTGCCGAGATAGGTCCGCGAGAACAGCTGCCAGATCTCGGCGGCTGTGATCTCGCCGCCATGGTGATCGGTGTGACCCTGGACGACGCGGGAGAATTCGACCTGCAATCGACGCGGCAGGACGATGCCGTATTCCGCCTCGAGCAGATAGGCAACGCCGCCCTTGCCGGACTGGCTGTTGACCCGGATCACCGAATCGTAGTTGCGGCCGACGTCGGCCGGGTCGATCGGCAGGTAGGGGACGTGCCAGAGCGCATCCGCCTGCTGCACGGCAAAGCCCTTCCGGATCGCATCCTGGTGCGATCCGGAAAAAGCCGTGAACACCAGGTCGCCGACATAGGGATGGCGCGGGTGGATCGGTAAGCGGCTGCAGTACTCGACAGTGCGTGCGACGGCGTTGATGTCCGAAAAGTCGAGGCCCGGGTGGACTCCCTGGGTGTAAAGATTGAGCGCCAGGGTGACGAGGTCGACGTTGCCGGTCCGTTCGCCGTTGCCGAACAGGCAGCCTTCGACGCGCTCGGCGCCGGCCATCATCGCCAACTCCGCGGCGGCCACTGCCGTGCCGCGGTCATTGTGCGGATGGACGCTGAGGATGACGCTGTCGCGGCGGGCGAGGTGGCGGTGCATCCACTCGATCTGGTCGGCATAGACGTTCGGCGTCGTCACTTCGACCGTCGTCGGCAGGTTGAGGATCACCTTGTCGTCGGGCGTCGCCCCCCAGGCGGCGGTCACTGCATCGCAGACCTCGAGAGCAAAGTCGAGTTCGGTCGCGGTGAAGGTCTCCGGACTGTATTCGAGCACCCATTCGGTTTCCGGCTGTTCGGCCGTCAACTGCCTGATCAGCCGAACGCCGGCAACCGCCATATCCACCACTTCCGCCTTGCTCATCCCGAACACGTTCTCGCGAAACGGCCTGGACGTGGCGTTATAGACATGAACGATCGCCCGCCGTGCCCCCTTGAGCGATTCGATGGTGCGCCGGATGAGCTGCTCGCGCGCTTGCGTCAGTACCTCGATCGTCACGTCGTCGGGGACATGACCCCCCTCGATCAGCTGGCGGACGAAATCGAAGTCGGTCTGCGACGCCGACGGAAAGGCGATCTCGATTTCCTTGAAGCCAATGTCGCAGAGCGTGTGGAACAGCCGCATCTTGCGCTCGGCGTTCATCGGCTCGAACAGCGCCTGGTTGCCGTCGCGCAGGTCGGTACTCATCCAGATCGGCGCGGCGCTGAGGGTACGATTCGGCCACTGGCGGTCAGCGAGCCTGATGGCCGGGAAGGGGGTGTATTTGATCGATGGATCGTTCAACATGGTTGGGCTCCTGGGGTTCGGTCTTGAATGTTCCTGATGAGCCACATGCTACGCCGGAGGGGCCGGCAGGTGCTTGCGTTGTTGTCTCGAATAGGCGATCAAAATTGGCAGAAAATTGCGTAAAATGCAAAGTATTCGATATAAAAATCACACATTGAAAAAAGTAAGGCAATCGCATGCAAATCGATCGCTTTGACCGGCAGATCCTGCAGGTACTGCAGCAGGAGGGCCGCATCAGCAACCAGGAACTGGCCGACCGTATCGGCCTGTCACCGTCGCCTTGCCTGCGCCGGGTGCGCGCGCTCGAAGAAGCGGGGTTGATTACCGGCTACCGGGCGCTGCTGGATCCGAAGGCGCTGGGATTGTCGCTGATGGCGCTGATCCACATTTCCATGGACCAGCACACCCCGGAGCGTTTCAGCCACCTCGAAGCGGCGATCAGCGAGATCCCGGAGGTGATGGAATGTCTGCTGATCACCGGCCAGTCAGCCGACTACCAGCTCAAGGTGGTGGTCAAGGACATGGACGCCTATCAGGATCTGCTGCTCAATCGGATCACCGGTATCAAGGGGGTGACCGGTGTCCATTCGAGCTTTGTTCTGCGCCGGGTGGTAACAAGACGGCGCTGCCGATCGGAGAGACCTAGTCGCGGTCACTGCGTGGCTGTCGGTTGCGCCCGCGCAGCAGGAAGCGGCCAGGATCGACGGCGCCGGCCAGATCTGCGGCGACGGGTAGCGGCGCGCCGGTGATCAGGCAGGCGAGCAGTTCGCCGGCCAGCGCCGACCAGACGATACCGCGGGCGCCAAAGCCGTTGATCAGGTAAAGCCCCGGCAGGCGGGGCATTTCGGCGAGCGGTCGCGAAGGGCGCGCCGGATCAATCGCGGCGGCATCGGCAACAGCACCGATCATTGGCAGGCGATCCGCATTCAGCGTCTCCCTCCGGCCGAATCATGCGACGACAGCGGGGTGAGGCCCCTGATCAGGAAGCGAAGTGCCGCAGTGCCGGCATCACCGGATCAATGGTGCTGGCGGCCAGTCGCGGCGACGGGGAAGCGAGCTCGGCATAAGCGGCGAGCGCTTCGGCGCTCGGCCGTCCGACCAAAGCCGCCAGGTCCGAGAAGCGTACTCCCTGTCGCACGAGCCAGGCGATGCAGGTGTGTCGAAGGTCCTCCGGTGTCAGGCTCGCAGCGTCCGCCAGACCCGCGTCGAAGGCGGCGCAGATCACTACGGACTGGAGGTGGGCCGCGGCGATTGGTGCGCCGGCTGCATCGGCCAGCATCGGCGCCGAGCGATCGCCAGGCAGTGCCGCCCGGCAGGCCATCAGCCATGGTGGAACGTGCAAGTGGCGCGGGGCATTACCGCGGACACGCAACGTTCCGGCGGCAGGATCGAAGTCTTCATGAGCGAGATGGATCGCTTCGTCGGCCGTCAAACCTAGCATCAGGAGGGCGATCAGGAAACGCTCCTCGCCGGCGGATGCCGCGAGGAGCGCCGCCACTTCCTCTTGGCTCAATTCGCGCGCCGACTGCGACTGGTCGGGAAGCAGGTCAATCGGCGGCCGAATGCCGGCCGACAGCGCGCCGGCCATGTTCCCCGCCAGCTGCCTGGCAGGATGGCCAGGCATCGGCCAGGTTTGTGGAATGACGACTGTCGTCGTCGCCGCGCCTTGGGCAGGAGGCGAACGCGTAAACAGCTCGACGAACCAGATGGCGAGCAGTCCGAGAGCGAAGGCAGCAGCCGTCACGAGCAGTGCGTCACGCAGATACTCTGGTCGAAATGGCGACTGCGGAACGCTCGCCGCCTCGACCACCTGGAGTGCCGGTAGCCGGCTGCTCTCGCTGGCGCCAAGTCTGGCAAGACGCTCGAGCGCCGCACGGTGTGCTTTTTCGATCTGTGCGAGATCGTCTTCGAGCGACTTCGCCTGTGCGAAGCGTTGTGAAAAGACCTGCACGTTCGCGCGCTGGTTCCTGATCTGCGTCTGCAGGCGCTCGACCGTTGCCCGGGCGCTGGCCAGATCTTCCTCGGCGGCGGCGAACCCTGCCTCACGACCCGTCGCACGCTGGACCTCGATCTGCCGTTCCAGTTCGCTCAGGCGAATGCGCAACGCCCGCGCTTGCGGATCGAGGCTCATGAAATGCGGGGTGTAAGTCCGCTCCAGCTCGCGTATCTCCTGGCGCACCTGCGACGCGCGCTGTTCCATTCCTGCCAACGTCGGATCATCCTTCGCTGCCATCGCCCGCGCGCCACCGCCCTCGCGCAAGGCGCGCAGTCGGGACTCGGCGATCGCGGCGCGCTCGGTTGCCGTATTCAGTGCGGTGCTCAGCCCTTTCAAATGAGCGACGGCATCGTTCTCCTCGCGCTCGCCGGAAACGACGCCGTTCGTGTTGCGAAAACCTTCCAGACGCTCGCGTCGCTCGCTTACTGCCTGGCCAAGCCGGGCGACTTCCTCGCCGGCCTGCGCCAGTCCCTCGTCCGAGACCACTTCATGCGACGCCTGCATCTGATCACGATACGCGTCGACCAGCGCGTTCAGTGCCGCGGCGAGCAGAGTCGGCTTTGCACCGGTTGCCTGCAGCTCGACGACAGCCGTGCCGGTCACCGGCACCGCGTGGATCATCCCCTTCAGCTGCTCGACGAGGTTACCGTCGATCGTCGACGCGTGACCGGCCGAGGCAAGCAACGCGGCCACCTTCTCCAGCAGCGGACGGCTGGTCAGCACCTCGACCTCGGTCAGCACTCCGGCCGTGGCACGCGGCGCAGACTGCTGGCCGGCCTCGCCGGTCGCTGCCGGCGTCAACGGACGCGGCTCGTGGCTTCCGGGAGTGATCTCCACCCTGGCAGTCGCCCGGTACTCGGCCGGCCGCAGGAAATCCCAGGCCAGGCCGGGCAGCATGACGAGGAAGAAGACCGCCGCAAAGACCCGTGCCCGCCGGCGATTGCTGATCCGCGTGGCCGCTGCCCCATCGGCGTCCGGGGTCACATCGAGTTCGAGGAAGGCGCGCAGCGAGGACATCACTTGCATCGTGGAATCCTCATAGTGAGGCGGCAGTTGGCAAGGCGAAATACCGGATGCGCCGCCAGCCGTCGGCAGACGCGGGAGTGCCGCAAGGATAGGAAATCCAACGGCATCAGCGAAAGTATATGGGCTCCCGTGAAGCGGCGTCAATCTCGGATTGGCTCGCAGGAACCCACGGAAGGTCATCCGAATCACGCTTCGCCGAGTGTCCGTGCCTATTCGCCCGGTCGCACGGATGACCACAGCACGAGTCCTCCCACGACAGGCAATGACAACTCGTCTTGGGTCACTGTGGATCCTTGCTGATCCGGCCGGTTGCGCGCGGCGCCAGCAGCTGCTCGTCTGGCTGGCCGCTCCACACGGGAAGCAACCTGGAAGCAAGCGGGCGCGGGCTGGTCCGCCCCGGCCAGTCGTATCACAGCACGCCCCGCCAGGTGTGGGTCCAACCGCTGACCTCGGATTGTCGCGACCGACTGTGCGCCGCGCCGGGGAGCCCGCGGTCATGAGCAAACCTGGCCGTCGCCCGACACGCGTTGCCATCAAGGTACTTCGCTCAACAAAGAAGCAGCAGGAAAAGGCGCTGAACTTGAAACTGAGCGCGACGGGGGAACTGCCCAGCACCCCCGTTCCCTTGCCCAACCGATGTTCGACTTTTACCACCGTCCCGAGGAACAAGCAGCTCGCGAGGAGGCCTTGAGCCAACAGATGCGTCTCCTGCGCAAAGAGCTGCCCGCCATGCTCGCGCAATTGACGACGATTCCAGACCCGAGAGACCGCAAGAAACGCTGGCACAAGCTCACTTCGCTCTTGCTCTACGGCTTGCTGATGTTCGTCTTTCAGTTCGCCTCCCGGCGCGAGACCGGCGCCTTGCCTGCGCCGGGTGGTAAACAAGACGGCGCTGCCGATCGGAGAGACCTAATCGCGGTCACTGCGTGGTCGTCGGTTGCGCCCGCGCAGCAGAAAGCGGCCAGGATCGACGGCGCCGGCCAGATCTTCGGCGACGGGTAGCGGCGCGCCGGTGATCAGGCAAGCGAGCAGTTCGCCGGCCAGCGCCGACCAGACGATGCCACGGGCGCCAAAGCCGTTGACCAGGTAAAGCCCCGGCAGGCGTGGCATTTCGGCGAGCGGTCGCGAAGGGCGCGCAGGATCAATCGCGGCGGCGTCGGCAACGGCCCCGATCATCGGCAGGCGATCCGGTGACAGCGGCCGAAAGCCGACCCGGCCACCGAGCGCTGCCCGGTCGATGGTCCTTGCTGTAGCCCGGCAGGATGAAATCGAGTTTGGCGAGGTTTTCGGCATGGTCGGCCTCGCGCAGTTCAGTTTGCTCGTCATCGACGGCAAAGGTGGCGCCGGCGCAGCGCAGGCCGTCGATTGCCGGCGTCACGTAACCGAGGCGGCAGACGACGATGCCAGGCGCTGAACCGGTGGCTGCCGGCAGATGCGAAACCTGACCACGCGCGGCGCGCAGCGGCAGGTGGGCAGCGGGGGCGAAGCGTCTGGCGTCGCTGGCGTTGGCCAGGATCAGGACCGGCGCAGCCGCGATGACTCTGCCGCCGGCGTCGTTGGCGTGCCAGAGTTCCGCGTGGCGCCCGATCTGCGCCACTTCGCAGCCGTAGTGCGGGGTGATCGCCGCGGCGTGGCGTGCCAGATTGGCCCGACACAGCGATGCCGGATCGACCCAGCCGCCGTCGGGAAACCACCAGCCCCCATTGGCGACCGGCCAGCCAGCGAGTTGGCTGGCGCGTTCGCGGTCGACGAAACAGAACTCGCCGGCAGCGGGCAGCTGGGTCGCCGCCACCTGCTGCTGCGTGGCGGCGTGCCGGTCGTCACGCGCCAGATGCAGCACGCCGGTCTGTCCCCAGCGCAGCGGCAGGCCGGCGGCGGTCAGGGCGGCGAAATGCTCGCGGGCATGGCGGAAACCGGTAGCGGTCAGTTGCGCCAGCCGATTGTTGTCGAGTGAGGGCAGGGGGCGCAGGACGCCGGCGAGATTGCCCGATGCGCCCTGGCCGGGCGCCGGCGCACGCTCGATCAGCGTGATCGTCCAGCCGCGTGCGGCCAGCCGTTCGGCGGCGCTGCTGCCGGCCAGGCCGGCGCCGATGACGATCGCCTGGCTCATGCGCCGGCGGCCACGCTGGCCAGGCTCGCCGCTGCTATCGCTGCGACTCTCGCCTACTCCGGCCGCATCTGCGGGAAGAGAATCACGTCGCGGATGTTCGCCGAGTCGGTCAGCAGCATCACCAGGCGGTCGATGCCGATGCCGCAGCCGGCGGTGGGCGGCAGGCCGTATTCGAGTGCCCGCACGTAATCGGCGTCGTAGTACATCGCTTCCTCGTCACCCGCTTCCTTGGCTTTCGCCTGTTCGAGGAAGCGCGCCGCCTGATCTTCGGGGTCGTTGAGCTCGGAGAAACCGTTGGCGATCTCGCGGCCGGCGATGAACAGCTCGAAGCGCTCGGCGATGTCGGGGTGGTGTCACTGCGGCGTGCCAGCGGGCTGACTTCGGCCGGGTAATCGATGATGAAGGTCGGATCCCAGAGCTCGGCTTCGGTCGTCTCTTCGAAGAGCATCAGTTGCAGCGCACCAAGACCGGCTTGCGAACTCACCTCGACCTTCATCGCCGTCAGCTTGGCGCGCAGCCAGGCGGCGTCGTCCAGTTGCGCGACGGTGAAGCCGGGATGAATTGGCGGATCGCTTCGATGATCGTCAGGCGGGCAAAGGGCTTGGCGAAATCCAGCGGGCGGCCCTGGTACTCGAATACTTCGCTCGGCCAGCGCCTCGCGTGCGCTCTGGCGCAGCAAGCCCTCGGTGAAGTCCATCATCTGGTGGTACTCCGAGTACGCCTCGTAGAACTCCATCATCGTGAATTCGGGGTTGTGACGAGGGCTGATGCCTTCATTGCGGAAGTTGCGGTTGATCTCGAAGACCTTTTCGAGCCCACCGACGACCAGCCGCTTGAGGTAAAGCTCGGGCGCGATGCGCAGGAACAGCTCCATGTCCAGTGCATTGTGGTGGGTGGCGAAGGGCCGGGCGGTGGCGCCGCCGGGGATCGGGTGCATCATCGGCGTTTCGACTTCGAGGAAGCCGTGTTTCACCATGTAGTTGCGGATCGACTGGACGATCCGGCTGCGCACGGCGAAGGTGAAGCGTGACTGTTCGTTAGTGATCAGGTCGACGTAGCGCATTCGGTACTTCTGTTCCTGGTCGGTCAGCCCGTGGAACTTCTCGGGCAGCGGTCGCAGCGACTTGGCGAGCAGGCGGATTTCCGAGCAGTCGACGGTCAGTTCGCCGGTGCGCGTGCGAAACAGCGTGCCGACGACGCCGACGATGTCGCCCATGTCCCAGCGCTTGAACGTCGCGTAGGTTTCCTCGCCGACGTGGTCGCGGCTGACGTAGGCCTGGAGGCGGCCGGAGAGGTCCTGAAGGGTGATGAACGAAGCCTTGCCCATGACCCGCTTGAGCATGATGCGGCCGGCGATCCGGACTTCGACCGCACCTCGGCGAGTTCCTCGAGGGTCTTGGTGTCGTAGAGATCGTTGATCTTGCCGGCGGTATTCTCGCGCGCGAAGTCATTCGGGTAGGCCTGGCCGGTCTGCCGCCATTCGGCGAGCTTGGCGCGGCGTTCGGCAATGATGTGGTTTTCGTCCTGCGGCGAGGAGTCGGCGGGGGTATCGGTCTGGGACATGATGGAGTGGGTTTCTCGTGATCGGTGCTTTGGCGGGTTGGGCAGGCGTTCCACTGATTACACGCCCTGCTTGAGGCTGGCTTCGATGAACTGGTCGAGGTCGCCGTCGAGCACGCCCTGGGTATTGCCGACTTCGACATTGGTTCGCAAATCCTTGATCCGCGACTGGTCGAGCACGTAGGAACGGATCTGGTGGCCCCAGCCGATGTCCGACTTGGCGTCTTCGAGCTTCTGCTGTTCGGCCTGGCGCTTGCGCATCTCGGCTTCGTAGATGCGCGACTTCAGCATCGCCATCGCTTCCGCCCGGTTGCGGTGCTGCGAGCGGTCATTCTGGCACTGGACGACGATATTGGTCGGCAGATGCGTGATGCGTACCGCCGAGTCGGTCTTGTTGATGTGCTGACCACCGGCGCCGGAAGCGCGATAGGTGTCGATGCGCAGATCGGCCGGGTTGATGTCGACCTCGAACGAATCGTCGATCTCGGGGTAGGCCGTCACTGAGCAGAAGCTGGTGTGGCGGCGGGCATTCGAGTCGAATGGCGACTTGCGTACCAGGCGGTGGATGCCGGTCTCCGAGCGCAACATGCCGTAGGCGTAGTCGCCGGAGAGCTTGATGCTTGCCGTCTTGATGCCGGCGACCTCGCCTTCGGATTCCTCGAGCACTTCGACTGCGTAGCCCTTGCGCTCGGCGTAGCGCAGATACATGCGCAGCAGCATCGCCGCCCAGTCCTGCGCTTCGGTGCCGCCGGCGCCGGCCTGGATGTCAACGAAGCAGTTCAGCGGGTCGGCCGGGTTGTTGAACATGCGCCGGAATTCAAGTCCGGAAACCTCTTTCTCGATACCGTCGACGTCGGCAATCACCGCCTGCAGCGTCTCGTCGTCGTCTTCCTCGCGCGCCATCTCGAACAGTTCGCCGGCATCGCGCAGGCCATCGCCAACCCGGTTCAGGGTCAGCACGACATTTTCCAGCGACCGCTTCTGGCGGCCAAGTTCCTGCGCGCGTTCGGCGTTGTCCCAGACCTTCGGGTCCTCGAGTTCGCGCTCGACGGCCTTTAACTGATCAGCTTTCTGATCGTAGTCAAAGATACCTCCGCAGCTCGGTGGCCCGCTGACCGAGGTCGGCGAGTCGGTTTGCAATGGTGTTGAGTTGTTCGGCTTCCATGATGAGGGCTGTGCTCGCGTAGTGAATGAACCACACATTATATACGGCCGGCGAGTCGGACCGGGCGGGCAACCTTGTCCAACGTGGTATGAGCCTGAAGTCTGGTGAGCCGCCGGCCTCGACCTGCGGCTGGGCCTGACCGACGGCGACTGATCGCGCGCGTCGCGAACTGTTCAAGCACGTCAGGCGGCGTCATTACGCCCGAGGCCCACGCGGCGAGGAATTGTGTCGTCCCCCAAGCCAGATTCGATCAACTGTGCCTTGAGCACCGCAGATGGTCCCGCACCGTGGTCCAGACCACTGAGGCATCGACGCGGCAATACTCGTGCGTCACGATGATCCGCATTTCTTAGGCATCCCTGAACTGTGTTGCCATAGCGCTGAGTTGGCTTCCAGGAACGATGAATCAAGCTGCACGATCGTATTGCCTGCCTCCCCGATGACGATCAGTCTGTTGATGACGGCTCGCTGCGTCTTGCTACCGGACAGAAACCCATCCTTGCTCATTGCGCCAATGTCGGATTCAATATTGCTGATAGCTTCCAGCATGTCCCGACTTCGCTCAGGCAGACTGCGGGGTTTGCGGGTCATACGGATACAGCTTCCCGAAGCACGTTCGGTGGAAAGCGCTCGTGCAGTGCCATTGGCGTAAGCACGTCGGTCCTGACACCAAGCAGCGCCTCAAGCTCTCGCTTGATTCTGAGCAAGCTGATAAGCGAAGTCTTGCCGTCAATGGGGTCCACCAGCAGATCCAGGTCGCTGTCCTCAGTGTCGTTTCCATGAACCACGGACCCAAAGACACGAGGATTTCTGGCGTCGTTGGCTTCCACGATCCGGCGAATCTCGCCTCGATGCCTTTGCAGTGCTTCAGAGGGTTTCATTTGCGATTCCTCTCTCCGATGAGAAGTGCGTTAATACTATTTAACCGTGTAGTGGCCGTGATCGACCCATTCCGGCCGTAGCGATTTCCTGAAAGCGGCCACTCTCACATCATCCGCCCTTCATGTTGCCTTGGGACAAGGAGCTATCCTGAAACGTCACCAAGCAAATACCCCACGTCAAAATCACCGTCGACGGCGCCGTAGCCCTCCACGACGACTGGCTTTACCGTTACAGGGAGAGTCGCGGTAGCGTCGTAAAAAGAAACGCCAGCCGCTTTCATCAGGCCAAATTGCTTATGGGCCGCGACGAAATCTTTCCCGCCCGTGTTGGGCAACCAGCCTTTCACATTGGCCTCGTAGGCGAGAAGCCATTGGCCCTCGATCAACTCCTTGTCGTGCATCAGTGCCTCAAGGCTCGACACATCCGGAATCCCGAGAACAAGCCCTTTTGCTCTCGCGTGCAAGACGCAGAGCGCCACACAAGGATCGGCAGCCAGCAACGCCTTCTCGACAATCTTTGCGTCGAGTTTGCAGTCAAGGCAAATCGCTGCCCAAAGCGCCCAGGCCACCTCGCTGCCGTGATGCAGTGGGGCGTGATCCTCGATCAACTGCTGCAAGGATTCGGCGATGCGGGACAGATCCAGAGGCATGCCAAGATGATATTTATACAGTTCGCCAGTTACCGCCGGTGCCGTTCCCGGCTCGACCGAGAGGCACTGAAGAAGCAGGCTCTCGTATAGCGCCCAATTCTTCTCAAGAATATTCACCGACCGCAGACGCTGGACCGAGTAACGGAGAATCGCGTCTTCCCGGTGCATCGCGGCAAGCTCGAACGCCCTGCCGAAATACCCACCAAATCGGTCCGCTGCGCGCTGGCCGACGATGCGCGAAAGGCGAACAAACGAAGGTGCGGAACCCAAGATGCCTCGATCTCTGAGGGAAGTTCGATAATGCGGGTTTTCTTCGGGTTCAATTGAAGCTGAAGGTCGCCAATCAGGTGCTGCAATTGCCCTAGTGTTTCTTCAGCTTCTGCAATCGTCCGAAAGCCGCAGCCGATGTCGTCGATGTAGCGAAAACCCCGTTTCGTGATCGCCCCGCCGAGCCTAGAATCAACCGACGAGAGAATGACTTCTGCGATCACGAGCGACGTGTCCGGCCCGATGGGAATGCCGATTGTCTGCTTGTCCTGGCCGTTTCGTATCGCCAAGTCCAACACATTCCCCAGCAGCGTGTAGTCGTTCTGCTTAGCTTTCGCCACGCTCTTGGTATGCAGCGCCCAGGGAATGGAGTGTGTGTAAATGCTCGGATAGAACTGGCTCAAATCAGTGGTCAGCAAGTAGCGAGACGCAGTGCGGGAACGGGCCCGCGCCACCGGAATTGCGTCGAATGCACTCACCGGGTTGATGGCACGTGCGCCATGTTTCAAGTAACGCGGTGTAGTCAGAGAAAACGGAGATAGCGCACAAGCGGTCTTTACCGTTTTCCATCCCTCGACAATGGCGCGCGCGACCTGATATTGATTGACCGGATTCGGTATGGACAATTTTCTCCGCAGGGTCCCAGACCGTGCCAGGTTATGAATCGCCGGTTGCGTTGTCAAATTGGACTTCATCCCCTTTTTGGTAGTATTCAGATGTATAGCTGCCGGCGCCGTATCTGCAAAGGCGCCAAATGATCGCGTATTGAAGGGCGGCGGCAATTCCTTTGGGAAGTAGCCGCGCGCGAGCAGATTGGAGAGGGGTGAGGTCATTCAATATTGGGCTTACAAGCATGCACGAAGGCGTCGAACAAATCTCTGATGACAAAAGACTTCTTCTTGGCGGCGACTACGTTGATGTCGAAACTCAGACAAGCCTCGATGCCTTCTTGGGATCTCCGGGACAGTACACGAAATTGCTCATTTCAACGTCGAAGTGCCGAAAAGGATAGAACCGGGTGGGGTATGAAGGCGGTGCGAATTAGGTATTCTGTCCCCAGAACTCAGAAATCGCGACATCACTTGTCGTGCTCTCCACATCACTGGCTGCTGATTGAACAGTTGAAACAGCTAGTGTCCTTTCTTCAATTCATCAACCTTTTTCTGTTCCTCAAGGGCTTTACGTTGCAGAAACAAAGATAGCCAATCTTGAGCTGTTCCGTGACGAATCACCCAGAGTGACGCTAGGGGCGCAAGGACCATCAGAGTGAAGATCCAAGCGTTGCCTGCGTGCGGTGGCCCAAATTTGACCATCAGGTAGGCGACCGTGATCAGGAGAGAGATATTCAGTAGAGTGGCAATATTACGCATTGGAACTCGGACTTGTGGAGTTGAGATAGTACTCTTTGGGGGAGACATTTCCGTAGGGTCAGATGCCTCGCCGTCCGTCTTATCCCTGAGCAGGATAAGAATGATGACTCCAACGATACTAAGGACGGCGGGCAATGCCGCGCCGACCCACCCACTGTAACCTTTTGCTTTTGCGGTCCCCCAGCAGGCATACCAGAATGAACAAGAAACCGACAGCCCAACAGGCAACCACAAAAGAGGATGGATGCTCCATACATCCGGAGCTATAGTTGCCAGAGATATCAAAAGCGCGACAGTTAGTGCGCTAGCGACACACACTCTACCAGCAATAGTGACTCGTTTTTCGTACTCGGTCAGCACGGCTAATGCTTCTTGCTGGGACTACCAGCGCGCAAGGCAGCCGGCTTCACCGGCTTCTTTGGCACGGATGAGCCGAGAAGCGCCACGACGAGCGAGTATCATGAGATGCTCAATGACGGCGAGTTTGACATTCCCATTCAGCCGCTTCTCCAGAGCGTTTCCTTGAGGGCATCGCATGGAGGCAAACCGAGATGTCGTCCTGGCAATGACAAAAGGATAGGAGACCCAGCAGCACCATCGTGAATATATCAGCCTTGATTAAGGGGCGTCAATCGCGAAATCCGCCCCGGTGGCGCTTGCAAAGTCATGCGAATCCCGCCCCGCTCCGCGCGGGGCCCGGGCCCGACCGAATGATCGAAAACCGCCCCCCACCTGGCCGAACACGTTTTGCCGCGACTGCTGATCCGTCAGTGGGTGCTATCGGTTCCCAAGCGGCTGCGTTATCACCTCGAACAGGATCAGGCGGTCGAGAGGCTGGCGCTGCGCATTTTCCTGAGCGTCGTGGAACAAAAAAAAGCCGCGCGATGCGCGGCTTTTTGGCGACTTACTGCTCGCTCAGTGGAACTGCTCTTCTTCGGTCGAACCGGTCAGCGCGGTGACCGACGAGGTGCCGCCCTGGATGACGGTGGTGACTTCGTCGAAGTAGCCGGTACCGACTTCCTGCTGGTGCGAGACGAAGGTGTAGCCGCGGTCGCGGGCCGCGAATTCCGGCTCCTGGACCTTCTCGACGTAGGCCGTCATGCCGCGTTTGACGTAGTCCTGCGCCAGGTCGAACATGTGGTACCACATGTTGTGGATGCCGGCGAGGGTGATGAACTGGTACTTGTAGCCCATCGCGCCGAGTTCCTTCTGGAACTTGGCGATCGTCGCGTCGTCGAGGTTCTTCTTCCAGTTGAACGACGGCGAGCAGTTGTAGGCGAGCATCTTGCCGGGGTGCTTGGCGCGCACGGCTTCGGCGAACTGGCGCGCGAATTCGAGATCCGGCGTGCCGGTTTCGCACCACACCAGGTCGGCGTATTCGGCGTAGGCGACGGCGCGCGAGATCGCCTGCTGGAGACCCTTGCGGGTCTTGTAGAAGCCTTCCGAGGTACGCTCGCCGGTGACGAAGGGCTTGTCGTTGTCGTCGCAGTCGGAGGTCAGCAGGTCGGCGGCTTCGGCGTCGGTACGCGCGATGACCAGCGTCGGCACGCCGCAGACGTCGGCAGCAAAGCGGGCGGCGATCAGCTTCTGTACGGCTTCCTGCGTCGGCACCAGGACCTTGCCACCCATGTGGCCGCATTTCTTGACCGAAGCCAGCTGGTCTTCCCAGTGCACGCCGGCTGCGCCGGCGCGGATCATCGCCTTCATCAGTTCGAAGGCGTTCAGCACGCCACCAAAACCGGCTTCGGCATCGGCGACGATCGGCGCGAAGTAGTCGATGTAGCCCTTGTCGCCGGGTTCACGTCCTTCGAGTACTGGATCTCGTCGGCGCGACGGAAAGAGTTGTTGATGCGCTCGACGACCTTCGGCACCGAATCCACCGGATACAGCGACTGGTCGGGGTACATCGCGGCGTAGGAGTTGTTGTCGGCGGCAACCTGCCAGCCCGACAGATAGATCGCCTTGACGCCGGCCTTGACCTGCTGCATCGCCTGACCGCCGGTCAGCGCGCCGAGGCAGTTGACGTAGGGCTCGTTATTGACCAGATTCCAGAGCTTCTCGGCGCCGCGACGGGCGACGGTGTATTCGATCGGGAAAGAACCGCGCAGGCGGACGACATCGGCCGCCGAATAGCCGCGCTTGATTCCCTTCCAGCGGGGGTTCTCGGCCCAGTCTTTTTCCAGTTCGGCGATCTGTTGCTCTTTAGTACTCATGATTTGGCCTCACGAAAATTAGGAAGTGCAGTTGCGACAATGGTGACGCCCGGGGGTCGAAGCAGGAACATTCCAGGCACCGACAGGGGCGACCAATGGTATCCAGTATAACGGCTTTTGCTAATGCAGGCAACAGTCTTATATAAGACATAAGATGTATTTTTTAGTCGAAGGCAAAACAGCTGCTTGCCGGCGCCTTTCCGCATTGCGAAACGAAATTCTCTTGCGTGAAATGCCCACTGCCTATGCCTGCCGTCTGCGCCGGCGCGAAGACCAGTTCCGGCAGGACGACTTCCCAGCGCTCGCAGCGAATCCGGTGCGAGGTATTCGGGCTCGCTGTCGCTCCGGTAGCGGACGAGGATCGCCGCCACGCGCGCCGCGACGCAGTCCATGCCGGCCGGTGGCGTGTAGCTGGCGGCGAGTTTCGGCCGACCAGATTGCCTTGCGCATCGCGCAGCAGCCAGCGCCGGTCTTCCTGCTGCAGATGCAGCGGGTCGGGGCTCAGCGCGGCGATTCGCCGATGGACCGGATGGCCGGCGCCTGAGCGACCGGCAAAGCCGAGGTCCACCTCGCCCGGGTTCAGTTGCTGGTAGCACCAGGACAGTTCGGCTGCCGGTGCCGGCAGTTCGCTGGCCGTACGGCGCAACAGCGAGGCGGCAGCCGGGCAGTTCGTCGAGGAGGCGGTGGCCGCGATCGAAGCGCGCCAGCAGCAGGGTCAGCCGGGCGCGAGTCATCGCCACGTAGTACAGGCGGCGCTCGGCGTCGGGTCTTCGCTGAGCGTCGTGGTGACGGTCTCGCTGCCTGTTCCCAGCCGCCGTCGAGCACCGCGACATGATCGAATTCGAGACCCTTGGCGCGGTGCGCGGTCAGCAGCAGCAAGCCGCTCTGCCGGCGCCGCGCTTCGCGGCCCCATTCGGCCAGCCATTCGATGAAGTGCTGGCGCGGCAGGTCGGCGCCGCCGGTCTCGCCGCTGTATTCGGCGACCGCTTCGTCGAGCATCGCGCCACCGGACTGGCCGGTCGCCCGGCCAGCCAGGCGGCGATCGCGGGGAGCGTCGATCAGGGCGCGTGCAAGTCGTCGTGCAGCCAGTCGAGCAGCCACTGCGTGTCGCGTTGGCGCCAGAACTGCGCAGGCCCTCTTCCCTCGCCATCTGCACCGGGATGCCGTGCAGTTCGCAGAAGCTGCGCAGCGGCTGCAGCCATTGCCACTCGCGCGCGATCACCGCGCAGCGCGCCCAGTCCCAGTCCGCCGTCAGGCTGGCCAGGCGCTGCAACTCGCCGAGCACGGCCACGCCTGCGTGCGGCGTCGCCGCCGACCGGCAGGATCTGCACGCGGCCCTTGCCAGCGGGTCGATCTTCGCCCACTCGCCGCCCGCCGGCTGCTGGCGGCGCGCGCGGTCGATGCGGATCGGCTGCGCCGCTTTCATGCGCTGCGCCGCCGGCGCGATCAGCCGGTTGGCGACGTCGATCAGGTGCGCCGTCGCGCGGTAGTTGTCGACCAGATGCACGGCGCGCGCGGCATAGTCGGTCTCGAAGCGGCGAATGAACTCGACCGAAGCGCCGCTGAAGGCGTAGATGTTCTGGTCATCGTCGCCGACGGCGAAGAGATTCAGGCGCGTGTCCTCGTCGCTGCGGCTGCGTCCGGCGAGGGCGCCGATCAGTTCGTACTGCTGCGGCCCGATGTCCTGGTACTCGTCGACGAGAATCCAGCGAAAGCCGCCGAGCAGCCGGTCGCGCTGTTCGTCGGCCTGCTCCGGCGGCAGTTCGATCGCCGCGCAGCAGGGCGATCGCCTGCTGGCGGATTTCGTCGAGCGCCGCCTCGAAACCCTCGTTGGCGAGCAGCCGGTCGCGGCCGACGAAGCTCGCGCCGACCAGCCGCATGGCCAGGGCATCGCAGGTCAGGACGCTGACCGCGCGCGCGTCGTCGCCGATCAGATCGCCGAGCCGCTGGCGGATCTGCGCCGCGGCGTGGCGGTTGTAGGCCAGCGCCAGAATGCCGCGCGGGTTCTCGCGGCGCACCCGCACCAGGTAGGCGATGCGATGCACGAGGACGCGCGTCTTGCCCGAGCCGGGACCGGCGAGGACCAGCACATTGGCGTGTCTCGCGATCGTCGGCGACGATCGCCTGCTGCACCGGGTTGGCCAGCGCCTCGACGATCTGGCGCCAGGACTGCGGCGTCGTCTGCCGCGCCAGTTCCTGCTCCGCGGTCGGGTAGCCAGCGCTGCATGAACTCGTCGCGCGGCAGGCGGAAGTAGTCGAGCGTCAGTCGCAGGGCATCGGCCATCGCCTGCAGGCCGCGCTGCACGTACTCGGCCATGACGTGAATCTGCAGCACCTGCTCGTCGTAATGCAGCTGCAGCGGCGCGAAGTCGGGCTGCCGGAACTGCCGCTTCCAGTCGGCGTCGAGGCGGATGGTCATCGCCGGGCGGAAAACCGCCAGCCCCTTGTTGAGGCGAATCACTTCCTGTTCGTGCAGCCAGAGCAGCGCGCGGTCGAGCAGGCGCGAGGTCTCCCGGACCTCCGACTTGAGCAGCAGGTCGGCTTCGATGGCCGCCAGCAGCCGGCCGAGCGTCGTTTCGGCGAGCAGGTCGGCGCCGCGCGCGCCGGCCGGCAGGCAGGCGAGCAGATGGTCGAGCAGGTGCGCGGCGGCGGTCCGCCGCAATTGCGCGGTTTTCGCCAGCGCCGACCAGTCGCGCTGCAGGCGGATCGAGACCGTTTCGGCGTCGATCCGCCGCAGCGCGATGCTGCCGAGTCCGCCTCGTCGTTGCGGCCGTCGCCGGCGAGGCTGGCGAGCAGTTGGCGCAGCCGTTTCCGGCAGGGCGCCGGGGTGGCCCTCGTCCTGCAGGCGCTGGCTGAGCAGCCGCAGGTGCAGCAGCGAGCTCTCGCCGCTGCGCCAGGTCGGGCGCCTGTTCGCGCAGCAGGTCGATCAGCGCGACTTCGAGCTGCGACGCGCTCTTTCAGACGCTGCGCGACGAATTCTCGACGCCGACCTGCAGGTAGGCGGTCAGCGCCGTGTCGTTGCTGGCGATCCCCAGGCGCTCGAGATCGTGCAGGGCGGCTGCGCAGCTTCTCCGATCCGAGCCCGGTGACGCCCATCAGCTCGTCGGTCGACAGCCCCTCGTCGGCCGGCGCGCCGATCAGCGCCTCGACCAGCGCCAGCAACTGCCGCTGGTATTCGCTCTGCAGCGACGCGCGCGCCAGCCGCTGGCGCGCCTGCTCGACCGAGGCGACGCGCAGCGACGAGGGGAAGACCTGCACCTGATTCTCTTCGCGGTCAGCAGGCGTGCTTCCTCGAGCCAGCAGACGGCGGTTCGCACGCGTGTGTCATCGGTCGCGCTGTCGCGTTCGAAGCCGCCCTCTTCATCTTCGGCGAGGATTTCGCCGGGCGTGGCGATCACTTCGCCGTCCTTGCGCTTCTTGCGGTCGAGCTGGCGCAGCGAGCGCAGGATCGCCTGGATTTCCTTGCGACTGAGCCGCGAGCGCGCCGACATGCCGAACTGGCGCTCGACATCCTCCGGCGTGTACAGCAGCACGCAGCGCGCCGCCTGCTGATCGCGGCCGGCGCGGCCGGCCTCCTGCAGATAGTTCTCGAGCGAGCCGGGAATGTCGGCGTGGATCACCAGGCGCACGTCGGGCTTGTCGATTCCCATGCCGAAGGCGTTGGTCGCGGCGATCACCCGCAGGTCGCCGCGAATGAACGCTTCCTGCACATTCTTCTTGCTTTCGGGCGGCAGCCGGGCATGGAAGTGCGCAGCGAGCAGCCCCTTCTGGGTCAGGAAAGCAGACACTTCCTCGCTGTTCCGCCGCGTCGCGCAGTAGACGATGGCGCCGCCCGGCCGTCATTCGGCAGTGTCGGCGGCCAGCAGCTCGTGGATGTGCGCCAGCTTCTCGGCCGGCGTCGTCGGCAGCACGGCGAAGTCGAGGTTGCTGCGGCTGGCGCCGCCGTCGAAGCAACGCAGCTCGACGCCGACCTTTTCGGCAAAGTGGGCGACGATGTCGGCGATCACGTCGGGTTTGGCGGTCGCGGTCAGGCACAGCACCGGCGGCACCGGACCGTCGCCGGCCTTTTCGCGGATGAAGCGCGCGACATAGCGGTAGTCGGGACGAAAATCGTGCCCCCACTTCGACAGGCAATGCGCCTCGTCGAGAACCCAGGCGCCGATTTCGCGTTGCGCCAGCACCTTGCGCAGCGTCGGGTTGCGCAGTTGTTCGGGCGAGATGATGACGATGCCGGCGTCGCCGAGGCGAACGCGGTCGAGCGCGTCGGCGCGCTCGGGCATCGACAGCAGGCCGTTGATCGCCACGCAGCTGTCGATGCCACGTGCCCGCAGCCCGGCCACCTGGTCGGCCATCAGCGCGACCAGCGGCGAGATGACGACGGTCAGCGCGCCGGTCTTTTCGAAGCGCGACAGCGCCGGAATCTGGTAGCACAGCGACTTGCCGGTGCCGGTCGGCAGGATGGCGAGCAGGTGTTCGCCGCGCAGCGCCGCTTCGACGATGCTCTGCTGCAGCGGGCGGCCGTCGGCGCCAGCCGGTTCCGGGCGGAAACCGGTAAAGCCGAACCAGCGAGTCAGTTCCCGGCCGGCGTCGTGGTGCTCGCTGCACCAGGGGCAGTCGGGCTTGCCGCAGGCCTGGTCGCGCAGGCGCCGGATCAGCACGCCGGCGCCGGGGAACTGATGCCGCACCCACGGCGGCAGCACCGAGTTGCCTCCGGCAACCGACAGCCAGGCGAGCGCGTAAGCCAGCGACCAGTTGCTCTGCGCCGCGTCGTCCACGACCTGCAGGGCCTGCGTCCGGCAGCCCTTGCCGTCGAGCAGGCGGGCGATCGCCTGGCGCGCCGCGGCGTCGCTCGGGCGAAGCTGGCGCCGCAGCGTCGCGAAGAAGCTGTTCACCGTCCGGCGAGCCGCTCGTCGAGCGTCGTCAGCCAGTGCCAGGCGAGCATCAGTTCGGGCGCTTCGCTGCTGCCGCTGCTGCAGCGCCTGGTACTGGTCGTGGAACAGTTCGAGCGTCAGCTGCGCGTCGAGCAGCGGGTCGTTGAGCTGCCCGCGCCTGAGCCCGCCGTCCTGGTAATGCTTGACCAGGTGGTGGTAAGGGTGGCGCGGGAAGGCCAGCGGATTGAGCCACAGCGTATCGACTACCGGCAGCGCCAGCAGGCGCAGGCGAGGCTGCGCCGCGGCGAGATGCGGCCGGTCGAAGTGGATGAAATTGTGCCCGAGAACGAAGCTGCAGCCCTCGGCCAGCGCATCGAGACGGCCGAGCGCGCTCGCCAGGTCGCCCCCGTCGAAGCGCAGGCTCTCGCCGCTGTCGCCGCGCAGCGCCGCCAGTTGCCGGATGCGCCCACTGCGCAGGCCGACCTCGAGGTCGATCGACAGGCAGCGCGGCTGGAAGGGTGGGGCGTCTGGCGTGATTTCGGGCGAATCGCTCATCGGCGTCATGATACCCGGCAGCCCGCTTTGCCGGCGCGCCGAGCGCTGACTGGCCCCGTCCAGGATCCAGGCCCCTGTTGCGGTTCCGGAAGCCGCTGTCAAGTGGGGCGGGTTAACCGTCGATTAGAGGCGTGGTGTCAGGCCGTCAGCCAGTGACAGCCGGTAGGCGCGGTAGCCGGGTGCCAGGCTGGCGATCAGGCCAACTGCGACGACCGCGCCGAGCAACCGCAGCTCATCGGCGGATACCCACCGCGCGCGAAACGCCAGCCCGAAATGTGCCTGCGCCAGCGGCGCCAGCAGCGCCGTCAGCAGTGCGAGCAGCGCCACGCCCAGCAGGGCGCCCAGCACGGTGATGAAGAGTCCCTCCGCACTCAGCAGCAGGAACACTTCGCCGGGTCGTGCGCCGACCGAGCGCAGGATCGCCAGTTCGCGACGTCGTTCGCCGAGGCTGGCGAGAACCACCGCCACCAGACCGGCGAGACCGACCGCCACGACCATCGCCGAAACCGCCAGCAGGGTCCGTTCGGCAAACCCGACGACTTGCCAGAGTTGGTCGAGAGCAACGCCCGGCAGCACCGCCAGCAGCGGCTCCGTGGTGTCGTTGTTGATCTGGCGCTGCACCTTGAAGACCGCGGCCCGGCTTTTCAGCCCGACCAGGACGGCGGTGATCTCTTTCGGTGTCAGGTCGAACTTGCGCACGTACTCGGCCGGGATCGACAGGCCGGGCAGCGGCGCCCCGCCCGCCCAGTCGAGGTGGATCGCTTCCATCGCTTCGAGGCTGACGTGCACAGTGCGGTCTACCGGCGTTCCGGTGCGGGCGAGGATGCCGACCACCTTGAAAGGCTTGTCGGCATGCTCGGCGAGGCTGACGTCGCCCATGCCGTGATTGAGGACGATCGAATCGCCGAGCCGGTAGCCGAGCCGCTGCGCGACTTCGGCGCCGAGCACGGCGTCGAACAGCTCGGCAAATGGCTTGCCCGCTGCCAGGGTCAGCGCCTGCGAATCGGCGTAGCGGAAGTGCTCGAAGTAGGCGGCGGTGGTGCCAAGGACGGGAAAGCCGTGATGGGAATCGCCCAGCGACAGCGGGATCGACCAGGCGACGGCGGGATTCCCGGCGATCGCGCGGTAGCTTTGCCAACCGATGTTGTTGGTCGCTTCGCCGATCCGGAAGACGGCATAGAGCATCAGTTGCACCGGGCTGCTGCGGGCGCCGACGACAAGGTCGGTCCCCGACACCGATTGTGCGAAACTGTTTCGGGCTTCCAGGCGAACACGTTCGACGGCGAGCAGCAGGGTGACGCTGAGGGCGACGGCGATCAGCGTCATGCCGAGAGTCAGTCGCCGGTTCCAGGCGCTGCGAGCCGCCAGCAGAAGCAGAAATCTCATGCCGCCTGCTGGCCGACGTCAGTCCGGCTGATCGACGCCAGCGAAAGTTCGCGGTCGAATCCTGCGGCCAGCCGCCGGTCATGGCTGACGAAGAGCAGCGTGCTGCCCGCTGCGGCGCACTCGCGCGCCAGCAGGTCAAGGAAAGCGCCCTGCCGTTCGGCGTCGAGCGCCGAGGTCGGTTCGTCAGCGATGACGATCTCGGGGCGCCCGATCAGTGCCCGTGCCGCTGCAACCCGCTGCTGCTGGCCGACGCTCAGGCGGGTGACTTCGCGTCGGTGCAGTGATTCCTCCAGATCAAGGTGCTTCAGCAAACGTCGGGCCTCGGCGTGCAGCGAGGCCCCTGCTGCCGTTGCCCGGGCACGCCGTCGGCCCGAGAAGCGGCAGGACAGGAGTACGTTGTCGATCACCGAGAGGTAGGGAATGAGGTTGAACTGCTGAAAGAGGAAACCGACGTGGTCGGCACGAAAGCGGTCGCGGACCGAGGGCTGCAATCGGGGCAACTCGGTCCCGAGCAGCCGGAGCCGGCCGCATTCGGGCACCAGCACACCGCCGAGCAGCCCGAGCAGGGTGCTCTTGCCGCTGCCACTCGGGCCGTACAGGAAAACCCGCTCGCCGGCGCGCGCCGCGAAGGAAGGAATGTCGAGACAGAAATCGTCGCCCGCCGACCAGCGGAAGCGCAGTTTCTCGATCTCGATGACCGCTTCTGTCATGGTTGTTACCAGGCAAGGCGCCTCTGCTGCGGCGACAGCCGGGCGGCCGATTGTCCGCGCGGACCGGCGACCTGGACGTCGACGCTGCGCAGCTTGGGAAAGTGCTGGAAAAGTCCGACGTCCAGGGTACGCAGGGCCTCGGGAGCTGCGCAGCGGAAGACAAATTCGCCGTCAAGGTCGGCATGGTCATCGCCGGCCGGCTGTCTCGCCGGTTTCAGCACCGGCGAGTCGAGCGCTACCGATACCGACGTGCACTGCGCCGCAGGCGAGGGCGAAAACAGCTCTCCCGGCTGGCTGAGACGCTCGCTCATCGCGCGCACTGCGGCCTTCTGCTTGTCGGTGCGCGGGGCATGTTCGAAGCCCAGCAGGTTTTCGAGCGGCGTCTCGAGATTCAGCGTCAGCGTCTGACCGTCGATCGCGACCTGGAGACTGGCTGTGCCATGCACATGGGCGCCAGCCTTGCCGGCAAGAGCTGGCAGCGGCAGCAGACAGGCGGCGGTGAGGCAGCAGCAGAGCAAGGGCGAGTGCTTCATCGTGTTGGGGGTGCTACGGCGGAGATTGCTTGGTCCGGTCATAGTAGGCGATCAATTCGCTCGCCGGCAGTGGCCGCGAGAAGTGAAAACCCTGCCCCATCTGCACCCCGGCCGCCTGCAAGGCTTTGAACTGGGCGTCGGTCTCGATCCCTTCGGCAACCACCGTCAGGTCCATCGACGACAACAGGCCGGCGAGGCCACGCAGCCAGTTGGGGTCGGGGCCGTTCGGGTCCATGCCGGCGATCAGCGAGCGGTCGATCTTGATTATGTCGAAGTCGCAGCGCGCAATGAAGGCCAGATTGGTCCCGTTCATCGTCACGTCGTCAAGGGCCACGCGGACGCCGCGCCGGCCCATCCCGTGCAATGCCATCATTCCCAGCGAGTCCGGGATGCCACGTTCGGTGACCTCGATGATGATCTGCGAACTCAGGCTGCGCAGCCCGGATTTGACGGCAGCGTATTCGAGGCCACCCCGGCCGAGGATTTCGGGTGGAACATTGAGGCTCAGATGCGCCTCGGGGTGGGCGCCCAGCCACTCACCGAGTTCACTGGCGACCGTGTCGATGACCCAGTAGGTGAGCAGACCGGAGAACGGCGTATTCTCGATCAGCGGGATGAACTCCCCGGGGAGAACGACTCCCGTCGGCCGCCGCCAGCGGATCAGCGCTTCCGCTCCGAGACAGCGTTGATCGCTGAGGGAGATCGTTGGCAGATACTCGAGGAAGAATTCTCCTCTGTGCAGACCATCATGGATTTCGTCAAGCTCAGTCAAGGCAGGGTCTTTCGCATTCGCGCACCGTCGCGCTGGCGTTGCAGGCAGCTCCGGGCAGTGCGGCGAGACCGGTGGTGCCGGTCAACGCCGCCGGCGGCCATAGAGTCTTGCCATTTCTGCGAGTTGCCTGGCGTGTCCTGCGTCGACCTGCTGCCAGCTGAACCGCCACTCCCAGGATCCCTCGCTGCGGCTGGGTTCGTTCATGCGGTGCGAGGCGTCGAGACCGAGCACGTCCTGCATCGGGATGACGCAGAGCGAGGCGACGGAGGCACAGGCCAGGCGGATCAGATGCCAGGGCAGGTCTTCGTCCATCGCCTCGTCGACGCCGAGGTAGGCGCGCACATAATCCTTTTCCGGATTGGCGAGCGACTCCCACCAGCCACGCGTCGTGTCGTTGTCGTGGGTACCCGTATAGACGACGGTGTTGGCGTCGTAGTTGTGGGGCAGGTAAGGGTTCTTGGGGTCGCCATCGAAAGCAAACTGCAGGATGCGCATCCCGGGCAGGCCGATCGCCTGGCGCAGGGCATTGACCTCCGGGGTGATGATGCCGAGATCCTCGGCGATGATCCTCAGTCGGCCTTGCGCGTCGCCCAACTCGCGGCGCATGGCGTCGAAGACGGCTTCCCCCGGCCCCGGCCGCCATTGTCCGTCGATGGCCGTTTCCGCCTCGGCGGGAATTTCCCAGAATGACTCGAAGCCACGAAAATGATCGATTCGCACGACATCGCAGAGCTTCATCGTTTGTCGCATCCGCTCGACCCACCAGCGATAGCCCTCGGTGGCGTGTGCCGACCAGCGGTAGAGCGGATTGCCCCAGCGCTGTCCGGTGGCACTGAAGTAGTCCGGCGGTACGCCGGCCACGACGCGGGGACGACCGTGGGGATCGAGATCGAACAGCGAGGGATTCGACCACACGTCGGCGCTGTGCGCGGCGACGAAGATCGGCAGGTCGCCGACGATGTCGATGCGGCGGGCGTTGGCGTAGTGCTTCAGCGCCGCCCATTGCTCGTGAAAGCGCCACTGGCAGAACTTCCAGAAACGGATTTCCTCGCCCTGCCGGTCGCGTGCTTCGCGTAGCGCGTCCGGCTGGCGGTGCGCCAACGCTGCCGGCCAATCCTGCCACATCCGGCCGTCGCCGCCGTGCGCCATGTCCAGTGCCATGAACAGCGCGTAGTCGTCAAGCCAGGCGTGGGCATCGGCGCAGAAGCCTTCAAAGGCGGATCGCTGAGGAACTTTCTTGCCGCCAAAGAAGCGCTTGGCAGCACGTCGCAGGTGAGCCATCCTGAAGCGCCGGACCGCGTCGTAATCGACCCGGTCTGCCGGAAAAGCGGGGACCGACTTGAGATCGGCGTCGCTCAACCAGCCGGCGTCACGGAGTTGGCCGAGGTCGATCAGCAGTTCGCTGCCGGCGAAGGCCGAGGGGCTGATGTACGGCGAGTTGCCGGGTCCGACGCTGCCGAGTGGCAGCACCTGCCAGAGCGACTGGCCGGCGCCAACCAGCCAGTCGACGAAGTGGTAGGCGGCCGGGCCCAGATCGCCGGAACCGTGCGGACCGGGCAGCGAGGTCGGGTGAAGGAGAATGCCGTTGTGGCGCGGAAGGGAAGTCATGCCGGTCCTCTTGCTTCATGCGGATGTTTGCGCGCGGTCTGGCCGCCGCGAAGGCGTCATCCTAACCTGCTTTGGCCGGATCCGTCACTTTCGGGGGTAGCCCTTGACCACCGCCGGCGACCTCCACGGCACGAAGGACTAGGTCATCCCGCTCAGCCGGGCCTTTCGCTCACGCTCGACGCGGGTGATGTAGCGCTGCAGCATGGTCATCCGTGCCCCCGGCAGGGCAACGAACTGGCAGCCGACGCGAACGTAACGGGCACCTCCCCTGGTTGCGACGTCAAGCTTGTTGCGGACGCACAGGCTGGCGACCAGCAGGCCCTCGTCAGGCAGGGTCATCTTGCAGTCGCTCAGCAGGTCGCTGCGCTGCAGGAGGGCGGCGAGATTGGGTGTTGCCATCAGGCCGATGCCGCCACCGCTGATATCCAGCAAGGATGCCTCGGCGAGCAGGGCGCTGCCATCCGTTCGCCTGATGGTGGCAACGAACTTGACTGGTTTGGTGAGCGGCGTCGACAGGCGATAATACTCGCGCCGCTGCAGTCTCAGGATCTGGCCGGGCAGCGCAGCGCTGAAGGCCGGCAAACCGCCGCTCTGGGTCTCCGAGAGCTTGCCCAGGGTGAACTGGACCTTCACCTTGTCGACCGTGGTGGTCAGCAGCACTTGCTCGGCGAGCAAGGCCAGGCGGTTGACCTTTTCCTCGCGACCCCAGTCGAGGACCAGTTCACCGGCTTCCAGGTCGAGCCCCAGCAGCGAGGTCAGCAGAAAGGATCGGCCCTGGTCGAAGTAGGCGCTGATCAGGGATCGCCGCTGGATCAGCGAGCGAAGCACCGCCGCAATCTCGGCTTTGGAATGCAGGAGGTACTGACCGTAATCCTCGGGTCGCTCGATTTCGAATCGGACCGCTGCCTTTTCTGCTTGTGCCTGAACGTCCGTTTCTTCCACTGGCTTTCCTGGAATCGGCTGGAGCAGCCAGTTTAAAGCAAAACTGGGACCGCGGTAAGCTGCGGCGCCGCCGTCATCAGGGTGGCGGCTGTTCAGCGCTGGCCGGGAAGAGGGGGGCCGTCGACGCCTCCAGGCCATTCTCGAGCCGATAGAGCCAGGCCAGCAGTTCAGCCACGGCGAGATAGAGCTGCGGCGGGATATGCTGATCCAGATCGACCTGCATCAGCAGCGACACCAGTTCCGCCGATTCATGGACATAGACGCCGTGCTCATGCGCCCGGGCGATGATCTGCTCGGCCAGCAGGCCGCGCCCTTTGGCGACGACACGCGGCGCCCCGTCGGCCTGGCTGTAGGCCAGGGCGACGGCGTTCTTCAGCGGGTTATCGGGGGCTTTGGCCATGCGCCTGTTGCTCGTGCAAGCAGACTGCAAGAACTCTGCGGAGGCTCATCTCGAGCCGTCACGAAGGCTGCCGGCGGCGCGGCGATGCCCAGGGAAGCAAGGTCCAGCCCTGCCTGTTCGAGTTGGCCGCGCAGGCTGGCTACGTCGCTGCGCAGCAGCGCGCGCGTCTCGACGTCGCTGGCGACAACCGATAGCGAGATCTGCCGGCCGTGGATGTGCAGCCGCGCATCGACCTCGCCGAGATGGGGGAGTGTCAGCCGCAGCCGCGTCTGCCATTTTTCGCCATCGCTGCCGACATTGCTGTCCTCG
This sequence comes from Candidatus Accumulibacter necessarius, assembly GCF_036625085.1. Lineage (NCBI taxonomy): Bacteria > Pseudomonadati > Pseudomonadota > Betaproteobacteria > Candidatus Accumulibacter > Candidatus Accumulibacter necessarius. The sequence continues at coordinate 287,164 of NZ_JAZKUM010000006.1, read as the reverse complement.
CGATCGCCGCGCGCTCGCTCGTGCTCGATCTCCCAGTCCATTTGTTGACCTGGCCAGACCTGGCCTTGCCAGGCAAAATTCTGGGTGGCGAAGGCTTCGAGCTGCTGCTGGACCAGCGCCAGGGCCTGTGGGGCGACCGTGGGCGCCGCCGGCGCCGGCTGTCCAGTTGCAGCCTGCGTCGTCTGGAGTGTGCCGATGAGCAAGTCGGTTGATCGCGTCGGCAGTGGTCCGGCGACGTCGGCGGCTACGCGTCCGCTGCTGGCGGATTCGCTGGCGTGCAGTGATTCCGGGCGGGCTGCCGTCAGCGGTGCCAGTTTCCCCTGCGGTTCCTGCAGCAGCTGCGCCTTGCTGTAACGCCCTTCGACCCATTCCGCCTGATGCGCTTCGTAGAACATGCCACTCTGCACGATCGCCTGTTTGAGCAGCGGCAGGAGATCGGTGCCGCTATTCGGTTGGGCTGGCAGCAATCGCCTGTTTGCCGTTCAGCGGCAGTGCTACGGCGGCGCCGCCCTTGCCGTCACGCGCACCGGCCAGCAGCGTGCCGATCAGTTGCCCGGTGCGGCTCAACTGCGTGGCGGTCGATTCGTTCCCCGCCCTGCCTCCCTCCGCCGCGCCGCGGGCAACGACGGCCAGGGTCAGCTTGCCATTGCTCTCGGAGACTTCCAGCTCGATGGCGTCGCCGCTCTTGGCGGCAAAGGGCAGCGCCAGGGTGACGCTGCGCTGGTTGATCAGCGCGCGGTAGGTGCCGTTCGGCAGCAGGGCCTGCACTTCGGCCAGCAGGCGTTGGCCAGCGGCCAGCCCGGGTAACTTGTCGGTGATTTCCTGCGCCGGCGGCGTCGGCCGCAGGGCGAGGTCGGCGCTCGGCTGAACGCGGGTGCTGATTTCGGGGACGATCATTCGGCGGCGGGTGCTGCGCTGCGCGCAGTAGTACGCGCAGTTCATCCATGCGCCTCGCCAGGCGCGGTTGAATCAAGGTGTCACAGCGCAGGCTGCTTTCGATCAGCGCGCGGGCGCGCTGCTGCACTTCTGCCGGCAGTTCGGCGCTCAGACTGTCGGGCAGGCTGTCGGCGAGCGCGCGCCGATCGGCCTCGTGCCGGCCAGGGTCTTGCCAGTCGCCGCTTTCTGCAGCGCCAAGCATCGCCTCGGAGTAGTGCCAGCAGCTGCTCCAGCGCAGCTCAGCGAGGCACTCATGCCACGGCTTGTTGCAGTCGCGCTCGGCGAAATCTCCGCCAGGCGCCATGAATTTCTTCGAGCAGGGCGGCAACTTCCTCGAGCGCCGGCAGGTCGTTGTCGAGGTTGGCGTGCAGCAGCCGCAGGACCAGGTAATCGTACAGCGCGTCAAGCCGCTCGGCGATCTCACCGCCCTGTTTCGAGGTCGAGGCTCACCTTGAGACCGTTGCTGATGATGTCGACCGCTTTGGAAATCGCTTCGCCCTTGGCCGCGATGCTGCTTGTCCTGCATCGCGGCGCGCGCGTTGCCGATCGCCGCCTGCGCCCCAGCGAAGAGCAGCAGGATCAGCCGGTGCGGGTCGGCGACTTCGATCGCGGCGTCGACGCCGACCTTCTGGTAGGCTGAAATCGCGTGTCGTGCATTGCCGAACATTCAGGGCTCCTCAGAGTTGTTGTAGGTGGGCAGGATGGCGAGCTGCTGCTCGAGGAAGTTGCTGGTGCTTGGTCATCCCGGAGATCAAGCCGTATCGAGCGCCGTGAACTGTTTGCGATAGCGCGCTTCGATCTGCGCCAGCCGGCTCCACAATCACTTCCGACTGTTTGCCGAGGCTGGCTTGATCGAGGCGTTGATTCCGGTACGGGCAGCGAGGCTCAGCCGTTCGTGCCGACCAGCGCATCCGTGGCGTCCTTGAAGATGCTGCCGATAGGCGGCTACGAGATTGGCGACGCCGGCCAGATCCTCGCTGATCGCTTTTGCTCAGCTTGGTGGAATCGACCGCTCAGGGAGCCGTCCTTCTGCAGGCTGACACCAACGTCCGAGAGGCGCTGCAAGCTGCTGCCGGCAACCTGCCGCGGGGATGTTGACCAAGGAGCTGCGACGGCTGTTCTGCGCCGAACGCAAGGTGCTGTCGCCATTGAGTGCGCCGGCTGTCTTGGTCGTGCCGCATTGTAGGTACCGAGGTGCTGGCGGTGGTCTTGCTGAGGTCGTTGATAGGCTTTGACCAGCGCATTGACGCCGGCCGTCAGGCTCGAGTGGTCACGCTGCCATGGTCAGCGTGGTGCTCAGCGCCGTCGCAGCACTTCCGGGCCCTTGAGCAGCGTTCAGCGTGATGCCGTCGATGGCGGTGCTGACGGTGTTGCTGCTTGCGGCGACGGCAATGCCGTTGAGCTTGAACGTCGAGCCCTGCGCCGCCTGCAACTGCACGAACTCGCTCGGCATCCGGTGCCGACGCCGGGATCGTACGACAAGCCAGCGACGCCGGAGAGCTTGATGAACTGATCACTGCCGGCGTCGTCGCTGGTCAGCACCAGTTGCTTGCCGGCGACGCCGTTGATCACCAGTCGCGGAAACGCCGGCACTGGCGGTGTTGATGGCATCGCGGATGGCTTCGGGCGTCGCGCCGTCGGCGATGCTGATGTCGGTTGCTCTTGTGCGGACTCACTGCCGCCGTCGGTGTCGAGCGACAGGGTCAGCGTGCCGCCGCCACCGGTAGCTGGTATTGCCGTGCCGGAAACGGACGTGGCGATACCGGTTGCCACTGGCGACGCTGTGCTGCCTGGCGAGCTGGGTGACTTCCAGGCTGTAGGTGCCGGCGACCGCGCTCGAAGTGGTCGTCGCCGAGGCAATGGCGGTATCGGCAACCGTAGCGTCCTGAAAACACTGAACTTCTCCAATGCGCTGCTGCCGGTGGCCGGGACAAGCGCAGAGGCCCGCGCGGTCTGCAGCGCCGAAAGGGCGCCCTGCAATGAACCGAGCGCCGAGATCTTGCCTGGAAAACTTGCTTCCTTTCTGGACAAAGCGGTCAGCGGCCGTTGTTCCAGCGACATCAACTGGCTGATGATGCTGTTTACATCAAGATTCGAGCCCAGGCCCGGTGAGGAAAGCGCCATGATCTTCTCCTGCCGCCGCTACCGGCATGCTTGCTTGCATGGGGCACGAGCGCGCGTTGTTCAGGCCGTCTGCGTGACGAACAGCCCTTTGATGCTGTCCAGCGTCTTGGCGATGGCCATCATTTCTTCCGACGGCATCTGGCGGATCACTTCCTTGGTCGAGCGGTCGATGATCTTGACCACCAGTTGCCCGCTGTCGTCGTCCACGCTGAACTCGATATTGCTGTTGGTCGGTTTGACGAACTCGCGAACGCTCTGGATGGCGGTCTCGAGCTTCTCGCTGTCGGGTGGCGCCTGCACCGGGCTGCCTGCGCCTGCAGTGCGCTTGACCTGAAGTGCGTGCGCCTGATCCGGCGCTGGCTTTTTGCCGTTACTGGCCGTGTTCTGAGCTTCTCGCGGCGTATTGCTGATCGCCAGGTGGCCCTGTGGCGCTGCGAAGAAGCTGAAACGACCGTGGGTTGGATGTTCATCTCACGCTCCTTGCTGAAGAGACGCCGGGGCGCGACCACGTTGCCGCGATCGCGCCCCGATGTTACCGCTATTTAAAACCTTCCGCTTAGCCGCGCAACAGCGAGAGCACGTTCTGCGGCAGCGAGTTGGCCTGCGCGAGCATCGCCGTACCGGCCTGCTGCAGGATCTGCGTTGCGCGTCAGGTTGGCGGTTTCCGCCGCGAAGTCGGCATCGACGATGCGGCTACGTGAGGCCGAGAGGTTTTCCGATGTCGTTTGCAGGCTGGAAACCACCGAACGAAACGGTTCTGATAGGAACCGAGCGAGGAGCGCGCGCTGCTGATTGTTGCCAATGCGCCGTCGATGGCCGACAGGGCGTTGGTGGCACTGCCTGCCGTGAGCACGTTAATGGAAGAAATGCTCTGCACCGTCAAGGTGGTGGTGGCCGCTGGTCGTGCCTGCAACAAAACCCGCAATGGCAGGCGTACCACCGGCAATAACGATACCTGCAGCATTGTTGGTATCCAGTTTGATCGTCCCTCTGGTTGACACCGCGGCTACGGGGCCAGCGACGTCACCGGTGACCAAGCCAAAGTCTGACAAGGCCACCGCAGCCGTGGTGGTGCCCTGTGCCAGAAGCGTGATGTCACGTCCATCGGCAGCGGTTAGAGTCACTTTGCCGTCATTGGCTGCCGTCGCAGTTACCCCCGTTTGAGCGGACACGGAGTTGATCGCCGCGGCCACGTTGGCACCTTGGCCGGGAGCTGTTCCACCAGCCGCAATTGCGCCGACATTGATCCGTTGACGCTAAAGGAATTGGCTGCCGTGTAACCATTAAAGCCAGTTTGAACGGCGCCGGTGACAGAGGTGGCCATGGCGGTAGCAGTGACACCCGACTGCGATGAAACCAGATTGATTGCCGCAGCCTTTGAGAAGGCGCTAGCTGCAGTTTGACCAGCCGACGCGCCGATGCTGGAAGCCCCCACCTGGAAGCCATTAAGTGTCAAAGCGCCTGCGGTCAGGGCTGCAGCAGTCGTCGCACCACCCGTCAACGTTGTTTGTGTTGAGGTCCCGCTGCCACCGAGTGCTGACGTGCGCGCGCTGGCAATCGAGGCGATCGAGACCCTGTCGTTCGCCGTTCCGTTGGCACCGATCTGAAAGGACTGTGCGACGAAGGAGCCATCGAGCAGCTTGGTACCATTAAACGAGGAATTCTGTGCTACCCGGTCGATTTCCGCGGACAGTGCCTGGACTTCGGAATCTAGAGCTGCGCGGTCAGATGCGGAGTTGGACGCATTGCCCGCCTGAACAGCCAGTTCGCGCATCCGCTGCAGGTTGCTGCCGATCTGTTCGAGATCGCCTTCAGCCGTCTGCGCCAGAGATATCCCGTCGTTGGCATTGCGCGCGGCCTGATTGAGACCACGAATCTGGGTGCTCATCCGGTCGGAGATGGCCAAGCCAGCGGCGTCATCCTTGGCACTGTTGATACGCAGGCCCGAAGACAGGCGCTGCAGCGAGGTCGCGAGCGAGGTCTGCGACATGTTGAGACTGCGTTGCGAATTCAGCGACGCGACGTTGGTGTTGATGACTTGGGGCATTTTCCTTCTCCTATCACTATCAAGTTGACCTCTGGTTTCCGGTGACCTGCCTGGAGGGGCATTGGCCGGTCCATCCTTTGTGGCAATTGCTTTGCTGACGTTTTTTCTAACGACCTGCTGGCGAGGAACTTTAGTGATTTTCTTCCGGCCGGCCGTGTAAGTTCTCTATCGGCAGTCGGGTAGCGAAGTTGAGGGTTCCGATACCAGGGGGAAACCCGTATGCGCAGAGATAACAGGGGTGAGGTGCGGCGATGCTCGTCGATACCGATGGGTTGATCCGGTGCCTGCGCGGCGATCACCATGTGGCGCGGTTTCTGAGACGCTGTCTCGCTACGAGGCCGATCCGGTCACCGTGCGGGCACTGCGGCAGCTGAGGGGAGGCCGGGTATTGACTTCGTTCTGATTCGGCGGCGGAGGCGGTTATAATCGAGCACCCTGCCTGGCAGGATCATGGCGGCTGAGTTGGGTGGCAGCTGGGTGTGTGACGAGGTACTTCGGCATTGGTGGATGGACTATGCGGATCCTGCTCTGTAACGATGACGGCTACTTCGCTCCGGGGATCGAGCTGCTGGCGCGTGCGCTGTCGGAGATCGCGGAGATTACCGTGGTGGCGCCCGAGCGCGACCGCAGCGGGGCCAGCAATTCCCTGACGCTCGATCGTCCGCTGTCGCTCAAACGGGCGGCGAATGGTTTCTACCACGTCAACGGCACGCCGACCGACTGTGTTCACCTCGCCGTCACCGGCATGCTCGAAGGGCTGCCGGACATGGTGGTGTCGGGGATCAACATCGGCGCCAACATGGGCGACGACACCATTTATTCGGGGACCGTCGCGGCCGCCACCGAGGGCTTCCTGCTCGGCGTTCCGTCGCTGGCGATTTCGTTGTGCAGCAAGGAGGGGGCGCACTTCGCAACCGCCGCGCGGGTCGCCCGCGAACTGGTCGAGCTGTTGCAGAAACAGGCGCTCAGCGAGCCGGTGCTGCTCAACGTCAATGTGCCCGACGTCCCCTGGGAGCAACTTCGCGGCACCGTCGTCACCCGTCTTGGCAAGCGCCACAAGGCCGAGCCGGTGGTGCGCACGCTGTCGCCGCGCAACGAGACCGTGTTCTGGATCGGCGCTGCCGGCGAGGCTCAGGACGCCGGCGAGGGCACCGATTTCCACGCGGTGCAGAACCATCAGGTCTCGGTGACACCGCTGCAGATCGACCTCACGCATAATGCGCAACTGCCCCTGATGCGCGAGTGGCTGGCGCGATGAGCGGCGCCGTTTCCGGGTTTGGCATGACCTCGCAGCGGACGCGGACGCGGATGATCGAGCGCCTGCGTGAGCAGGGCATTGTTGACGAAGAGGTGCTGGCGGCGATCGCCGCCGTGCCGCGCCACGTCTTTGTCGAAGAGGCGCTGGCCTCGAGGGCTTACGAGGACACGGCGTTGCCGCTGGGTTTCTCGCAGACGATCTCGCAACCCTATGTCGTGGCACGGATGATCGAGGCGCTGCTGGCTGGCCGCGACGACCTTGGCAAGACGCTGGAGATCGGCGCCGGCTGTGGCTACCAGGCGGCCGTACTGGCGCAGTTGACCGACGAGGTCTACGCGGTCGAGCGAATCGCGCCGTTGCTCGCCAAGGCCAAGGCCAACCTGCGCGCCATCCGGCAACTCAAGGTGCGCCTGAAGCATGCCGACGGCCAGCTCGGCCTGCCGGAGGCGGCGCCGTTTGATACGATCATCGTCGCGGCGGCAGCGGCGCGTGTGCCGCGCGCCCTGTTGCAACAACTGGCACCCAACGGCAGGTTGATCCTGCCGCTGGGCGCGGCAAGCCAGCAGCTCGTGCTGATCGAACGACGGGCCGAGGGTTTTGTCGAAACCCGCCTGGAAGCCGTGCGTTTTGTTCCGTTACTGTCGGGAGTCGAATGAAGGACCAAGGGTTTTTTTCTCGCCACCCGGGCGCTCTGATCTTGTCGGCATTGCTCGTTCTGGCGGGCTGCGCCAGCAAGTCGCCGGCGCCGGCCGGCGACCGTGGGGGTCAGGCGGCGACTGCCGGTGCGTCGGTTGCCAGCAAGGATCTGTACACCGTCAAACGGGGCGACACGCTGTATTCCATCGCTCTCGATCATGGGCTCGACTACCGGGAGCTGGTGGCCTGGAACAACATCGACAATCCGAATCGCATCCTGGTCGGACAGTCGCTGCGGGTCAGGGCTCCCGGTGCCGCAGCGGCGACCGAGGCGGTCGTGGTGCGGCCGATCAACACCGGCACGGTGGTCGAACAGCGTTCCCTTGGCAGCAGTAGTCCGGCTGATCTCCTGAAGCGTGAGCCGAGGGCGGGCAAGGAACCCTACTCCGAGCAGGCGCTGGCGCGTGCGCAGGCGCAGGCGGTTGATCCGGTGACGGTGACGCCTGTCGTGGCAAGGCCTGAAGGAAAGCCGGAGGTCAGCCCGGCAGCGCGGGTCGAAGCAAAGTCCGAAGCCAGGCCGGAAAGCCGGCCGGATGCGTCGGCGGGCGATGCGGCGTCGGGGAGCGAGGAGGTCGCCTGGATCTGGCCGGCCAATGGCAAGCTGATTGGCACGTTCAGCGAGGGCGGCAACAAGGGCATCGACATCAGCGGCAAGGCCGGCGATAGCGTGCTGGCCGCCGGCGGCGGCAAGGTCGTCTATAGCGGTACCGGCCTGCGCGGCTATGGCAAGCTGGTGATCGTCAAGCACAACAATACCTATCTCACGGCCTACGCGCACAACCAGAATGTGCTGGTCAAGGAAGGTCAGAGCGTCGGCAAGGGGCAGAAGATAGCCGAAATGGGCAATACCGACGCCGACCAGGTCAAGCTGCACTTCGAGATTCGCCGTCAGGGCAAGCCGGTCGACCCGCTCAAGCATCTGCCGCAGCGCTGACCATGTCGGGTGCTTTCGATCCGGATGCCGATTCCTGCGAAGACGATCTTGAGCAGCCGGAACTGTCATTTTTCGATGCGCTCCCGAGGCTGGAGCCGGCGGACCTGGTGCCGTCGCCCGAGGCGGAACTGCTCAATGACGTCACGCAGCATTACCTGAACGAAATCGGCGCCAAGCCGCTGTTTTCGCCGACCGAGGAGGCTGCCTGGGCACGGCGCGCGCGCGCAGGAGAGTTCCTGGCCCGGCAGAAGATGATCGAGCACAACCTGCGGCTGGTGGTGAATATCGCCAAGCACTACCTCAACCGCGGACTGCCCTTGCTCGACATGATCGAGGAGGGAAATCTCGGTCTCATCCACGCGATCGAAAAGTTCGATCCCGAGCGCGGATTCCGTTTCTCGACCTATGCCACCTGGTGGATCCGGCAAAGCATCGAGCGGGCAATCATGAATCAGTCGCGGACGATCCGCCTGCCGGTGCATGTGGTCAAGGAAATCAACCTCGTCCTGCGCGCCATCCGCCATCTGGAGTCGGCCAACGGGCGGGAGATCTGTGTCGACCAGATTGCCCATCTGATCGATCGGCCAAGTGCCGATGTCCGGCGGGTGATGAACCTTAACGAGCGCATTGCGTCACTTGATGCGCCTCTGCAGGTAGACCCCAGCCGCTCGATTGGCGATGTCATCCCCGACGATAGCCTGATCGATCCGGATGAGCTGCTGCAGTCAAGCGAGATCGGGGTCTTGTTGAACCGGTGGGTGGGGCAGCTCGGCGACAAGCAGCAGGAGGTCCTGCAACGTCGTTACGGTCTTGGCGGCACAGAGTCGTGCACCCTCGAGGAAATCGCCCTCGACCTGAATCTGACCCGTGAGCGGGTTCGCCAGATTCAGATCGAAGCGCTCGATCACCTTCGCCGCATCATCCGGCGCGGTGGCGGGACCGCCGACAACCTGCTCTAGGATTGGCTCTACAATTGGCTGCGCCCGGCGCGCAGGGCTTCTGCCAACTGGAAGACCGCCATCGCGTAAAAGCTTGAGCGGTTGTAGCGGGTGATGACGTAGAAGTTGTCGAAGCCAAGCCAGTACTCGGTTGCTGCCCCCGGCGTGACCAGGTCGATCAGGGCCGCCGCCTGCTCGCTGGCTGCGGGCGCCACGACACCCAGACCGGCCATCTCTCCGACAGTCAGCGAGGGCTTGATGCCGGCGGCGATCAATGCGGCCGGATCGCCATTGACGTTTGCCGGCACGGCGACCGGCGCGCCTTTCTGCCAGCCATGCTGCTGCAGGAAGCGGGCGACGCTGCCGATGGCGTCGGTGTTGCTGTGGCGCAGGTCGATGCGGTCGTCGCCGTCGAAGTCAACGGCAAAGCGGCGCTGGCTGCTGGGCATGAACTGCGGGATGCCCATCGCGCCGGCGTAAGAACCCTTGATTTCGAGTGGGCTGACGCCGTTTTCGCGCGCCAGGAGCAGAAACTGCTCGAGTTCGCCGCGGAAGAACTCGGCCCGTGGCGGGTAATTGAAGGCCAGTGAGGCGAGCGCCTCGAGGACGCCAAAACTGCCCATGTTCTGACCGTAGATGGTCTCGACGCCGATGATGGCGACGATGATCTCGGGCGGGACGCCGTAGATCGCCTCGGCGCGCAGCAGCGTGGCCGCATGCTGCTGCCAGAAGGACAGGCCGCCAGCGATGCGTTGACCGTTTACAAAGCGCTCGCGGTAGCGTTCCCATGAGCGCTGCTTTTCGGGGACGGAAGGCGGACGGATGGCGCGCAGCACGGTGGAGTTGGGCCGGATGGCGGCGAACTGCCGCGTCAGGTGGGCAACGTCAAAGCCGTGCTGTTCGTGCATGCTGAGGATGAAGGCCCTGACTTCCGGGTCCTGGCTGAAGCCGGCGCCCTGCTGGCTGTGGGCGGGCAGCGCCAGGACGCTGCCGAGCAGGCCGAAGAGGAGGGTGACGCATTGTTTTTTCAAGTTTTTCTTCTCCTTTGCGGGGGTAGTCGCTGCACGCATTGTTGCAGCCGACGCAGTGGTTCGCCGTCGCTATCGCCGTCACCTTCGCCGTAGCGCAGTTCGGCATAGTGCCGGGCGGCTTCGCTGGTGAGCGTGGCCAGCTCGGGCTTTTCGCGCGCCACACGTTGCGCGAAATCGAGCGGGCCTTCCCAGTCGGCGCGAATAATGCCGCGGCGCCCGAGTTGCGCGCAGTATGCCTGCCAGGCACGCTGGACCGGATCGTCGCGGCGGCGTCCTGGCAGCGTCCACAGCGCGACGACCAGCAGCGCCAGCCCGCAGAGCACGGCCAGCGAGGCGGTCATGCTCCGCCAGTCGGGGTCGGGCCAACCGAGCCGCGACAGGACTTCGCGCTGGCGCTGCGGATTGTAACCGAGCACCCACTGATTCCAGGTATTGTTTGCCGCCTCCCAGCGGTTGCGCAGGTCGCGCATCCAGTCGGCGTCGAGGCGGATGATGCCGGGCAGGGGCTCACCGGCCGGCAGCGCGGCGACGATGCCTTGCTCGATGCGTGACGGGGCGACTGCGGCTGTCGGGTCAATGCGCAGCCAACCTTCGTCGGCGAGCCAGATCTCGGCCCAGGCGTGGGCATCGGACTGGCGCACGGTGAGATAGCCATCAACCGGATTCAGCTCGCCGCCCTGGTAGCCGGCAACCACGCGCGCGGGCACGCCGGCCGCACGCATCAGGAAGACGAAGGCCGAGGCGTAGTGCTCGCAGAAGCCACGCCGACTGTCGAACAGGAATTCGTCGATGGCGTCCGCACCGAGCAGCGGTGGGCGCAGGGTGTAGTGGAAGTCTTCCTGGCGAAACATCGCCAGAGCCGCCTCGGCGATCCTCGCTGGTGGTCGCGACTGCCACTCGCTGGCGAGGGCACGCGTGCGCGGATTACCTTGCGGCGGCAGGGTCAGCGCCTGTTGCAGGCTGGCCGGCGCTTCCATGCGGTTGGCGCGATAGTCGAGCACCGAGCTGAAGGAAAAACGGGAGCGGATGCGCAGCGGTTCGCGAGACTGTGCTTCGAGCGTTGCTGCCAGCGAACTGTCGGGGGGTAGGCGGGTCGGGACGTCGAGTGCCAGCAGCCAGCGCTGGTTGTGGGCTTCGAGGATGCTGCTGTAGTCATGCGCGGGGCCACGCGCCTCGATCACCGGCGCCGGCGCCGGTGATCTGCCGTGCTGCCGGCTGGCACGCCAGGTTACGCCGTCGTACTCGTCGAACACCGGGCCACGCCAGTAGAGGTCGGCCTGCTCCGGAATCTCGCCGGCGAAGCGGCTGCGAAAGGCGATCGCGCCGGACAGCGTGAGGTTGCTGATCGACCCCGGCGACATCTGGCTGGGCAAGCCGCTGAGCCCGGCATGGGCATCCTGTGGCAACCCCCAGAGCGGACCCGTGACGCGCGGGAACAGGAGATAGAGCAGCAGCATGAAAGGCAGCGCCTGCAGGAGCAGGAGGCCGGCCTGCCGGGCAATGGCGATGACCGGCTGGGCGCCGCCATGGAGCCTGAGCAGGGCACCGGTCAGCAGCGTGCAGGCGGCCAGCAGCCAGAGGCCGGTGGGGATGCTCTGCGAGTAGAAATAGTGGGTCAGCAGGAGAAAGTAGCCGAGCATGATGACCACCAGCGCGTCGCGCCGGCTGTGCATTTCGAGTGGCTTGAGGGCCATGAACAGGACCAGCATGGCGACGCCCGCGTCTTTCCCGAACAGGCTGCCGAACTGCCAGCCGATCGCCGCGACGGCGGCGATCACCAGCAGGGCGAGCGACCAGCGCGGCGGCATTCGCCGCTGTTGATGCCATAGCCAGGTGCGCCAGAGCAGGGCGGCGGCAACCAGCAGCGTCAGCCAGGCTGGCAGGTGCTCGGCGTGCGGGCCGGTGGTCGCCAGGGCAACCACCAGCAGCCATGGCACGGCGTCGTGTTCGAGCGCCGCCGGCGGTCTAGCGCGCATCCCGCGCTTCGACTTCACCGTACAACGCCAAGGCCTGCAGGCAGCTGGCACGATGCGCATCGCCCTGGGCCGGGGCGATCTGCTGGCCCGGCAGCCGCAGCCCGTAGCACGCCTGTTGTTCGTCAGCCGCCATGATCCAGCCCGCGAGTATAGACAGGCGATCCTCGTCGCCACGCTCGCCCGGGGTCAGCCACCAGTCGAGCCAGAGTTCATCCATGGCTCCGCCGGCGAACTGCTTGACCAGCAGCGCCTGCTCGTCGGAGCGGCGGGCCACCGCTTTCCACGCGATGTGCCGGGTCGGATCGCTGATCTGGCGCGGTCGGAGACCGGCGAAGTCTTCCTGGCCGCTGTCACCCTGGCGGTGATCGGCATGCGCTCCCGGCGAGGCTCCCGGCAGCGGTGTGCGCAGCGGCTTTGGATAGACGACGCAGGAAAAGGGTGGATAGGGGTAGCTCCAGGCGCGGAAGAGGCCCAGCGGATAGCGTGTGGTGAGCGTGACGCGACCCGGGTCAAGGCGTCCTCGCTGGTGTGTGACGAAGGGAACGGCAATCGTCGCGCGGCCCTGCGGTGAAAGGTCAGCCGTGACCACCGGCTGGTCCTTGAAGGAAAACTCGAGGGCGCGGCGCGGCTGCCGGCGGGGGTTTTCCAGAGCCAGCGGGAAGCGTGCCAGGTCGCCGGCGAAGGCGGGTTCTGCGCGCCCCGGCGTCAGGCGCATGCCGAACAGATTGTGGAAGGTATGCACCATGGCGACCAGCCCGAGTCCGGCGAGCAGAAAGGTCAGGGCATGGCCGAGGCTGAGGTTGTAATTGATGGCGCCGATCAGCATCACGGCCAGAACAACGGCGAACAGAAGCCCACCGGACGTCGGCACGATGAAGATGCGGCGTTGCGTGAGGACGATCGGCACCCGCTCGTCACGGGCAAGGTGGAACAACCAGCGCTGGAATCTCTCGCGTCGGCGCATCAGGCCAGCGGCACGGAGCGAATCAGGAGGGCGATATCCTCGGCGTCGGCATGGCTGCCGCTGACCAGCCGTAGCCGGTGGCGGGCAACAGCCGGCAGCACCGCCTGCACGTCTTCCGGCAGGACCATGGCGCGGCCGCCGGTGAATGCCCAGGCGCGGGCAGCGGCAAGCAACGACAAGGCGGCCCGTGGACTCAGACCGTGTACGAAACGCTGCTCCTTGCGCGTTGCTTCGACCAGCAGTTGCAGGTAGTCGAGCAGGGCTGGCGAGACGTGCACCGCCGCCGCCTGCCGTTGCAGCAGGGCGAACTCGCCGGCGCCGAGGCGGGCGGCGAGTGTCGGCAACTGCTCCCGCCGGCCACCGCTTTCGAGCAGTGAGCGCTCGGCGTCGTGGTCGGGGTAACCCAGGTCGATGCGCAGCAGAAAGCGATCCAGTTGTGACTCCGGCAAGGGGAAGGTTCCGATCTGGCTGGAGGGGTTCTGGGTGGCAATGACGAAAAACGGCTCCGGCAGCGGTCGGGTTTCGCCTTCGGTGGTCACCTGGCCTTCTTCCATGGCTTCGAGCAGGGCGCTTTGCGTCTTTGGGGTGGCCCGGTTGATTTCGTCGGCCAGCAGCACCTGCGCGAATACCGGTCCGGGCAGGAACCTGAAACTGCTCTGGTCGCGGTCAAAGACCGAGACGCCGAGGATGTCCGCCGGCAGCATGTCGCTGGTGAACTGGACGCGCGAGAACTGGAATCCGAGCAGGCGGGCCAGGGTGTGCGCCAGAGTCGTCTTGCCGACGCCGGGCAGATCTTCAATCAGCAAATGGCCTCTTGCCAGCAGACAGCACAGTGCGAGTCGGGTTTGCGTGCTCTTGCCGAGGATCACCGCATTGGCGGCGGCGAGGATTTCGCGGACTGGGGAGGGTCTGGTCGTGGGCGGCATGGCTTGTCGTGGTGGCGCAATTGGGATGATAATAAACCATCAGCCAATAACTCGATTTATCGGAGATCGCCGCGTTCATTGCGGCGCCCATCTGCGGCAGAAAGGCCATAGTGACGAGCACTGCATTCATCACCCATCGCGATTGCCAACTGCACGACATGGGTTCCTACCACCCCGAGACCCCTGAGCGCCTGAATGCCATCAGCGATCACCTGATCGCTCAAGGACTGGATTCGTACTTTTCCTATCACGACGCGCCGCAGGCGAGCTTCCAGCAACTCAAGCGCGTGCATGCTGCGGCGCATCTCGAGCGCCTGAAGCGCGCCTCGCCGGAGTTGGGCATCGTTCATCTCGATCCGGACACGGCCATGAACCGGCACACCTGGCAGGCTGCGCTGCGGGCTGCCGGGGCGGGCGTACTGGCGGTTGATCTGGTGATGGCGGGTGAGGTCGAGAACGCTTTCTGCGCCGTCCGCCCGCCGGGTCATCATGCCGAGCGCTCGTCGGCGATGGGTTTCTGTTTCTTCAACAACATCGCGGTGGCTGCGGCGCATGCGCTGGCGGCACACCGGTTGTCGCGAGTGGCGGTGGTCGATTTTGACGTACACCACGGGAACGGTACCGAGGACTGCTTCAAGGGCGACTCGCGGGTGTTGATGGTCAGCATCTTCCAGCATCCGTTCTACCCTTACAGCGGTACCGAGCGCCCGGCGGCCAACATGCTCAATGTGCCCCTTGGCAGGGGCGCCGACGGTGAGGAATTCCGTCGCGTGGTGAGCGATCTCTGGCTGCCTCGTCTGCGCGAGTTCAAGCCGGAGATGCTGTTCATCTCGGCGGGTTTCGACGCCCACTACGAGGACGAGATGGGCGGTCTGAGGCTGCTCGAGAAGGACTACGCCTGGGTGACCGAGCAGATGAAGCAGATCGCCGACGAGTTCGCGCAGGGGCGCATCGTGTCGATGCTCGAAGGGGGTTATTCGCTGTCGGCGCTGGCGCGCAGCGTGGCCGCCCATCTGCGGGTGCTGGCCGAGCTCTGATCCTTGCCTGGCGGCGACGTTTTTCATCGCAGCCCGCCTGCTTTCGGTTAGAATTCAGTGTTCTGATTTCCTAGGCGAAACCCTCCCGGCGAAGCTGCCGGGCGCCCACCCAAGACCATGATTACTGGATCGATCGTAGCGATTGTCACTCCCATGCACGAGGATGGCAGCCTTGACTTGCCCGGCCTGCGCCGGCTGGTCGATTTCCACGTGCAGGAAGGTACCGACGCGATCGTCATCGTCGGCACCACCGGCGAGTCGCCGACCGTCAATCTGGAAGAACACTGCGAGCTGATCCGCCTCGCCGTTGATCAGGCAGCCGGCCGGATCCCGGTGATTGCCGGCACAGGCGCCAATTCGACCGCGGAAGCGATCGCCCTGGCTCGCTTTGCCAGGCAGGCGGGCGCCGACGCGGCGCTGTCGGTCGTGCCGTATTACAACAAGCCGGCACAGGAGGGTCTCTACCGCCATTTCCGGGCAATCGCCGAAGCCGTCGATATCCCGCTGATCCTGTACAACGTGCCGGGTCGCACGGTGGCCGACCTGAGCAACGAGACAGCGCTGCGTCTGGCCGAAATACCCAACATTGTCGGCATCAAGGATGCCACTGGCGGTATGGATCGCGGGATTGAGCTGATCGCCCGTGCGCCCGCGGGTTTCGCCGTCTATAGCGGTGATGATGCCAGCGCATGTGCCCTGATTCTGATGGGTGCCAGCGGCGATATTTCGGTGGTCGCCAACGTCGCACCGCGTCTGATGCACGACATGTGTGCCGCAGCGCTGGCTGGCGACGTGGCCAGGGCGCGTCAGTTGAATGCTCGTTTGCTTGGCTTGCATCGTCAGTTGTTCTGTGAGGCCAACCCGATCCCGGTCAAGTGGGCATGCAGGGAACTCGGCCTCATCGATGGTGGGCTGCGGCTACCGCTGACACCCCTGTCGCCCGACTATCACGAGCGGGTTCGTGCGGCCATGCGTCAGGCCGGCGTGCTCGTCTAGAACCAGGGTTTTCCAATGAGTTTTGTCGTTTCGCGCTTCCGGTTTGCCTTCCTGCTCCTGCTCCTGCTGCTTGCCGGTTGCACGGGTTCGCTGCTTGAACCCAAGAGAATTGAATACAAGTCGGCATCCGGCAGCAGTGTGCCACCGCTCGAAGTGCCCCCCGACCTGACCTCGCCCACCCGTGATGACCGTTATGCTGTTCCGGACACCGCCGGCAAGGGAACGGCCACTTTCTCGGCGTACGCGGCCGAGCGTTCGCCGCAGGCACGGGCTCAGCAGAAGAGTGAAGTCCTGCCGGAGGTGGATCAGGCCCGCATCGAGCGTTCGGGAACCCAACGCTGGCTGGTCGCCACTGGCTCGCCTGACAAGCTTTGGGGAACGGTCAAGGAGTTCTGGCAGGAGACCGGCTTTCTGATCAAGCTGGAGTTGCCAGATGCCGGGGTAATGGAAACCGACTGGGCGGAGAACCGCGCCAAGATCCCGCAGGATTTCATCCGGAACGTTCTTGGCAAGGTCATCGATTCCGTCTATTCGACCGCCGAACGGGACAAGTTCCGCACCCGTCTGGAACCCGGGACCACTCCGGGGACCACCGACATCTTCATCAGCCATCGCGGTATGTACGAGATTTTCGTTTCCGAGGGCAAGGATCAGACCAAGTGGCAACCACGCCCGGCCGACCCGGAACTGGAGGCGGAGATGCTGCGCCGTCTGATGATTCGCCTGGGCAGCGAGGAAAAGCGCGCCACGGCGGCCATCCAGGCAGCACAGGAGAAGCCCCTGGAGCGCGCCAGACTGTCGCGAGGCGCTGACGGTGCCGGGACGCTGGAGGTCGAGGAAACCTTCGATCGCGCCTGGCGTCGAGTGGGCCTGGCGCTGGACCGCGTCGGCTTCACCGTCGAAGACCGGGATCGATCGCGGGGCCTGTACTTCGTTCGCTATGTCGATCCGGAAACCGACAACGAGAAGAAGGAGGACAGCTTTCTGTCGAAGCTCAACCCCTTCAAGGGGAGCTCTGCCGGCAAGACACAGATCCAGTACCGTATATTCGTCCGCGAGGCGGGGGGCAAGTCGACGGTCCAGGTGCTGTCGCTTGAGGGGGGTGTTGACCAATCGGAGACGTCGAAGAGGATTCTCAACCTGCTTTACGATCAGTTGAAGTGATCCGCTTCGCCTCGTTGGGCAGCGGCAGTCAGGGAAACGCGCTGATTGTCGATGCCGGCGAGACCAGGGTGCTGCTGGATTGTGGTTTCTCGAGCCGTGAGGCAGCAGCGAGGCTGGCCAGACTCGGTATGGCGCCCGATGAGTTGACCGCGATCGTGGTGACGCACGAGCACGGTGATCACGTCGGCGGTGTTTTCGCCTTTGCCCGTCGTCATCGGCTGACGGTCTATCTCACGCACGGCACGCATGCCGCCGCTCCGCGCGGAAGTGCTCCCTTGCCCGAGTGCCGTCTGATCGAAGGACACACGCCTTTTGCGATTGGCAGCCTTCAGGTGCAGCCGTTTCCAGTGCCCCACGACGCCCGCGAACCGGTACAGTTTGCGTTCAGCGACGGCGTGCGCCGGCTTGGCGTGCTCACCGATACCGGCACAATCACGCCGCACATTGTCGATACTCTGCGCGTCTGCGATGGCCTGGTCCTGGAGTGCAACCACGATCACGCGCTGCTCGCGGCGTCGCGCTATCCGGCATCACTCAGACGACGGATCGGTGGGCGCTTTGGCCATCTGGAGAACGAGCAGGCGGCGGCATTGTTGCGACAGATCGACACCGGGCGGCTACAGCATGTCCTTGCCGCACATCTGAGCCAGGAGAACAACCGGCCGGAGCTGGCGGCAAGGGCTCTCGCATCGGCATTGGGCTGCAGCGAGGACTGGATCGGGGTTGCCGACCAGGACGGCGGGTTCGACTGGCGGCAGTTGCGTTGATCCTTCGCCCACAAAAAAAAGCCGGCGCGAGCCGGCTTTTTTTTGTGATTCCTGGAAAAAGATTACTTCTTCATTGCGTCCTTGGCGGCGTCAGCAGCCGTACTGGCAGCCTTCGCGGCATCGGTAGCGGCGCCAGCAGCTTCCTTGGCCTTGTCAGCTGCAGTGGCGGCGGCTTCTGCCGGCTTGGCGGCATCCTTGGCGGCATCGGCAGCCGTGCCAGCGGCCTTCTCGGACGCCTTGGCGGCATCGGTGGCAGCAGCAGCAGCGGCCGGAGCGGCAGCAGGAGCAGCAGCAGGAGCAGCAGCGGCCGGCGCAGCGGCTGGCTTGGCTTCTTCCTTCTTGCCACAGGCGGTAACAGCAAGGGCGATCAGCGCAGCAACGAGGAGGGAGTTCTTCATGATGGGGTTCCTTATCGACAATAAAAATGAGTACAACGAGCCAATAGCTAAATGGTTGACCGGCTGGTACGTCGATCAACTATAAATTTTACCATCAATCCGCCCGAAATTGCCCGATGATCTGGAGAACTCCCCGATCACGTGGACTGATCGCTGCTGGCTCGGCATGCCGCAGGCGTGCAGGATGCGGCGTGCCAGTCGCCGGGGCGGTGATCACTTCCCGGCAAGCGCGCGCTCGGCAGGTGCTACACTGAACTACCGTGCGCGCCTACTTCCTTCTTGCTGCTGCCTACGCCTGCATCGCCCTTGAGGCCACTGCAGCGAGCTATGTTGTCGGTGGCGAGGTGGTCGTCGGCCCCTGGTTCGCTCCTTACGGTACGGTGGTGCCGCCTTGGACCATCTACGAGTCGTTCGGTCCTTGCCTTTCCCCCCGCAATTGCTCGGACTACGAACAGATGCGACGTTTTCTCGATCGCTACGAGCGCAACTACGGCGCGCGCTTTGCCCCGGACAAGCCGGCGTTCGCCGCGCCGGTCCAGCCGCGCGACGTTCCGCCCACGCCTGAAGCAGACATCCAGCCGGGCTATCAGGGCGCCAGTCAAATCCGGCCAGAGTTCGAGCGGGTGGGGAAGCCGGTCGACCGGCGCTCCCGGATGGGCAAGTAGACTCTGGCAGAGACCCATCAACGGTTGCCGTGCGGCTGACTGATGAACGGACCGCAAGAATGAGTGAAGCCCCCGGCGAGGCTGGTGCCATGGCCGTTGTATTCGCTGGGTTTGTGGAGACTGGACAGTGAATCCGCTTCTGCAGGCTGTCGTCGGCTACCTCTTGCTTCTTGGCCTGGCGTGGACGCTCTCGTCCAGACGCCGCGCCATCCCCTGGCGTACGGTCCTTGGCGGGATCGGTCTGCAGTTGGCGCTGGCGCTGCTGATCTTCCGCTTGCCCGGCGCACGCGAGCTCTTTGCCGCAGGTAACGACGCACTGCTGGCGATTGCCGCGGCGACCCGCGAAGGCACCACACTGGTGTTCGGCTTCCTCGGCGGGGCGTCGCTGCCCTACGCAGAAACCGTTCCTGGAAGCAGTTTTGTCCTCGCCTTTCAGGCCCTGCCGGTGGTGCTGGTGATGAGTGCGCTGTCGGCGGTGCTTTATCACTGGCGTGTCTTGCCCTGGCTGGTCAGGGGCTTCTCGGTGTTGCTCGAGAGAACGCTTGGCGTCGGTGGCGCGGTTGGCATGTCAACCGCGGCCAATGTGTTCGTCGGCATGGTGGAAGCGCCCTTGCTGATCCGTCCCTACCTGGCGAGCGTCAGTCGTGGCGAGATGTTCATCATCCTCAGCGGTGGCATGGCTGGCGTCGCAGGCACGGTGATGGCTTTGTACGCCAGCATTCTCGGCCCGGTGGTGCCCGATGCGCTGGGTCACATCCTCGCAGCCTCGTTCATCAGCGCGCCCGCGGCGATCGTATTTGCCGTCATTCTGGTCCCCCCCGAAGGTCAGGCGACCGGGCAGCACCTGCAGCTGCCACCGACCGATCACAGCACCATGGAGGCCATTACCCGTGGAACCGGCGAAGGCGCCACCCTGTTGATCAACATCGCCGCCATGCTGATTGTCCTGGTGGCGATGGTCAGCCTGACGAATCAGGTGCTTGGCCTGTTGCCGACGGTAGACGCTGTCCCCTTGTCCCTGCAGCGCCTGCTGGGCTGGCTGATGGCGCCCTTTGCCTGGATGGCCGGCATTCCCTGGGCCGAATCCGCTGTTGCTGGCTCGCTGCTGGGGACCAAAACAGTCCTCAACGAGTTGATCGCTTACCTCGACATGGCGCGGCTTTCCGAGGCCGTGCTGACGCCGCGCAGCAAGGTCATCATGACCTATGCCCTGTGCGGTTTCGCGAATCTCGGAAGTCTCGGCATTCTTCTCGGCGGCATGTGCGCCATCGCGCCGGAACGTCGGCGCGAAATCGTCCAGCTCGGCCCTTGGACGCTGGTTTCAGGCACCCTGGCGACGCTCTCCTGCGGCAGTGTCGTGGCCATGCTACTGTGACGCAAACGTCCGGTATGAACGCTGCCCACAGGTTTTCCTGACTATCCGCCGATAGCGCAAGCCCAGGTCAGCGCCGCTTTTTCCGCCGGGCGAGCAGGGTCGGCTTGATGCCCGCAGGAAGCAAGCAACTGTCAATAAATCTTACGGATGTAGGGCGCCTGGCATTGGCGAGGTGCGCGGGTGACTCCCGGTAAATTCTCTAACAATCTGTAAGATTGAGACTTTTTTCCTGTTCTCCAGGGATTGGCATCAATTATGCTTATTCCGGTCAGGGTAGCCTAATCGTCGTGTGACCCGCCGGGCGCTTGCCTCGTGGTTGTGTCAAGCGCCGTTTCGGTCCCTGCCTCTTTGTCCAATTCCTCAGGAGAACATGAAATGAACTACCAGAAACAATCCCGTCGTGGGACAAGCCTGCTGCCGGTCCTGGCGCTCTTGGGCCTTGGTTGCAGCGCTTCGGCCATGGCCGCCGACGTGACGCTGACCGGGACGATTCGCGATTTCTGTGCGCCGGGCATCGCCAACAGTTGTACGCAATTGTCGGACTTCGAAGGAGCCATCCCTGGCGTGGTCACTGGCATGGTGGCGTCAACCCTCAGCGGAGGCTTGCCGACCGCTGGTGCGAACATCGTCGCCGGTGCCTCTACGGCAGCGAACTTTGCCAAGTGGTACGTCGACACCCCGGGGTTCAATCTCTCGAAGCCGACCTCGCTTCTCCTGACCGAGGGGCCGGCGGGAACCTATACCTACAGCAACAACGCTTTCTTCCCGATCGACGGCCAGCTATACGGCGATCAGGGCCGCTCGCATAACTACCACTTCACCATGCAGCTCGAAGGACAGCTGGCGTTCAGCGATCCTGCCTTGGGACCGAACAAGAGCTTTACCTTTACCGGTGACGATGACCTCTGGGTGTTTGTCGACGGCAAGCTGGTCCTGGACCTTGGCGGCGTTCACGGTGCCGCAACCAAGAGCTTCACTGCGCAAGACTTGAAGAACCTGGGCCTGGTGGCCGGCACCCCTTACGACCTCGACATCTTCTTCGCCGAGCGGCACACCTCGCAGTCGAACTTCGCCATCACGACCACCCTGGATATCACGCCGCCGCCTGAGTTGCCCGAGCCGGGAACCTTGCTGCTTGCATTACCCGCCCTGGCCGCTCTCGTTGCCCGTCGTCGGCGCGTCGCGTAATCTGGCTGCGCGGTCGTCGCGATGTGCTCGCGGGGAGCGGGGAATGCTGTCCTCTTCCGTCAGTTGTGCCGCCGGATCCTGGGTCACGCCGCGCGGGGTGACCCAGGGTCTGTCTACTCCACGACGACAGCCGTGCCGCTCGCCGAAACCATGAGCATGCCGTTCTTCTCGCCGAGAACCTCGTAGTCGAGGTCCACGCCAACCACTGCGTTCGCTCCGAGTTCCTGCGCCCGTTCCTCGAGTTCCTTGAGCGCGATGTCGCGCGCGCGCTGCAGTTCCTTTTCGTAGGTGCCTGACCTGCCACCGACGAGATCGCGAATGCCGGCGAACATGTCCTTGAAGACATTGGCGCCGAGAATCGCCTCGCCGGCGACGAGGCCGTAATAGCGCGTGATGCGCTTGCCTTCGATGTTGGCAGTGGTGGTGATCAGCATGTCTGCTCCTTTGGGGTGGTGATGGGAAGAGTCGCGAAGGCTGCCTGAAAAACGATCCGGGCACGCGATCCGGGCAAGGGTCCGCGTTCGCTGTTCAGGACTGGCTGCTGACGCCGGCTGACTCGAAGCTGGCCATCTCGTTTAGGAAAGCGGCAGCGGCGCGCACCAGCGGCCAGGCGAGAGCGGCGCCGGTTCCCTCGCCGAGGCGCAAGCCGAGATCGAGCAGGGGTTCGGCATTCAGTGCGCGCAGTTGGGCCAGATGGCCGGGTTCGGCAGAGCGATGGCAGAAGACGCAGTAGTCGCAAATCGCAGGTGCGAGACGGGCGGCGACGAGCAGCGCCGAGGTGACGATGAAGCCATCGATCAGCAGCAGCAGGCCCCGCTCGGCAGCGGCGAGCATGGCGCCGCTCATCATCGCGATTTCGAAGCCGCCGAATTCGGCGAGTACGCTCAAGGCATCGGCATCGGGCGCAAGCGCCGCTCGCCGCGCAGCTTGCGCCAGCAGTGCCTGCTTGCGCGCCAGTCCGGCATCGTCGAGGCCGGTCCCTCGTCCGACGCAGTCCACCAATGGCGTGCCGGTCAGGCAATGGGTCAGCAGCGCGGCGGCGGCGGTATTGCCGATCCCCATCTCGCCGAAGCCGATCACCCGGCAGCCCTGTTCGGCCAGGGCGTGAACGATGGCCGCGCCACGGACCAGGGCGGCGTCGCGCTCGGCGCTGCTCATCGCGGCCTGTTCGAGGTAGCTGCGCGTCCCGAAAGCGATCTTGGCGTCGACGAGACCCTGGCGGGCGCCGAAGTCGTGCGCCACGCCGGCGTCGATCACCTGCAGTTCGAGGCCGTTCAGGCGGGCGAAGACGTTGATTGCCGCGCCACCGGAGAGGAAGTTCTCGACCATCTGCCAGGTCACCTCCTGTGGATAGGCCGAAACGCCGGCGCGGGCGGCACCGTGGTCGCCGGCGAAGACCAGCAGCCGAGGATGGTCGAGGCTTGGCGTCAGCGACTGCTGCACCTGGCCGATCTGCAGTGCCAGGCGTTCAAGCTGGCCGAGCGAACCGGGCGGCTTGGTCTTGCTGTCGATCCGGGCCTGCAGGCCTGGGACGGCAGCAGTTGGCTCGATGGAAAAGTGCATGCGGTGACCTGTCGGGGACAAAGGCGCCGATTATACCCATCACCGGCCATGCTAAGCTTCGCGGCATGCGAGAACTGATCATTGGCGGCGCGCGTTCGGGCAAGAGCCTGCTGGCCGAGCGCCGGGCGAGCGAGAGCGGACTGCACGTCGTTTATGTGGCGACCGCACAGGCGCTCGACGCCGAGATGTCAAGACGCATCGAACACCATCAGGCGCGGCGTTGTCGGGAGTGGGGACTGGTCGTCGAGCCGCTCGATCTGGCCGCTGCCTTGCGTCGACATGCGGCGCCCGAGGTCTGTCTGCTGGTTGACTGCCTGACGCTGTGGTTGTCGAATCTTCTGTTTGCCGGCGAAGCGGTCAGCCAGGCCGAAGCCGGGGAGCCGTTGCGCTGCCCGCGGCTGGCCGGTGCGACGCAGGCATTGATCGACCTTCTGCCGCAACTGCCGGGGCGGGTCATCCTGGTCTCGAACGAGGTCGGTTGGGGTATCGTGCCAATGGCGGCGGTCGCGCGGCTGTTTGCCGATGAGCAGGGGCGGCTGAACCAACGCGTGGCGGCGGTGTGCGAACGGGTGACGCTGGTGGCGGCGGGTCTGCCGCTCACGCTGAAGTAGTGTCGAGGTGCTCGGGCGGGGGCGATGAGTGCTATTCTTGCGGTTGTCTGACAACTTTGCCGAACGAGGATCCGAGAACTATGTACAAGCGAATCATGGTTGCCGTTGATGAGAGCTTCATGACCAGCCAGGTGATGAAGGCGGCGGTCGAACTCGCCAGGAGTACCGGTGCGCAAATGGCGATCTGCCATGCGGTCGACGAGACGATTCTGGCGCAGCGCGAAGTGGCGATGATGCTGCCGAACAGCGTCGGCAAGACCGAGGCCCGCATGCGCCTGGGTGCGCAGGGCCTTCTCGGCCGCCTGGCGGAAACGGCGCGCGCGGCCGGGATCGAGGTCGAAATCAGGCTCGTTGAATCGGAGCAGAAGCATGTATCGGACATGCTGATCGATGCGGCGACGGAATGGCAGGCCGATCTGCTGATTGTCGGCACGCATGGGCGACGTGGCATCGAGCGTTTCTTTGTCGGTAGCGTCGCCGAGCGCCTGGTCCGCAAGAGCCAGGTTTCGCTGCTGCTGGTGCGCGGCGAAGAGCCAGACGAATGAGCGATCGGCGGTTCCCCGGGTCAGCGCGGTCGCTGGCTGGGCCAGGAGCGCCGGCATTGCTGAACAAGTGCTGAATCGATCATCAGGCGATCGCTTGCGCCGGCAGCCACGCTGCCAGTGGGCGCAGATCGAGGTTCGCCTCGACGGCGTCGGCGAGTCGCTCGATATCCTGTTCGCGGCGCAGGCGCGCGTCGAAGTGCTGCGTCGGTCGGTGTCCGGCCCAGGCCAGCAAGGCCGACAGCGCTGACGGTGAATCGAACAGGCCATGGCAGTAGGTGGCGAGAATCTGGCCATCGTCGGACAGCGCGCCGTCCGCCTCGCCGGCGAGGATGGCCGCCGGCTTCAGCAGGGCCGCGCCGCGGGTGACGCCCATGTGGATGCGGTAACCGGCGACCGCCGGCGCTTCCGGCAGCAGCAGTTCACCGCTGACATTCTCCAGTCTTTTTTCGGTCGCCAGCTGCGTTTCATAATCCAGCCAGCCCAATCCCGGTGTGCTGCCTGCAGGCCCTTCCAGCCCCAGCGGATCGTGCAGCTGGCGGCCGAGCATCTGCAGGCCGCCGCAGATGCCGATCAGCTTGCCGCCGTAGCGCAGGTGGCGGCGGATGGCTTCCTCCCAGCCCTGAGCGCGTAGCCAGGCGAGATCGGCCTGCACCGCCTTTGATCCGGGCAGCACGATCAGATCACAGGGCGGTGGCCGGTCGGCTGGGCCGATGAAGCGAAAGTCGACTTCCGGGTGGAAACGCAGCGGGTCGAGATCGTTGTGATTCGAGATTCGCGGGTAGGCCGGCGCGATGACCCGCAGGCTGGTCGCCGCCTTTTCCTCCGCCTTGCGCGGCAGGGCGTCCTCGGCATCGAGATAGAGACCGTGCAGATAGGGCAGCACGCCCAGCACCGGCTTGCCGGTGCGCTCTTCCAGCCAGCGCAGGCCACTCTCGAGGAGAGCGATGTCGCCGCGAAAGCGGTTGATCACGAAGCCCTTGACGCGCGCCTGTTCGGAAGGCGAGAGGAGGTCGAGCGTGCCGCAAAAATGCGCGAAGACGCCGCCACGATCAATGTCGGCGATCAGGATGACCGGGCAATCAACCGCCTCGGCAAAACCCATGTTGGCGATGTCGCGGTCGCGCAGATTGATTTCGGCGGGGCTGCCGGCGCCTTCGACGAGCAGGCATTCGTACTGCGCACAGAGGCGCTGCCACGATTCGAGCACGGCCTTCATCGCGCGCG
Organism: Candidatus Accumulibacter necessarius; assembly: GCF_036625085.1. Lineage (NCBI taxonomy): Bacteria > Pseudomonadati > Pseudomonadota > Betaproteobacteria > Candidatus Accumulibacter > Candidatus Accumulibacter necessarius. Next base: position 261,801 of record NZ_JAZKUM010000006.1, on the reverse strand, counting down.
GCTTGTAGGCGTGGTAGTCGCAGGCATCGAAGTCGCGCAGCGCCTGGCCGTGAATGATCACCTGCGCCCGTCGGTCGGTTGCCGGTTTCAGCAGTACCGGATTGAAATCGGAGTGTGCCGGCAGCCCGGCGGCGAGCGCCTGCAGTGCCTGCGCGCGGCCGATCTCGCCACCATCGACGGTGACCGCCGAATTGAGCGCCATGTTCTGCGGCTTGAAGGGCGCAACGCGCACGCCGCGGCGGCGCAGGATGCGGCATAGTGCGGTCACCAGGATGCTCTTGCCAGCATCGGAAGTGCAGCCCTGGACCATCAGGCTGGGGGTGGGGGGCTCGTTCATCGTAGAATCCGGATTCGTTCAACCCGATTGTCGCATGCCCACTGTGCTTTCTTCACTCCCACTCGCTGCCGAAACGTCGACTGCGCTGATTCTGTCGCTGGCGGCGGTGACCGGTGCCGGCCTTGACCGGCTGCTCGGCGAGCCGCGGTGCTGGCATCCTCTGGTCGGTCTCGGTTTCCTTGCCGAGGCCTGCGAGCGGATCCTCAACACCGGTCAGCAGCGTCGCCTGCGCGGTTTGCTGGCTTGGTCGCTGCTCATCCTGCCCTGGCTGGCGCTGGCTCTCTGGGCGATCCCACCGGGTCTGCCTGGCGGGATCATCGACGCCATCCTGCTCTATCTGGCGCTGGGTGGTCGCAGCCTGGGCGAGCACGCCCGGCGCGTCGCCGACGATCTGGCACGCGGTGATCTGGTTGTGGCGCGCCAGCACGTCGGCTGGATGGTCTCGCGCCAGACCGAAGAACTCGATGCCGCCGGTGTCGCTGGCGCCTGCATCGAATCGACGCTGGAGAACGGCAACGATGCCATCTTCGGTGCGCTCTTCTGGTTCGCGCTGCTTGGCGGACCGGGCGCGGTTCTTTTCCGCCTGGCCAACACGCTCGACGCGATGTGGGGTTACCGCGACCAGCGCTTTGCCGACTTTGGCTGGGCTGCCGCGCGCCTCGACGACTTGCTGAATCTTGTCCCGGCGCGTCTCACCGCGCTGTCCTACGCCCTGTGCGGCAGCACGCGCACGGCGCTGCGCTGTTGGCGGCAGCAGGCGCCGCGCTGGAAGAGCCCGAACGCCGGTCCGGTGATGTCGGCCGGGGCCGGCAGCCTCGGCCTTGCCCTGGGTGGTCCAGCGGTCTACCACGGTCGCGTCGAGTCCCGACCGCCGCTCGGCGAAGGGCGATCGGCGTCTGCCGAGGACATAGGGCGGGCGCTGACGCTCGTTCGCCGCAGCCTGTGGCTGTGGCTGTCGGCACTGCTCTGCTGGGGACTGCTCCGTGCCTGACGAACATCTCACCGGCCGCGCGCTGCCGAACCGGCAGTTTCCGACGCACGGTCTGCCCGGCAGGCCGGCTGCGGGGCGGTGCCGCAACGCACTGGCGAACCGGATTCCCTGACATGCATTGCTCGCTCTTCAGGCAACTCCTCGTCGTCTGGTTGCTGGCTGCCGGCCAGCCGGTTCACGCCGAGGTCAGCGTCACCGACGATTCCGGTGCGATGATCCGCCTCGCGCAACCGGCGAAACGCATCGTCAGCCTGGCGCCGCATCTGACCGAGACGCTGTTCGCTGCCGGTGCCGGCGAGCGCATCGTCGGCACCGTCGAGTACAGCGAGTACCCCCCGGCGGCGAGCCGGATCACGCGTGTCGGGGGCTACTCCCGGATCGACCTCGAGCGAATCACGGCGCTGCGGCCAGACCTGATCGTTGCCTGGCAGAGCGGCAACGCCGCGGCGCACCTCGACCGCTTGCGCGGCCTGGGGATTCCGATCTACCTCTCGCAGCCCAATCAGATCGCCGACGTGGCCGGCGAGATCGAGCGCCTCGGGGCGCTGGCCGGCAGCGCAGCAGTCGCCAGGAGCGCCGCCGAAAGTTTTCGTCAGCGCCTGGCAGGCCTGCACAAGCGCTACGGCAGCCGGCCATCGGTCCGCACTTTCTACCAGATCTGGAAGCAGCCACTGATGACCGTTGGCGGCAGGCAGATCATCTCCGACGTCATCCACCTGTGCGGCGGCAACAACGTTTTCGGCCAGTTATCGACGATGGCGCCGACGGTGACGGTCGAAGCGGTCATTGCTGCCAACCCCGAGGCCATCGTCGCCAGCGGCATGGACGAGGCGCGCCCCGAGTGGCTCGATGACTGGCGGCGCTGGACCTCGATCACTGCCGTCGCCCGCGGCAACCTCTTTTTTGTGCCGCCCGACCTGATCCAGCGCCACACGCCGCGGTTGCTCGAGGGCGCCGAGCGCCTCTGCCAGCACCTCGAAACGGCGCGCAGCCGCCGGCCCGCTGAATGACCCCGGGTTGACCACGCTCTGATATGTACTACGGGGAGAAATTCAACGCGTGGACGCATCTGGTCGGCGCCGTTCTCGCCATCGCCGGCTCGATCGTCCTGGTGGTGCTCGCGGCGCTGGCTGGCGACCCGTGGAAGATCATCAGCGTCTCGATCTACAGTGCCACGCTGGTGCTGCTTTACAGCTTTTCCGCCCTGTACCACAGCTTTCGCGGGCGGGCCAAGGACATCCTGCGCAAGCTGGATCACCAGAGCATCTATCTGCTGATTGCCGGCAGCTACACGCCGTTCTGCCTGGTCACCTTGCGCGGTCCCTGGGGCTGGTCCCTGCTGGCGGTGGTGTGGGGGCTGGCCCTGGTCGGTGGTCTGCAGGAGCTGTGGCTGAAGAGCGAGGCGCGAGTCCTGTCGGTGGTCATTTACGTCGTGATGGGCTGGGTGGTGGTGGTGGCCATGGTGCCGCTGCTGCAGGCGCTCGGCACGGCGGGTTTCGCCTGGCTGGCCGTGGGCGGTGTGTTCTACACGACCGGGATCATCTTCTTTGCGCTTGACACCCGGCTCAGGCACGCGCATGGTATCTGGCACCTGTTCGTGCTGGCCGGCAGTGCGGCCCATTACTTCGCGATCCTGTTCTACGTCCTTTGACGCGCTGCCCTTCGGGCCGCGGCCGTCTCGGCCGGTTGCGGGAGACATCGCGCTGATCTGCGCCAGGGCTGCTACTATCGGCGGACAGGGCGAAATGCCGGATCCGATGCGAGCGGCGCAATACTTGACAGTGGAGATTGAGTTGGACGGTCAGTGGTTCGTCGAGTCCAAGATCCAGTTGGACAGTCAGTGGTTCCTTGAGTCCATTACCGCGGATGGGTCTCACGTCACCTACAACATCACCCACCTGCCGTTCCGCGTCGGGCGCGACAAAAGCAACGATCTGACGGTGGCCTCGTCCGACCTCAGCCGGCACCACGCCGTGCTCACGGCCGACATCAGCGGCCGTATCCGTCTGACCGACCTGAACAGCACCAATGGCAGCTCGGTAAACCGCGAGCGCGTCGAAGGCTCGTGCCTGCTCAAGGAGAACGACGTCGTGCATTTTGGCCCCGCCGAGTTTCGCGTGGGTATCCGCCGAGTGGAGCTTGCCCGCGTCGACGAGGCGCGCACCATGCTGGCGCCCCAGGATCTGGCTCTCTCGGAGCTTTTCGTGCCGAACGAGTCCCAGTTCTACGAACTGCTTGCCGGCCAGGGCATGTCCGGCGCAGCCCAGCCCATCGTCGAGGCAGCCAGCGGCCGGATCGTCGCCTACGAATTGCTCGGCCGGGCCAATCACCCCGGGCTGCCCGGTTCCCCGGCTCGCCTTTTTCAAATGGCCAGAGCCCTGGGGCGCGAGGAGGAGCTCAGCGAGGCTTTCCGCAACTTCAGCATCGACGCGCTGGCGCCCCGCCTGGAAGGTTTCACGCTGTTCGCCAACACGCACCCGAACGAAACGTTCAGCAAGGCGTTCCTTGCCTCGCTCGCCGATCTGCGGCGACGGATGCCGGGACTGGATCTGGTGATCGAGATCCACGAAACCGCGGTGACCGAGAGCAGACGTCTCGTCGAGTTTGCTGCGCGTTTGCGCGACATCGGCGTGCGCTTCGCCTACGACGATTTCGGTGCCGGCCAGGCCCGCTTGAGCGAACTCGGCGAGGCGCCGGCCCATTTCGTCAAGTTCGACATGGGCCTGGTGCACGACCTTCACCTGGCCAGCGAACGCAAGCGCCACGTCGTCCGCGACCTGGTCAAGCTGGTCCTGGAGCTTGGCTCGGTGCCGCTGGCCGAAGGGATCGAAAAGGAAGCCGAAGCGCAGATTTGCCGCGAGATGGGCTTCCAGCTCATCCAGGGCTTCCTGACCGGCAAGCCACTGCCACTAGATCAGCTCCCGGCCTAGCCTAGCCGGGACCTGGGCCGATTCACCTGGCCCGCTCCGGCCGCAGAGAAGTCCCTGCCGCCGGGAGGCGTCTGGAATTGGCCGCAAAAACCTGCCAGCAATCAATCGGCCAGCCGGGTGATCTTGTTGCCCTGCAGGCCAATGCCGGCCATCAGGCCCTTCTGGCTGAAGATGAAGGCGTAGATGTCGTCCTTGGCGGTCGTCGTGGTCAGCGACTTGCCCATGCCCTGGTCCACCACCACCACGCTGGGACCAACACCGACTTCGAAGCCATCATTCTGATTCAGAGCATTCAATGACTTCTCATTCATGAAGAACATGGCATAGCCAAATTGCTGGGCGCCGGCCTGCAGTCCGTACGAAGCGCCGGCGGTGTTGTAGTATCCGGCTGCCTGACCGCCCCTGAAGAGCACGCCGTCTCCGTACTGGCCGCCGACGACGAGACCGGCCTTGGTGATCTTTGGAAACACGAGGACGGCGACCGCATCCCTGGACAAGGCTTTTGCCCCAGTGACCCGGGTGATCAGCTTCTGATAGGCACTGTGCGCATCCCGTTCGAGCGCTGCACGGTCCGCCGCGATGGCGTTTGCCGAGCCCACCAGGGCTGCGATGACAGCAAGCAGGAACAGCCGGGATGCTTGAGCAACTTGCGAAAAGACGGTCTTGTGCATGTGGTTACCTGCGAATGGTTGTTATGAGGGGGAAGGGTTGGCCGGATTCGGTCGCCAAGCCATGGTAAGCGAAAACCTGCCGGGTCGGGAGAAACCGCGCTTGGTCACCGGTCTCCTGATTTGCGGGATGGCCGTCTGCCAGTACTCGCCAGACAGGCGACGCTATAATGATGTGAGGCACGCGCGAGGCGCGGTCCATTGCCAAGAACGCCATCACCATCATCCCAGTGAGCAGATCATGAGTTCGGAAATCCTCCAGAATCATTGCTTCGACGAAATCAACATCGGCGACACCGCGACCATCACGCATACCCTGACCTTGCGCGACGTGCAGCTTTTCGCGGCTGTTTCCGGCGACATCAGCCCGACCCAGCTCGACAGCGAACTCGACCGACAGCTTGGTCCGTCCGACCTTGGCGCACAAAGCATGTGGCTGGGCGCCCAGGTTTCGGGACTGCTCGGCAACCAGCTTCCCGGTCCGGGAACGGTACACTCGGGGCAGGATCTGGAGTTCCTGGCACCGGTGCCGATTGGCGAGAAGGTGACGATCTCGATCACCGCCACCGCCAGGGATGCGGCAAGCCGGCGGGTCACTTTCGACTGCCGCGGCCTTAACGCCCGCGGCGAGACGATCATGACCGGCACGGCGCGGGTCATCGCGCCACAGGTCAAGATTCGCATGGAACGTCCGGACGCGGCACAGGTGTCGATTCAGAGCCACGACAACTTCGAGCGTTTCGTCGAACGCTGTCAGCAACTGCCACCGGTGCCGGTCGCGGTGGCGCATCCCTGTGACGAGTCGTCGCTCGCTGCTGCCCTGGCGGCGAAACGCGAGGGGTTGATCGAGCCGATCCTGGTTGGACCGCTGGCCAGGCTGCGAGCGGTCGCCGAGCAGGCCGGCCTCGACCTCGCCGGCGTGCAGATCGAGGACGTGCCGCACAGTCATGCCGCCGCATTCCGGGCGGTCGAACTGGTTCGCCGCGGCAAGGCGACGGCGTTGATGAAGGGCAGCCTGCACACCGACGAACTGATGGCCGAAGTCGTCAGCCGTGAAACCGGGCTGCGCACCGAGCGGCGGATCACGCACGCCTTCCTGATGGACGTGCCGACTTATCACAAGCCGCTGATCGTCACCGACGCGGCGATCAACATCGCCCCCGACCTCGACACCAAGCGCGACATCTGTCAGAACGCGATCGATCTGGCACACGTGCTGGGCATCGAACGGCCGAAGGTGGCGATCATCTGCGCCGTCGAGTCGATCAATTCGCGCATGGTCTGCACCACCGACGCCGCCTCGCTGTGCAAGATGGCAGACCGTGGCCAGATCAGCGGCGCGATTCTCGATGGCCCGCTGGCGCTCGACAACGCGATCAGCAAGGAAGCGGCACGCATCAAGAAGATCGACTCGGCGGTCGCCGGTGATCCGGATATCGTCGTCGTTCCCGATCTCGCCGCCGGCAACATCCTTGCCAAGCAACTGACTTTCATGAGCAATGCCGATGGCGCCGGCGTCGTCCTCGGCGCGCGGGTGCCGATCATCCTCACCAGCCGCGCCGACAACCGGCGCACCAAGCTCGCCTCGTGCGCGGTCGCCGTCCTGATGGCCACCGCCGCGGCGGCTCAGTCCCCGATCAAGGCAGGAGCGTGAGATGGAAAAGCTGATTCTGGTCCTCAATGCCGGCTCGTCGAGCCTCAAGTTCTCGCTGTTTGCAGTGCCTGCGGCGGGGGAGATGCGCGCCGTCGCGGTCGGCCAGATCGAGGGGCTCGGCACCGCGCCGCGTCTCAAGGTCAAGGATGGCGCCGGCGAGCGGATTGCCGACGAGCAGTGGGACAAGAGCGAGGTCAGCGGCCATGCGCAGGCGCTGCAGCGGATCGCCGGACTGTTGCGCTCGCGTTTCCAGGGCAGCGTGCTGGCTGGTGTCGGTCACCGCGTCGTGCATGGCGGCCCGGACTATGCGGCCCCCCTGCTGGTGACGCCGGAGGCGATGCGCCGCCTCGAGGACTTCATACCGCTGGCGCCGCTGCATCAGCCGCACAACCTGGCGGCAATCCGTGCCGTGCAGGAGGTGCAACCGGAGCTGCCGCAGGTCGCCTGTTTCGACACCGCCTTCCACCAGACGCAGGAGCGGGTCGCGCAGTTCTACGGTCTGCCTTACGAATATTTCGAGCGGGGCGTGCGCCGCTACGGCTTCCACGGACTCTCGTACGAGTACATCGCCGCCGCCCTGCCAGGTGTCGCGCCAGCCGTGGCGGGCGGGCGGGTGGTCGTCGCCCACCTCGGTAGCGGCGCCAGCATGTGCGCGATGCACGCGGGCCGCAGCGTCGGCAGCTCGATGGGCTTTACCGCGCTCGACGGCCTGCTGATGGGGACCCGCCCGGGCAACATGGATCCTGGCATCGTCCTCTACCTGCTGCAGCAGGAGGGAATGAGCGCCAAGCAGATCGAGGATCTGCTCTACAAGCGCTCCGGCCTGCTCGGCCTGTCCGGCATCGGCAACGACATGCGGGTGCTGCTGGCCAGCGAGGAACCGCGCGCCCGGCTGGCGATCGACCACTTCGTGTACCGCATCAGCCGTGAACTCGGCGCGCTCGCCGCCGTGCTCGGCGGCCTTGATGCGCTGGTATTCACCGCCGGGATTGGCGAAAACAGCGCGCGTATCCGGCAACTCGTTTGCGAGAAGGCGCGCTGGCTCGGCATCGAGATCGACGAGGTGGCCAACGAACTGGCCGGCCCGCGCATCAGCAGCGCCGGCAGCCGGACCTCGGCGTGGGTGGTGCCGACCAACGAAGAGCTGATGATCGCCCGCCATACGCGCCAGCTGCTGGCCCTGTAAGTTCCGCGCCTGGCGGGAAGTCGCTTCAGCCGACGACGTGGTAGCCGCCGTCGATGTGCATCGTCTGGCCGGTGATGAGCTTCGCGTAGTCGGAAGCGAGGAAGGCGGTCGCCATGCCGACATCCTCGATGGTGGCCAGCATGTGGCTCGGGGCGCGCTTCGCGGCGATGTCCATCAACTCGTCGAAGCGATCGATGCCGCTGGCGGCGCGGGTCCTGATCGGGCCAGGCGAGATCGGGTGCACCCGAATCCCTTTCGCTCCCAGTTCGGCGGCGAGGTAACGTGCCGACGCCTCGAGTGCGGCCTTGACCGGGCCCATGAGGTTGTAGCGATCGACCACCTTCTCGGCGCCGTAGTAGCTCATGGTGAACAACGAGCCGCCATCCTTCATCAGTGGCTCGGCAAGTTTGGCCATGCGGATGAACGAGTGGCAAGAGACGTCCATGGCCATCAGGAAGCCGTCGCGCGAACAGTCGGTGACGCGGCCGTGCAGATCGTCGCGTGGCGCGAAGGCGATCGAGTGCAGGGCGATGTCGAGGTGGCCCCAGGTTTTCTCGATCGCTGCGAAAACCGCTTCGAGCTGTCCGGGGATGCGTACGTCGCAGGGGAGATACAGCGCCGGGTCGACGCCCAGGTGGTCGGCGAGTGCCTGGGTGTACGGCTTGCTCTTTTCGTTGAGGTAGGTCATCGCGACGCTCGCGCCGAGCGCGCGGAACGCGAGCGCGCAGCCGTAGGCGATGGACTGGCTGTTGGCGATTCCAATCACCAGCGCCTTCTTGCCGTCGAGCGCGCCGGCCGGACCTTTCACCTTCTCCGCGAGGTCGCGAAAGAAGGCCTCGGTTGGGCTGAGTTGTCTTGTGTCGAGTGCGGTCATGTGTTGCTTCCCTCATCAGGTGGTCGGATTCAGTTGATCGGATCGGGCGGTGGCTGCCGGACGATGCGTCACGGCCGATCGTTGCGTTTGCGCATCGCAACCCTGCCTGAAGGCTGTCCTGGCGTGCCACCCGTTTGCTCTTCCTCGGCCAGGAAACGCTCGTTCGCCGTCCAAGCATTGTACAGCAGGCGCCCAGAGCCCAGCTTGTCGGCCAGCCGCGAGCGTCGCACCCCTTCGAGCACGCCCGGGTTGAGCCCGACCAGCCACAGCGCCGGCGTCGGTTCGCTGGCGCGGTTCTCCCACTCCAAGAGCAGTTGCCGTGCCGACAACCCGATATCGGTATCCTCACCTTGCAGGCGCCTGGACTCGCGGGTAGAGTGAGAACTACGTTGCGAGGGCGGCCCGTGTCCATTTCGCCAGGATCAATTCGTATCGAGTTTGCGGAGATCTCCAGGATGAAGATTGCCATTGTTGGCGGGGCTCGAGGCTAGATCCACGATTCGCAGAAGCCGAAGGAACAGCCTACGAGAAAGGCGTTCAGGCAGGTCAGTCGCAGCGGAAGAAGCAGTCGCGCCGGTGCGGTGGCGATTGATCTGCTGAACGATAAGGTGCTCGGCAAGCGACATGATCGGCTGCGCGTCGTTCTCCCACAGGACTGGCCGCCGGCGGTGAGTGGCTTTACCATGAGGTGGCCAGTACCTTCCATTGGAGGAAGAGGAAATGGGTATTCTCGACTGGTTCAAGAACCGCGCTGGTCAATTCGACCCTGATCGCGCCTCTGACGAATTGGTTCGCTGGGCGGTCGAAAAGGCGATCACGCTGACCAATCCAAGGCTCAAGCTGCTTTCAAACTGCCACAAACGCCTGACACCTGCGGTCGAGACCACGATCGCCTTCCTGCGCGCGCAGGTCCAGGCACTGCCGCCCGTGCGACCGGTCTCGTCGACAGTCTGGTCTTCCGACCCGGCCTTGCGGGCATTTTTCGTCGCACCGTCGGATATCCCCACGGTCCTTGGCCGCTCGGACAATCTGCGCACGCTGTTCGACAGGTTCCCGGAAATTGACGAGGCTTACCTGGTCCTGGGCATGGCGTTCAACGAGCAGCGTGTTTTCGGCATGGCGCTGCACGGGAACATGGTACAGCGCGATGTGGCCCAGACGAGTGTCAGTTTCTCGGACCACAAAGCGCGCATTTGCGACCGCGATCAGGTGCTGTTGCGCCGTGTCATTGGTGTCGAGGTTTTCGAATATCTGGTCGCCCACGCCTTGGCCGAGATGGGCGCCGAGCGTGTGGAACGGCAGGAACTGGAGGGGAATCGTTCGCTGATTCGGGCGCGTCTGCGCTTGCTGCAACAACACGGACCAGGCCTTGGGTCAATGTTCGGCGAGGCCCCGGCGGCGCCAAGCGAACAGGCCAGACTGGAGGCTGCGCTGCTGGAAAACGAGCGACAGCTGGAAGCGATCGGGGGTGGTGAGTCGGTGCTGGAGGCGGAACTCGAATGTCTGCAGGAGATCCTCGCGAACCCGCACCGTTATCTGCGCATCGAGCCGAGGCAATTGCGGCTCAGCCCGATGAACCTTGTGCTTGACGAAAGCAGCACCGATCCGGCTGCCAGCGTCGATTTTGCCCTTGCGCACCTCAGTGGTTCGCCGCCGATGCGCAGGGCGTTCGTGCTGGCGCGGGTCGCGCGCACGGAACTGCCGTCGGTGCAAAAAATCAATTTTGATGACGCGACGCGTTACCTCTGAGCCGTTGACCGCAGGTCGCTGGCGAGCATTCTTGTCGCGGCGAACGAACGCGATTCATTAGGCGGAAGAGGAGCGGAACGGGAGGAAGCTTCGATGCCATGGTTCAACGAATTGGCCGAGACAGTCGGCTTGACGTTCGACGGAATCGGGGTGCTGGTGATTGTCCTCGGCACCCTGGTCGCCACGGCTCGCCTGGCTGTCCATCGTCGCCAGGGGGCTGACCCCTACCGCCAGTTCCGGCAGGACATCGGGCGAGGAATCCTGCTTGGGCTGGAGTTTCTGGTCGCTGCCGACATCATCCGCACCGTGGCGGTGACGCCGACACTCGAAGGTGTCCTCGTCCTGGGCCTGATCGTCCTGATCCGGACCTTCCTGAGCACCGCCTTGCAGGTCGAACTGGAAGGCCGCTGGCCCTGGCAGCGGGCGGCCGAGACCACTTCGCCGAGCAGCGAAAGCCAGGCACGGTGTTCATGAGCATCGCCGCATACCCGGTCCGCAGCAACGTCCGGGCCGGTCACCAACCGATCCTTCCAGGAGACAAGTCATGCCTCATTCCAGTCATCCCATCGCCTCCTCGCTGCGCGCCTCTGACACCGGGAAGGTCGTCTCCGCGCGCGACGCGGTGCGTTTGATTCAGGACGGCGACACCGTGGCCACCAGTGGTTTCGTCGGCATCGGTTTCGCCGAGAACATCGCCATCGCCCTTGAAGATCTGTTCCTTGAAAGAGAGAGCGAAGACCCGCATGGGCTTGGTCACCCGCGTGACCTGACGCTGGTGTACGCGGCCGGGCAGGGCGACGGCAAGGAACGCGGGCTCAACCACCTGGGTCACGATGGGCTGGTCGGTCGTGTCATCGGCGGGCACTGGGGGCTGGTACCGAAACTGCAGCAGCTGGCCGTGGCCAATCGCGTCAAGGCCTACAACCTGCCGCAAGGGGTGATCGCCCACCTCTTTCGTGACATTGCCGCCGGCAAGCCCGGGACGATTACCCGCGTCGGTCTCGGCACCTTTGTCGATCCACGCTTTGGCGGCGGCAAGCTGAACCCGATGACGACGGACGATATCGTTCGCCTGATGGAGATCGACGGCGAGGAGTATCTTTTCTACAAGGCTTTCCCGATCAATGTCGGCATCATCCGCGGCACGACCGCCGATCCGGATGGCAACGTGACCATGGAGAGGGAGGCGCTGACGCTGGAAGCGCAGGCGATCGCGATGGCGGCCAGGAACTCGGGCGGTATCGTCATCGTCCAGGTCGAGCGGATCGCTGAACGCGGCACGCTCAACCCGCGACAGGTCAAGGTGCCGGGCATTCTGGTCGATTGCGTGGTGGTGGCCGAAAAACCCGAGTATCACATGCAGACCTTCGGCGAGCAGTACAGCCCCGCTTTCGCCGGCGAGATCCGGGTGCCGATGTCGGCGATTCCGGCGATGCCGATGAGCGAGCGCAAGATCATCGTGCGGCGGGCGGCGCTGGAGCTGCGGTCGAATGCGGTGGTCAATCTCGGCATCGGCATGCCGGAAGGGGTGGCCAGCATCGCCGCCGAGGAGCAGATCGCCGACCTCATGACGATGACCGCCGAACCCGGCGTGATCGGCGGCATTCCAGCCGGTGGGCTCAACTTCGGTGCTGCGACCAATGCTCAGGCGATCATTGATCAGCCGAACCAGTTCGATTTCTACGACGGTGGCGGTCTCGATCTCGCCTTTCTTGGCCTGGCCCAGGCCGACAAGCAGGGTAACCTGAATGTCTCGAAGTTCGGCCCACGCCTGGCCGGCGCCGGTGGCTTCATCAACATTTCGCAGAATGCCAAGAAGGTGGTCTTTGTCGGTACGTTCACCGCCGGTAACCTGGAAATAGCGCTCGAGGATGGGAAGCTGCGCATTGTTCAGGACGGCAAGGCCAGAAAATTCGTACAGGAGGTCGAACACCGCACTTTCAGCGGTCCCGAAGCGCACCGGCGGGGGATGCCGGTGCTATACATCACCGAACGCTGTGTATTTCGGTTGTGCGCCGAGGGACTCGAACTGATTGAAATCGCGCCCGGCATCGACCTGCAGACAGACATCCTCGACCGGATGGATTTCGTGCCGGTGATGCGCACGCCGCCGATGCTGATGGACAGCCGGATTTTCCGGGAAGAGCCGATGAAACTACGGCCGCAGATGCTCGAGATGCCGCTGGCCGAACGCCTTTCCTACGACGCCGGGAAGAACGTTCTCTTCCTCAACTTCGAGGGCCTGAGCATCCGCAGCCAGGATGAGATCGCACGCGTGCGGCAGGCGGTCGTCGAGAGGCTCGCACCGCTCGGGCACAAGGTGTACGCGATCGTCAATTACGATCGCTTTTCGATCCTGCCCGAACTGGTCGACGACTACATCGACATGGTCAAGGGACTGATGGAAACCTGCTACCACGATGTGACGCGGTTTACCTCGAATACCTTTCTTCGCGCCCGACTCGGCGAGGCGCTGGAAAAGCGGAGAATCTCCGCGCACAGCTACGCAACTGCGGCCGAGGCCGAAGCGAACCTCGGTCGACAGTGATCCGTTGTGCATCCGTACGGGGAAATGCCGGTCGAGCGATCAGCTGGCCGGCTTTCCTTCACCCAGGCCGTGAAGGTGGCTGAGGCCACTGGCGCGGCGACTCTTTCCGGCACCCTGCCATGCAACGACTCCTCGCCCTCATCGGTCCCTTGCCGTTCATCGCCCTGGCAATTGCCGCGGCCGGCCTTTCCCTGGGCACGGCCGTGTGGCTGTTTGACGAAATCCTGGCGCCGATGCTGGCGACGCTTTCGTCGGCCTGGCGCTATCCGCTGACCGGCCTCGCCCTGGCCAGCAGTTACTTCGCCTATGGCCTGACCCTGCTGCTGGTGGCGCCGCTGCTGAACCTGCTTCTCGGCGGCCGGCTGCAGCCCTATCGGGGTTCGGCGGTATCGCTGATGGCCCTTCGCTGGTATGTCCATTGCACGCTGACGCTGGTGGTTCGTTACTCTTTCCTTGAGTTCGTGACGCCTTCGCCTTTTGCGCAACTCTATTACCGCCTGATGGGTATGAAGATCGGGCGCAACGTGACCATCAATTCGACCGCCATTGCCGATCCATCGCTGATTGAAATGGCCGACGGGGTAACCATTGGCGGCTCGGCCAGCGTCATGGCGCATTACGCGCAGGGTGGCTATCTGGTGATTGCGCCGGTCAGGCTCGGGAGCGGCGCCACCATCGGCCTGCGCGCGATTGTCATGGGTGGCGTCGAAGTCGGTGAAAAGGCCAGGGTGCTGGCGGGTTCCTTCGTCCTGCCCAATACCCGTATTCCTGCCGGTGAAACCTGGGCCGGGATTCCCGCACGGCGGGTGGATCTGGAGCGGGGCGAGGCGTCACCCGGCAACCGTGTCGGCGCCAGCTGAGTGATGGCCGACCTGCCGTCCTGGGAAGCCATCGCCTGGCGACTGGCGGTAATTGCCGGTGGTCTGGTGGCCTGGTTCTGCACTCAACGTCTGATCGGCGAGCGCCATCTCAATGGCGATGGCATCTACGACCACCTGCACCGGCTCACCGCGGGGAGCAACGCCTGGCTGCACGAGCATCCGGGCGCTGCCCGAACGGCTTTGATCGTCAGTTCGCTGGGGGTCGATGCGGTGACCCTGTTCGTTCTCGTTTATGCGGTGTTCGGGCCGAGCTTCAGTCCGTTCTGGGGCCTGCTCTGCCTTTTTGCCTTGCGCCAGTTGAGCCAGGCGCTCGTCGCCCTGCCACCGCCGTCGGGGATCATCTGGCGTCATCCGGGTTTTCCCTCTCTCTTCGTCACCTATGCCGTCGGCAACGATTTCTTCTTCTCCGGGCATACCGCGCTGGCCGTCTATGGCGCCATCCAGATCGCCGTCCTCGGCATCGACGCGTTGACCGTGGTCGGGGCGCTGCTGGCCGTTTTGCAGATGGTTCTGGTGATCGTGCTGCGGGCGCACTGGACGCTGGACGTACTGGCGGGGCTGTTCGCCGCACTGTTGGTCGGTGCGGTCTTCTGGCCGGGGTAAATCCGATACTCGTCCGGGTAGCTTGCAAGACGCTGCCATTTCTGATATTTAGTCGTCTTTTTTTCAAACAGGAAACAGGATCTCCGAATATGGCTGAAGAGTCGCTTTACAAGCATTTCACTCCCTACGTACCGCGAGTGGGCGAGGAGTACATGAACAGCGATCAGCTGGATCATTTTCGCGGCATCCTGGAAGCTCTGAAACTCCAGTTGATGGAAGACATTGAGCGCACAGTGCATACCATGAAGGATGAAGCGACGGTCTTCGCTGATCCCAACGATCGGGCGAGTCAGGAAACCGATATCGCGATCGAGCTGCGCAACCGCGACCGAGAGCGCAAGCTGATCAAGAAGATCGAGGAAACCATCGCGCGCATCGACAGTGGCGACTACGGCTACTGTGCCGCCTGTGGTGTCGAGATCGGCATCAAGCGTCTGGAAGCGCGGCCAACGGCGATGCTCTGCATCGACTGCAAGACGCTTGAGGAGGTGCGCGAAAAGCAGATCGCCAAGTAGTCCGGTTGCGGCCGAGCAGGCCTCGTTTCCAGGCTGCGGAACAAAAAAAGGACGCCACGGCGTCCTTTTTTGGCTGTTGTCGAGCCTCTCTGACGGGGAACTAAGCCGGGGTGGCAACAGCACCGCCCTCTTCAGCCGTCAGCGCTTTCATCGACAGGCGCACGCGACCCTTTTCGTCGGCTTCGAGGACCTTGACGCGTACTTTCTGGCCTTCCTTGAGGTAATCGGCAACGGCGTTGACGCGTTCGTTGGCAATCTGCGAAATGTGCAACAGACCATCGCGGCCGGGCAGGATGCTGACGATGGCGCCGAAGTCAAGCAACTTGAGAACCGTTCCATCATAGACCTTGCCAACCTCGACATCAGCGGTAATCGATTCGATCCGGGCTCGGGCCGCATCGGCGGCGTCACCGCTGACGGAAGCAATGGTAATCGTGCCATCGTCCTTGATGTCGATCGTCGTGCCGGTTTCCTCCGTGATGGCGCGAATCACAGCCCCGCCCTTGCCGATCACGTCGCGAATCTTCTCGGGGTTGATCTTCATCGTGTAGAGGCGGGGGGCGTAGCTCGATACCTCTTCCCGGTGTCCGGACATCGAATTCTGCATCTGGTGCAGGATGTGCAGGCGGGCTTCGCCGGCCTGGGCCAGCGCGACCTGCATGATCTCACGGGTGATCCCCTGGATCTTGATGTCCATCTGCAGCGCGGTAACGCCTGACTCGGTCCCGGCAACCTTGAAGTCCATGTCGCCGAGGTGATCCTCGTCGCCGAGGATGTCGGTCAGCACGGCAACGCGATTGCCTTCCTTGATCAAACCCATGGCGATGCCAGCCACGTGCGCCTTGAGCGGCACACCGGCATCCATCAGTGCCAGCGAGGCGCCGCAGACGCTGGCCATCGAGCTGGAGCCGTTCGATTCGGTGATCTCGGAGACGACGCGGATGGTGTAGGAGAAGTCCTCGGCCGACGGCAGGACGCCAAGCAAGGCTCGCTTGGCCAGCCGGCCATGTCCGATCTCACGCCGCTTCGGCGTGCCGACGCGGCCGCATTCACCGGTTGCGTAGGGTGGAAAGTTATAGTGCAGCATGAAGCGTTCGCGGTACTCGCCGGACAGCGCGTCGATGATCTGCTCGTCACGCCCGGTACCAAGTGTGGCGACGACAATGGCCTGCGTCTCGCCCCGGGTGAACAGGGCCGAACCATGCGCCCGTGGCAGCACGCCCGAGCGGATGGCGATCGGCCTGACGGTGCGCGTGTCGCGACCGTCGATGCGTGGCTCGCCGGCGAGGATGCGGCCGCGGACGATGCGCGCTTCGACGTCGTCGACCATCTTGCGTACCGCGCTGGCGTCGGGAGCGTCATCGTCGGCGGTCATGGCTTCGACCGCGTAGGCGGTAATCTCCTTGATTCGCTGGCTGCGCAATTGCTTGCTGGTGATCCGGTAAGCCTCCTGCAGTTCAGCTTCAACCAGTTGATTGACCTTGCCGTGCACGGCTTCGTTTCTGGCGGCCGGGGCCCAGTCCCATTCCGGCTTGCCGGCCTCGTCGGCAAGTTCGTTGATCGCGTCGATCGCCGTCTGCATCTGCTGGTGCCCGAAAACAACGGCGCCGAGCATGACTTCCTCGGACAGTTCCATGGCTTCCGATTCAACCATCAGCACGGCTGCCTGGGTACCCGCGACCACCAGGTTGAGCTGACTCGATACCAGCTGGGTGGCGCTTGGATTGAGGACGTACTGGCCGTCGATGTAGCCGACGCGCGCGGCGCCGATCGGCCCGTCAAAGGGGATACCGGAGATTGCCAGCGCTGCCGAGGCACCGATCAAGGCCGGGATGTCGGGATCAATTTCCGGGTTGAGCGACATCACCATTGCGACGATCTGGACTTCGTGGTGGAAGCCTTCCGGGAATAGCGGGCGCAGAGGGCGGTCGATCAGGCGCGAGGTCAGCGTTTCCTTCTCCGAGGGACGGCCCTCGCGCTTGAAGAAGCCGCCGGGAATCCGCCCGGCAGCGTAGGTTTTCTCTATGTAATCAACGGTCAGGGGAAAGAAGTCCTGCCCGGGCTTTGCTGTCTTGTTGCCAACCACACTGACCAGTACGACCGTGTCGTTCATCGAGACGATGACAGCCCCGCCAGCCTGGCGCGCGATTTCGCCGGTTTCGAGTGCCACCTGATGGGCGCCGTAGGCGAAGCTTTTCTTGACGATATTAAACATTGTTCCCTTTCTCAATAGTCTGGCGCGTGCCTGCCCACGACTCCGGCAGACAATTCAACCGACGCGCCCATTTGCTAACCAAGCCGCAGCAGCAGAAACAGCGGCGCAGCCCGCGAGGGGCTGGCCGCTGACGGCTTTTCCAGTGGCCTGCATTTGCCGACCGCAGCGCGGTTCGGTCAGCAGGCTTATTTGCGCAGGCCGAGACGCTGAATCAGGGTGCGGTACGAGTCAACGTTGGTGCGCTTCAGGTAGTCCAGCAACTTGCGGCGACGGCTGACCATGCGCAACAGGCCGCGACGCGAGTGGTTGTCCTTTTTGTGTTCCTTGAAATGGCCGGTCAGTTCATTAATGCGTGCGGTCAGCAGGGCCACCTGGACCTCGGAAGACCCGGTATCACCCGCCGCACGCTGGTAATCGGTCATGATCTGCGCTTTTTTCGCAACATCTATCGCCATGTCAAACTCTCTTTCCTTGGGAGCGGCGCCGCCCCGGTTTGATAGAGCCAGCGCCCGGTTGATCAATGTGTTTATTCGCTCGGCGAAGCGAGCCGGCGATTGTAACTGCTGCCCGAGCGGTCAGCAAGCAGCAACGGGATCTGGTTATGGCGCCGGGGCTTGCGAGCGGCTCCGTGGCGACACTGGAGGGTCTGCAAGTTCCCTGCTTTTCAGGCGAAGCCGGGCAGCCAGCCGCTCTCGGGGCGTGTCGTGACGGCTTCAAGCTTGCCTTGAAAAAGGGCTTCGATAACCGGTGGTTCCCGCCAGCGTTCATTGAGGAAGGTCAGCCCGACGTCTTCGACCAGGGCGCCCTTCCAGTAGTGGTTGGCGATTTCATCAAGCGTCGACAGGCTGAGGCTATGCGGCAATCGCAGGTAGTCGAGCCAGCTCGAATCGTGAAATGAACACACGTAAGCGCCCTGGCTGCGCGCACGGGCTAGCGCCTTGCCAAACACACGCGCCGGATGCTTTATGCGGAAGGTTTCGGCGTCAACGCGTGTCGCGAAGAGCAGCAGGGCGTGCAGTCGGCTCGGGAATTGCTGGTAGAGGCGTTGGCGGAAGTACTCCAGGTGATACTCGGCAAAGTAGTTCTGAACGGTCGTGAACTGGTCCTCAGGCAGCGATTGACCAAAGGGGTTGCCGATCAGGATGTCCCAGCCCGGTAACTCGGCATCCTCGTCCAGCCAGGCGTACAACTCAAGTGTGGCACTGTCCTTGAGCAGGTGGTCCATGCGTTCTTGCCGGGCAGAGTGGCGTTCTGTGACCGGCTGGCCGCTCAGCGGCTACGGCCAAACTTTTCGACCAGCTGGTCGAGCTTCTCGGCGCGTTGGCGGGCCAGCACCTCGGCTTCGCGCTGTGCCTTGCGTTGTTCCGCCTGCTTCCGGATCCGTTCCTGGATCAGTTCTGACGCATGTTTGCGGTGCTCTGCCGGGATTTCGTCGGTCTCCTGGCCATCGAGATCGAGGCGTACAGTTGCGCAGGTCATCGCTTTCAGGTACCGCAGCGAGTGCGTATGCATCCCCAGTGCGATACGCAGAGCCTTGCGATCGACGCCGGGCAGCCGGCCCAGGAGTTGCTTGTCAATGCCGATGGCCAGTGGCAGGCAGTCACGGAAGACCGGAAAGGCCTCCTGCAACTCCTTCAGGAGTTGGCGGGCGTTGTGGGCCGGCACGGGGCTGGCGGTGGCTGTGGTCATGAGTAGTGGCGCGGAAAAGGGTAAAGCGGCGTTATCATCCGGACCGGCGGAGCGGCCCGATCTGCAATGTGCTGGTGTGCCTGCTATCCGGTCGCTGCCAGGGGTCCCACCGGGAGGTCAGAAATGAATCCCGCGCATCATCTGCGAGAAGGCAACCTGGTCAGCCGTTTGCTGGGCTGGCTCCTGCTGCTTGTGCGCCGCGGCACTGGAGTCGGGGAACATCCGGAAAGACGTATTCATCGTTATCTGCGCAACCTTTGGCGTCACCGAGTGCAGCAGGGCGCCGAAAATGCCCAGTCGCGTGGCGATCCGTACCGGCTTGTGGATGATCGCCTCGACCACCAGATCGGCCGCATCTTCCGGGGACAGCGTCGGCACCTGATCGTAAAGCTTGGTCGGCGCGATCATCGGGGTCTTCACCAGCGGCATGTTGATGGTCGTGAATTCGATGCCGCGGTCGGCAAACTCCGACGCGGCGCAGCGTGCCCAGGCGTCCATCGCCGCCTTTGAGGCGACGTAGGCCGAGAAGCGCGGCGCATTGGTCAGGACGCCGATTGACGAGATATTGATCACGTGCCCCTTGCGCTTGGCAATCATGGCCGGCAGGAAGCCCATCGTCAACCGCAGCGCACCGAAATAGTTGACTTCCATCGTCCGCTCGAAGTCGTGGAAGCGATCGAAGGAGTTTTCGATGCCGCGGCGAATCGAGCGACCGGCGTTGTTGACCAGGATGTCCACACCGCCATGCTCTTCGTTCATGAACTTGACGAAGGCTTCGCACTGCTGTGTGTCGGCCACGTCGACGGCGTGCGTGATCAGGCGCAGGCCGGCTGACTCGAATTCCTTGCGGACTGCTTCCAGCGCCTGCGCATCGCGAGCGATGGTGACGGCAATTGCTCCGGCCTCGGCCAGCTTGCGAATGGTGGCCTTGCCGATACCGGAGGAGCCGCCGGTGACCAGTACGACCTTGCCTTCGACCTGGCCGCGCAGGGTGCGATCGATGAACAGATCGGGGTCGAGGTGACGTTCCCAGTAATCCCACAAGCGCCAGGCGTAGCTGTCGAGCGGGGGCACCGCGATGCCGCTGCCTTTGAGGGCGCGCTGCGTCTCCCGGCAGTCGAAGCGGGTCGGGTAGTTGACGAAGTCGAGGATGTCGTCGGGCAGGCCAAGATCCTTCATCACGGCGCTGCGGATGCGGCGAACCGGCGTCAGGGCGAACATCGCCTTGCGCATCGAGCGCGGAATGAAACCGAGCAGGGCGGCGTTGATGCGCAACGCCATTTCGGGCGCGTGCGCCGCACGCGCGAAGGTGTTGAGCAGATCGCCGACGCGCATCGGTGTCGGATCGGTCAGGTGGAAGCAGTTGCCGTCCTCATTCTCGAGGTGCGCAATATGGTCCATGGCGGCGACGACGAAGTCGACCGGGACAACGTTGATTCGCCCGCCTTCAATGCCGATCGTCGGCATCCAGGAGGGGAACATCCGGCGCATTTTCTGGATCAGCTTGAAGAAGTAGTAGGGGCCGTCGATCTTGTCCATTTCGCCGGTGCGCGAGTCGCCGACAACGATCGCCGGGCGGAAGATGCGCCAGGGAATCCTGCACTCCTTGCGGACGATGCCCTCGGAATCATGCTTGGTGCGGAAGTAGGGGTTGTCGAGGTTTTCCGCTTCGTCGAACATGTCTTCACGAAACAGTCCTTCGAAGAGGCCGGCAGAAGCAATTGAACTGACCAGGTGGAAATGTCCGGCACCGATTTCCTCGGCCAGCCTCACGGTATTGCGCGTGCCGTCGACGTTGGCACGCTGCTGGTCTTCGGCGCTCGCCTTGAGGTCATAGATTGCGGCGAGGTGAAAGAAGTGCTCGATCTTGCCCTTCAGCTTGCGGATGTCTGCTTTTGAAACGCCCAGTTCAGCCTGCGTGAGGTCGCCGACGATCGGGATGGCGCGGCTGGCTTCACAACCCCAGTACTCGTACAGATCCTGCAGGTGTGACTGCTCAACTGCGCGTGTCAAGAAATAGACGGTCGCTTCGGGCCTTGCCAACAGTTTGGCGACAAGCCGCTTGCCGATGAAACCCGTAGCGCCGGTAACGAAGTAATTCATTGTTCTCTCCCATGGTCCTTGTTTGCAGGACTGCCGTCGTCTAGAGACCGTTGCCAGGGTCTTTAGTGTGCGTCCTCTAGATATTGTCACTAGACTGGCTTCTTAGGGCAAGCAAAAAACTTGTTGACCTTTTTTGTGACTACGTTGAAGGAGATGGAAATGGGCAAGAAACTCAGAGAATTGGCTGGTGGCGTGAGCGAGAACCAGTTGGCGTCGACAGTCAAGGAATCTGCCCAGCAGATCTGGCTTGCCGGGCTCGGCGCTTTTGCAAAGGCCCAGGAGGAAGGCGGCAAGGTGTTCGATGCCTTGGTCAAGGAAGGCGAGAGCATCCAGTCGAAAACCCGCAAGATGACCGACGAGCGGATTGCTCAGGTGGCAGGTAAAGCCGCGGGGACCTGGGATCGCCTGGAGCAGGTATTCGAGGACCGTGTTGCGCGCGCCCTTGGAAGTCTGGGTGTACCGAGCAAGCAGGATATTGATCGCCTGTCCAAGCGTGTCATCGAGTTGAGTGCCGCGGTGCAGGCCCTGACCGAGGGGAAAGTTGCTCCCAAGGTCGTCGCCAAGCCGGCCGTGAAAGAGGCGGCCACCACGGCTGAGCCGGCGGCCGCGAAGCCGGCTGCCGCTGCCGCCAAGCCGGCGGCTCGCCGGCCGGCGGTCAAAGCCGCTGCCGCCAAGCCGGTTCCTCCGGTGACCCCGGCTGATGTGCTGAATACCATTCCACAGCCAAGCGAGTAGGTTCCTGAGCGGTCTGGGCCAGCTCGCCATCGCTGTCTGGACCAGGCTCTCAACCACGGTTGCAGAGTGTGCGAAGCCCTCCCCCAGGGGAGGGCTTCAGCTGGCTGAGGCATGCGATCCAGGCTGACCGGCGGCGCTTTTCCGCTGTCGGTATAAGCACGATCTGCTGACGCCGACGACGCAGCGCAGGAAAGCGGCGTCGAATTTTGCCGCAGGCGGTGCATCCCACGGGAGAAAGGACGGCGGTCCATGGTTGCTGCAAGGAAGCGTGCGAGGATCGGGCTGGCGCTCGCCGGGGGTGGTCCGGTGGGTGGCATCTACGAGGTCGGTGCGATGGCCGCATTGGCCGAGGCTCTCGACGGGTTGGACTTTACCGGCCTTGACATCTATGTCGGGGTCAGTTCAGGGGCCTTCATATCGGCTGCCGTCGCCAATGGCCTGGGGCCTGCCAAGTTGGCGCGCATGCTGGTGGAAAACGATACCGACGAGGTATTCGACCCCGAGATGCTTCTGCGTCCGGCTTTCGGCGAATACCTGCGACGTGCGCTTGCCGTGCCGGTGTTGTTCTGGTCGTCCTTGCGCCAGTACCTTTCGGATCCCTGGCACCTTCGTCTGATCGAGACGTTCCAGGGTCTCAGTCATGCGATTCCCGCCGGCGTTTTCAACAGTTCAGGCATTGATCAGCTGCTGCGAAGACTCTTTTCGACTGGCGGGCGGAGCAACGATTTTCGCCAGCTCAAGCATCGCCTATTCATCGTGGCGACGGATCTCGACACCGGAGAGTCGGTCGCCTTCGGTTCCGAGGGGCATGAGGATGTGCCCATTTCGGTCGCCGTGCAGGCCAGTGCTGCCTTGCCAGGTCTGTTTCCACCGGTGAGGATTGGCGAGCGGTATTTCGTCGATGGCGCTCTGATCAAGACGCTGCATGCTTCCGTTGCGCTGCAGCAGGGCGCCGAGCTGCTGATCTGCATCAATCCGCTGGTGCCATTTGACTCACGCCTGGCGGCCAAACGCCCGCTGCACGAGAACCGGACATGGGCCCCCGAGCATCTGGTTGACGGAGGTCTGCCGGTCGTCCTGGCGCAGACTTTTCGCGCCATCATTCACTCGCGGATGCGCACCGGTATGGATCGCTATCGGCACGAGTTCCAGGGCAGGGACGTGGTCCTGTTCGAGCCCACGCGTGATGATGCGGACATGTTCTTTACCAATGTGTTCAGCTATCGGGGCCGCAGTCGTTTGTGCGAGCACGCCTATCAACGGACGCGCAGCGATCTCTACCGGCGGCGCCATGAGCTGCGGCCGATCTTCGCTCGTCACGGTATCGAACTGAACCTCGGTGTGCTCAAGGATCACAGTCGTTCGCTGCTGTCACACAAGCGCCGTCCGGATCTGGCGTCCAGCGCCAGCGCGCTGGACGCTTCGTTGCGCGATCTCGAAGTCTGGCTGGAAGCACAGAAAGCCTGATCCTGCCGTGCTCACCGGGCTTGGGCTTTGCAGATCACGGCTGCGAGGATTCCCTGAGCTGGCACGGAGTGCTATGCTGGCCGTTGCTGACAGATCAGGACGGGCAGTGGATGGACAAGAAGCCGAAGCGGCGTACGCGCGAACGCATTCTCGAAACGAGCCTGCGCCTGTTCAATGACTTCGGTGAGCCGAACGTGACGACCACGGTCATTGCGGACGAGATGAACATCAGTCCCGGTAACCTTTATTATCATTTCCATAACAAGGACGAAATCCTCGAATCGATCTTTGCCGTCTTCGAACGGGAGATCGAGGAAACCCTTGCTGCGCCGACCAGACGGCCAGCCAACGTCGAGGATATCTGGCTGTTCCTGCATCTCCTGTTCGAACAGATCTGGAAGTATCGTTTCTTTTATCGCGACCTGAATGATCTGTTGACCCGCAATCGTGTTCTGGAGATTCATTTCAGGCAGATACTGGCGCACAAGGTGCGGACGGCGACCACCTTGTGCGACGGGCTGGTCCTGGCAGGTGCGATGCGCGCCAGTACTCAGGAGCTGCGTGCCTTGGCGACGAACATGACCGTGCTCGCAAGCTACTGGCTGTCCTTCGAGTATGCGTGCGACCCACGCGGCAAGGTCGAGAGTGGTCGCATTGGCCGCGGCGTGTATCAGGTGATGGCGATGGTTTCGCCGTTTCTGTTGGGCGAATCGAGAGGCCTGCTCGAACGGCTGTCGCAGGAGTACCTCCCGGCGTAGCCTGGTGGGCAAGGCCATACTTCACGAACTTGGAGCGAGGACAAGCAATGATCTGGAAAAAGTTTCCCTATCCTGACAAGGCATACAACTATGCCGGCGGGGCGTTGCAAGAGAACTGGGCACGCCTGCATCGCGGTGACTGCGAGCCCTTCCCCGACGATCCAAAAGTGCAGGACGCCTGGCGAAGCTATCACGCTGGTGACTTTGGCCAGGCGGTCGCGGCTGGTCTGGCTTGCGGCTTGGCTGGTTACAACGTGGCCAACAAGGCGGCAACGATCTACGCCGGTTATCTCGAGACTGACGACGAGCGCAAGCGCAGCCTGCTCACGCAGGTCGCGCAGCGCTGCGAGGAGCAGCAGGAAAAGACGCCCGCCGATGTGAATGCCTGGTATCTCCACGCCTTTGCGCTTGGTCGCTACAGCCAGAGCATTTCGGTGGTCAAGGCGCTCGCCGAGGGCATGGGCGGCAAGATCAAACACAGCCTGACGCAGGCTCTGGCGCTTGAGCCTCGCCACGCTGACGCGCGCATCGCGCTTGGCGCCTATCACGCAGAGGTGATCGACAAGGTCGGCTCGCTGGTTGGCGGAATTACCTACGGGGCAAAGAAGGACACCGGGAAGGAACTGCTTGAAGCCGCGCTCGAACTGATCCCCGACTCTGCGATCGCCCGCATCGAGTATGCCAACGCCTTGGTCCTGATGTTCGGCAAGGCGAAGCTGAAGGACGCCGAACGGCTGTATCAGGAAGCTGCAGGCTGCCAGCCGATGGATGCGATGGAACGTCTGGACGTCGAAGCGGCGAAGGCCGAACTCGCCGACTGACGCCTCGTTTTCCGTCCGTGGCGGAGATCGGGTCGGCCATCGAGGTGCGCGCGCCGCGGCCCGGCTGAGGCTTTCACGGGCATTGCGGCCACCTGCGGCGAGCGCTCGGGGTTCGCCAGTCATGCGCCGCTTCGGGCAGTGGGGAGTCGGCGGGCCAGCCCGGCCAGGTCTGCGGCGACAGCGTCCGGATCGCTTAGCCGGTCCCAGGGCTCGAGCAGTAGCAGCCAGAGTAGTTTGTCGAACTCAACTGCGAAGCGGCTGACGATCTGCTCGGGATCGTCGACCATGGTCCGGTCGGTAATCAGTCCGAACTGCACTCTGCCGTTATAGGACAGGATGCTGACGCCCATGCCGATCTCGCCGGCTTGCGGGACCCAGACCATCTGCTGGTCGATTTCGCTGCCGGCGAAGTAACGAGGCTGCTGAGAACCCGGGACGTTGGTCATGACCGCCGTGGTCTTGCTGGTCAGCAGGTTGAGAATCTGGTCCTCGACGAATTTTGGCGCCATGCCGGCCGCGCCCAGGAGGCTGAAGGTCAGCATCGCCTGATAAGAGCCCTTCAACGCCGCCATCCGGGCCCGCGTCGCGTACAGCCTGGCCAGCGGGTTCTCGATGCCGATTGGCAGTTCGAGCGCGACCAGGCCAAAGCGGTTCCCTAGATCCTCGATGTCATCCGGTGCCCGCAGATTGACCGGGACCATGGCGCGAATTTCGCTGGTCCCCGGGTTGTCGCCTTTGGCCACCAGATAGCTGCGTAGGGCACCGGCGACCGAAGCGAGCAGGGTGTCGTTGACCGAGCAGCCGAGAATCTTGCCGACCGCCTTGATCTCGCTCAGCGGGAGCGGTTCGGACCAGGCCACGCGCTTGACCGTGCCTGGCTTGCCCTTGTAGCGCGTCGGACTGTCGTTGGGCATCAGGGCAAGCTTGCTGACTTCCTGAGTGATGGCTGCCGCTACCCGGGCGTAGTCGCGGAGGCGAGCCGGGTCATCGCGCAGGCCAAGGTATTGACCCCAGAGGTGGCCACCGACGCGTATCGAGGCGATCGCGACGTCGGTCAGTGGCTCCAGGATCAAGCGCCAGAAGGCGTCGTTGTCATCGCTTTCGCCTGCAAGATCGCCCTGCTTGCCGGTACTGGCCCTGGCTGCCACCGCCAGACCACCGTCCTCCGGCGCCTCGGCCCGGTCATCGGTCAGCGAGTGGATGACGCCAAGCAGGGCGATGCCATCGCCAATCGCATGGTGGATGCGCACGACCAGTGCGGAATTGTCGTCGGCCATGTCGACGAGGTTGAATTCCCAGCGCGCCCGTGCCGGATTGAGTGGAGTGCTCGCCATCTCGGCGACAAACTTCTGCAGTTCGTGCGTGCCGCAGGGCGCCGGGAGAAACGAGTGGCGAACGTGCGCGTCGATGTCGAAGTCTGGGTCGTCGACCCACCACCAGGCATCGGCGTCCTCGGTCGCAATCTGCCGAAAGCGTCGGTAGCGCAGCATACGCCGGGCGACTGTACGCTTGAACCGCTCGGCGTCGACACGGCCCTTGAAAACCATCACACCCAGGATCTGCATCAGGTTCTCGGGCCGGTCCATGCGAAGCCAGGCGGTGTCGACATGAGAAATTCTCTGGCGCGAAGTCATCGCGTGCGCTCCCTGAACAAATGGCAAGCCCATATAATAGCAAGCCATTTCAGCCGATCATCAACTAGGGGAACCACCGTGAGTGACCTGCAAGCCCAGTTCGAGGCCGCCGTTGCCAGTTCCAAGAGCCTCCCCGAGCGTCCGGACAACACCACTTTGCTGACGCTCTACGCGCTTTACAAGCAGGCTAGCGACGGCGACGTCGAAGGCCGGCGCCCTGGTTTTACCGATATGGTTGGTCGCGCCAAATACGATGCCTGGGCAGCGATCAAGGGGACGCCCGCTGCCGGGGCGATGCAGCAGTACATTGCCCTGATCGAAAAGTTGAAAGCGATCTGACTCCGGTCCTGCCGACTTTCCGGGCAGCTTTCTTCAGCTCGGGAAGTTTTCGTCGAAAAACCTGTGGATCTCGCGTTCTATGGTGGGCTTGAGCGCGAACAGCAGGAAGCCAAGACGAATATTGAGAGCAACCTGCTGATCGTCCACCGACAGATCGCCGGCCACACCGGGTCGCTTGAAGCGCATGACATCACCGTCCCAATGGTAGCTCAGGTCGAACTCTTCGTTCAATTCCGACGCCATGTGTTCAGCCGACGCGCGCGCCTCGGCGAGACTCTTGCCGTGCTGGCGGCAAATGATGATGTCGCTCATGCGAAACTCCTGTGGTGTTAGCCGATTTCGGCGCAGAGTGAGCGGAACGCCGCGTAGCGGCGCGGGTCGATGTCACCATGACAGACTGCCGCAAGTACGCCGCAGTCCGGTTCATGGTCGTGTCGACAGTTGCGGAAGCGACAATGGCCGAGCAGCGGCCGAAGTTCGATAAACGCGTGCGCAATTTCCTCTGATGACAGGTGGTGTAGACCGAATTCGGTCAGGCCGGGCGAGTCAATCAGCGCCGAGTCGGCGCTTGGGCGGTAGAGGCTGGCATGCGTGGTGGTGTGTTTGCCGGTGTGCAGGGCTTGCGAGATCTCGCGGGTTGGTGCGGCGGCGCCAGGGACCAGGGCATTGATCAAGGTCGATTTGCCCATCCCTGATTGGCCGATCAGCAGGCTGGTGTGGCCGGCCAGACACGGTAACAGCAGCGTACCATTCTGGCGTGCCGAAAGCCTGACGATCCGGTAACCCAGCTTCTCGTAAGGCGCCAGCGCCGCCGTGGCGGCTGCCAGCCGCTCGCTGAGGTCGCATTTGTTGAGCACGATGAGAACCTGGATGTCCTGACTTTCAGCGGCGACGATGCAGCGCGTGATAAGTTCGTCCGAAAACGAGGGTTCGGTGGCGACAACGATGATCACCTGAGTGACGTTGGCGGCGATCAGCTTCTGTTTGAAATTGTCCGAGCGATAAAGCAGGGTCCGCCTCGTGTCAAGCGCGCCGATCACGCCCTGGTCTGGGCTCGTGCGCTGGACCGTCACCCGGTCGCCGCAGACCAGCTCGCTCTTCTTGCCGCGAGGAACGCAGAGCAGCGTCGTTCCATCTGCCAATTCGATGCGGTACTGCCGCCCATAGGCGGCGACGACGGTACCTGCGAGTCTCAAATCCTGGCCAATGCTTCGATCTTGGCGGCGCAGATGAAATCGTTGCGTGACAGGCCGCCGACGTCGTGCGTACTGTAATTGACCTTGACACGGCCGTAGCCGACTTCAAGATCGGGGTGGTGGTTTTCACGTTCAGCCATTCCCGCCACGGTGTTTACGAACAACAGGGTGGCCGTGTAACTGGCAAAGGTGAATTCTTTTTGCAGCAGCTGGCCCGGGTCGACAATCTGCCAGCCCGGCAGGCTGGCGAGCAGGGCCGACGCCTGCGTTTGATCCAGTGAGTGTTCGCCGCCACGAAGCGGGCGACAATGTTCGCGGGCAAGTTCCGGTTCGGTTATCATCGCCTGGACTCCTTCTGGTTCTGTTCAAGCGCTTTGCAGGTGGGCAATGCGCAGGGCAGCCGGTGGATGTGAATCATAGAACAGTGAGTGTAGCGGGTCGGGAGTCAGCGTCGCAGCATTATCTTCATAGAGTTTCACCAGCGCGCTGACAAGATCACCTGCCGAGGCGTGGGCTGCCGCGTAGCGGTCGGCTTGAAACTCGTCGCGACGGGACAGCAGACTCAGGAGTGGCGTCAGCAGGAAGGTGAAGACGGGGCCGACGAGGAAGAAGAGAAGCAGTCCCAGGACGGTGTTTCCGGCAGCAACGCCAAGTCCGTTGAAGAACCACTCGGCATCGATCAGTTGGCCGAGCAGAGCGAGAAAGCCGAGCGACATGGCGAAAAGCATTCCTATCCGCTTGAGGACGTGTCGGTGTTTGAAGTGGCCCAGTTCGTGCGCCAGGACGGCTTCGACCTCGACCGGGCGCAGGCGGCTGAGCAGCGTATCAAAGAAAACGATGCGCTTGGTCTTGCCGAAACCCGTGAAGTAGGCGTTGCCGTGGCGCGAGCGTCTTGAACCATCCATCACGAAGAGGCCTGAACTGGTGAAGCCGCAGCGCACCAGCAGCGCCTCGACGCGCATCTTCAGCTGGGCATCGTCAAGCGGGACGAACTTGTTGAAAAGTGGTGCGATCCAGGTTGGATAGATGAACAGGAGCAGCAGATTGAAGGCGCACCAGAAGAGCCAGACGTGGAGCCACCACAGATCACCCATTCTGTCCATCAGCCAGAGTACGGCCAGCAGCACGGGTGTGCCAATAACGATGCCCAGTGCCGCCTGTTTCAGCAGGTCGCTGATAAAGATCTTCAAGGTCATGCGGTTGAAGTCGAAGTTGGCCTCAATGACAAACTGCCGGTAGAGCGCCAAGGGCAGATCAACGACGGCGGATACCAGTGCGACGCTGAAGATCAGTGCAACGCCGTAGGTCAGGCCGTCGAGTCGCCCCGACCAGAACTCGTGCAATGTCTGCAGGCCACCGCCGAACGTGAAGGCGAGCAGAACGGCCACTTCAACCGCCAGCCCGACTGTGTCGAAGCGGGTGCGAGCGACGGTATAGTCGGCGGCCTTCTGATGGGCGTCGAGCTCGATGCGATCAGCGAAACCAGCGGGTACCCGCCCGCGATGAGCAATGACATGCGAAATCTGACGTTGCGCCAGCCAGAGGCGGAGGGCGCACATCAACAACAGGGCGGCAAGGAAGGCGAAGGAGAAGGTATTGAGCATGCGTCTGTGACACAATCACGGTTTTGGAGTTCAGGCGGATTATATGGCACAGGATGCCAATCACCTCGTGTGGCTGGATATGGAAATGACCGGTCTGGAACCTGATCGGGATCGCATCATTGAATTGGCGATGGTCGTGACCGACAGCCAATTGACGACCGTCGCCGAATCACCGGTGTGGGCCGTGCGCCAGGAGGATGCCTGTCTTGCGGCGATGGATGAGTGGAATCGGAGAACGCATGCGCGCTCCGGTCTGATCGAGCGGGTCCGGGCATCAGTGCTCGACGAGGCGGCTGTTGAAGCGGCGGCGTTGGCTTTCGTGCAGTCCTACGTGCCGCAAGCTGCCAGCCCGATGTGCGGCAACTCGATCGGGCAGGACCGGCGCTTCATGGTCAGGTACATGCCGCAGCTCGAAGCCTGGTTTCACTATCGAAACCTCGATGTCAGCACGCTGAAGGAACTTTGCCGCCGCTGGAAACCCGAGATCGCCAAGGGCTTTGTCAAGCGTGCCGAGCACACCGCGCTTGCCGATATCCGCGAGTCGATTGCTGAGTTGCAGTACTACCGCGAGCATTTCATCAGGCTCTGACGGCGCAGCTTGTTCGGTGCTGCTGCCTGCCTCACTTGCCTGACAAGGTCGCTGCTTGGCGCTGGTAAAGGTATAGTTTCTCGCTGGCACGGCGGTCGACCGGGCGACCGCCCTCCCAGATCTTCTCCCAGCCGGCAGCCATCGAGACGCCGCCATCCCTGGCTGAGCCCTGCATGAGGAGCAGGTCACAGTTCTTCGCGCCAGGGGATCTTGCGCCAACCGTGCGTATATCCTCGAAATAATCCAGGGCGGCGAGAATCGAGTTGGCGGCGTTGACGTTGACGATGCAATGTCGCTCGCCGGGCAGTGCCTTTGCCAGGGACGCGGCCACCTGACGATAGCTTTTTCCGTAGTCGATCCATGGCATCCAGAGCGTCGCGATCAACAGCCAGAACAGGGTCAGACCGGCCATCCAGTGCATGATCCCGCGCATTGGCGAGCGCGGGCTGGTGACAATCAACCAGCACCAGATCAACGTCCCGAGCAGCGCCAGGCCGGCGGCCAGGATGCTGAAGTGAGCGACGAATCCTGGCGCCAACCGAACCGCCTGTCGCGCAAGCTTCTCGGGCCAGCCGAATACCATGGCCGACCAGCCGATCCAGGCGAGCAGGGCAAAGACGCTGAAGGTAATCATGCCGAACCAGTCGAAAGCGTTCGCCGCGCCGCGTCGCAGGGAAGCAACCCCGGGAACGGCCAGCAGGACCAGTGGTGAGAGCAGCAACAAGGCGGGTGCGCTGCCTGCGCCTAACCACAGGCTGACCAGCAGCAGCGCTGTCAGCAAAGCGAAAACGGGCAAGGCCAGCGGGGTGGTTGCCAGCTGCCGGCGCTTCGCCCAGAGTGCCCAGCCGGCGAGAGGGAAGGCTGGCCAGGCGTACCAGGGCAGCATGAGGAGCAGGCGCTGCAGGTTGAGCAAGGGCTGAGCGCTGCCGCCGAGCTGGGCCAACTCACCATGCCAGAACCCTGCGAAGTACGGGGGATCTGTGACGAACAGGGCGACCAGCCAGCCGCCGGCCAGCGCGCAGGCCAGGAGCAGCGAGCCAAGCAGCAACAGCGCCGAGCGTTGACGGTTATCGGATCGCCAGACGACAAAGGTTGCCACCGGCAGCAGCGGCAGCATGGCTGCCAGGCCGTTGGCAAGAAAACCGAGCCCCAGTGCCGCGCCGAAGCAGGTGGCGCCGTGCCGCGGCCGCTTGCCGAGCAACTGGGTCAGTCCCCAGTAGGCGGCGGTATGTGCAGTCAGCGTGGCCAGCATGGGCTGCGCTTCGTGGGCGTGGAAAAGGAAGCCGATGCTACCGGCCAGTAGCAGGGGCGCCGCCGGCGCTTGCTCGCGGCCGTGCAGTTCGCGCGCGGCGAGCAGGATGAAACCCAGGGCGAGCAGGGTGAACAAGCCGCTGGCCAGTCTCGCACCCTCGTGCAACGGCAACAGCCAGGACCACAGATAACCGGCTGCTGCGGCTACCCAGTAGTAGAGAGGCGGTTCAGGGTAGGGGCGGCCAGCGAGGCCGGGCGTTAGCCACTGGCCGTTTGAGAGGATGTCATGGACCACGCCGATGGTGATTGCGTCATCATGTTTCCAGGGGTCGTGGCCAATCAGCCCGGTGAACACATAGAGGGCGAGCAGGACTGCCAGAGTCCAGCCGCTGGGTGGCATTGGAATCCCCTTGAAGCGGGCGTGCGCCGGTTGCACTGGCATCTGGAGAGTATTCGCTTGAACGTCCCGTTGACGGAAACGAAAAAGGCAGCCAAGGGGCTGCCTTTTCTGTCGACCCTGCCGGCCGACCTAAGCCGGCTTCCGCATGGCGCCGTATTTCTGGTTGAATTTCTCGACGCGGCCGGCCGTGTCGATGATCTTCTGTTTTCCGGTATAGAACGGATGGCAGGCCGCGCACACCTCGACGTGCAGCGGCTTCTTCATGGTCGATCGGGTGGTGAAGGTGTTGCCGCAGGAGCAGGTCACCGCGATTTCATTGTATGCAGGGTGGATGTTGTCTTTCATCTGGTGCTTTTCCTGTGCGTTAGATCTGTCGGATCGCCGCGCCAAGGCGACGCCCGAAACATGAGGAGTCTGGATAAACCGCGATTATCGGTGATTTTTGCATCATCTGCAATCCGGGTTCCGATGGCGCCGACACCGAGTGATCGATTCCGGTGCCGTGGCTTGCCTTCCCCGCGACACCCGCTGGCGTGATCAGCGGCGCATCGAATCGAAGAATTCCGCGTTGTTCTTGGTTGCCTTGATCTTGTCGAGCAGAAATTCCATTGCTTCGAGATCGTCCATGTTGTAGAGCAGCTTGCGAAGAACCCACATCTTTTGCAGCACATCCGGCTTCAGCAGGAGTTCTTCGCGGCGTGTCCCGGAGCGATTGACGTTGATCGCAGGGTAAACGCGCTTCTCGGCCATGCGGCGGTCGAGGTGAATTTCCATGTTCCCCGTGCCTTTGAACTCTTCGTAGATGACATCGTCCATTCGACTCCCAGTATCGATCAGCGCCGTGGCGATGATGGTCAGCGAACCGCCTTCCTCGATGTTGCGGGCAGCTCCGAAGAAGCGCTTTGGCTTCTGCAGCGCATTGGCGTCGACACCACCGGTCAGCACCTTGCCGGACGCCGGCTGGACGGTATTGTAAGCGCGCGCCAGACGGGTGATCGAGTCGAGCAGAATGACGACGTCCCGCTTGTGCTCGATCAGCCGCTTGGCTTTCTCGATGACCATCTCGGCTACCTGGACGTGGCGCGTCGCCGGCTCATCGAAAGTCGAGGCGACGACTTCACCACGCACCGAGCGCGTCATCTCCGTGACCTCCTCCGGGCGCTCATCGATCAGCAGGACAATGACCGTGACGTCCGGGTGGTTGGTGGTGATGGCGTGCGCGATGTGCTGCATCATCACTGTCTTGCCGCTTTTTGGGCTGGCCACCAGCAGGCCGCGCTGGCCCTTGCCGATCGGTGCGATGATGTCGATGATGCGGCTGGTAATGTTCTCTTCGCCGCGGATGTCACGCTCGAGTTGCAGATGTTCGGCAGGGTGTAAGGGCGTCAGGTTCTCGAAGAGAATCTTGTTCTTCGATGCCTCGGGTGCTTCGCCATTGATCCGGTCGACCTTGACCAGGGCGAAATAACGTTCGCCATCCTTCGGCGTTCGGATTTCTCCTTCAATGGTGTCGCCGGTATGCAGGTTGAAGCGCCTGATCTGGCTCGGGCTGACGTAGATGTCGTCAGTGCTCGCAAGATACGAGGTGTCCGGCGAACGGAGGAAACCGAAGCCGTCAGACAGTGTTTCCAGCGTTCCGTCGCCGAAGATGCTCTCACCTTTCCTGGCCTGATTCTTGAGCAGCGCGAAGATCAATTCGTGCTTGCGCAGTCGGTTGGCGCCTTCGACGTTGTTGTTAATGGCCATGTCCAGAAGCTGGCTTACATGGAGTGCTTTGAGTTCGGATAGGTGCATGTGCTGGAGACGAGAAAGGGAAGAACCCAACGCGCTGTGTTGCGCGCTGCCGCGAATCAAACGCGTGCCAGAGGGGGGGCCGTGAAGCCGGCAGGGGTGCTGCTAAAGGGAGAGGACGCCTGAAGGGATTGTACGGGCTGGCAAGTGGCCATGGGCAGGCCGTGTACCCACGAAATCTTCAGGCTGGGAGCGTAGCGAGTTTAGAGATTATTGTCAATGAAGCTGATCAGCTGCGATCTCGAGAGGGCGCCGACCTTGGTGGCTTCGATGTTGCCGTTCTTGAACAGCATCAGGGTCGGGATGCCACGGATGCCATAACTTGCTGGCGTTCTCTGATTGTCGTCGATATTCAACTTGACGACCTTCAGGCGGCCCGCATAGTCAAGTGCGATGTCGTCCAGCAGGGGTGCAATCATTTTGCATGGACCGCACCATTCGGCCCAGTAATCAACGAGAACAGGCTCAACCGATTGCAGCACTTCGCTGCCGAAACTGTCGTCCGTAACGTGATGGATGTGTTCGCTCATCAAAATGCCTCTTGCGGGGTCTGGGAAGGAGTGCCTGGCGGCGGTGGGTAGCATGGCGTCTGGCCCACGCTCTGGCCGGCCAGCTTTGCAATGCTAGCGAAAAAATCCCGTTAATGGAAGCCGTGGGTCTGTCTCGGAGGCGCCAAATACGCTATAGTCCTGAGCGTCTAAATCTGCAGAAGCGCGACAATGACGTACGTAGTGACTGAGAACTGTATCAAGTGCAAGTTTACGGATTGTGTCGACGTCTGTCCCGTGGACTGTTTCCACGAGGGTCCGAACTTCCTGGTAATCGACCCTGAGGAGTGCATCGATTGCACGCTTTGTGTTCCGGAGTGTCCGGCGGAAGCGATATTTGCCGAGGACGATGTACCGGAAGCCCAGCGCGCGTTCATCGCGCTCAACGCCGAACTGGCGCGGACGTGGCCGGTCATCGTTGAGCGGACCGACGCGC
Source organism: Candidatus Accumulibacter necessarius (assembly GCF_036625085.1). Taxonomy (NCBI): domain Bacteria; kingdom Pseudomonadati; phylum Pseudomonadota; class Betaproteobacteria; genus Candidatus Accumulibacter; species Candidatus Accumulibacter necessarius. The sequence goes on along the minus strand of NZ_JAZKUM010000006.1, from coordinate 227,289 downwards.
TGCCCGAGGCCGACGAGTGGAACAACAAGCCGGACAAGCTCAAGTATCTGCTGCGCTGAGTCTGGCTGTCCCCCCTTCTTTTTCCGCTAGTCGCGCGACGCCAGGCGGCGATGATGTGGCTAGGAGTCGCCTGGCCAGATGAAGCCTGCGGGAAGCCATGACGACAGCCTGTGCCTGCGCTTTCCCGGCGAGCACCGGTTTCGGTTGCACATCGCGAAAATGCTCTTCTGCCCGCCGGCAGGAGCAACAAATCCTTTAGAATAAAGCCCGTAGCGTCAACCATTCGGTCAATGGTTGGGAGGCGAACGGCAGTCCGCCGACGGCAAGTGCCGGCGACGCCGATTCTTATACAGAGAAGGTCACTCAGGAGGAGAGCAGGTGGAGAAGATCTGGCTGAAGAGCTATCAACAGGGCGTACCCGCCGAGGTTGATTTGAGCGAGTTCCAGTCGCTTGGCGAGCTGTTCGAGAAAAGCGTCGCAAAGTATCGCGACCGCGTGGCCTATATCAACATGGGGGTCGAGATCACCTACGCGGAGCTCGACAGGTTGTCGCGGGATTTTGCCGCTTACCTGCAGTCGGTTCTCAAGTTGCCGCTGGGGGCCCGCGTGGCGCTGATGATGCCGAATGTGCTGCAGTATCCGATCTGTATTTTCGGTGCCTTGCGTGCGGGCTATGTGGTGGTGAATGTCAACCCGCTGTACACGCCTCGCGAACTGGAGCATCAGCTCAAGGATTCAGGCGCCGACGTCATCGTGATTCTCGAGAATTTCGCTGTCACCCTGGAGCAGGTCGTGGCGATAACGCCGGTGAAACACATCGTGGTGGCTCGTCTTGGCGACATGCTCGGCTTTCCGAAGGGTGCAGTCGTCAATTTCGTCGTCAAGTATGTCAAGAAGATGGTGCCGGCATGGAATCTGCCGCGCGCCGTCAATTTCCGGAGCGCGCTTGCCAAGGGCGCTTCGGCCGAGCTGAAGGCGGTCGCCGTCAAGCAGGAAGATCTGGCCTTTCTGCAGTACACGGGTGGAACGACAGGCCTCTCGAAAGGGGCCATGCTGATTCATCGCAACATCCTGGCCAATCTCGCCCAAGCGCACGCCTGGATCAAGCCGGCGCTGGGGGATGAGCAGCACATGGTCGTTACGGCGCTGCCCCTCTACCACATTTTCGCCCTGACGGCGAACTGCTTCACCTTTTTCAAGATCGGTGCCAGCAACCTGCTGATTACCAACCCGCGCGACATTCCTGGTTTTGTCGCGGAACTGGGCAAGTATCCCTTCACGGTCATCACCGGCGTCAATACCCTGTTCAATGCCATGCTGAACAATGATGCCTTTTGTGCGCTCGACTTCGCCAAGCTCAAGGTCACGCTCGGCGGTGGGATGGCCGTCCAGAGGGCGGTTGCAGAAAGGTGGAAGCAGGTGACCGGCAAGCCCCTCATCGAGGCCTATGGTCTGACCGAAACCTCGCCGGCGGCAACCATCAATCCACTAGACATCCCCGCCTACACCGGCGCGATTGGTGTGCCGATCTCGTCTACCGAGGTCGCCATTCGCAACGACGCGGGCGTCGATGTACCGCTGGGCGAGCGCGGCGAACTCTGCATCCGGGGTCCGCAGGTCATGAAGGGCTATTACAACCGTCCTGAAGAGACCGCCAAGGTCATCATGCCTGACGGTTTCCTGCTGACCGGCGATATCGCGGTGATGGATGAAACCGGTTTCGTCCGTATTGTCGACCGGAAGAAAGACATGATTCTGGTCTCGGGCTTCAACGTGTACCCGAACGAAGTCGAGGATGTCGTGGCCCAGCATCCCGGCGTTCTTGAGGTTGCTGCGGTCGGTGTTCCGCACGACAAGTCGGGTGAGGCGGTGAAGATCTTCGTCGTCAAGAAGGACCCGGCGCTTACTGCAGAGGCGTTGATCGCCCATTGCCGGGAGCACCTGACCGGCTACAAGGTGCCTGGCCAGGTCGAATTCCGTACCGAGTTGCCGAAGACCAACGTCGGCAAGATCCTGCGCCGCGAACTGCGCGACGAGGCAATCAAGAAGGCCTGATCCGCCAGACCTCCCTGGCGGTGCTTCTGGTCAGACGTACCGCCAGCCGATCCGCGGGCAGGTGCCAGCCGTTGTGACGAGGCGCAGTCAGTCGTCCTTCGCGGCATAGGGCTGCAGTGCTTCGGTCGTGATCGGATGCTTGTTGCGCGAGGCGTAGAAGATCGGGGTCTTGCCGTGCTTGTCCTTGCTCTTCGGGTCGGCACCCCGTTCGATGAGGAGCCGTGCGACCCTTGGCTGGCCGGTCGCGGCGGCAAGGTGCAGCGGTGTTTGCCCGGTGTCGGTCCGCGCATTCGGATCCGCCTTTCGGTCAAGCAGCAGTTCCACTACGTGCCTGCCACCTGCAAGGACCGCCGCATGCAGGGGCGTCATGCCGATGCGGTCCCTGACTTCGATGGTCGCACCGCTGGCGAGAAGAAGTTCCGTTGCCCTGGTGCGTCCGTAGAACGCTGCCATGTGGAGGGGCGTTCTGCCGAGTGCGTCGGTGGCCTCGATTTCCGCTCCCGCTTCCAGCAGCGACCTGATCTTTGCCAGATCGCCGCTAATGGCGGCGATGGCCAGCGGCGACGCCGCGGTCGGGATGTCGTCAACGGTCGCCGCCGGGGGCTTTGCTGCTGCCGCGTTGTCAGGTTCCTTGCTGCAGGCGCTGAGGGCCAGGAAAAGCACGGAAATGGTCACCGTGACGCTGCGAGATAGGGCGGTTTTCATCTGAGAGATCCTCCTGCCAGGAGGAAGCATATTATCATCGCGCCCGCCGGTGACGTTCAACAGGCATCGGATCATCGTTCCGGGTCGCCCAGGGTGCCTGGCGCTGATCGGGCCAACCAGGCTCGTGTCGAGAGTCGATCCAGGTACAGGTAAACCACCGGTGTCAGGTAGAGGGTCAGGAACTGGGAGACCAGCAGCCCTCCCACCACCGCCAGGCCGAGCGGCTGTCTGACTTCGGCGCCGGCACCGAGTCCCAGGGCGACTGGCAGGGTACCCATCAGCGCCGCCATGGTGGTCATCATGATCGGTCGAAAGCGGATCAGGCAGGCTGCAAAAATCGCTTCGCCGGCCGGCATTCCCGCCTGTCTCTGCTGTGCCAGGGCAAAGTCGATCATCATGATGGCGTTCTTCTTCACAATACCGATCAGCATGATGACGCCCACAAAGGCGTAGAGGCTGAGGTCAACACCGAAGATCAACAGCGTCAACAGTGCGCCGAGACCGGCCGAGGGGAGTCCCGAGAGGATGGTCAGCGGGTGAATGAAACTCTCGTAGAGAATGCCGAGTACCAGGTACACCACAAGAACCGCGACCAGGAGCAGGACGCCCAGACCCTGCTGCGAAGACTGGAAGGCCTGGGCGGTCCCCTGCAGGCTGGTGTTGAGGGAAGCGGGAACCAGCATTTCCTGTTCCATGACCTTGATTCGGTTCACCGCTTCACCGAGGGAGACGCCGGGCAACAGGTTGAAGGAAATGGTCACCGACGGCATCTGGCCCTGGTGATTAACCGTCAGCGCCTGCGTCTTGCGACTGAATCGCGCCACCGTGTCGAGCGGGATGAGCTTGCCGCTGCTGCTGCGGACGTGCAGGCGGGCCAGCGATTCCGGCGCAGCCTGGTACTCCGGGGCAACTTCCAGAATCACTTGATACTGATTGCTCGAGCCGTAGATTGTTGACACCTGTCGGGCGCTGAAAGCGCTTTGCAGCGCATCTTCGATCTGCCCGTAGCTGAGGCCAAGGGCTGCCAGCCGGTCTCGATCAATGTCGAGCGAAACCACGGGGCTGAGCTGGTTGAGGTTGTTGGTCACGTCGACCAAGCCAGGCAACCGGCGGATGCCATCAGTCAAGGTACTTGTCCATTGATAGAGCTGCTCGAGGTCGGTGTCCTGCAGGGTGTACTGGTACTGCGCCGCCGTCAGCTGGCCGCCGATGCGAATCACCGGCGGATTCTGCAGGTAGGCCTTGATGCCCGGAACTTCGGCCAGCTTGGGGCGCAGGCGTTGAATGATCTCATCCGGCGACGACCGGCGCTCCGCACGCGGCTTCAAGATCATGAAGAGGGTGCCGGTATTGGCCGTCGGGCGGACGCCGCCGGCCCCGACCGCCGACATGAAGGACTGGATATCGGGTTCCTGGGCGACGATTTCGGCCAGCGCGCGTTGATGTTGTGCCATCGCGGCGAAGGACACGTCCTGGGCGCCTTCGGTGAAGGCAATGATCCGCCCCGAGTCACCGCTAGGCAGGAACTCCCTTGGCACCGAAGCGAAAAGCAACCCGGTCAGCGCCAGCGTCGCCAGGAAACTCGCCAGGACCATCCGCGGGTGAGCCATGGCCAGCCTGAGCGTACGCTCGTAGGCGGCGAGCAGGGCGGCGAAAAAGCGCTCGAAGGCCTGGAAGAGGCGGCCATGCGACCCGGGCTCGACGCGTTTGATGTAACGGCTGCAAAGCATCGGGGTCAGGGTCAGCGAGACCAGACCGGAGACCAGGATGGCGACGCAGATGGTGACCGCGAATTCGTGCAGCAGGCGCCCGACGATCCCGCGCATGAAGAGGACAGGAATGAAAACGGCCACCAGCGAGATGGTCATCGAGAGGATCGTGAACCCTATCTCGCGGGCACCCTTGATCGCTGCCTCGAAAGGCGTTTCGCCCTGTTCAACGTGCCGGACGATGTTCTCCAGCATCACGATCGCATCATCGACAACGAAGCCGACCGACAGGGTCAGGGCCAGCAGGGAAAGATTGTCGAGGCTGTAGCCAAGGATCGACATCACGCCGAAGGTGCCGACGATCGAGATCGGCAGCGCCAGGCTGGGGATCAGTGTGGCCGACAGATTTCGCAGGAACAGCAGGATCACCAGCAGGACCAGGAAACCGGCCAGAATCAGCGTGAACTGGACGTCTTCGATCGCTTCCCGAATCGACACACTGCGGTCGAAGAGCACCTTCATGTCGATCGCTGCCGGCAGTCCGGACTGGAATGACGGCAGCACCCGCTGGATGGCCTCGACGGTATCGATGGTGTTGGCGCCGGGCTGGCGTTGCACCGCCAGGACGATGGCCCGCTGGTCCACGTTCCAGCTGGCGATTCGCTGGTTTTCGACGCTGTCGATCGCGCTGGCCACCTCCTCGAGGCGCACCGGCGCGCCATTTCGCCAGGCGACGATCAGCGGCCGATAGGCGGCGGCAGTGCCCAGTTGCCCGCCATCCCGAATGGCAAAACTCTGACGCTGGCCATCGAGCTGACCCACCGGCTGATTGACGTTGTTCTGCGCCAGCGCCTGTTGCAGTTCGTCGATGCCGATTCCCCGGCTGGCGAGCTGGTCGGGGTTGGCCTGGATGCGCACGGCAAACTTCTGCGAGCCGTAGACCTGCACCTGGGCAACGCCGGCGATGGTCGACAGGCGTTGCGCGAGCTGGGTTTCCGCGTATTCGTTCACCAGCGACAGCGGTAGCGTGACTGACGACATGGCGATGTAGAAGATAGGCGAGTCGGCCGGGTTGACCTTGCGGAACGAGGGCGGGGCCGGCATGTTCGGTGGCAGCCTGCGCAAGGCGGCAGAGATCGCCGACTGAACGTCCTGAGCGGCGGCATCGATATTGCGCTCGAGCGAGAACTGCAGGGTGATCGCCGTCGAACCCTGGGCGCTGGTCGAGGTCATCGAATCGAGACCGGCGATGGTCGAGAACTGTCCTTCGAGGGGCGTCGCGACCGCCGCTGCCATGGTCTCCGGGGAAGCCCCCGGCAGACTGGCCGTGACCGAGATGGTCGGGAAATCGACGTTCGGCAATTCGGAGACCGGCAGGGCGCGATAGCCGATGACGCCGAAGATCAGCAGGGCCGCCATCAGCAGCGTGGTCATCACCGGGCGCCGAATGCAGAGTTCAGACAGATTCATTGCTGCTTCAGCGGCCTGGTCCGGACGCAGGCGCTGGCGGCGCCATAGCGGCAGCTGGCGCCGCCTCGAGTCGGGCGGGCTTGACGTGCACCAGCGTGTCGGCGGTGAGCCTCAGCTGGCCATCCGTGACGACCGTTTCGTCCACTGCAATTCCCTTGCTGATCGCTGTCAGGCCGCGGTCACTGGCCCCGACCTCGATCTTCCTGGGCTCAACCGTGCTGTCCGGCCGGACGACAAACAGGAAGGCACCATCCGGTCCCTGCTGGACGGCCTCGGCAGGCACGACGACCGCATTGACCAGGGTGTCAAGCGCGAGGCTGACATTGACAAACTGTCCAGGGGTCAGGTGTTCGTCGCGATTTTCCAGCAAGGCCTTCATCTGGATCGTTCCGGTGCTGGCATCCACACTGTTGTCGAGGAAGCTGACCGTTGCTTGCAGGGGCTGCTCCTGATCGCCGGGAATCCTGACCGTCGCCTGCAGCTCGCCCTTTCGCATGGCGCTGCGCAGCCGCGGCAGATGCTTTTCGGGAACCGAGAAAGTCACGTACAGCGGCCGTACCCGATTGACCACCGCCAGGGCCGTTTCATTGACCTTGATCGCCGAGCCGGGAAAAACCAGGCGAGCGCCAACGACACCGGCAAAGGGCGCGCGGATGGTGGCGTACGCCAGCTGGCGCCTGGCCAGTTCGACCGCTGCCCTGTCGGCCTTGACCGTTGCCGCGGCTGCCGCCTCGGCGGTCCGCAGCTCGTTCACCTTTTCCTCGGACACGAAGCCGCGTCGCTGCAGGGCGAGATAACGCTCAACGTCGGCCCTGGCCTTGGCCAGTTGTGCCCCGTTCCTGGCCAGATTGGCCTCGGCCTGCAGCAGGCGGGCGTCGAAATCGCCGGGATCGAGCCTGACCAGGACTGCACCGTGGCTGACGCGTTGCCCTTCGCTGTAGAGCACCGCAGTGACCTGGCCATCGAGTCGCGACTTCAGGGTCACGCTGGCGTAGGCCTCGGCCCGTCCCGGTACCTCGAGCAAAATCGGCATGTCGCGCACAGTGGCCTTTGCTGCCGTTACCGGCACCGCTGGCACAGCCTTGGCATGTTTGCTGACTGCCGCTAGCTGGCGAGCAGTCTGGTACCAGTACCCGGCAGCAACGAGGGCGACCGCGACCGCGGCCAGCAACAGCCTCCTGGATCGGGTCATCTGGCGTCGGCGCAACCGTCGGTGGCCGGGAGCTGGCGGGGGAACATCAAGCCGCCTGACGGGTAAGGCAGGCCGGCGAACAGGAAACTCATTTTCGGGCTGATGGCGATCGGGCTGCCACGATCAGCTTCATTTGATCGCGCAGCAGCAGCTGGCCATCGCCGGCCAGGAAACCGAGCTCGGCGTCATACTCTCCGGGGCTCAGGTCGAGCACGGTTTCGGTCTGCCCGTCGTGCAAGCGCACGCTCCTCACCAGAGACTGATTCTTTCTCAGCTGCAACGAGAAATACCCGGTTTCCCGGATCGAGGTCCCCTCCGGCGCGACGCCCAGACCGAGCACGCCAAGCTTGATCAGGAACGGGCTGTTGACTGTTTCGCCATCGCGAATATTTTTGATATAGACCCGTCTGGCGTCGGTCGGTGGCGTCGAGACTTCATCCTCATACCACGCCTGGCACGTCTCGTTGAAGCGATCGGGGTCAATCCTGGGCTTCGCCGAGCCCTGGCGGTTGGCGAGTACCTTGACATTGATCTTGCGGCTGAAGACGAAATACGGTCGGTGATCGTAATCGGCAAACAGCAGGCGCAGGCTATGCTCTCCCGGCGGAAGATCAATCGTGGCCGCTGTCTGCCCCTTGCCGAAATGTCGGTACTTGTCCGAGAAGGGGATCGGCTCGGAAACGGTCGCAGGCAGGGGCGTGTCAATCAACAAATGGTGATGGCCGCTTCCCTCCCGCTTGTTACCGGCGGGGATCACGCCCATGCCGCGGATGCCGAACTCCACCCAGAACGGCGTGCGAACGCGGAACTCGTCCCGCAGGTTCGAGAAGGTGACCGGCGTGGGTTCGGCGAACAGCCTGACTGACGTTCTGTCAGCCGTGAACTGCAGCCAGCAACGGCGCTCCAGAGGATCATCGGGCAACGGTCTGGCGACGCCGATGTCTGGTAGCAGCAGTAGCGCCAGGGCTTGGGCAATCTTCCGTATATTCATCAGCGGCCTCCAGGATTCCACACATCAATCAGCCGGCGGGGCCATCGCGTGGCAGCATAGCATGGTCAGCGCCGCAGGAGGATTTGTCACTCGCCCTGTCGCGGCAAGTGCCGCACGCCGCGCCTGCTGTGGCGCAGTCCGGCGGCGCGTTCAGCCAGCTGAGGTTTGATGTCGGTACGAACGTGTTCCGCCCTGAGTCAGACTGCCCGCCCTTGTTGGGACTGCTCAGACCGTGAAAGACTGAAGCCGTGCCAGGAAACCGTCATTGCCGCACAAGCGGGAATCTGGTCGGGCTTCAGCCGGATCTCGAGAATCGCCCCCGGGAGCAACGACCGGGCAGTCAACGGCAACGCTCATGTTCTGCCGCTCAGGCTTGGCCGGGGTGCCGTCTCGACGATGGCGATCGGTGAAGTGAATTGGCCGGAGGCGCCGTTCTCAGGGGGCAAGCCACAGTTCGGTGACCGTCGCCCCCCCGCCGTACGGACCCTTGTTGACCGTCAGGCTGACCTTGCTTCCCACCTTGACATCGGACAGTTTTCCCGGAACGCGCTGATCATCCTGTCGGTAAACCGCGACTGCCTCTGGGCGCAGGGTGAACCGGCGGTCGTTGGCGAGGACAATGTATCCCCCCCTGAGATCGATTTTCGTCACCGTTCCCGACTCCGAAGCCATGGTGGCGGAGGCGGTCCCGGCAGTGCCCGCGCCGCTTGCTCCCCTTGCTTCAATGGCAAAGGAATTCGGCACACAGAGCGAGGCGGCCAGGATCAACCAGGCGGGGTGGAGAGGAAATGTTTTCATCGCGCTCTTTCTATTGCTGTTGATCGGGAAGCTCGCGCCACGATATGCGACGGATCGCGGGCGCACCTGCCGGTGTTGGGACGGCCTGGGTGATGGTGGTGCCATCGGACTTGCGGATCAGCGCACGGACCTCTCCGGACGGCAGCCGGATCAACACCGGCCGGCTCGCGAGCGCGTTGCCCAGCGACACCGAAGACCAGCCCAGATTACCGTAGGCGAGGGCGCCGCCCGTACGGTAGTCGAGCAGGTTGAAGAACGATGAACCGCCGGGGACGCACACCTGACCGCTGGGAATGTTCGACGTGAAGACCAGGGTACCGAGCGCGAGTTGGGGATCGGTATTGACTCGTTCGCCACGCGCCGGCAGGTCAACATACCACCCGCGCTTGAGATTCGGGCCGGTGAGGTCAAACGTGTTTGCCGTTGCGGTACGTATGTTGCCCTGCAGCACCAATGTCTGCTGTTGCAGATTCGCACGTAGCGGGTTGATCGTTGGCGCCGCCGTGCGATCGTCAATCAGGCCGTACATCGTCTGCGTGGCAACCGAGACGACATCGCTGTCGCCCAGGTAGCGGCCGGTTCCAACATAGACAAAACGGAAGACCTGATTGTTTTCGATAATGCTGGTGAGTTCAGGCGCGGTGGTCACCGGCTGGGCGTTGCCGGCGCCGTCTACCAGCGTCGCCAGCCGCCTGACATGCCAGGCGTTCGGCGCACCGGTGAGGTCGAAGCGCCAGACATTGCCATTCATGTCGCCGCCGTACACCTGGGTGACCGTGTTGTCGACATCGGCGCTTTCGACGTAGCCGGAGATCGCGGCCAGGCCGCTGGGCGAAGCATTGTTGCCGACGCCGGTTGGGATGTCTTTGATCAGCGCGCCCGTCTGGGCGTTGAGAACAAACAGGTGGCCGACACCGTCACCGGTGAAGTTGACTGCCGCCGACATTGACCGTACGGCTGTTGTTGTAACCCGAGGTCACCAGGACGACCCAGCCCTGGTCTGCCGTCTTGGCGATGATCGGCTTGCCGAAGGTGAATCCGAGGTCGGCAACCACCTGGCCAGCCGTCGCACTGTTCGGGAATTCCCACAGGACATTGGCGGCGGCAGCGGCTTCGGTGGCCGGCGGGCCAGCCGAAACATCGAGTGCGTAATAACCGTAGCCGCCCTTGTTGAGCCCGCCGACCAGCAGCGTGCGCCAGTCACTGGCGGGGTTGTTGAGGTTGCCGCCGGTGCGATTGAAGTCGACGTCGGCAACGCTCGGCGTGCCATCAACGTAGAACTTGTGGCTGAAACCGGGCCGCAGCGAGAGGTTGGCGAGATTGGGGATGAGCAGGTTGGGGACATAAGCCCACTCCTCCGCACCCGTGGTGGCGTTGAAGGCATGCAACATGCCGTCGTTCGCCCCCTGGAAAACCACTTCCTGGCGTGCGGCGTGGGCGGTCTTGAAAGCGCTGTACCCACGATCGGTCGCGTCGTTGTAGTTGTTCGACGGGACGCCGACAATCACGGGTTCGGAGTTGACGATATCGCCGAGGACATGCGTTCGCGGGCGATAGATGACGGGTGCCGGCGCCGGCCCTTCCCCCGTGCGATCACCGCGAATGTAATTGACGATTCCGGGGCCGTCCACCGCGCTGATTGAATTCTGCTGTGACAGGCTGAGGGTGGTGAGCGCAGCCGGCGCTGCGGCGGGTGGCAGCGGGTAGGGCCGGAACGGAATGCCCTGGCCTGCCCCGGCGGTGCCGCTGTAGCTGACGATCCTTCGGAGGTTGTTGGCCAGGAGGTCGAGTTGTCCCTGTGCCGACGGAACCCAGAGTGGCTGCGCGATGAGCGGGGTGCCGGTGGCCAGGTCCAGTCGGTAGCTCTGTAGATCCCCGGTCCAGCTTCCGGAGTTGTACCCTGCCTGAAAGGCACTCGTCAGGGCCGTGACGTTGGCGTTGGCCACGGCCACCGCGGCGGCGGCGCCGTCGCGGGAGATCGCATCGTTGACCACCGTCGAGATGGCGTTCTGCAGCGAGGCGGGATCGTTGGCGAAGAATGCATTCGATGTTCCCCCTTGCGATGCCATTTCATCCATCACAGCAACGGCGCGCGCATTGGCGACCGTATCACCCATGGCGATCACGTAAGTCTGGACGTCGAAGTCATTCACGCAGTTGTTGCAACCGCGGTAAGGTACGGTACGCAGATTGGTCACGGCAGTGAAAGAATCGTTGGCGGCGGTACCGAAATTCCATACACCGTTCGCGTTGGTGTCGGTGCGGTCGGCCGCGCTATAGAGTGATCCGTCGGCTTTGCCGGTGGGCAGGCCGTCGGTCAGCAGCATGACGAAGTTCTTTTGGCAGAAGGCGCTGATCGGGCTGGTATTGACAGCGTTTGATTTCCAGTCCCTCTGGCCCAGGAAATAGTCTTTGGCTGATCGCAGCGTTCCCGCAAGGGGGGTGAACACGGCGGCATTCTTGATTTCAGGTGTCGCCTGGTTGGTTTCGCTTCCCAGCTTGGTCAGCAGGTCGTTGTAATGCACGACTGAGTCCGTCTCGACGGGTTCGTCGAGGCGTCCGCCACCGGTGATGCTTGAGTTGTATCCCCAGCCGCGGCGGAGAAAGAGTTGTCGGGTCACTCCCGGGAAGGAGGGCAGGTAGCCGGCATCCGTTGCGGTGAATTGGATGCGATTTCCCCAAAGATTCTGAAAGGCACCCATTACCCAGCCCGTGTTGTTGAGTCTGCGGTTATAGTACACAGTATAAGTTGTGGAGTTTTGCAGCACGAGGGTCGCTGTAGGCCCAGAGTTGCTGCGTTTGATTTGCAAAAGTATTGTAGAGAACGTCGAGAATCCACGGGTCGTCGGAACTGACATCGTAGGTGACGAACCTGCCGCCGGCAAACGGCTCTGGATTCGCGACGCAACGCCGATTGCCATTGCTGGCGGAGATGCCGGCGACGCAGTCGTCGGTCAGCACCATGCCGTTATCGTCTCCCATCAGGTAGACATAGGTATCCCGCAGCGAGGGGGCGGCGGTGGCAAAGCTCATCAGGCCCCAGTTGAACGACGTGCGGTAGTTGCCGAGCATGCCGCGCAGGATGTCGCGGCCGATATTGCCGCGGGTATTCGGGTTGTTGCCCGACTGGAGCGCCCCCCCCATGAAGGCGTCCATCGATTGCGAGTTGTCGAGCACCACCAGGAAATTCCCCTTGACCTGATTGCTGACCGCCATCGGGATGTCGTTGAGGTCGGTCGCGGCGCCATGCGCTGGGGCAGTTGCGAGCCCGAGGCCCAGGAGCAGCAGCGAATGCCGGAGAGTGCTCTGGAAGCCGGTTTGGGGTGTTTTCATTGCGGTGTTCTCCGATCAGTAGCTCAGAAATACCTGGACGTGGCTCTGTGTGTTCCTGGGGCCGGTGACTTGAACGGTCACCCGGTAGAAGATGATTCCGTCAGGCCGGGGAGGCCACCCCCACCGGGGCTCTTCTTGCTGACGGGCGTCAGGGGCGTGTCATTGCTGCAGTCATCGTTTGGCGGATTGGCGACGCCTGCGAAGGCGGTTGCACTGCCGGTCAATGACATAACGAATGGCGTAACCGCGGTTGGCCGCGGGCGCGAGGGGGACGTCATTGCCGTCCCAATTTGTCGTGTCGCGGCGGGTCCATGTGGATGGCCTTGTGTTGCTCCACCGGCATTTGCCGTCAGTCCACATCCCTGGGGCAAACGGAGCGTTGCCGCATCCAGGTTGGGCAGGTTGATCGACCTCTGACGGGAAAGTAGCGGCAGTCGGTCGTGCAGCCGACTGGCCACGCGCACCTCTGTGGCGGCGGCGGGAATGGCGACCAGGTCCGCCGCGGCGGCCTCGACCCCCAGATCGGCGATGTTCAACGTCGATTGCCGGAAGGCGAAATTGCCCGAGATGACGTTGGCCGAGTCAACGACGCGCACCAGCGCGACGCCGGCAATGGCCATCGCCGTCAGCATGATCAGCACCATGATCAATGCCACGCCCGACTGCGCTCGTCGTGCCGGCAGGCGCCGGGAGATCAGTTGTTCCATATCATGTTCTTCAAGGGCACGACGGTTTGAAAGACGCGATAACGGTAGTGCCGGTCGTCGGGACCGATCGCGACGGCAGGTCCATTGAGCCAATAGGCAATCGCCGCCGGGCTGACTTCGGTTTCTCTCCCAGTTGCCGCTGCGAACGATCAGGCTGATCTGCACCGCGACCAGGGTGTTGTTGCCGCCCACTCCCTTCGCGATCAGATCCGGCGTGTCATTGTCAAAGGTATCGAGCACTCCGTCGGCATTGGTGTCGCGGCCGTAACGCGCCCGCATTCCGATCACGCCGGGGATGAGATCAAAGGTTGTCAGGGTGCCATCGACCAGGTTTCTCTCGTCCATGCGCAGCATGTTGTTCTGCACATAATAGCTGCGGTCGACCAACTGGCCGAGATTGAGAACCTGGGCGCCGCCGGCGCCGCCTTTGTAGCCGGGTGCAGGGAAACAGGAATGTTCGCCGGGTTGTGGCGTATTCCATGGATAGGCATCGGGTCATGCGGCAAATCCCATGAGGTGCCCCGGTGACGCGGCACGCGGTTGCTTGCGCATCCTGGGAAAGCTGAAGAATGGAACAGTCTTTCGGCGGCTCGGAGATCAGGATCATGTCGCCCTGATTGAAGCCGACGCCGTTGTTGACCCGACGAGGCGCACGGTCCGAATCAGGCATGTCCGCCTGCAGCCTTGCCGTGAATATTGCCGAAAGGCGATGAACTGTAGAGGATATTGATCCTGTCAGTGCCAGCTGCCGGCGAGTCCGGCGTGATGGTGACCGGAAGTCCGGTTGCGCTGATGGTGATGGGGCAACAAGGCCGGCGTTATAGGCATTGATCGTCGAGCAGCCGAGCCCGACCATGCCGAAGCCGGCACTGCGCAGGTCCCTTTCGATCGAGAACGCGGCCAGCAGGCCGTTCTCCTGGCTCTGCGCGGTGCCGGTCGTCGTGCGCTTCCAGCCGTCGTAGACCGAAAAGACCTGCACAATGATCAACAGGCTGATCAGGGTGATGGCGGTCGCGACCAGCAGTTCAACCAGCGAGAAGCCGAGATCACTTTTCCGCAGGGAGATGCGCTTGTCCATGGCCTAGCCTCGGATCTGTGCTGCGGTGGTGTAGGAGTGGTAGACGGCTTCTTCCGGGTTTTTCCAGCACATGGTCACGGTGACGATATTGGTTGCCGGATCGACCGTGACTTGCTGCAGGCTGCTGGCGATGGCGGCCGAGGTCAGGCCGTTGAGTTCTGTCCGGAGCGCGTCAAGCCAGTTGGTGACGTTCACATTGGCCGATGCCGCGCCGGCAAAGGGGTCGGCGGAAAGGGGGTCGCACATCGTCCCGTTGGGCTGGTGCGCATAGCTCGGCCAGATTGGCACGATCGTCGGCCCACATCCGGCTGATCAGCTGATTGCCATAAAAGGCGGCGACCGCACGCTGTCGGGCATCGTCGGCATTCTTGATCGCTGCCGCCTGCAGCCCGATCAGGCCAAGAACGCCGATCGAGAAGATGGCGATGCTGATCAGCGCTTCGAGCAGCATGATCCCTCGCTGAGACTTTGCCGGGCCGGGTTGCCTGCCGGGTCGCCTGGGGGTGATTACGGTAGTTCGCATCTGCGCGTGTCGCCAAGGGTTGCAATGCTCGGATCACACATCCGGATCAGGCCGCCGTCGGTCAGTTCGATGCGCAGTTCCCGCGTTTGCGCGGCGGCGACGGCGGACGAATCGATGGCGATCTGCGCTATCGCGGTGTTGCGGCTTGCCACCCGGCCGAGGCCGTTGAAGACGATCGTGTCGGCTGGAGCCCAGAGCTGTGTTCAGGGCCGTGATGGTGACCTGCGAGGCCTGTTCGGCGGCCGATTTCTTGGCGACGATGAAGGGCGCCGTGGTGTCGGAAATGGGGATGTCGCACTGTTCTCCGGCCGTCACCGTCGGATCATTCAGGCTGACGACCCAACTGGTCCCTGACGGAGACAGGGCACACCCGGCACCCAGATCGCTCACCAGATGGAAGCGGACCAGCCGGTTCCGCTTGATTGCTTCATTGCGCGCGGTGCTCAGACCACTGGCAAGGGTTTCGGCGGCCGTGCGGATGCGGGAATTGGCAATCCAGGCGCTGTAATTGCTTGCGCCGAGGCCGACCAGAATGCCAACAATGGCCACCACGACGACCATTTCAATCAGGGTGAAGCCCCTGGCGGGGCCGGCCGGATTCAGCACGTCTGCCCCTTCGCGGTCAGCCAGCAGTTCGCCGGCGTGACGCCTCTGCCTGCCGGCAGGTTGGTCGTCCGGCGGTTGTTGGCTTCGTCAATGGTAAAGGTGAAGGCTGCCGTGCTGGTTCCCGCGACGCCGGTGGCGGTGATCAGATAAGCCTGGCCAAGAGGCACTGCCGGAACACGGGCCACGTTGGTGGTGCAGGCGAAGGTGAAGTAATTGCTGTCGCGTGCCGCAACCACCACGCCACAATTGCCGGCGGGGGCGGCTGGGGCCAGGTCGTAAGTCCGGTTGTCCTGGAAATACTGTTCCTTCACTACCCGCAATTGCGACAGCGAGCTGAGGGCGTCGGTCAGCTTGCTGCGCAGTACGTACTCCTGGTAGTTCGGCACGCCGATGGCCAGCAGGATACCGATCACCGCGACGACGATCATCAGTTCGATGAGAGTGAAGCCGTGGCTTCCGGGCAGGGGGCTGAGTGTTCTCATGGCATTCCTTGATGGCGCTTTCCTGCCGCCGGGCGGGGAAAGGGGAGGCGAAGGCGGGGAGGACGGCGCAGACGGCATTTCATTTCACAGGATCCGCCTTGCCCCGAGGGGCAAGGGCAATCATCGTTCGGAGCGTGACGGCGACTGATGGAATGATAGACGAGGGGGGCGCCGGGGCAAGTGGCGGACGATGTACGGCGCTTGTGGCGGATGAGTGGCGGGGCGGCTGCCGTGGTGGGCGGTAGAATCCTCCTTCCGCCGGGTTCGGCATCGTCCTTGCACACAGTGACTCTCTCGACAGCAGTCCTCTCTGGCACTTCAGCGGCGCAGCGACGGCGGGAAAGGCTGCTCTGGGCGCTGCTGGTGTCGCTGTGGCTGCATCTGCTGGTGTCGGCGGTGCCATTGCGAATCCCCGACACGGTCGGCGAAGCGGCGTCTGGGCGGGCGGCATCGGCCTTGGCGGCGACTCTGCGGGCGCGTTTGGTCAGGGGGAGTCGCTGGCCAGCAGGCCGACGCCACCGGCCGCGAAGCATGTGGCGAGGGCGGAAGGTCGCCCGGCCGCGGCGCGCGCCGCGGACTCGCCGGAGCCTGCGGCGCTGGTCGCGGCGCGGGGCCAGCGTCGGCTGGCAGCCGATATCCCGCCCTACCTGCTGGAGCCGTGGGTGGTGAACGCGCCGCTGGCTGGCTGGTATTTCTCGCGTGCCGAGCTGACGGTGCCGCCGGTCCTGCAGGACGCGCCACGATTGCAGTTCCCGGATGGAGAGCGGTGCGCGGCTGGCCGTGGCAGGGTGCTGCTGCGGGTGTTCCTGGGCGTCGGCGGTGCGGTCGAGGGAATCGAAGTGCTCAGCAGCGATCCGCCGTCGGTTTTCGACGAAGCGGCGGTCGCTGCCTTTGCCAACCTGCGCTTTCGCCCGGGCGAGATCGAGGGCGTGGCAGTGACCAGTCAGACGGCTTCGAGGTCCATTTCGATGACAGTGAAAGCGGCAGCAGTGCCGACAGTGAAACCGGCAACAGCGCCTCGACCGAGCGGCCGGAGGATCGCCAGAGGCGCGGCGCGGGCAGCGGCGCATCGTTTCGTTAGTGCGCGCTTGCCTGGCCATGAACGTGGCACTGGCGCTTACTGACGGCCCGGATGAGGACGAAAAGGACGGGTGCCAGCTGCGCAACCCCGTGCCGCGACGGCTGCGCGGCGATTCGGGAACGCGCCTAGATGATTTCCATGTGACCCAGGCCGGCCGTCAGATCCCGGTCCTTGGATTCCTTGCCATGCAGCTTGATCTGCAGTCGCAGGTCGTTGAGCGAGTCGGCGTTGCGCAGGGCATCGGCGTAGGTGATCTGGCCGTCCTCGTAGAGATCGAACAGCGCCTGATCGAAGGTCTGCATGCCCAGTTCGCGCGAGCGCCTCATCACGTCCTTGATTTCAGTGACCTGGCCCTTGAAGATCAGGTCGGATATCAGGGGTGAGTTGAGCAGGATCTCGATCGCCGGCACCCGTCCCTTGCCGTCCTTCTTCGCCAGCAGGCGCTGTGAGACCAGCGCCCGCAGGTTGAGCGAGAGATCCATCAGCAACTGGTGGCGGCGTTCCTCGGGGAAGAAGTTGATGATCCGGTCGATCGCCTGGTTGCTGCTGTTGGCATGCAGCGTGGCGAGGCAAAGGTGTCCGGTTTCGGCAAAGGCGATGGCGTAGTCCATGGTCTTGCGATCCCGGATTTCTCCCATCATGATCACGTTCGGTGCCTGGCGCAGGGTGTTCTTCAGCGCGATCTCCCAATTGTCGGTATCGACGCCGATCTCGCGCTGGGTGACGATGGATTTCTTGTGCTCATGGACGAATTCGATCGGGTCCTCGATGGTGATGATGTGACCCTGGCTGTTGCGGTTGCGGTGGTCGACCAGCGCTGCCAGCGAGGTGGTCTTGCCGGTGCCGGTGCCGCCGACAAAAATGACCAGGCCGCGCAAGGTCATCGCGATGTCCTTCAGCACCGGTGGCAAGCTGAGTTCGTCGAGCGTCGGTACCACCAGGTTGATCGTGCGGCAGACCACGGCGACCCGTCCCTGCTGGACCAGCGCATTGACGCGAAAGCGGCCGATGCCCGGGGGCGAGATGGCGAAGTTGCATTCCTTGGTGGCCTCGAACTCGGAGGCCTGACGGTCGTTCATGATCGAGCGCGCGAGTTCGGCGGAGTGCTGCGGCAGCAGTGTCTGGTTGGAAACCGGCATCACCTTGCCGTCGATCTTGATTGCCGGCGGGAAATTGGCGGTGATGAAGAGGTCGGAGCCGTTCTTCTGCATCATCAGACGCAGCAGTTCGTGCATGAACTTCAGTGCCTGATCGTTTTCCATCCGGGGTCTCCTCCTCGCAAGCCTGGCTCAAACGCCGGCAAAGGCATCTTTGTTGGCGGCCTTGGCGCGCGCTTCGGGCGCCGAGACGATATTGCGCTTGACCAGTTCGAGCAGGCACTGATCGAGCGTTTGCATGCCGAACTGCTGCCCGGTCTGGAGCGAGGAATACATCTGTGCGACCTTGTTTTCACGGATCAGGTTGCGAATCGCCGGTGTCCCGATCAGGATCTCGTAGGCAGCGACTCGTCCCTGGCCGTCCTTGGTCTTGAGCAGGGTTTGCGAGATCACCGCGCGCAGCGATTCGGAAAGCATCGAGCGAACCATTTCCTTTTCGGCCGCCGGGAAGACGTCGACGATGCGGTCGATCGTCTTGGCGGCGCTCGAGGTGTGCAGGGTGGCGAATACCAGGTGGCCGGTTTCGGCGCCGGTCAGGGCCAGGCGGATGGTTTCCAGGTCGCGCATCTCGCCGACCAGGATCACGTCCGGGTCCTCACGCAGCGCCGAGCGCAGGGCATTCTGGAATGACAGCGTATGCGGACCGATTTCGCGCTGGTTGATCAGGCATTTCTTCGGCTGGTGAACAAATTCGATCGGATCCTCGACGGTGAGAATGTGGCTGTAGGCATTCTCGTTCACGTGATTGATCATTGCCGCCAGGGTGGTCGACTTGCCCGAGCCGGTGGGCCCGGTGACCAGAACGATGCCGCGTGGATAGTCGGAGATGTCCTTGAAGATCCTGGGGCAGTTGAGGTCTTCAAGCGTCAGGACCTTCGATGGAATGGTCCGGAAGACGGCCCCCGCGCCGCGATTCTGGACAAAGGCGTTGACGCGAAAACGCGCCAGATTGGGAATCTCGAACGAGAAATCGCATTCACGCGTATCTTCGTACTGCTTGCGCTGGCTGTCGCTCATGATGTCGTACACCATGGCGTGCACGTCCTTGTGCTCCATGGCCGGCAGGTTGATTCGCCGCACATCGCCGTTCACCCGGATGATCGGTGGCAGGCCGGCCGACAGGTGGAGGTCGGAGGCCTTGTTCTTGACACTGAAAGCCAGCAGTTCGGTGATGTCCATCCGGTTCGGTCCTCGGGCGACAGGGCAGGGCGCGGTGCTATACTCTTGAAATCTGCGCAACGCCCGATTATGACCACACTTACTGCCAAGCTGCAAGCCGTTCTCGCGCGAATCGCCGGCGCCGCGCGGCAGTACGGCCGTGACCCCGCCGATGTTGGCCTGCTCGCCGTGAGCAAAAACTGGCCGGCCGCTACCGTACGTGAGCTGGCAGCCGCCGGCCAGCGCGCTTTTGGCGAAAGCTATGTTCAGGAGGGCCTTGCCAAGATCGACGAGCTGCGGGCGCTGGGGCTTGACTGGCATTTCATCGGTTCGCTGCAGGCCAACAAGACGCGCCTGGTTGCCGAGGCTTTCGACTGGGTACATTCCATCGATCAACTGCGAATTGCGCAACGCCTTTCCGAACAACGACCGGCGACGCTGTCACCGCTGTCGGTCTGTCTGCAGGTGAATGTCAGCGGCGAGGCCAGCAAGGGGGGCGTTTCGCCTGCGGCTGCGCCCGGCACTGGCGCATGCGGTGGCGGGACTGCCGAGGCTGCGGCTGCGTGGGCTGATGGCCCTATCCCGGCGCCGAGCGATGACTTCATGGAGCAGCGCGGCCCTTTTCGCTGCTTGCGGGAACTTTCCGAACAATTGCAGGCCGATGGCTTGTTGCTGGATACTCTTTCGATGGGCATGTCGCATGATCTTGAAGCAGCCATTGCCGAAGGGCGACGCTGGTGCGTGTGGGCACCGCAATTTTTGGTGAGAGAAGATGAAGATCACTTTCCTTGGCGGGGGCAACATGGCCAACGCACTGATCGGCGGGCTGATGAAGACCGGTTTCGCGGCCAGCGACATCGCGGTCATCGAGCTGGGTGCGCAGGGGCGCGCCAAGCTGCGGCTGGCCTACGGCGTCCGTTGTTATGAAGCGCCAAGTGCGCCGGCGCTTGACTGTGATGCGCTGTTGCTGTCGGTCAAGCCGCAGCAGATGCGCGATGCCTGCTCGCCGCTACTGCCATACCTCAAGCAGCAACTGATCATCAGCATCGCGGCCGGCCTGCGGCTGGCCGATGTTTCTCGCTGGCTGGGCGGTTACGGCAAGATCGTGCGCGCGATGCCCAATACGCCGGCGCTGATTGGTTGTGGCGTCACCGGGCTGTGTGCGATGGCCGCGGTGTCGATGGCCGAGCGCCTGGGGGCCGAGCGGATCCTGCAGGCGGTCGGCAGTACCTTGTGGATTGCCGACGAAGAGAAGATGGACGCGGTCACCGCGATCTCCGGCAGCGGCCCGGCCTATGTCTTCCTGTTCATCGAAGCCCTGCAGCAAGCGGCGAGCGAATTGGGTATCACGCCGGGCAGGCGCGCCAGTTGTCGATCGATACCGTGCTCGGTGCCGCCAAGCTGGCGGCACAGTCAGGTGAAGCCGCCAGCGTGCTGCGCGAGCGCGTGACTTCGAAAGGGGGGACCACCGAGGCAGCACTGCGCACGATGGAGGAACGCTGCGTCAAGGAAGGTTTCATCGCCGGGGTTCTCGCTGCCAACACCCGCGGCCGTGAGTTGGGTGAATTGCTCGGCCAGGACAGCTGATGATCGCGCAGGCCAGCTTGTTCCTGCTCGATGTGCTGACCGCTTTTCTGACCGTGGCGCTGCTGCTGCGCTTTTATATGCAGGCCTGCCGCGTTTCCTTCAACAATCAGATCGGCACTTTCGTCGTCGAGTTGACCAACTGGCTGGTCAGGCCCCTGCGCAAGGTCTTGCCCGGCTGGTACGGCTCGATCTGGCGAGTCTCCTGCCGGCCTACCTGCTGCAGGTCAGTTTCGTTCTGGCGGTGTTCCTGTTGCGCGGCGGTGCCGAAGGCTGGGCGGTCGAGACCTGGCTGCCGCTGCTGCTCTGGCGCGGCCTGCTGGCCACCCTGCGCCTCAGCATCTACCTCCTGATCGGCGCGCTGATGGTGCAGGCCGTCCTGTCTTGGGTCAGTCCCTACTCGCCCCTGAGTCAGCCGTTGTCACAGCTGACCGGGCCTGTCCTGCGCCCGATCCAGCGGGTCGTGCCGCTGGTCGGGTACCATCGACCTGTCGCCGTTGATCGCCATCGTCCTCGCGCAACTGGTGCTGATGTTTATCTGAGCGGTGTGGTCGATTGGCTGCGCGAAGCGGATGGCGCAATCACGCTGACCGTCCATGTTCAGCCCGCAGCAAAGCGCAGCGAAGTGCTTGGCCTGCACGGCGACGCGCTGAAGATTCGTCTCGCGGCGCCAGCGATCGAAGGCCGGGCGAACGCTGCCCTGCTTGAGTTTGTTGCCCAGCGACTGGGCGTGCCAAGGGCTGCGGTGACCTTGAAAAGTGGCCAGACGTCGCGGCGCAAGGTCCTGCTGGTGCTCGCTGCGCCGGTGGACGCGGTGCGCCGCCTGCTCGGCCCGTGAGCCGACGCCGCGGTCGTCAGGCGGCCCGTCCCGCGCCTGCTCGGGCCTCGAAGACGACGCGTCCGCCGACCAGCGTCATGCGCACCCGGCCCCTGACTTCGCAACCCACGAACGGTGTGTTCTTGCCCTGGCTGCGCAGCGCGTCTGGCGTGGCGCGCCAGACTCGTCGGGGTCGAACAGGCAGATATCGGCGGCACTGCCAACGCTCAGCGAACCCGCCTCTATGCCAAGAATGGCTGCCGGATCACAGGTGACGCGAGCGAGCGCCATGGCCAGCGGCAGCCGCCCCTCATGCCAGGCATTGGGGCCGCCCCCGACCAGGTCGCAATCCGGATCAAGGCCGGCAGTCCCCGGGGCGTTCGCTTGCAGTTCCCACCGCAAATCATTTCGTGCGGCGCGTGTGTTTTCTTCTGCAGCCCACTGCAGCGTCAGTGGCAGCAGGAGCTCGAGGGCGGTGGCGCCGGGCAGGGCTTCGGCGAACGGCAGTTGCTTGCCATCCGCATCGACCGGGGTGTGGTCGGAACAGATCGCTGCCAGCCCTTCGGTGATGGCGGCGCGCAGCGCGTCACGGTCGCTCGCCGAGCGCAGCGGCGGGTCGAAGCGCGAATTGCTGTCGAAGTAGCCGATGTCCATGTTCCGAAAGATGCAGGTGATGGATCGCAACGTCACAACTGACCGGTATGCCAGACCGTCTGGCTGCCCGGATCAGGTCGACGCCGGCGGCCGAGGACAGGCGCGAAAGATGCAGGCGGACGCCGGTTTCAGCGGCCAGTTGCAGGGCGGTGGCGATGGCCACGGTTTCGGCAGACACGGGGATGCCGGTCAGCCCAAGCCGTGCGGCGACTTCGCCGTCGTGCGCGACACCCTCGCGGGCGAGAGAATCATCCTGCGGTCGCAGGTGGACCGCGTAGCCGAAGGTCGCTGCGTACTGCATGGCACGCAGCAGCGACTGGGTGTCGACGATCGGCCTGTTTGGCCTGCGAGAAGGCGATGCAGCCGGCGCGCGCCAGGCCGTTCATTTCGGCGAGCCGCAGACCGGCCAGATCTTGGTCAGCGCGCCGATCGGATAGACCCGCGCCAGCCCCGTTGCCTCGCTGCGCCGACGAGGCGCTCGACGAGCCCCGGTTCGTCGAGCGGGGGCTTGGTGTCGGGCGGGCAGGCCAGCGAGGTCACGCCGCCGGCCACCGCCGCTCCGAGCTCGGGCTCGATGCCGCCCAGGCGAGCGGAAAGATCGACCAGCCCGGGGCAGGCGATCAGGCCCAGCGCGTCGATGCTTCGTTCGGCGAGAACCCGGCCGGCGGCTCGCCGATTGCGGCAATCCGGCCTCGGCGATGAACAGGTCGAGCAGGTCATCGACGCCGTTGTGCGGGTCGATCAGGCGGGCGTTCCGGATGTGGAGGTGTTGCTTGCTCATCGCTCAGTTCCCCGCCAGGATGCCCATGACTGCCATGCGGACGGCAATGCCGAAGGTGACCTGCGGCAGGATCACCGCCTGTGGTCCGTCGGCGACGTCGGAGTCGATTTCGACGCCGCGATTCATCGGCCCCGGGTGCATCACGATGGCGTCCGGCCTGGCCAGCGCCAGCATCGCCGGCGTCAGGCCGTAACAGCGGAAGTACTCGCGCGCCGAAGGCAGCAGCGCGCCATTCATGCGCTCGTTCTGCAGCCGGAGCATGATCACCACATCGCAATCGCGAAGTCCCTCACTCAGGTCGTGGCAGACGCGCACCCCCATTTCTCGATGGCCGTCGGCAGCAGCGTTTGCGGGCCAACGGCGCGGACCTCGGCGGCGCCGAGTGTGGTCAGCGCGTGGATGTCCGAGCGGGCGACGCGCGAGTGCAGGATGTCGCCGACAATCGCCACCACCAGATTGGCGAAATCCTTCTTGTAGTGACGGATGGTGTACATGTCGAGCAGGCCCTGCGTCGGATGGGCGTGGCGTCCGTCGCCGGCATTGACCACGTGCACGTCGTTCCGCCCGAGGCGTCGCAGGTGGTCGGCGATCAGGTGCGGCGCGCCGCTTGCGGCGTGCCGGACGACGAACATGTCGGCGTGCATGGCGACCAGGTTGTCCACCGTGTCGAGCAGGGTCTCGCCCTTGGCAGTCGAGGAACGGGTGACGTCGAGGTTGATGACGTCGGCGGACAGGCGCTTGGCGGCGATTTCGAAGGTGGTGCGCGTGCGCGTCGAATTCTCGAAAAAGACGTTGAAGACGCTCTTGCCGCGCAGCAGGGGCACCTTCTTGACGTCGCGGTGGGACACCTTGAGAAAGCTCGATGCGGTGTCGAGAATGTGGTTGATCACTTCGCGGGGCAAGCCCTCGATCGACAGCAGGTGGGTCAGCTCGCCATTGGCGTTGAGTTGTGGATTATGCACTCGCGGCCACGCTCCAATGCAGGCGACCGTTGGCCTCCGCCGAGAGGATCAGTTCCTGAGACGGGTCGAGCTCGACCTGCCAGGGGCAGAAGTCAGCGGAGATCGGTAGCTGGCGCCGGCCTCGATCGGCCAGAACGGCCAGCTGGATGCTGGCCGGACGTCCGTAGTCGAACAATTCGTTGATTGCCGCACGCGTCGTCCGGCCGGTGAAGAGCACGTCATCGACCAGGATCAGTGGCCGGCCCTCGACGTCGAAGGGAATCGAGCTCGGCTTGACCCGGGCATGAAGACCCCTCTCGCCGTAGTCGTCTCGGTAGAAAGAAACGTCGATCAGGCCGATTTCGTTGCCGAGTCCCAGCAGCTCGCGCAGGCGCCTGGCCACCCAGACGCCGCCGCTATGAATGCCGACCAGGACCGTGTCCGCTTGCAGTCGGGGTCGGATCAGCTCGGCCAGTTCGGCACATTGTGCCTCGGCGTCAGGGAGGTCAATGGCGGGTATCGTCTTCTCGGTCATCAGGGTGTTCGGGTCGGGGGGAAAGGTGGTCAATGCCTTGCTCGGCAAAACCGTCAAAATGACCTTGCAGGATCAGCTGGGCCGCGATGGCGTCGAGGTGCTGGCGCGCGTTGCGCCGGGCGGTTCCCGCGGCCCGCAGGCGCTCCGCCGCTTCGACCGACGAGAGCCGCTCCTCGGCATACTCCACGTCGAGTCCGAAGCGGCCGCGCAACTGATTGGCGAAGCGCGTGCAGCGCGCGGTCATGGCGTGCGCTGTGCCGTCGAGCGAGAGCGGACGCCCGACGACCAGGCTGGCGGGTTGCCATTCCTCGATCAGCGCAGCGATGGCCGTGAAACGCTCGGCGTTCGCCTCGCCGTGGAGGGTGGTCAGCGGATGTGCCTGCAACAGTTGCCACTCGCCAACGGCGACGCCGATGCGCTTTTCGCCAAAATCGAAGGCCAGCACCGTGCCTGAGGGTTTGCTGCCGGACTCAGGCATGCCCGGCTTCATCGACAAGATTGGCGAGATTGACGCCGAGCAGTTCCAGTGCCGATGCCAGCCTCTCCTCGTAAGGTGAGTCGAAGAGGATGTGCAGTTGAGCCGGCACGGTTAACCAGGCATTCTGCACCAGTTCGTGTTCGAGCTGGCCGGCAGCCCAGCCGGCGTAGCCGAGTGTCACCATCACGTCGCGTGGCTGGCCGTCGCGCGCGACTGCCTGCAGGATGTCGCGCGAGCTGGTGAGGCCGACGTGCTGGTTGATGACCAGCGTCGACTGCCACTGGCCGACCGGTCGATGGAGGACGAAGCCGCGGTCGGTCTGGACCGGTCCGCCGAAGAGAACGGGCAGATTGGCGAAGCCTTCGGCCTGCAGGGGAACATCGATTTTCTCCAGCAGCGTCCCCAGGCTCATGTCGATCGGCCGATTGACGATCACGCCCAGCGCGCCACGCGGGTTGTGTTCGGCGATATAGACCAGGCTCTTGGAAAAATAGGAGTCGACCATCGCCGGCATGGCGATGAGAAAATGATCAGTCAGGTTGATGCTTTGCATGGTCTCATTTTAATGGGCGGTGGCGGCTGACACAAAGGTAATCCACGATGAATTCGATTCTGGTCTGGTTTCGGCGCGACCTGCGTGATCGCGATCACACGGCCCTCTGCGAGGCGCTGCGGCGTGGGCGGCGCGTGTATTGTGCTTTTGTCTTCGATCGCGAGATCCTTGACCGGCTTGGGCGGTCCGATGATCGACGCGTCGAATTCATCCGGGAGTCGCTGGTTGAGCTTGATCTGGCGCTGCGCGTGCGCGGCGGGGCAATGATCGTGCGCCATGGCTGGGCAAGCAGCGAGATCCCGACACTGGCAAGGGAGCTGGGTGTATCGGCGGTGTTTGCCAATCGCGACTACGAACCGCAGGCCAAGAAGCGCGATGCCGCCGTCAGGGCGGCGTTGAGTGCCGACGGAATTGCCTTCGAGTCCTTCAAGGATCAGGCGGTGCTTGACGGGGAGGAAGTGCTGACGCAGGCCGGACGGCCTTACACGGTGTTTACGCCGTACCGGAACGCCTGGCTGAAGCGGCTGACGGAGGACGACTGGCAGCCCTGCCAGACCGGCGGCGGCTGTCTGGTGGCGGCGCCCGGCGCTGGCGGCGTGCCGCGCTGGCGGCGCTCGGCTTTGCCGCCAGTGATCTGCGGTCGCTCGGGTTCGTGCCGGGGATGTCCGGCGGCCAACAGCTGCTGGCCGAATTCCAGGGGCGCATGGCGCGCTACAGGCAGCAGCGTGATTTCCCGGCGGTGAAGGGGGTTTCGTATCTCTCGCTTCATCTGCGTTTCGGCACGGTGTCGATTCGTGAGCTGGTGGCGCGAGCGATTGCCGCCGGGGCCTTGAAACAGGGCGCCGAGGGTGCCGAGGGGGCGACCTGGCTTGCCGAGTTGATCTGGCGCGACTTCTACTTCATGATTCTCGACCGTTTTCCGCACGTGACCGGGGGCGCGTTCAAGCCCGCGTACGATGCCATTGCCTGGGAACACGGGCCGCAGGCGGAGGCGGCCTTTGCCGCCTGGAGCAACGGGTGCACCGGCTATCCGCTGGTCGACGCCGCGATGCGGCAGATCAACCGGACTGGCTACATGCATAACCGCCTGCGCATGCTGGTCGCTTCGTTTCTGACCAAGGATCTGGGCATCGACTGGCGGCAGGGTGAGGCCTACTTTGCCTGCCAGCTCAACGATTTCGACCTGTCGGCCAATAACGGCGGTTGGCAATGGGCAGCGTCAAGCGGCTGCGACGCGCAGCCGTATTTCCGCATCTTCAATCCGGTGACGCAATCGGAACGCTTCGACCCGGCCGGGCGGTTCATTCGCCGCTACCTGCCGGAACTGGCCGCTGTGCCGGACAAGTTCATTCATGCGCCGTGGCGAATGAGCCTGTCCGAGCAGCTTGCCTGCGGCGTGCGCATCGGTCGCGAGACGCCGCCGCCACTGGTCGAGCATGATCAGGCCCGGCTCAGGACACTGCAGCGCTACGCGGTCGTCAAGCGTGGCGAAGTTCCCTGACGTGCCCGCTCACCAGGCGCAGCAGTTCGTCTTCCTGATAGGGCTTGCCGAGGTAGTGATTGACGCCCAGCTCGAGGGCGTATTGGCGGTGCTTGTCAGCCGTTCGCGAGGTGATCATGATGATCGGAACCGTCCCCAGGCGCTTGTCGGCCCGGATGTTCCTGGTCAGCTCGAAGCCGTCCATGCGCGGCATCTCGATGTCCACCAGCATGACGTCCGGGACCACGGCGACGAGTTGCTCGAGGGCATCGACGCCGTCCTTGGCGGTCATCACCTGGTAGCCTTCGCGTGCCAGCAGGCGAGTGGTGATCTTGCGCACGGTCAGCGAATCGTCGACGATCATGACCGTTGGTACAGTGCCGGTGACGCTGTCGGTTGCCAGCGGTTGCCGGACCGTCGGTACCGGCGAGACGGCAGGCGCCAGGCGATCGCGACTGGCCAGTGCAATCGGGTTCAGGATCAGGAGAACCTGACCATTGCCGAGCACCGTCGCGCCGTCGATGCCGATCACACGGGCAAGCTGAGGGCCAATGTTCTTGACCACGATTTCCTGATTGCCGAGCAATTCGTCGACTTGCAGCGCAATCTTGCGGGTTCCGCTGCGCAGCAGCAGAGCCCAGTATTGGGTATGCTTCTCCGGCAGCGCCTGGGTTTCGCCGAGGAGGTGCGGCAGGTAATGGAACGGATAGTGATTCCCGGTCCACACCGCCTCACGGGCCTCGCGAATGCGGCTCAGCCCTTTCTCCTTGAGGTCGAGTACCTGCTCGATCATCGCCGAAGGAATCGCGTATTCCCGGTTGCCCGAGCGTACCAGCAAGGCTTTCGTCACCGCCAGCGTGAGCGGCAGATAAAGCCGGAAAGTCGTTCCCTGGCCTCGGCTGGAGACGACTTCAATGCGGCCGCCAAGGCTGGTCACTTCGCTCTTCAGAACATCCATTCCGATGCCACGACCAGACAGGCGCGAGACTTCGCTGGCGGTCGAGATTCCGGGGGCAAAAATCAGCTCCACCACGCGCTCCGGGTCGGCGGCTTCGTCCTCGCTGAGCAGGCCGGCGAGCAGGCCGCGTTCGCGCAGCCGGTCGAGGTCGAGGCCGGCGCCGTCATCCGCGAACGACAGGATGATCTCGTTGCCTTCCTGCGTCAGCTTGAGCGAGATCTCGCCAATCTCCGGCTTGCCCTTGCCAGGCGAACCGGTGCGTCCTCAAGGCCATGGGCGACCGCGTTGCGCAGCATGTGTTCCAGCGGTGCCAGCATCTTGTCGAGAACCGTTCTGTCGAGTTCCAGTTGCGCACCACTGATTTCAAGGTTTGCCCGCTTGCCGATCTCCTTGCTCGCCTGGCGGACGATGCGATAGAGACGATCGGAGATGCTGCCGAACGGCACCATGCGCACTGACATCAACTCCTGCTGCACTTCGCGGTTCAGACGCGCCTGCGCGATGATGGCGGCGTTGGCGTCGTCAAGGTTCTTCAGCAGGTTCTGCTGGACGGTGGCGACGTCATTGACTGATTCGGCCATCATCCGCGTCAGTTCCTGGAAGCGGGTGAAGCGGTCGAACTCGAGCGGATCGAAATCGGCGTGTTGCTCTCCGGTCTGCGCCGTGCGCGACTGCATCTGCAGTTCGGCCTGGATCTCGATGTCGCGCAACTGCCGACGCAGACGGATCACGTTCTCGGTCAGGTCGAGCAGCGAGCCCTTGATGCCGCGCATCTCGCCTTCAATCCGCGAGCGGGCAATCGACAATTCACCGGCTTCGTTGACCAGCCGGTCGATCAGGTCGGCGCGCACGCGCAGGGTCGCCCGCTGTGCCGCCGCGTCCGTCTCGCCTTCATGCTCGGGTTGGCTGCGGCGCCCTGATCGACGGGCGTGACCGGCGCCGGCGCTTCGGCGGCCAGTTCCAGGGCCGCTTGATCGGATATCTCGACCGGCGCGTCGGAGGTCTCGCCACGCTGCAGCCGCTCGACAATCTGGACAATCACGTCGAAGGCATTGTCGATGTCGTCGATCAGTTCGAGCGGCGCGCGACCGGCTTCCTGCGCTTCCTGCATGCGCGTCTCAATGGCGTGTGTCAGCTCACCGAGATTCATCGCGCCGGCCATGCGTGCGCTACCCTTGAGGGTATGGAACAGGCGCGCGAGTCGGCGGACCGGTTCGGTATCGGCGGGATTGCTGCGCCAGGCGTGCAACTGCGCAGCGATGTTCTGGTTGAGATCGAGCGCCTCTTCAAGGAACAGGGGCAGCAGCTGCTCGTCAAGTTCGTCCTGAAGTTGCGGGACGTCGCTCGGCAGCGGCCTCGCTGGCCGCCGCTGGCTCTGTGCCACCGATCGCAGCCGCCTGTTCGGCCGGCGCTGTTTCCTCTCTGTCGTCGGCCTGGACCGGCACTGCCTGCTGGTCGACGAGCGGCTCCGGGTACAGGGTGCCGAGCTCATCGAGCAGGGCGGGAATTCCTCGGGCTCATGTTCGCGTGCGACGTCCGCCAGCATCAAGGCGAGGGCGGCAATCGCCTGGCGGACCGTCTCAAACGCTTCAAGGCTGTCGCGCTGTGCGCCCTGGTTGCGGCGCACTAGTGCACGTTCGAGCGCGTGGCTCAGGCAGTTGACCGCCGGAATGCCGACGGTGCCGGCGATGCCCGCCAGGGTGTGGGCAGCGCGATACATTTCATGCGTTGTCGGGGCGGCAGGGTCTGTTTGAAGTCGCGTGAACTCGCGCTCCAGGGTGGCCAGGTGAGCCGCAGCCTCTTCCCTGAAAATCTCGGCCAGATCGGGAGCGATAGAAAGACCCGCGCGCGGCAGCTGTATCTGTTCAGTCGGCAGGGCGGCAATCGGCGCCGCGGCGACAACGCCGGCGTCGATAGCCAGCTCGGCCGCTGTCGTCTCACGCTCGCGCCGTTGCTGGCCTGGCGGCAACGTCGTCAGCGGGTGACAGCAAGAGCGTCTCACTGCCGCCTCTCAAGGCGTCGGCCAGATCGACCATGCCGCCCGCATCGGGTATCTGGCCTTGCCCGGTCTTCAGATGCTCGATCCAGGCGGAAAAAACGGTGTGAGCCTGTCCGATCAGGTCGAGGAGATCTGGCGTGACTTCCTGTTCCTGTTGCAGCCAGAAGTTGAGAACCTGTTCTATCGACCACGCCGTATCGCCGAGATCCTTGAGCCCGACCATCCGGCCGCTGCCCTTGAGGGTGTGGGCCGAACGACGGATCACGGTCAGCAGGTCCACGTCGTGTGGCTGTTCCCTTAACCGCTGCAGGTTTGCGTCAATGCTGGCAAGGACCTCGTCGGCTTCTTCGAGGAAGATTCCCAGCAACTCGGCGTCGACTTCCTCGGCAGTGGCCTGCGCGAGCTGAATGGTTTCTGCCGAGGGCGGGGGAGCTTCCGGCATCTGCGGTTTGAGCGTTGCCATCGCCGCATCAATCTGCTGGGCGGCATCGCCACCGGCCGCCAGCGCCGAGAGGACGTGCTTGGTTTGCTGCCCAAGTTGCTTGTCGGCGACCAGGTCGGCGTCCTTCTGCAGCGCCGCCAGATTCTGCCGCACTTCCTGACGCAGCCCGGCATCGCCGGGCTGCTCCTTGAGTGCGACCAGCAGGGCGTGCGCTTCACGCTTTTGCTGCTCCAGCTCCTGTTCGACCGTTGCCGCCTCTTCCTCGGCGGCAGCCGCGGCCGTACCGGCTTTCATCTGGCTGACGAAGCGGTCGAAATCACCCGCACCGGTCTGCATCGCATCGACGAAGAAGCCGACCAGCGACAGTTGCTCGGCAACGCCTTCGAAGTCAGGCTCCTGGGGGACATATTCCGACCCGGAGAACCGTTCGATGTCTTTCGCACACTGGCGCAGCACGGTTACGGCGCCGTCATGCCGCATCATGCTGAGGGCGCCGATAACCTGTCGCAGTGGGGTATCCAGACCATTCAGTTCGGCACGCTTGTCGGCATCGCGGAAGAATGCATCGAGAACCTGTTCGATTTGTGCAAGGTTACTCTTGATCTCCCTGGCAACCTGGCCAACGAGCATTTTCTCCTGTGCCTGGCGGGATATTTCGTCGAGCGACGGCAGCTCTGACCCGGGTTGGGGTGGGCTTCCGCGAAGGCAGCCCTGAATTCGGGCGACCATGACGTCGACCTGGTGCGAAAAACTGCCGCCCAGGTACTGGATGTTTTCCTGCGCGTTCTGGGCGAGCAGGATGGCCGTTGCGGTTTCCATGGCCAGTGCTTCGCTGTGGCGAGAAGGCGTTTCGGCGAGAAAGCTGGCCACCTCGGCAATGGCCTGCACCAGGCGGCAGTAGTCGGCGTGCGCCAGCTCGTCGACCAGCGTTGACAGTGCAGCGGTATTTGTCCGGAATGCCGGCAGGACCTGCGTGCTGCCGGCGCAGAACCTGTTCCAGCTCTCTTCGGTGGCAGCGATTGCTTCACGCAGCCGGCGGCGGAGCGACTCCTGCGCGACCGGGGCAGGGCTGACCTCTCTCGGCATCAAGGCGGCCAGCTGGTAGGCGTCCTTGACCCGGCGCACCGCACGATGGTTGCTGCTGGCACTGCCGACGAGATACAGCGCATCGCGCATCAGGCGCTCGGCCACGTTGGTCGAACCCTCCAGCAGGCGGCGAGTCTGCAGATCGATGCGGCTGCATAGCTGCCTGGCATCGGCATCTGCCGGCAGCGCGCGTTCCCCGAGTGCGGTCAGAAAAGCCGTGGCGACCCACCAGAAGGCACGGGCCGACGGTGTTTCCTGGATCGCCTCGATCCGTCTGACGGCGTCGAGCATCTCCGGTACGCCAGCGCCTTCCTTCGGGGCACGCAACCACGACAGCAGGCCACGCTGGAAGTGTGCTCTATGCTGCCGGAGGCGGTGGTCAAACTCGCTGCGTACGAGTCTGACCGGTGGGCCGGAACGACGTGGTGGCCGCACACGGAGGTCGGGAAAGAAGAGATCGCTCGGGAATACGCGCCCCTGGCCGCGTGCCGCTTGCACCTCACGGTAGAGTGGCAAGAGTTTCAGGGGCTGGTTGGGCTGGCCGCTGATGAGATCGTCCAGATAATGGCGCAGCGCGGCCAGCGCTCTTAGCGAAAGGTTGATCGAAGCCGGGTCGGCGGGCCGTTCCTGTTTCTCGATTGCCTCAAGCAGGGACTCCAGAGCTTCGGCACATTGGGTAACTCCGTCCAGACCGACGATCGTCAAGGCACCTTCGACCTGGTGCAGATGGGTGCGACAGAACCTGATCTGGGTGAGATCGCCATCGCCATCGGCAGCACTGGCAGAAAACGCTTGCAGCGCCTGGTCGGCACGCTCGAGTGCGAGGTCGATCTCGCTCTTGACCCAGGTCAGCGGGCCGATGTCGAAGTCCGTCGGGGCATTCATCAGGGACAATCTCTCCAATCCAGCGCTCAGATTACCTTGAAGCCGGCTACGGAACCCTTCAGCTCGGTCGCCAGACCGGCCAGTTCACCAATTGCCGTCGCTGTTTTCTGCGTGCCGGCGGTCGTTTGCCCGGTAACCAGCAATATTTCCTGCATCTTGCGTGCCACTTTGGTCGCCGAGTCGGCTGCCTCCCGCGTGGCACCCGAGATGTTTTCAATCAGCGTCGTCAGCGCTCGGGAAACCTCACCGATCTCTGCCAGCGCCTGGCCGGCCGCATCGGACAGCCTGGCTCCTTCGACCACGCCACGGGTGGACTCCTCCATCGCCGAGACCGTGTCCTGGGTGTCGGTCTGGATGGTCCTGACGATCGCTCCGATCTGTTTCGTTGCTTCGCCGGAACGTTCCGCCAGGCGCTGCACTTCCTCGGCAACGACGGTGAAGCCGCGCCCGGCTTCACCGGCAGAAGCCGCCTGAATGGCGGCATTGAGCGCCAGCACGTTGGTCTGCTCGGTGATGTCGGAAATCAGTTCGACTATCTCACCAATCTCCTGTGATGACTCACCGAGACGCTTGATCCGCTTCGAGGTCTCCTGGATTTGCTCACGGATCTTGTTCATGCCCTTGATCGAGTCTTCGACTGCCCGCGCACCCTTGCCGGCCGCAGCCAGTGACTGGCGTGCCACGGTTGCCGACTGGTTGGCGTCACCGGAAACGGCGGTCATCGAAGAGGCCATGCTCAGGACCGACTGGCCAGCGGACTTGATTTCAGCGGACTGACGTTCTGCCGCAGCGAGCAACTCGTTGGAGGTCTGCTGAGCGATTTCGGTCGCCAGCGTCACTCGTCCCGCCGCATCGTTGATGCGGCCGACGAGCACGCGCAGCTCTTCAATCGTGTAGTTGATCGAGTCCGCGATGGCACCGGTGATGTCCTCGGAGACGGTCGCCGTGACCGTCAGATCGCCGTCGGCAAGGTCGCCGAGTTCGTTCATCAGGCGCAGGATCGCGTCCTGATTCTGGCGGTTGACCGCCTCGGTTTCACGCCGGCCCTGCTCGGCCTGTTCGGCCTGACGCTGACTCTCCGTCAGGTAGGTTCTGGCGAGCAGAACGACCAGTGCAATCGCCAGAGCGATCAGCACCAGCAGCACGATGCCATAGGCGGTCCGGTTCATGCCACTGCTCTGGTACGCTTGCGCGAGGGCATTGGTGACTTCAAGCAACTCTTCGCTGTCACGGAAGATCTGCGAACCCGCCTGTTTGGCGATGACGAGTTTCTGCATGTTGCCGAGGATGCCGCCAACGGCAGCCCGGTACTCGCCAAAACTGGCGTCGAGTTCGCCCAGCTTCCGTTTCGTATCGGGGTCTGTCGTCGCGCCGATGCGCATCGCTTCACTGCCCTTGCTCAGTGCCTGTATCGTGTCGCGAAAGGTGTTCGTGTCCTTGCCGAGGAGGAAGGCAATTTCCGGGTCGATCGCATCGCCAAGCAGGAGCGCACTGGCGTTTTTCGCAATCCGCTGGGTCAGCATCACCAGCTGGTTGGCGGCAGCAATCTCACGGACACCGGCGCTGCTCTGCAGCTTGAGCGCTGCCACGTGTTCCGACAGGTCGAGCAACTGCGGATTCTTGTCGTTGATCAAGGCGACGTCCTTGCCGAGCGAAATCAGATTCTTCTCGATTTCGAGCAATCGAGACGCGTTCTTGTCGGTCTTTTCCCAAATCTGGGTGAGTGCCTGCAACTGTGGCTGCACACGCTCGGGCGAGGGTGGCACCCAGCTGGCGGCGAGGTCGCCGCCGCTCGTCAGTCGCTCAAGATTGCTGGCGAAGCTGTCACGCGATTCCCGCAATTGCTTGAACGCGACCGGGTCACCCAGCAGGGCCAGGCTGGAGGATTTTGCCAGGCGCTGAGAAAGCATTCGCATATCGCCGGCAGTCGCAATATAGGCGGTGTTGAAAGTCGCCTGGCGGTTGTCACGGTAGACCACGATCGCAATCAGCAGCATCACCAGCACCAGACAGCCACCAAGTACCTGGAGTTGTTTGGCAACCGGGAACTGGCGCAGCAGATCGGCCGAAAACGGGATTTTCTGCTGGCTTGCCGGCCGGTCCGAATCCAGCACCGTGCGCGCCGTAACGGTCTCGCCTGCCGGGTCTGGGGTCCGGGACAAGAAAGCCGGTAGCTTGAGTTTGAGCGTCATCTTTCTTCTCCGGTTACACGTCCTCGACCAGGCAAACCGCTCTTGTCGAGGATTCCTTGATGCGACAGCGTCTCAAACGCCAATGTCCATGAACGCCTCGTCAGCCAGCAGTTCTCGCACCTTGAGTTTGCTCCAGCGGCGTCCTTCGTTATCCGTATAGGCTTCGGGTGCCCAGGCATGTGCGTCTGGCGCAGCCGCTTCGGGGTTCAAGGCCTCGACATTGCGCAGGCCGATCATCCGGTTCACCAGCAAGGCGGCGTTGCTGCCATGGCGGGTACCAATCAGGAGTAGCCGCGAGCTGGTGTTTCTCGGCGTTGCTTCCTTGCCGATAAAGGCTGACAGGTCAACCACCGAGTGCAGGTTCCCGCGAATGTTGGCGATACCCGCGAACCAGGGTTTGGTCAACGGCACCTCGGTCAGCGGGGTCAGCGGAACGATTTCGCCCGAGTCTGCCAGGTCGAGCAGCCAGTAGTCTGGTCCCGCCTGAACGCCAAGCAGACCGGCCGAACTCTGGTTGCTGGTGCCGGCAAGTCGCGCCGCCAGGTAGGACTGAAATTCATGCAGGCTGATCTTCTTGCTCATGCCCTGGCGACCGTCTAGAGCGCTGCGATCTTGGCCAGCAACTCCTGGCCGTTGACGGGCTTGACCAGGTAGTCCTGGGCGCCTTGACGCAAGCCCCAGATCTTGTCCGTCTCCTGGCTCTTGGTTGTGCAGACGATCACCGGAATGTTCCTCGTCGCGGGATCACGGGTCAAGGTTCGCGTTGCCTGATAACCATTGAGGCCGGGCATGACAACGTCCATCAAGACAAGGTCCGGCAACTCGCTTTTCGCTTTCGCAATCCCCTCTTCGCCGCTCTGTGCGGTAATCACCTCATATCCCTTGCTGGTCAGCAATGCCGTCAGTACATGACGTTCGGTCGGTGAATCGTCAACGACCAGGATTTTCCTGATGCTCATGTCCTCTTGGCCTCCCCAGCAGCCTTGCAGCACGTTCCGGTTTCTTCAGGCTGATGCCGGTGCAAAAGTTGCGACCGTTTGCAGCAGACTGTCTTTGGTGAATGGCTTCGTCAGATAGCGGTCGGAGCCGACCATACGGCCACGTGCGCGGTCAAAAAGGCCGTCCTTGGATGACAGCATGATCACTGGCGTCGAGCGGAAGCGCTGGCTCTTCTTGATCAAGGCACAGGTCTGATAGCCGTCCAGCCGCGGCATTACGATGTCGCAGAAAATCACGTCAGGCTGGTGATCGGCAACTTTTGCCAGCGCATCAAAGCCGTCCTCGGCGAGCAACACCTGACAGCCGGCCTGGACAAGGAAGATTTCCGCACTTCGCCGGATGGTATTGCTGTCGTCGATGACCATGACTTTGACGCCGCGCAGATTTGCAGCTTCAGCCAATTCTCTCCTCCAGAGTGTTCCGGGGCGTTGCTTTATGGAAGTCTATGGAAGTCCCGGATGTAACATGATTTCCTTCTGCCGGTACTATACCGCATTGTCTTCAGATTTCGACCATTTCAAAGTCCTCCTTGCGCGCTCCACATTCCGGACAAGTCCAGTTGATCGGTATATCCAGCCAGCGGGTACCTGGCGCGATGCGCTCTTCCGGCAGGCCGGCAGCCTCGTCATAAACAAAACCACAGGTAAGGCACATCCAGGTCTGATAGGGTTGGTCGCTTGCAGTGTGCGCGGTCGTCATCGGTTTTCGGTTAGAATCGGCGAGGAAATGTTTGGATTCTAGCCAAACCCTCGCGCCGCTGCCAAGAGTTTGTCGGGCAAGTGTTTTCCCGATGCCAGTTTGCCCCCATGAACCGACGCTCCGCCCCGCCCATCGTTCTTACCTTCGCCGCCAGCGATCCCTCCGGGGGGGCCGGGCTGCAGGCCGATTTGATGACCATTTCGTCGATCGGCTGCCATCCCCTGTCGGTGGTGACGGCGCTGACCGTGCAGGATACGGTCGGCGTGGGCAGCGTTTTGGCAGTCGCTGCGAACTGTGTCGAGGATCAGGCGCGGCGTGTTCTGGAGGACATGCAGGTTGCGGCTTTCAAGATCGGCCTCCTCGGCAGCGGCGAGAATATCGCGGTGATCGCCGGGATCGTCGCCGACTACCCGGATATCCCATTGGTTGTCGACCCTGTGCTCGCTTCCGGGCGTGGCGACGAGCTGGCCGACGAGGATATGATCGCTGGCCTGCGCCAACGATTGATGCCACTGACGACCATCCTGACGCCAAATTCTCTCGAAGCCCGCCGCTTGGCGCAGGGCGACGATGGCGACGATCGTCAGCGAACGCTGGCCGACTGCGCGCAGCGCCTGCTCGACCTTGGCTGCGGCCATGTCCTGTTGACCGGCACCCATGACGATACGGAGCGGGTGGTGAATAGCCTTTATTGCCGGCGCATCGGATGGCTGCGCAGCGATCCCTGGGACCGCCTGCCCGGAAGCTACCACGGTTCGGGCTGTACGCTCGCCTCGGCCATCGCCGCCTATCTGGCCCTGGGTCTCGCGGTGGAACAGGCCGTCCGGGTTGCACAGGAATACACCTGGCAGTCGCTGGCTGCCGGTTTCCGACCCGGGAAGGGTCAGTTCATCCCGGACCGCTTTTTCCGGACCCGCGCTGGCGATGGTGTGGCTGATGGTTGAACCCGTTCGCCACACGCTGCGCGGCCTTTACGCGATCACGCCGGAGGGTCTGTCGGTGGCGACGCTGCTCGCTCGGGTCGGGGCGGCCTTGAGTGGGGGTGCGGCAATCATCCAGTACCGGGACAAGCGTCCCGACGAGGCGGGGCGCGCGGAAGCCGCGCGTGCCCTGCTCAGCCTCTGCAAGCCGTTTGGCGCGCGCCTGCTGATCAATGACGATCTTGCCCTGGCGTTGGCGGTTGATGCCGACGGCGTGCATCTCGGAGCCGCCGATGGTGATCTGCGGGCAGCGCGGCAAGCGCTGGCTCCTGGCCGCCTTTTGGGCGCCTCTTGTTATGCCGACTTTGAACGCGCTCGCGCCGCGGTATCGGCGGGGGCCGATTATGTTGCTTTCGGGGCGGTGCATGCCTCGTCGACCAAACCCTTGGCGCAGCGCGCGCCGCTGTCGCTTTTCGCGCGCTGCCGTGCCGAGTTGCGGCTGCCGGCCTGCGCCATCGGCGGCATTACCGTAGACAATGCTGCGCCCCTGCTGGCTGCCGGCGCCGATATGCTGGCGGTGATCAGTGACCTTTTCGAGGCTCCTGACGTGGCCGCTCGCGCGGCGGCCTATCACCAACTTTTCAAGGAAGAGAAGCGTGAATTCCCGCAATCAACAACTCTTTGAGCGCGCCCAGCAGCACATACCGGGTGGCGTCAACTCGCCCGTCAGGGCATTTCGTTCGGTCGGCGGTACGCCGCGCTTCTTCGCCGCCGGTTCCGGCGCCCGCGTCACCGATGCCGATGGCAAAAGCTACATCGACTATGTCGGATCCTGGGGGCCACTGATCCTCGGCCACGCCCATCCGGTGGTGGTCGCCGCGGTGCAGGAGGCGGCCGCCAGGGGGCTGTCCTTCGGCGCGCCGACGGAAAGCGAGGTCGAGATGGCCGAACTGCTGTGCGAACTGCTGCCGTCGCTCGAAATGGTTCGTCTGGTGAGTTCGGGGACCGAGGCGACGATGAGTGCCATCCGGTTGGCGCGCGGCTTCACCGGGCGTGATCTGCTGATCAAGTTTGAGGGCTGCTATCACGGTCACTCCGACAGCCTGCTGGTGAAGGCCGGCTCGGGAATGCTCACTTTCGGCAATCCGAGTTCCGGTGGTGTGCCGGCGGATGTGGCCAGGCACACCCTGGTCCTCGACTATAACGACAGCGCCGGGCTCGAAGCAGCCTTTGCCAAGCATGGTCCGCAAATCGCTGCCGTCATTGTCGAAGCGGTCGCCGGCAACATGAACCTGATAGCCCCGCGGCCGGCTTTCCTGCAGACCATGCGCAAGCTGTGCAGCGGCAACGGCTCGGTCCTGATCTTCGACGAGGTGATGACCGGCTTTCGCGTCGGCCCGCAGGGTGCGCAAGGTCTCTATGGCGTTACTCCGGATCTGACGACGCTCGGCAAGGTGATCGGCGGGGGCATGCCGGTCGGCGCTTTCGGTGGCCGGCGCGATATCATGACCAGAATCGCACCGCTGGGTCCGGTGTACCAGGCGGGGACCTGTCCGGCAATCCGGTAGCGGTTGCTGCCGGTCTGGCGACGCTGAGACTGTTGCAGGCGGGTGGCATCCACGAGTTACTGGCAAGCACACCAGACAACTCACCGATGGGCTCGTTGCCGCGGCGGGAAAGCACGGGGTGGTGTTCTCTGCGCAGTCGATCGGCGGCATGTTCGGGCTCTATTTCCGTGCTGCCTGCCCGCAGAGCTATGCCGAGGTAATGGAATGCGACAAGGACGCCTTCAACCGCTTTTTCCATGCCATGCTCGATGCTGGCCACTATTTTGCACCATCGGCTTTTGAGGCCGGCTTTGTTTCAGCAGCGCACAGCGAGGCCGATATCGCTGCTACCATTGCCGCCGCCGAAGCGGTTTTCAAGGCCTGGTAACCAGCGCCACGGTTTGCCCAGGCAGGGCTCAGTCAGTCCGGCGATTTGCCAGGTGGCTGCTATGGGCCCGGCGCCGCTCGAAAAACCTCAGCCCGAAGTAGGTCAGCGTACCGATGCCAACCATCGCAACGACCATGGCCGAATAGGCGATCGGCCAGGGAATGCCCTCGGTCATCATCGAGAACTCGGACATGCCGCCCATGCCAGCCAGTACATTGATCGGCATGAAAATGACGCTGAGTACCGTCAGCCGCTTGATGTCCTTGTTCTGGTTGATGTTGATCGCACTGTCGGTGGCATCCATCAGGAAGTTGATCTTGTTGAACAGGAAGGCGGTGTGGCCGTCGAGGGATTCGATGTCGCGCAGGATCTCGCGCACATCGTTGGTTTGTGTCTTGGAGAGGAACTTGCCGTGCAGCAGGAAGGAGAGCGCCCGCCGGGTGTCGAGGACGCTGCGGCGAGTCCGTCCGTTAAGGTCTTCCGCCTCGGAAATCGCGGTCAGGATCTTTGACGCTTCCTGGTCAGTTATGTGCGAGCGCAGCACCTGTCTGCCGACTCGGTCGAGTTCGCCATAGACATCTTCCAGCGCATTGGCCGAGTATTCGACGTCGGCCGCGTAGAGGTCCAGCAACACGTCCGTGCCGTTGCTGACGTAGCCGGGGCGGGTCCGCGCGCGTGCCCTTTGCAGACGAAACACCGGCAGTTCCTCGCTGCGGACCGTGAACAGGACGTCATTCTGGAGGATCAGCGCTACCGGTACGTTGCGCGAGTCCTCACGGGTGTCGAGCAGGAAGTCCGAGTGTAGGTGGGTATGCCCCTCCTCATCCACATAGAAGCGAGCGCTGGCCTCGATGTCGGTCAGGTTGCCGGGGTCGGGGAGATCGACGTCGAACAGCTTGCTCATCCAGGCGCGAATCTTCTTCGTCGGGGCGATCAGGTCTACCCAGATCGGCTTGATGTTGTTCAGATCCTCCGGGCAGGTGACCGAGATCTGGCGCAGCCGTCCATCCTGCAGCTCGAACGCAGTGACCGCCGTCTTCTCGTTGCGGTAGTGGCTGTCGTCGATCAACTCCTCGAGCACGTCGTCGGAAAGCAGCGCCAGGATCGGGTCAGCGCCTTCCTTGACTTCATCCCAGACCACCAGCCGTTCGTTGGGTTCGAGCGATTCGAGGATGTAGGCGACTTCCTGTGCCGGCATCCGCTTGAGCTTTTGCCGCAGCTCCACGCGATACTGCTGCTGAAGTTCCCCGTCTTCATCCTGGTTTGGCATATCCTGCTCACGGACCAGATCTTCCACCAGTTTCTGCAGCGAGAGCAGGGAACGCACTTCAGTGAGGTGCACTTCGGCAAGGCGCTTGTGCAGCATTTCAGGGACCTGCAGCCTGTTTTCTTCGCTCACGGCATAGACTCCCTGACGACCAGATGCACACGGGATAGGGATTGTAGCACTGCCGAAGCTTATGGGCTGTCGGACGAGGCTTCTAAGCCACTGCAACACCTTGATACCCCTTTCGGACAAGGCAATGGCGGCGAATTCCTGCTGTCTGTCCATTAGACGCCTGCGTTCAGG
Source organism: Candidatus Accumulibacter necessarius (assembly GCF_036625085.1). Classification (NCBI taxonomy): domain Bacteria; kingdom Pseudomonadati; phylum Pseudomonadota; class Betaproteobacteria; genus Candidatus Accumulibacter; species Candidatus Accumulibacter necessarius. The sequence goes on along the minus strand of NZ_JAZKUM010000006.1, from coordinate 186,736 downwards.
CCTTGCCTAGCCTCCGTTTCGGCGGACAATGGCGTTCGGGTTACTGCACTCGCCAGTCGCGAGGAGCGCTCCTTGATGGCCCATCTGTGCGAAGATGACCGCTTGCGTCAGCGCCTGTCGGACCGGGACACGAAGGAACGCCAGGTGCATTACCGGAGGGGCAATGACAGCAGAGAAGCCGTCGCAAGACGGGAAGGCAGGTCTGGCAGGCACCGCACTGGCGGCAATGGGCGTCGTTTTTGGCGACATCGGCACCAGTCCGCTGTATACGGTCAAGGAAGTGTTTGGCGGTCATCATCCGTTGCCGATAAACGCCGCTAACGTGCTCGGTATCCTCTCCCTGGTCTTCTGGGCGTTGACGATCACGGTGTCCCTCAAGTACGTCCTGTTCATCATGCGCGCCGACAACAAGGGCGAGGGCGGCATCATGGCCCTGACCGCGCTGGCGCTGCGCACGGCGAATGCCTCGCCGCGAGTCCTCTGGCTGATGTCGGCCCTGGGGATTTTCGGCGCCGCACTCTTCTACGGCGATGCCGTGATCACGCCGGCGATGTCGGTCCTCGCCGCGGTCGAGGGACTCGAAGTCGCGACGCCGCTGCTCAAGCCCTACGTTTTGCCGATCACCGTCTGCATCCTGGTTGCACTTTTCGTCTTTCAGCGCCACGGCACGGCGGCCGTCGGGGCGCTGTTCGGCCCGGTGATGATGTTCTGGTTCATGACCCTCGGCATGCTCGGCTTGTGGAACGTGATCCAGTATCCGTCGGTGCTGGCCGCCATCAATCCCTGGTATGCCGGGGCGTTTGTCATCGAACATCAGGGCATGGCTTTCCTGGCGCTGGGTTCGGTGGTGCTGGCGATTACCGGTGGCGAAGCGCTCTACGCCGACATGGGCCATTTCGGTCGCCGCGCGATCAAGTGGGCCTGGTTTGCTTTCGTCTTTCCGCTGCTCTATCTCAATTATCTTGGCCAGGGGGCGCTGATCCTCAAGGATCCGAAGGCAGTCGAGAATCCCTTCTTCCTGATGGCGCCGAGCGAGGTCCTGCTGATCCCGCTGGTTGTCCTCGCCACGGTCGCCACGGTGATCGCCTCGCAGGCGGTGATTTCCGGCGCCTTCTCGCTCACCAGCCAGGCGATGCAACTGGGCTACTGCCCGCGCATCCAGGTCAATTTCACCTCGGAGCGGGAAAAAGGCCAGATTTACGTTCCGAACATCAACTGGCTGCTCCTGCTGACGGTGATCATTGTTGTCCTCGGGTTCCGCTCGTCGTCGAACCTGGCGTCGGCCTATGGCATTGCCGTCACGCTGACCATGATGATCGACACCATTCTCGCCTTTGTTGTCGTCCGTGCTCTCTGGAAGTGGAGCTGGCCGCTGGCTGCGCTGTTCCTGGGGTTCTTCGTCATTGTCGATTTTGCTTTCTTCTCCGCCAACGTGACCAAGATCTTTGACGGCGGCTGGTTTCCGCTCGCCGTGGGTTGCTCGGTGTTCGTGCTGCTGTCCACCTGGCGGCGCGGTCGCAGATTGCTGTCCGAAAGACAGAAGGAGCAGTCTGTCCCGCTCGACGCCTTCATCGGGGGAATCGCTGCGGGCGGACCGCAGCGGGTCGGGGGCACCGGTGTGTTCCTGACCGCTCACCCGGAAGGCGTGCCGCGTGCCATGCTCCACAACCTGAATCACAACAAGGTCTTGCACGACCGTGTCGTGGTGCTCAACGTGGTGACGGAAGACGTGCCACACATCCCCGACGGCGAGCGCGTGCGCGTCGAAGCGCTCTCCGAAGGGTTTTATCGGGTGTTCGTCCGTTACGGTTTCAAGGACGACCCCGATCTGCCGCAGGCCATGGCGTTGTGCGCCGACCAGGGGCTGTCCTTTGACATGATGGAAACGTCCTTCTTCCTCGGTCGCGAGACGGTTGTCCGCTTGCCGCTTTCCCCGGGGCGGCACATGGCGCGCTGGCGGCAGATCCTGTTCAACTGGATGTTCCGCAACGCCGATAGCGCAACCGCTTTCTTCAAGATACCGCCTAACCGGGTCGTCGAACTGGGGTCGCAGGTCGAGTTGTAGTCGTTCCGCATGTGCTCGCGTGCGGCGTACGCATCTCATATGTGAGAGAATGCCGGATGGTGCAAGCTGGGCTTGGACCGAGACAGAAATGGCTCGGGACATCGATCGAGTGAAATTCCGGGAGGGGGAATGACGGCAGAGAATGCGCCACACGGCGAGAAGTCGGGGCTCGCGGCGACCGCACTGGCGGCAATGGGCGTGGTCTTTGGCGACATTGGCACCAGTCCACTCTACACCGTCAAGGAAGTCTTCGGCGGTCACCATCCCCTGGCAGTCACGCCGGAGAACGTTTTGGGGATCCTCTCGCTGGTGTTCTGGGCCTTGACGATCACGGTGTCGCTGAAGTATGTCGTGTTCATCACCCGCGCCGACAACAAGGGCGAGGGAGGCATCATGGCCCTGACCGCGTTGGCGCTGCGTACAGCGAATGCCTCGCCGAGAGTCCTCTGGATGATGTCGGCCCTCGGCATTTTCGGCGCTGCCCTGTTTTACGGCGACGCTGTGATCACGCCGGCGATGTCGGTCCTGTCAGCGATCGAGGGGCTCGAAGTGGCGACGCCGCTGCTCAAGCCCTACGTTCTGCCGATCACCGTCGCCATTCTGGTTGCGCTTTTTGCTTTTCAGCGGCACGGCACGGCAACCGTGGGGGCGCTGTTCGGGCCGCTGATGATGTTCTGGTTTGCCACCCTGGGCGCGCTCGGCCTGTGGAACGTGATCCAGTATCCGTCGGTGCTGGCCGCCATCAATCCCTGGTACGCGCTGTCGTTCGGGATTGAACATCAGGGCATGGCCTTTCTCGCGCTGGGTTCGGTGGTGCTGGCGATCACCGGCGGCGAAGCGCTCTACGCCGACATGGGACACTTCGGCCGGCGGGCGATCAAGTGGGCCTGGTTTTCTTATGTATTCCCACTGCTTTATCTCAACTACCTTGGCCAGGGAGCGCTGATCCTCAACGACCCGAAGGCGATCGAGAGCCCGTTCTTCCTGCTCGTGCCGAGCGAGATCCTGCTGATCCCGCTGGTCATCCTGGCCACCGTCGCCACCGTGATCGCCTCGCAGGCGGTGATTTCCGGCGCCTTTTCGCTCACCAGCCAGGCCATGCAGCTGGGCTACTGCCCGCGCATCCGGGTCAACTTCACCTCGGAGCGGGAAAAGGGACAGATTTACGTGCCGAACATCAACTGGCTGCTGCTGCTGACGGTGATCATCGTCGTCCTGGGTTTCCGCTCGTCGTCGAACCTGGCTTCGGCCTACGGCATCGCCGTCACGCTGACGATGATGATCGATACCATCCTCGCCTTCGTCGTCGTGCGTGCGTTGTGGAAGTGGAGTTGGACGCACGCGGCTCTCTTTCTGGTATTTTTCGTCGTCGTCGACTTCGCCTTTTTCTCGGCCAATGTGATCAAGATCCTCGATGGCGGCTGGTTCCCGCTGGCGCTCGGCTTCGCGGTCTTTGCGCTGCTCTCCACCTGGCGGCTCGGCCGCAAGCTGCTCTACGAAAGGCTGCAGAAGGATTCGGTGCCGCTCGACGCCTTCATTGCCGGTCTCGAGGCAGGTGGGCCGCACCGCGTCGATGGCACCGGGATTTTCATGACCGCCGAGCCGCTGGGTGTGCCGCGTGCGCTGCTCCACAACCTTTACCACAATAAGGTTTTGCACGAGCGGGTCGTCTTGCTCAATGTGGTTGCCGAGGACGTGCCGCATGTCCCGGCTGACGAGCGCTTGCGCGTCGAGACGCTGCCGGCGGGATTTCATCGGGTGTTTGTTCGCTACGGCTTCAAGGACGACCCCAATGTGCCGCAGGTGATGGATCAATGTGCCGATCTCGGACTGCCCTTCGACATGATGGAGACCTCGTTCTTCCTCGGCCGTGAAACCGTCGTCACGATGCCGATATCCGGGCGGGCGCGCATGGCGTACTGGCGGCAGATCCTGTTCAGCTGGATGTTCCGCAACGCCGATACCGCCACCGCTTTCTTCAAGATACCGCCAAACCGGGTCGTCGAACTCGGCGCGCAGGTCGAACTGTCGTAGTTGTCGCTTCGCTAGACATTGCGCGCCATGCGGCAGACGAGGGAATATCAGGCAGCCAGGGTAAAGGCCCGGAAACCGCATCCGGGGGTCAAATGAGCCACGCAAGACGGTGCGCTGCGGTGCTGATACTGACCCTCTTCACCTTCGCCGTGCTGGCCCAGGCGCTGCCGCCGGTACCCGCTGAATTGGGCACCATTCGCCGCAACGAGCAGGGACAACTGGAAGTGATCAGGAGGCCTGCAGCCAGCCAGGCAGCTGCGGACGGCCTTGTCGCCGACAAGGCTGCCGGCCCCGGCCAGGCGCGGGAGAAGAAATGGCCGAATGCGGCGGCCGGCGGCAGGACCCTCGTCGTCGGTCCGCAGGAACAGATTCGAAGCATCACGGAAGCCGCTCGCCTGGCACGTGACGGCGACACCATCGAGATCCTGCCTGGCGAGTATCGGCAACAGGCGGTCGTCTGGCTGCAGGGCAGACTGACGGTCAGGGGCCGCGGCAAGCGCCCGGTTTTCATTGCCGACGGTGACCATGCGGAAGGCAAGGGGCTGTGGGTGGTGCGCAACGCGGAGATGCTGATCGAGAACATCGAATTCCGCGGAGCGCGCGTTGCGGACGGTAACGGCGCCGGGATTCGCTTTGAACGCGGCCATCTGAGGATCGTTCGCTGCGCTTTCTTCGACAACGAAATGGGTATCCTGACCGGCAATGTCGCCGACTCGGTGCTCGAGGTGGAAGACAGCGAGTTTGGCCAGGCGCCCAGGCACGCCGGCGGCCTGCATCACCTCCTCTACGCCGGCACCATCGCCCGCCTCAGTGTCCGTGGAAGCCGCCTGCAGCAGGGCTTTCGTGGGCACCTGATCAAGTCCCGCGCGCGCGAAAGTTCGATCCTCTACAACCTGCTCGTCGATGGGGTCGGCGGCAGGGCCTCGTACGAACTCGAGTTCCCCAACGGTGGCCTGGCCTGGGTGATCGGCAACGTCATCGGGCAGAGTGCGACGACCGACAATCGGGAGCTCGTCTCCTATGGCGCCGAGGGACGGCACTGGCCGGACAACGCGCTCTATCTGGCGCACAACACCTTGATCGACGATACCGTCGACGGCCGCTTCCTGCGCGTCTGGTCCGACCGGCTGCCAGCGGGGAGCGAGGTCTGGGCCATCAACAACCTGCTCGTCGGGCGTGGCGCCTTCATGCCGCAGGCGCCTGGTCGCCATGATGGCAACCAGAGCATCGACCGGGCCATGCTGCTCGATGCCGATGGGCTGGTCTTCGCCTTGCCGCAGAACTCGCCGCTACGGGGCAAAGCCAAACCCCCGGGGTCGGTTCGTGAGCAGAATCTGGCGCCAGCGGCGGAATTCCACTTGCCGGTGGGAACCCGTCCGCTGGCGGCCGGAACGCCGCTGTCGGTCGGAGCTCTGCAGTAGGAGTGCCTAGATCAGCCGCGACAGCAGACCGAGAAACGCTTCGGCGTCCTGAAAGCCGACCACGCGGACGCCTTCGATCTCCCTGCCGGTGCGGTCGAAAAAGATGATTCCCGGTGGGCCGTAGAGCTTGAAACGCTGCAGCAGCGCTTTGTCGGCCTCCGAGTTGGCAGTCACGTCGGCCTGCAGCAATGTCCAGCCGGCGAGTTTCGCCTGCACCCGTGGATCGGCAAAAGTGAAGCGCTCCATCTCCTTGCACGAGACGCACCAGTCGGCATAAAAGTCGAGCAGTATTGGCTGCCCCGCCGCGGCGATCCGGCTTTCGAGCTCGGCCAGCGAGCGCACACGGGTGAACGGCGGTGACCTGGCTTCACTGCCTGCAGCGCTGCTGCGCAGCACCGACAGCGGCTGCAGCGGGTCGCGCGAGCCGGCCAGCGTGCCGAGCAAGATCGCCGCACCGAGCAGCAGCATGACGATGCCGATTCCCTTCCAGAAACGCTGCCAGCCTTTGGCGTGTGGTGGCAGCGGATCGAGCGCGTGCAGATAGATCGCTGGCACGATCAGCAGCAGCGCCCAGGACAGCATCTGCACAACCGCCGGAATCACCGGCGAGACGAGCCAGACGGCGGTTGCCAGCAGGATGACGCCAAAGGCTTTCTTGACCGCCTCCATCCACGCGCCAGACTTCGGCAGCAGCGTGCCGGCGGAGACGCCGACCGCCAGCAGGGGCGCGCCCATGCCCAGCCCCATCGAGAACAGCGCCGCGCCCCCGAGTGCGGCATCGCCGGTCTGACCGATGTAGAGCAGGGCGCCGGCCAGCGGCGCGGCAACACAGGGGCCGACGATGATCGCCGACAGCGCGCCCATCGCCGCCACCCCGGGCAACGAACCACCGCGGAGGTGACTGGCCTCTTCCGAGACCTTGCTTTGCAGGAAGACGGGCAGCTGGATCTCGTAGAAACCGAACATCGACAGCGATAGCAGTACGAAAACGGCGGCAAAGCTGCCCAGCACCCAGGGGTTCTGCAGCGCTACCGCCAGCAGCGTGCCGGTCAGCCCGGCAGCAATGCCGGCGGCGGCGTAGGTGATCGCCATGCCAAGCACGTAGGCCAGCGAGAGCGAGAAGCCGCGGGCGTGTGATACGCCGTGACCGTCTCGCCCGGAGCCGACGATGATGCTCGACAGAATCGGAATCATCGGGAAGACACAGGGCGTCAGCGAGAGCAGCAGCCCGAAGCCGAAAAAGCTGCCGACCAGCAGCCAGAAGCTGGCGTGCCTGAACAGCTGCGCAATCCTTCCCGATTCATCGGCTACCGGGACATTGCCCGCTGGTGTGGCGACCGGCGCCGTCGCCGGATCCGGCAGCTCCAGGCTGAGCTTTTGCTGTTGCGGTGGATAGCAGATGCCAGCGTCGGCGCAGCCCTGCGAAGTCACCTTGAGGGTCAGCGGCAGCGGCCCCGAACTGTTACGCTCGACCGGCAGGCGGATGACCGCCTCCTGGTAATAAACCTCGACCTTGCCAAAGGTTTCGTCGTGTTTCTCCTTGCCCGGCGGCAGAATCGCGGTACCGAGCTGGACCGTCGCCGGCTCGGCGGCGAAACGGAACTTGTCGCGGTAGAGATAGTAGTCGGGGGCGATCGCGAAGCGTACTTCGATCGTTTGCCCGTCGATGGCGCGGGCGCTTGGCTTGAAGGCGACGGCAGGGTCGAGGAACTCGTCGGCGTGCAGCAGGGCGCTAAACAGTAAAAGAAGCGGGAACAGCCAGCGGGTCATGGCAGGAGTCTTGCAGAGGTCAGTCGGAGGGGCGCGTTTCGGCGGCCACCCAGTCGAGATACGCCGGCAGTCCGTGCACGATCGGCAGCGCGATGATTTCCGGCAGCTCGTAAGGGTGGTGCTGGCGGATCGCCGCTTCAAGTGCCGCGTATCGCTCGTGGCTCGTCTTGATCAGCAACGGCACCTCGTCGGCCATCTCGGTCACCCCTTGCCAGCGATAGACCGACCGGCACGGCGCCAGGATATTGACGCAGGCCGCCAGCCGTGTCTCGACGAGTTCTCCCGCCAGCGCTTCGGCAGCCGCTTGATCGGGCAGATTGGTCAGGACGAGCAGGGTGGTCACGAGCCGGATTCTACTCCTTCTCGAGGTGGCGGCGCTGTGCCCTGCCGTTGCGGCCGTCGGCCAGCCCTTCCTTGCCCGGGCGAGGCGGCTTCCCTGATCCCGATTAACCCGACTACCGGCAAGCGCTATCGCGGCATCAACGCCATCCAGTTGCTGAGCCAGGGCCGTATCGATCAACGCTGGCTGACCTACAAGCAGGCCGCTGCCGCCGGCGCGCACGGCACGGCCATCCAGTACTGGAAGTTCAGCGAGGAGCAGACCCGCACCGACGAGAGCGGCAAGCCCCTCGATGCCCAGGGCCAGCCGGTCAAAGCGGAAGTACGGCTGGAGCGGCCGCGGGTGTTCTTCGCCACCGTCTTCAACGCCGAGCAGATCGACGGCCTGCCGCCGATGCAACGCAGGGAACAGACCTGGGACGCCGTCGAGCGCGCCGAAGCCATCTTGCTGGCGTCCGGCGCCGTGATCCAGTAACGAGGGCAACACAGAGAATCAGGAGGCGGCCATGCAGAGCTTCACGCAGACCCCCGCGCTCGCGAGCGCGGCGCTCAACTCAATCGATGGCGAAGCGGCAGTTGCCGATCCTCGCCTCGATCCGATCAACCCTCACGAGCAAGCGGCCCGGCTGGCGCGAATCGAGGAAGAACGGGTGCGCCGCGACCCCAACAGCACCGACGAGGACATTGCCACCGCCCGAGAAGCGCGCAAGTCGGCCGACGTCGCCGCGCTCCTCAATGACAAGGACCTGCAACGGCAGATCGCTGAACACGAACGCGAGCGGCAGACTACCCAGGCCGGTCAGGTCGACCAGATCGACCCGCCCAGCCAGTCCAGCAAGACCTGGATCGACGTTCCCTACCCGCATAAGGACGAGGCGAAAGCGCTGGGTGCGCGCTGGGATCGTCAGGAACAGTCCTGGTATGTCCCGGCTAGTGTGGATCCAGCCCCCTTTGCCCAATGGACACCGGCTGCTCCCCCCCGGGTCCGGCCCAAGCAGTCGCCCGCCACCCCGCCGCGCCAGTATCTCGCCGTTCCCTACGGCGAACGCGTCGCCGCCAAGGCTGCCGGCGCCGTGTGGGACAAGGCCGTGAAGTCCTGGTACGCCGGGCCGAAAGCCGACATGACGAAGCGCAAGCGCTGGAAGCCCGAGAACGTGCCCACTCCGCAAGGCCCGGCGATGACGCCGAAGGATGAGTTCGCCGAGGCGTTGCGCTCGATCGGCTGCGTCGTGAGCGGTGAACACCCGATCATGGACGGCCAGAAGCACCGCATCAGCGTCGAAGGCGAGAAGCACAGCGAGAAATCCGGGTCGGGATTTTATGTCGGCCACCTGGACGGCCACCCGGCTGGCTACATGAAGAACAACAAGACTGGCATCGACCTGAAGTGGAAATCGAAGGGCTACGCCTTCGACCCCGAGCAGAAAGCCAGGATGCTCGCCGAGGCGGCCGAAAAGCTGCAGGCCCGCAGTGCCGAGCAAGAGCGGCTGAACGAGCAGACCGCGGAGCGTGTCGCCCGGCAGATGACGAAGCTGCTGCCGGTCACCGAGCCGACCGCGTACATGAAAGCCAAGGGCATCGAGCCCAGCCCGGAGTCTTCACTGACCGCGAAGGCCAGAAAACCTACATCCCGGCGACCGACGTCGACGGCAAGCAATGGACGATGCAGTACATCCGGGAGGACGGCAGCAAGCGCTTCGCCAAGGAGAGCCGCAAGGAAGTCTGCTTCCATGTCATCGGCGGCCTGGACGCGCTGGCCAAGGCACCCGTCCTGGTCATCGGCGAAGGCTACGCCACCGCCGGCAGCCTGTCACAGACGCTCGGCTTCGCGACCGTCGCGGCCTTCGACTCGGGGAACCTGGTGCCTGTCGCCAAGGCCCTGCACGAGAAGTACCCGGACAAACCGATGGTGATCGCCGGCGACGACGACAAGCACCTGGAGGCTACGCAGGGCGTCAACCCAGGCCGCAGCAAGGCTGAAGAAGCCGCCAGGGCGGTCGGCGGCAAGCTGCTGCTACCGATCTTCGCGCCCGGCGAGCAGGCCGCGAACCCGAAGGGCTTCACCGACTTCAATGACTTGGCTACCCGAAGTGTGCTCGGGCAGGAAGGAGTTGCGCGGCAGGTTCGGTCGGTGGTTGATGACGTGATTGAGTGGCAGCAGGGGCGGAGTGTTGAGGGGCTGGCGCGCGGGGAAAGGCAGGAGCAGGCGGTGCGTCGGGTAGCGAAGGTCGGATGATCGTCGCGGCTGTTGTCCTTGAATGAATCGAGCCGGGCCCATTTCCTTGTTTCTGGCTCGTGCAGCAGCCAGAAACAATCAGGCTTCAACTGGGCCCAGCGCCTCCACCGCAGCCTGAAGTTCCTTGGCAACTGCAATCAGTTCCCGGATCAACGGCTCGTCTTCCTCATAGTCGCCATCGTAGAGGGCACGGTTACGCTTCTGGTGGCAGTTGTCCAGGAAACGCCACTTGGCTGCAGGCAAGGACACAGTGCTGCCCAGAATCTGGAAGACGATATAGCGGTACTCCGATCGATACCCATGCCAGCGCAGGGCCGCCAAAGCGAGGCTGTGTGCTGCGTCGTAGGCCAGGCTGAAGCGGCTTTCGGCGTTCAGTCCAGGGTTCTGTGCGTCCGGCAGTCTATTTCTGGCGGATCGGAGCAGTCCGTCGAACTCGGCCTGGTCAGGGGGTTCAGCCTTGAGCTTGCCGATCCTCGCCAGATTCTGCAGAGTTTCCCGTGGGGAGGTCATTGTCGTCGCCGATGAGCATGATCTTTGGTTGCTGGACGATGCGGGTCAGGAAGTGGTTGTCGCTACGTAGCTTCTTCGAGAAATCTTCCGCTGCGTAGAGGGTGGGGTTCACCTTGCGACCCAGTACTTCCTCTGCCTTGGCCAGCACCTCGAAGAGATGACTGTAGCTCAAGCCCTCGGCGATGACCATGACGTCGATGTCGCTGGCCGCCGTATCCGTGCCCTTGGCCACGGAACCATAGATGAAGGCGCAACGAACGAGATCGGCACACTCGGACAAGGCGGCACGCAGGACATCGGCCAGCCCGAAGGTCTTGAGGACGATCCCCCGGAGTTCCGTGAAGATCGGCGATTTCCGGTTGGCCTGGTAGTGTTTCTGTCGGCCGATGGGAGTCATGGTGATCAGACCGGAGGAGGTCATTCGTTCCAGTTCACGCTGCAGCGCGCCACGCCCGGTCAAGGCAAGCTTTGCAATTTCGTTGGCGTAGAAAGATCGGTCCGGTTGACCAAACAACAGCCCAAGCACCCGCTGCTGGCCTCCAGAGAAGAGCGCATCTGAAATCGACACAGAGTCTTTATTCCCCATAATGGGTACTATGGTACCTGATCTGGGGATCAGCGCGCTAAACTGAGGGCAACGCCAGCAGTTCTCATTTCAAACCCAAGCAATGCGGCTGTTGGCGTAGGTTGGCGCACGCGGATTGGCAGACTTGGGCGATGAAGATTGAGGGAAACTCCGGGTGTTTTTTAAAATAATGCTGGTAAACAGTGTGTTATAGTGTTAACCTCGAACTTGATCGAAGTATTGATGATTTTCAGGTGCCCAGCCCATTTCGACCGTTGCCCCCATCCCCCTGCCGAGCCCCGCCATCGCCTTGATCGAGAAGGTTCGGGATGCATTCCGGGCTTTGCCGGACGGGCGTAAGCAGAGCAACGCCCGGCTCTATGAGATGGAGGATGCGGCCCTGTCGGCCTTCGCCGTGTTTTTCTCGCAAAGTCCGTCCTTCCTCGATAGCCAAGTCAGGATGCAGAAGCAGTTGGGGCGGAACAATGCCTCTTCGCTGTTCGGGGTGCATGAGATTCCCTGCGATAACCAGATTCGCAATCTGCTGGACCCGGTGCCGCCGGAAACGGTGTACCCGGTCATGGCCGAGATTGGCGATGCCCTGTACCAGCAAGGCTATCTGGCGGGATTTCGCTCGCTCAACGACACCTTGCTGATTGCCCTGGACGGCACTGATTTCTTCTCGTCGGAAAAGATTTCCTGTGCCGGTTGCAGCGAGACGCGCCTGAAGAACGACAGGGTTCTCTATCGCCACCTTGCCGTGACGCCGGTGCTGGTGGCGCCGGGCTAGGCGAACGCCATCCCGTTGCCGCCGGAATTCGTGCAACCCCAGGACGGCCAGGACAAGCAGGACTGCGAATTGGCCGCCGCGGCCCGCTGGCTGGCGCGCTGGGGCGAGCACTACCGCCCGTGGCGCATCACCTACCTGGGCGACGACCTGTACTGCCATCAGTCGCATTGCCTGCGGGTGCGGGCGCAACAGGCCGACTTCCTGTTCACCTGCAAGCCCGAATCCCATGCCACGCTCTACGAGTGGGTCGGCGATTTCGAGCGCAACGAGCAACTCGGCCGCGTCGTACAGGCGCGACGCGTCGGCAAGAAGCACTTTACCGACACCTATCGCTATGCCCATCAAGTGCCATTGCGCAACACGGACGATGCCGTGATGGCCAACTGGCTGGAACTGGTCACCACCGATGCCCGCGGTGCCATCGTCTTCAAGAACGCCTGGGCCACCTCGCATGCCATCACCGACCATAACGTCGCCGCTCTGGCTTCCGCCGGGCGGGCGCGTTGGAAAATCGAGAGTGTGCCGCAGGCACACAGAAAGGAAGTTCGTAATGGACTGACGAACTGTGTAGAAGCTACACGGAAGATGAGGGTAGGTCCCTCGGGGTCGGCTTTCAGGAGCGGGCCTCAAACCACCCCAAGCTGCTGCGGTCAAGAGCCGTGGTGGTGAGCGTTGGGGTCAAAGCGTCGAGGACGTACCTCGAGCAGGTAAGGATCAGAGAGACGAACGAAAGTGAACCTTCGCTGACGCGTCGTAATCCAGAGACTTGTCGTCAAAACCAGGGGCGTTTCTATCTTCTGGGACAAGCTTGCCGGGCACCTGACTACTGGGCAAGCGGCGGCCGGCGTATAGGAGGCGTGAAGCTGATCCAGGCTTTTGTGTGGAACTGCGGGAACCAGTCGTTCCGATGTCAAGGGAGAAGCACAAGTGGCAGAAACCACGAGGCGAGAGTACCGATGCGGAGCACTGGGACGGACCGACCCGTACGAGCGATGAAGGCTGGTAATGCGGCTGGAGCAAAGGGGTCGGATCAAGCGGTTGCACTTGGCGTTCAACTGGCAACAGGAGGAAACGGATGAGTGCAACAAAACCATTTGCCATTGACAAATGGCTGGTGTACGAAGCGTATCAAGCGGTCAAAGCCAATGCGGGATCGGCAGGGGTGGATAAGGAATCGATCGGCGACTTCGAGAAGGATCTGAAGGGTAACCTGTACAAGATCTGGAACCGGATGTCGTCGGGAAGCTACTTTCCGCCGCCGGTCAAAGCGGTTGCCATTCCCAAGAAGAATGGCGGGGAGCGCATATTGGGTGTTCCAACGGTGGCAGATCGTGTGGCGCAGACGGTTGTCAAGCGGGTGATAGAGCCCGGGATTGAAGCCAAGTTTCTACCGGATTCCTACGGTTATCGGCCCGGAAGGTCGGCGCTGGATGCCGTGGGGGTAACGCGGGAACGATGCTGGAAGTATTCTTGGGTTCTAGAGTTTGATATCAAAGGCCTGTTTGACAACATCGACCATGCATTGCTGGAGAAGGCGCTCGAGAAGCACGTGGAGTGTGAATGGGCCATGCTGTATATCAGGCGCTGGCTAACTGCGCCGCTGCAACAGGCGGACGGAACCCGGGTAGAACGTACCCGGGGGACACCGCAAGGCGGCGTCGTCAGTCCGGTGTTGGCCAACCTGTTCCTTCACTACACGTTTGACGTCTGGATGACGAAACACTATCCGGACAACCCCTGGTGCCGGTATGCGGATGATGGGTTGGTCCATTGTCGGACCGAGCAGGAGGCGCAGGCCCTGATGGCGGCGCTCGATGCAAGGTTTGCGCAATGCGCCCTGCAGATGCATCCGGACAAGACCAAGATCGTGTACTGCAAAGACGGTAGTCGCAAGGGGAGGTATCCGGTCACGCAGTTTGATTTCCTCGGATATACCTTCCGGCCAAGGGTGGTGAAGAACAGCAAGCGCAACAGCCTGTTTGTGAGCTTCACCCCGGCGGTCAGCAACAAAGCGATTACGGCGATGCGGGCAACGACACGCAAACTGAGCTACCGAAATCGGACGGAGCTGAGCCTAGCCGACATTTCCCGACTGCACAATCCAGTCCTGAGGGGCTGGCTCGCGTATTACGGAAGATTCTATCGGTCGGCAATGTACCCCGTCTTCAGGCACTTCAACAAGACGTTGGTGGCTTGGGCGATGAGGAAGTACAGACGGCTGAAGGGCCACAAGATACGGGCGAGCAGGTTTCTCGAACAGCTTTCCGAGACGCAGCCGTATCTCTTCGTGCATTGGCAGAAAGGAATGGTCGGTGCGTTTGCTTGATGGGAGCGGTGTGAATCGAGAGGTTCACGCACCGTTCTGTGAGAGGCCGGGGGTGCAACTCCTCCGGCCGACTTGCCACGAGAACAACAACACCCTCAAGACCAAGGGCTACCATTTCGACCACAACTTCGGACACGGCAAGCAGTTTTTGGCCAACCTGTTCGCTACACTGATCTTGTTGGCCTTCTTGGTCCATACCGCCCTGGACTGGATGGACACCCGTTACGCCAAGGTGCGCGGCCTGCTGCCCTCCCGACGCACCTTCTTCGAACACCTGCGCGCCTTGCTACAGTACCTGCCGTTCGATGACTGGGATCACCTCATGCGCTTCATGCAGCAGCGCCTCGCTCCCAACGCCCCAGACACCGGCTGACTTACCCCATCCAACAGTCCTTACCCTCAACACCCACTACCATGGAATTTGAAATGAGAACTGCTGGGGCAACCCGGGGTCACAACCCGGGGTCAAGTCTAACATTCGAACACCCGACGAAGCATGCTACACTATAACCAATCACCCCCCTACCGAGACGGCGGGCAAAGGCGGCATCGGTAGTCCTTGGCGGCCAGCCTGAAGGGCGGCGGTGAGGTAATCCCAAGCGGACGCCTTCCTTGCGCGACAAGTGTCGATGATGCTGGCGAGCAGCGCAAACGCTCGAGTTCCTTGCTCGCTGCGGGTGCCGAAGCTCAGGCGACGAGCGATGACCCAGTGGCGCAACAGACGTTCGGCCGCATTGTTGGTGAGCGGCAGGCTGGGGTCGAGTAGGGGCCGGATGATCGCTTCCCAATCGTTGAGCATCTCGCGGCAGAATTCGCCGAGTTTGACGAAGGGACTGTGTTGGTGGCGTTCGCACAAGGCCTTGAGTTGGGCCAAGGCTGGCGCCTGTCGCTCGGCCAAGTCGTCGGAAGGGCCATCGCGGGCGGCCTGGATCGCCTGTATCAGACCACTCATCAGGTCGAGGAGTTGCTGCCCGACCTGACTCGTGTGCCGGCAAGTGGCCTCGGCCAGTCCGCGGGCCTTGCGCAGGAGATGTGCCAGGCAGCGAATGCGATTGAGGTACGAACGGTAGACCGCGTAACCATCGCTCATCAGGCAGCCACCAAAACCACCCTGCAGGGCATTGACGAAGATCTCGGCGCTGCGTGCGCCGATGAAGTACACCACCGTCGTCACGGCGTTGAACACCCACAACCACAGCAACTGGCCACTTTCTCGCCACGGCGTCTCGTCCAGGTGCAGCAGGCCGGCGCGCTCGATCTCCTCCAGCAGCAGGTCTTCGACCGGCGCGACCTGGCCGGCGCTTTGCCGTATGGTCTGGTCGATGAGTCCGGCGGACAGTTGCAGTCCGAGCAACTCCCAGAGGAGTTCCCGGACCTTGGCGCGCGAGAGCCGATAGCGCAGGCAGAGCATGACGATCAGCCCGGCCAGGCGCGGCCCGAGCATCTGCTGGGCATCCACCCGTGCGCCTTGCCATTCGGGCAGGACCAACGCACGCGGCGGCTGATGGAGGCTGCAGTGGCCGCACCCGCACGGGGCTTCCCAGAACCGGTGCTGAGTCACCCACAGCCGCAGGCCTGGGGCGTTCGGATCGGCCGGCCGCACTTCGATTTCGTCGTAGCCCCCATAGGCTTGGCCCACCGGTTCGGCTGCGAAGGGCTCGTCACAGGCCGCGCATCGCTCCGGCCAATGATCGAGCACGGCGTTGACAGTCAGCTTCTGGGTTCGGCCAAACCCGGGCGCGCCCGGCTGCCGCCCCGGGCGACGCGCCGCAGGGGCCGCCGTGCCGGAAGGCGCCTTTGCCACCTGAGCGCCGTCGTCGCTCGCCTCAACCGCCTCTCCGTGTTCGTCGGCCATGGTCGTCGGCGGATCCCCATACGCACTGTCCGTCGGCGGATCACGCTCCGCGGCCCCACGCGGTTGGCGATAGACCGAATCGCTTCCGGGCGGACGCGAACTGTTACGGGAGTCCTGGTTCAATCGGTCCCGCGCCTCCTTGAGGTCAGCCAGCAGGCGCTCCGCCAACCGCCGCAACGCCTCGTCCTCAAGCCGCGACAGAGCATCGCGGTCGAGTTGGCGAAGATCGTGGTCGGTCAGATGCATGGCACGACGGGCTTGGCTGTGGGCAACGGCGCTCAGTCTAATGCAACTCACGCTCAGTTCCCACAAAAGCGTATGTGGTTTCTCAGCTTACATCGGTAAGCTGTTGAGAAAAAACGATCGGGCGGATTGTCTGATCGCCCACGACGGCATGCGCACCGGCGCACAGCGGTCACGAACCCCGTCGTTCGTCCGCAGGCACGGCCGCGGGGGCTGGTGGCCAATCGGCGGGGAGGGGGAGTGAACGGTTACTGCTACACTTGCCAGATGGCTAGACCGCTAAGGCTGGAATTCTCTGGGGCCGTTTATCATGTCACCTCGCGCGGGGATCGAAGAGAGGCGATCTTCCTCGACGATGCTGACCGCATCGACTGGCTGGAGGTGCTGGGCATTGTTTGCGCTCGCTTCAACTGGGTCGTGCACGCCTTCTGTCAGATGACCAATCACTATCACCTGTTGCTGGAGACGCCGGATGGCAATTTGTCGCTCGGGATGCGGCATTTGAACGGTCTCTACACGCAGCGCTTCAACCGCCGCCACGGCTTGGTTGGGCACCTCTTTCAGGGGCGCTACAAGGCGATCCTGGTGCAGAAGGAAGTCTACCTGCTGGATCTGACTCGTTATGTAGTCCTGAATCCGCTGCGCGCCGGGATGATCGTTTCGCTTGATGATTGGCCCTGGAGCAGCTTTCCGTTCGTTGTCGGACGGGAAGCTCCGCCACCGTGGCTGGATGTGGACTGGCTACTGCGGCAGTTTGGTCCGGAGCGCGGCGAGGCTCGCCGCGCTTATGTGGAGTTTCTGCTGGCTGGCAGGGGTTTGCCGAGTCCCGTTCTCGAAGCTCGCCAGCAGTTGGTGCTGGGCGATCGCGCTTTCGTGGAACGGCACTGCCAGAAAGGCATTCCGGAGCAATTGCGCGAGGTCTCGAAGGCTCATAGGCGCGCAGTGGCTTTGTCGCTCGATGAGTACGCGATGCGCTACCCCGAGCGAGATCTCGCCATGGCCCTGGCCTACCAGTCCGGTGCCTATACGATGGCGGAAATCGGCCGACATTTCGCGGTGCACTACATGACCGTCAGCCGCGCCGTCCGCAATTACGAACTGCAACAAAGGACGACAAGGTAGGGCTCGACAGGGCTTCTCCGTCGGTGTTCGCACGGACAGCGTCAAACCGGCGAACCGCCCACAGGCGATCTCCAACCGACGCCGGCTTCAGATCAGATGTATGCCAAGGCGCAGCGCGAGGTCGACGAATTGCTCCCGTTGCGGCGGACTTGCCAGTGGCGTCTCGTGCAGCACCTCTTGGATCGGTGATCCGCGGAAGCGCTGCTGGAAGAGCATCAGGCAGCGTGCCGAGTCGTCCCTCTTGGATCCCCAGACGATGCCTTGGGCGCTTGGCCGCTGATCGAACGCGGCCTGCGCCCAGGCACGGGTTTCCGGGTAGCAGGCTGCCTCGCTGTCGATCAATTGACCACGGGTGAGATGCAGCTTCGGCAGGAAGGGGGTGTGAAACGATACGCACTGGATCGCATCGTCCAGTTGCAGCGCGGCGATGCGGTAGTGCGCCAGGTCAGCAAGGCTGAAGACGCCGGGTGGATCGAGCGGTACGTCGTGCAGCACGGATTCGAGGCAGGCAGCGCGTTCGCTGGTGGCTGCGTACCACGTGCCGACCGCGCCGCCGTCGGGTAGCTTGAGCGGCGCGAATCGGGTATCGCCCCAGCCGAGTGAGAAACTCTCCGGGGTATTGGGGTGGTCGCGGGTGCAGAAGACGTGGTACCACACCGGCGCTTGCCGGCGGGTGAGGGTCTCCAGGGTGAAGTGCTCGGATGGTCCCGGGGCCGGCAGGCCGCAGCTCATGCCTGGTAGCTACCCAGGCGATGGCAGACGGCCTGGAGCAGCGCTTCCCGTTCGTCGAGGCAATCGCGAGGGGCGCGAGCACGCTGGGCTTCACCGGGACCGGCGGCGGCGAGCCAACCGTTGGGGAAATGAAACCAGGCCGCGATCTGCCAGGTGTCGGCGACCTCGCCGAACTGGGCGAGAACCTCGGCAATCACCGGCAGCGGTTGAAGCGCTTCGCTGAACTGATAGGCGGGAAAGTACTCTTTCCCGTCCCAGCTTACGGCATAGATTTTGCCGCGTCTTTTCCAGTCACTCGCGGGAGCTGAAGGATTCTTCGGCGGCCTGGGTTGCAGATCGTGGATCTGCTGGGCGGTGAACCACTGGGTCTCGGCGAAAAGGCAGGCAATCGTCTTGAGGCGGGCGGCGCGCTCCCGGACCAGTGCATCCGACGGCGGCGTGACCTCGATCACCAGCCGCGCGATCTGGTCTGCCTTGTCGAGAAGTTGGGTGCGCCCCTCGCGCTCCAGCAGTAAAACCACGCGCGCCAGACCCTCCTGGAATTCCAGAGGAACCACTGGCTCTGCCACTGGGAGAGCGTTCGAGTTGGTTCGCACCGTCTGTCGCCTCAATCGGTGTGGCGGCGCAGTTGGCGCTTCATCACGAGCTTTTGCAGCGTGGGTCATGGCGATCTCTTTTTGCCTATTGTGCCCTTAAACTACATCATAACGGCAAAATAGGCAATGACGACAACCCGCATTCATTACCGTGAAAGTCGCGCCAGAGATTTGCGAATTTCCCCGATTGCTGGAGAGGTCGGGGAGCGAGAGGGGAACCGCTGTCAGCGGAGCATGCTTTGTGCGCATCGATCGATTCTGTCGTGAAAGCCGGAATGAGCCGTGCAAGGGAAGAAACCGGTCATGGCTTTCATCATCGGGGGGGTCCGCCATGACTTCTTGGCAAGACAATGACCGAGTGTCGGTCATTGTCTTGCCAAGAACGGGTCATCATCCACACATGGCTTTCCGCATTCGAGAAGGTAGAATCCTCGCCATGACACGCTCTGACATCATCACCGTTCTCGCTTCTCGCTTCCATAGTCTTGTGGCGAAGGATGCCGAAATCGCGGTTAAAGAGATCCTCGACGCCATCGGGATTGCTCTGGCACAAGGTGATCGCGTCGAAATCCGTGGTTTCGGAAGCTTCCGTTTGAACTACCGCCCGGCACGAACAGGGCGCAACCCGAAAAGCGGAGAGCCCGTGGCGGTCGCCGCGAAATATGTCCCGCACTTCCAGGCCGGCAAGGAAATGCGCGAACGCGTTGAGCAGTCGGTCAAGCCCGCGCCACTCCAGCGGGCTGCCTGATGTGCGTCTAGCGGTTGTCTGCGCCGATCGTGTTGAGCGGAGGCCTGGTTTTCCAGAGACGGCCAAGCGCCGATCGCCATGGCGCCGGCACGGCCTTTTTTCGCAAGACGTGGCCATCGTTTTCGCCGCTGACTTTGAGCGCGTTGCTCATGGCTGTCCGCCGATGATGACTTTTCGCGGGACATACCCGGAGGTATTCCACGCAACCGTTGCCGCCGGCGTTTGTGCCGGCGTCGCGGTGACCTTCTTTGCCGCCTTCGCCGTCTGCGCCGAGCCTGGCTGCACCGTTGCCAGAGCCCCAGGTATCGACGAGGGCAGGGCGCCCACTTTCGTCACGTCCACCGTGACAAAGCGGGCCTCCAGCCAATCCGCCCACCTTCCGGCCTTGACGAGCAGATCGGCCCGGTATACCGCGTTGTAGTGTGGCGTCCGGGAGTGATAATTTGCGGCCCGCGTCCAGAGGTCGCCCCTGTCCTTCTTGATGTGCTGCCGCAGCCGCCAGGCGGCGAGATCGAAGGCATAGCAACCGGCTGCCGCTACGTCGCCGGGCGTGATGCCGTAGCGAGCTAGGTCGCGCAGGTACGCCGTGTTGAACTGCATCGGCCCCACGTCATGCGTGCTGTTGGTGTTGCGCACCCACTGGCCCGGCTTGCCGGCTTCCTTTTCCGCCACTGCAAGCACGATGTTCGCGGGAACTTGGTACCGCACGGCAGCCGCGATCGAGCAGACGACGCGTTCCTGAAGCTGGGGCGGAAGATCGGTAACAGGCATGAGCTTTCTGCTTTCGTCCTACCAATACCACTCGTCATTCCTGCGCCGGCTATCTTCGGCAGCAATCCGATCGTTGTACCGAGCGCTGGCAGCGATATAGTCGCGCGCATCGACCCAATAGCCGCCTCTTTCCGGCGTCCCGACATAGCGGGGAGCGAGATCCCCGAGGTCCGCGTACTGGTGCCCGGTGTAGGCTGCGCAATAGCCCGGCATCTGGTTGTTGATCAACACCCTGCCACCGTCAGCGTCCCAGGTGTTCCACACGAGAAGCGTCACATTCAGTGAAGCCGCGTCGCAGCGGCCTGCACCGTTCGCCATGGCGTTCACGAGCGAGCGCATTTCCGGAGTCTGATCCGACACCGGGCACAGGCTGAGGAAGTTGGCGCGCGCTCGCACGGTGTCCGACCACTTCCGTTTATGGATACTGAAATAGCGCGAGAGCGACGGCGAGCACTCGCTCGGGCGGGTGCCCGTCGCCAGGCACAGGGTGGCCTCACACGCCAGGCGGGTATCGCCGGTCAGCATCTCCTGGGCACCGGCGGAGGCCGCGGTTGCGGCGGCGATCGCCAGGGCGAACGGAGCGAGAACGCAGTGGCTTTTCATCGGGGAGGCTCCTTTCAAGAAGATCGGGCGGCGCGGTCACGGAATGCGGCGATTTCCGATTCGGCGTCCACCGATTGGTCGTCTGCCTTTGCCAGGCTGTCGCTGCCGAATACGGGCCTCTGATCGCTCCTGGCCTTGATGGCCGCAGCGATCCTGCCGCCCGTCGTCTCGCCGATGCGATCCATCGCGGCATCCTTCACTTCGCCGGCCCTGGCTTTTGCCACGTCCCAGGTGCCTTGCGCCAGATTCGCCGCAGTGCCTGCCGCGACCTTCCCGACCTTGGCCACTGCCGACGCCATGCCGCCCGACTGCACTGCCCCCGGCGTTGCGCCACGCTTTGTGGTTGCCTGCCCGGTGTCGGATCGGCCGGAATGTGAACTGCCTCCACCAGACGATCCGCCACCGGCTGAACCGCTGTCCATCGCCGCTGCCAGCGGGCTCGCGCTGCCACCGCCCGACGACCGGCCCCACCCGACGAACTGCCGTCGGCCAGGCTCGCAAGCATGTCGCTACCACCGGCCACGTCCTGCGACGCCTTGGAGAACGCCGCCATCAGAGCCTGCGCGCCACCAGCCATGCCTGTTGCTCCGGCGGCAATGGCTGCGCCAGCGACACCGACGGCCGCACTGGCCATGCCGACCGCCGCCATCGCCGCGCCCGTACCAAGGCCGCTGCCCATGGTATGCACGCTGCCGCCCATCGCCAGGCCGCCGATCAACGAAGGCAGCTTGGTGACGAGCGCAAACAGCACCACGGCGACGATCATCATGACGCCCAACTCCTTCAGGCTGATGCCCGCGCTCATTCCGGCGTAGTACTGGTCGACGAAGGATTTGCCGATGCCGACCAGCAGGACCATGGTAAAGAGCTGCGCGGCAATGTTCAGAACGGTCTTGTAGTAGCCGATGGCCATGTCGGACGTCCAGCGCGATCCACCGAAGCCAAGGAAGAAGACGCCGGCGTAAGACAGGATCCAGCCACTCACCAGGAGCACCAGCATGTTCACGCCGATCAACGCCAGGATGATGAGGATAGCGGCGCTGATGAGGATGCCGGCCGCGCTGTCGACGGGCGACCACAGCGACGACTGGTCGAGCACCTTGAAGAAGATGTCGAAGCCAATATCGACGATGCCCGACGGGGTCAACGTGGCGCCTGTCCCGGTGGCCATGCCGCCAAGTGTGCGCAGGGAATCCATGATGTCGGTGGCGAAGCGCGGACCGTTGGTGAGCAGCCACCAAAAGAAACCCGCAAATACCGTGAACCGGAAGAACTCGGCGTAGAAGTCGCCGAGGTCGGCCTTGCGCAAGGCCAGCATGCCGAAGGTCCAGACCATCGAGATCACGGCAAGCGTCCAGAACAGAAAGCTGGCTCGCGCCGTGATGACGCCCGCCCAGGCGCTGGCCGCGGCCGCATAACGCGCCAGGACGTTATCGAGGACGCCCGCGTTGTCGATCGCTGCCTGGGCGTCGATGGAGAAGAGCACCAGCCACAACAGCGTCGGAACGATGGCAACCTTACCGACGGCGGCCATGCTCATCGGCGAGCTCACCATTCTTTCTTTGGACTCGGTTGGAATCCGGGGCCGCGACGCAGACACGCCGAGGCGAATTGCTCGCGCGTCCCTTTGTCTTCGACCTGGGCGATCTTTTCCGGCTTGCAGTTCTCGTCATTCACGGCCGGCATCTCCTGCTTGGGAGGCTCCGGCGAGCAGGCGGTGATCAAGGCGGCGACGGGGGCGGCCAGGGTCAGAAGGGCAGGGCGATTGGTGGTCATGTCTGTTCCTTTCGTTTACCGGTTGCGGACCGGGCTGGCGACGTAGCGTCCCTGACGCAGTTGCTCGCCGGCAGCGGCTTGTTGTGCTTCCCGATCGGCAAGCACCTCATTGCGGGTGGCCATGGCGTTCTGCTCGGCTACCAGCAGGGCGCGAATCTGCAGCAGTTGGTTGGCCTGCTGGCTGGCAAGCTGGTTCGCGTAGCTGATCGCCTGCATCTGGCCGGTCGCGCTCTGCGCACTCGCCTGGAGGCGCTGCAATGTCCTGGCGTCCGCTTCCAGAGCAGCCTGTTGCTTGTCCAGACCCCTGAACAGCGCATCGGTGGCTCTCTTCTGTGCTTCTGAACCGAGGCGCTGGTTGTCCTTGATCGCCGCCCACTCCGCGTCGGTGCAACCGCCTTGCCTGAAGCAGGGCGAACCGCGGTAATAGGACGCGTCCTGGAACTTGCCGAGGTACGCGTCGATCGCCTTGCCGTCCGGAAAGACGATGCGCTGCCAGGCGACGAGCACACGGGCCTGGCCGTAGGCAATATCGGTTGAGTATCGGCCGACCAGGCGCGAGCCTTACGGGGTCAACAGATGCTTGCCGGTTGGCGTGTCGTACACGTCTTGCGCAACCTGGGCCATGATCTGGCCTGGCAGCAAGGAGTTAATCCCGGAAATCAGCGTCCCCGGACGGCAGCATGGAGGTTCTGAAAGGCGTCTGGTGGCAGCATCGCAGCAAGTCGAGCGTATACTCATTTGCCAAGGTGCATCGGTCAATCACGGTTGATCGACACGGCGAGTTGAGCGTCGTCGCCATCGACGATTGGCCGAGGAGATAATTCCGGGATTTTGACAAGGAGCCAATTCATGGACTGGCAGGAGCGAATTGTTGCCAACCCCGAAACCTTGTTCGGCAGACCCCACATCAAGGGGACACGCACCGGGGTGGAGTGCATTCTGGACCTGATGGCATCTGGCTGGCGCGAGGCGCAGATACTGGAAAGCTATCCGCACTTGCAACGGGAGGACCTGCTGGCGGTGTTTGCGTTCGTGCGCGACTGCCTGAAGGACGAAGCCTGGATCATGCGCGCGACGATCCGGCGGCCCGGGATTGAGGCATGACCGAGGACCCTGCCGGCCGACGAGAAAGTCCCGTTGCCGTCTCTCTACGCGGAAGCCGATAAACGACTGCGGCGAAAACCGCTGGACTTGATCCTCGACATCAGGACCAACCCTCCCACTTCGATTTGGCCATGCTCCCATGCGTTTCGTGCGGATGAGCTTGATCGCTAACCGGAGCGAGCCTCTTGAGCCGGTGAGGGCGGGTGCTCTCTGTCGCTACGGCCCCGGCCCAATTGATCTCCTACCGCTGATTGGCGCCGAGGTTCCACAAAGCTGGCACCGTGGGTATGATCAGGCACCACTAGATCAGGATGCTTGCGCGTAATGAACAAGATCAACGCCCGACTCGCCCGATTCACCAGACTCGCCTCGTTGTGCCGGCATTTTTTCGTGAGCAGCTCGCCGGAGCCCACTGGCGATCACCTGTCAGGCAGCGCGGTGGTATGCCGATGAAGACCTTGCGTGGGTGGGTCGCAGCGGCTGCAAGGCGGTTCTGGCGACTCGGGCTTCGCCTGACATTGCTCCTGGGTCTCATCTGCCTGGCAATCGCCTTCGGGTTCACGCTCTACGCGGTTGGTGCGCTGCCCTCGCTGCAACCCTGGCACACCGAGCGTCTCCGCGAAGAGTTCAGCGCGAGTCGACACGGCGAGATCGACTTCGCAGGCTACCTGCTGCGCGAAGCGAAATTGTTCGATGAACTGCGGGAGAAGGTCGCGACCTGGGATGCCAGCGACGAGGCACTGGTATATAGCCGGTTCAACGCCACTGGCCGGCTGAGCCTTCTGGTCGAGGGGGCGCCATACAACCGCTCGTTCCGCCTGAAGCCGGCGCAGCCAGTCGGCAGTGCGTTGTTGATTCATGGCCTGAGCGATTCGCCCTATTCGATGAAGGCGCTGGCCGAATCCTTGCACGCACGGGGTTTCGAGGTGACGGTATTGCGCGTGCCAGGGCACGGCACCCTGCCATCGATGATGACTGAAATGACGGCTGCTGACTGGACGGCAGCGGTGCGCATTGCTGCCCGGGACGTGGCAGCGCGCGCCTCGGCTGGGCAGTTGTTCTATGTCGGCGGCTATTCGACAGGTGGCACGCTGGCCCTGCAATACACGCTTGATTCTCTGGAAGACGGCGCTCTGAGAAAGCCGGACCGGGTTCTGCTTGTCTCGCCGGCGATCGAGCTGACCAAGGTCGCGACCCTGGCAAACGTGATCGACCTGTTCAGCATCGTTCCCATTCCGCTGCTGGAAAAGGTCCGCTGGCAGGAGGTTGCTGTTGAGTACGATCCGTACAAGTTCAACTCGTTTCCGGTGAACGCGACACGCCAGGTCAATCGGGCAACGCGCGAATTGCAGCAGGCCTTGGTGCGGGCGACCGAATCGGGGCGCATTGCGCAGATGCCGCCGGTGGTCACCTGGCAGTCGGTGGTCGATTCGACGGTTGGCGCAAGAGGCGTCGTCGATACGCTGTATGCTCGATTGAAGGGAGCCGGGCACCGACTCGTCCTGTTCGATGTCAACCGGCAGCAGGCACTGAACAGCGTGCAACGGCCAGGTGCCAGGAAGTTGATTGAACGCCTGGAGCAAGGTGTCCGGGGGTATGCGCTGGATGTGGTCACCAATACCCATGCGCAAACCAGCCAGGTCAGTGTCCATCATTTCCTGCCGGATGGTACGCAGACCGTTCGCGAGACGACCCTGGTCTGGCCGCAGAACCTGGTTTCGCTCGGACACGTGGCCTTGCCCTTTCCGCCGGATGATGCGGCCTACGGACTGATGCCGGGCAGCGGTCGCGACGGGATCCCGAGCATCGGTTCGTGGCTGCTGCGTGGCGAGAACGGCGCCGTCACCATCTCCCTCGGTTCGCTCACCCGCCCGCGCAGCAATCCGTTCTGGCCATTGATCGACGAGGACATCGATACGCTTGTGGCTGCCGACCGGACCCGCGTTCAACGATAAGCAGCGTTCGGACCGTGGCAGCGCTGGTTACCCGGGCATCGGCTGGTCATGGATCTGGGACGCCGGGTGCGCGCGAATGGCGCCGATTGCGGCCAGCCAGAGGATCGTCCGGGATGTGGATTTCCTGCTGGAGGCATGGCACTATCGGCCTCCCGGAGCAGGAAGAGCATTGACCCATTGGCAAATTATCCGCAGCATCTCGTCCGTGTCCGCGAGTTGTCCGATGGAAAGACGGTTACCATACGCCCCATTCGCCCGGACGATATCGAGAGGGAGCAGGCGTTTGTTCGCCACCTCTCCGAGGAATCCCGTTATTCCCGCTTCATGGCCCAGTTGCACGAGCTATCGGCGAGCAGGCTCAGGTACTTTACCGAGATCGACTACGATCGTCATCTGGCACTGGTGGCCATTGCCACGCAGGACGCCTTGGAGGTCGAAATCGGCGTCGCGCGGTATGTTGCGCTGCCCGGCGCTGGTAGTTGCGAATTCGCGATCGTTGTCGATGATGCCTGGCATGGCTCGGGAGTGGCGAGCATCCTGATGGCGGCGCTGATCGACGCAGCCAGGGAGCGCGGCTTCAGGACCATGGAGGGCACGGTACTGACCACCAACCAGAGGATGCTGAAGTTCGTGCGGCGTCTCGGTTTCGTGGTACTCGTCGATCCGGAAGATCCGGGCACGCTACGCGTCGTGCGGCCGCTTGGTCCGTAAGTATTGACAGGCCTTGCTAGCCTGCGCATAATCCGTGCCGCTGCTGCCTGCGGGTCGTTTCGGATGGATCGATCGGGACGGTGCAGGCCGGCAGATTTTCATGCGGGAATAGCTCAGTTGGTAGAGCGATACCTTGCCAAGGTATAGGTCGAGAGTTCGAGACTCTTTTCCCGCTCCAGATTCCGAAAGGGAAAGTGCGCAAGCACTTTCCCTTTCTTTCATTTCCGGGCAGGTATAATGGGGCGCCCTGCCCGGATGGTGGAATAGGTAGACACAAGGGACTTAAAATCCCTCGGCCTCGCGGCTGTGCCGGTTCGACCCCGGCTCCGGGTACCACCATGCCACTGTGAGTTTCCTGCCCGGGTTTCCGATGATCATTTTCGACCTTGCCTGCCAACACGACCATCGCTTCGAGGGCTGGTTCCAGTCGCGGGAGGATTTCGACAGCCAGCTCGCCAGCGGCCTGATCGCCTGTCCGCATTGCGGGTCGCTGGCGATTCGGCGGATACCGTCCGCGGTGCACCTTGCCAGTTCAGCGCCGGTACCGGCGGCTGTCGCAGCCAAACCCGCAGCGGCAACACCGGTCATCGACATGCGCGCCGGCGCGCTTGCGGCTTTCCGGCAATTGACGGAAGTGCTGCTGGCGAATTGCGAGGATGTGGGCGCGGACTTTGCCGAAGAGGCGCGAAGAATTCACTACGTCGAAGCGCCAGAGCGCTCGATCCGTGGCGAGGCCAGCGCCGAGGAGTATGAGGCGCTGCTGGAAGAGGGCATCGAAGTGTTCCGGCTGGCACGTCTGAAGCCCGGAGACATGCACTGAGGCCGGACCCCGCTTCGGCCTCGGCACGGTCTGCTGCAGGCGCTGGCTGGGCGCGCCATTTGCCGAAAACTTGAGGAGGATCGCTGATGATCAAAGCGCGTGCTGCCATTGCCTGGGCTGCCAGGCAGCCTCTGGAAATCACGGAAGTCGATGTCGAGCCGCCACGGCAGGGTGAGGTTCTGGTTCGCATCGTCGCCACGGGCGTTTGCCATACCGATGCGTTCACGCTGTCGGGGGCCGATCCGGAGGGCATTTTCCCGAGCATTCTCGGCCATGAGGGTGGCGGCATCGTCGAAGCCGTCGGTCCCGGAGTGACGTCGGTGGCGGTCGGCGATCATGTGATTCCTTTGTACACACCCGAGTGCGGCCAGTGCAAGTTCTGCAAGTCGGGCAAGACCAATCTCTGTCAGGCGATTCGCGCGACTCAGGGCAAGGGCTTGATGCCTGACGGCAGCAGTCGCTTCTCGTTGAATGGCCGGCCCATCTTCCATTACATGGGAACCTCGACCTTCTCCGAGTACACGGTGTTGCCGGAAATTTCTCTCGCCAGGATCGCCCGGGACGCGCCGCTGGAGAAGGTCTGTCTGCTGGGCTGCGGGGTGACCACCGGGATCGGCGCCGTGATCAACACCGCCAGGGTTGAACCGGGAGCGACGGTGGCCATCTTCGGCCTCGGCGGCATCGGTCTTTCGGCGGTGATCGGAGCGGTGATGGCGAAGGCGGCACGTATCATCGCGATCGATGTCAATCCGGCCAAGTTTGCCATTGCCCGGCAGCTCGGCGCCACCGACTGCATCAACCCGGTAGATTTCGACCGGCCAATCCAGGAAGTGATCGTCGACCTGACCGACGGCGGAGTCGATTACTCGTTCGAATGCATCGGCAACGTCAAGGTGATGCGTTCGGCGCTCGAGTGCTGCCACAAGGGCTGGGGTGAGTCGGTGATCATTGGCGTTGCCGGTGCCGGCGAAGAGATCTCGACGCGCCCGTTCCAGTTGGTGACCGGCCGTGTCTGGCGTGGTTCAGCCTTCGGCGGCGTGCGCGGTCGTACGGAACTGCCGGGCTATGTCGAACGGGCGCAGCGCGGCGAGATTCCGCTCGACACCTTCATTACGCACACCATGGGGCTGGAAGACATCAACCATGCTTTCGAGCTGATGCACGAAGGGAAAAGCATCCGTTCGGTGATCCTGTTCTGAATGTCTTTTGCCGGAGGTTCGCAAGTGCTGGAAGAGATTGCCGTCAATCGCTGCTTTGGCGGCTGGCACCGGCGCTATCGCCATTACTCGTCAACTCTGCGCTGCACGATGGTGTTTGCCGTGTATCTGCCGCCGCAGGTGGAAGGCGGTACCGTGCCCGCGCTGTACTGGCTTTCGGGATTGACCTGCAGCGACGAGAACTTCATGCAGAAGGCCGGTGCGATGCGCGTCGCCGCCGAACTCGGGATTGCCCTCGTCGCGCCGGATACCAGTCCGCGCGGCGCCGGCGTACCGGGTGACCCGGCAGGCGCCTGGGATTTCGGTCATGGTGCCGGTTTTTACGTGAACGCGACGCAGCCACCCTGGGTTGAGCATTACCGGATGCACGACTACGTGGTCCACGAGCTGCCGGAACTGCTCGAGGCGGGTCTGCCGGTAGACACACGCCGCGGTATCTGTGGCCACTCGATGGGCGGCCACGGCGCTTTGGTCTGTGCGCTGCGCAATCCTGGTCGTTATCGTTCGCTGTCGGCTCTGGCACCGATCAGCCACCCGCTCGGCAGCCCCTGGGGGCAGAAAGCCTTCTCGCACTATCTGGGGGAAGACCGTGCGGCATGGCAAGCATGGGACGCTTGCGAATTGATTGCCGGGGCGGAAGAACGCCTGCCCTTGCTGGTTGACCAGGGTGAAGCCGATGGCTTTCTTGCCGAGCAGTTGCAGCCCGAACTGCTGCGACAGGCCTGCGCCGCGGTTGGCCATCCTCTGCGACTACGCCTGCATCCGGGTTACGATCACAGCTACTACTTCATTGCCAGTTTCATCGACGATCACCTGCGCCATCACGCGGCCGCGCTGTTTCGCTGACGGAGTGCGCTTTGGCGTGGCCGCGGGCGGGTGGCAGCGGCCGCTTGCAGCGGGGTGGCAAGCCAGCTGTTCGTGTCAGGCGGCGACCACGACGCGGTTGCGACCACTTCTCTTTGCCTGATAGAGCGCCGCATCCGCCGCTTCGATTAGCGCCTGGCTGTCCTTCTCAGCGCTGCTCAGGTTGGCCACGCCGATGCTGAGGGTGACCGGGATCGACTGCCGGTCCCAGAGGAAGGCGTAGCGTTCGACCAACGTGCGGATGCGGTCGGCGATCTGGACGGCGGCGCGAGCGCTGGCATTGGGCAGAACGGCGGCAAATTCTTCGCCGCCATAGCGAAAGACCAGGTCCTCGACGCGTGACGCACGCTTGAGGAGGTCGGCGAGCTGGCGCAGTACGGCATCGCCGGCTGCATGGCCGTAGCTGTCGTTGATCCGCTTGAAGTGGTCGATATCCATCAGCAGGCAGGCCATCGGTAAGCCGTTGGACTGGGCAAAGGTCCATTCCGAGGCCAGGAAATCGAGCCCGTGGCGGCGATTGGGGAGTTGTGTCAGTGGGTCGGTCAGGGCTTCCCGGAGCAGACGCTTGTGGGCGACGGCAAACTCGTCCGTCGAACGCATGATGCCGCGGCGTTCGCGCTGGATTTCTTCCCGCAGGAGCAGCATGCGGGTCGCGGTATTGAGGCGGACGCGCAGGGTCTGGATGTCCAGCGGCTTGACCAGGACGTCGTCGGCGCCGGCATCGATGGCTTCGAGAATGTGGGCTTCGCCGCCGGGAGAAGCCAGCAGAAGCGCGTAGCTCTCCTTGCCCGCGGGTGTCTGGCGAAGAGCACGGCAGAAAACTGCCGGCGTGAGCCCTGGCATGGCCATGTCGGCAATCACGATCTGGGCCGGCTGGCGCATCGCCTGCCTGAGGCCGTCAGCGCTGCTGTCCACCAGGACCGGCAGATGACCGAGACTTTCGATCTGCTGCACCAGCGTCGACAATTCCGGCGCCGGGATGCCGACCAGTTGGACATGCAGGCGCGGCGACGTGGCCTGGCCGTGCTGTTCGGGGCCGGTGCTGCTGACGCGCCGGGTGGGCGGACTGGCGGCCAGAATCTCGGCAAAAGGGGGCATCTCCTGCGTGCGAACCTGCAGCATGGCGCCCCATTCTCGCCAGCGCCGGACCATTCGATCGACCATGTCGTTGAGTGCATCACCGCTGATGCCGAGCCGGGCTGCTCGTGTCAGGAGACCGGGAAGGAGGCTCCAGCGTGCTTCTTCATCGGCCATGCAGACCTCGGCCAGCGAGCGGGCGAAATTCAGCGAGTGGGTCAGGGTCTGTACTCGCGAGCCGTCCCGAAAGCCGGCGACATCCGGCTGTTCATGATGGTACGCTGCCTGAATCAGCATGTCTGGCAAGCCCCACTCGGCGAGCATCGTGGCGCCAAGCTGATGGTGATCCATGTTGAAGCATTCGCGCTCGAGTGCCGCCAGGTCGTGCGGCTTTTCCTTCGCCCTTAGCAGCACGTCAGCGTATTCGTCCGGGTAGAGCGAGGCCATGGCCAGTTCACCAACCCGCGCCAGCAGACCCACGGTGAACAGTTCCTCGCTCGAAATCTGTGCGAAGTGGGCGAGTTCCTGGCAGGCAATGCCGGTGGCCAGCGAGTGTCCCCAGAACGCACCGTAATCAAACGTTGCGCATTGACCGCCGGTGTGGCTGTGCATCACCGAGAGGCCAATCACCAGATCACGCACCCGGAAGGCGCCAAGGGCAACGATGGCGCGCTGCAGTGAGACGATCGGCCGCGTGCGGCCAAAGGCAGCGGCATTGGCGAACTTGAGCAGGCGCCCGGCGATGGCCGGGTCGGACTGAACCAGTTGCACCAGATCAGAGACCCGGAAATCATCCCGTTGCAAGAGCTTGATGATCGAAAAGGCAACGCCTTTCGGCGACGGCAGCTTGCCGGTTGCCTTCATCGAGTGGTAGCGGTCGGGGTCGACAAAGTTGATCAAGAATGCCTCGATTCCAGAATCTGCGGACGATTATGCTACAAAAAGGACAGGCACTGGCGGACGCAGCTACTGCGCTGCGCTCGTCGTCTGCGTCGACCGGGCGGTGGGGACAGCCAGTGGGGGCGCTTCGCCAGGTAGCGCCACGATCAGATCGGGGCCGTCCTCGGTTGCCTTGCCGACGCGCTGGCTGACGGTCCAGGCCTGCAGCTCGTCACCTGGGCTGGGCCGGACCAAACCGGCAACCTGATC
Organism: Candidatus Accumulibacter necessarius; assembly: GCF_036625085.1. NCBI lineage: Bacteria > Pseudomonadati > Pseudomonadota > Betaproteobacteria > Candidatus Accumulibacter > Candidatus Accumulibacter necessarius. Next base: position 155,337 of record NZ_JAZKUM010000006.1, on the reverse strand, counting down.
GGCGGGAGCGGCAAGCCAGTCCTGCCAGTCCCTGGCTGCGATGATCAGGGGCATGCGCTCATGGATGGGACGCAACAGTTCGTTGGCAGCGGTGGTGATGAGGCAGCAACTGCGAATGAGCTTGCCGGCCGGTGAGGTCCACGATTCCCAGAGCCCGCCGATGGCCATCGCTTCCCCGGACTTCAGCGAGATGTAGCAAGCCTGTTTGAGCCGTGCCTGCGGCGCTGTCCTGGCGCTTTTCCATTCATAGAAGCCGCTGGCCGGAATCAGGCAGCGGCGCTGCCGGAAGGCGTCGCGGAAGGATGGCTTTTCCGCCACCGACTCGCCGCGGGCGTTGATCAGCCGGGCTGCAATGGCCGGGTCCTTCGCCCAGTGCGGCAGAAGGCCCCAATGCAGGAGGTGAAGAACGCGTTGGCCGTTTGGCGACTGGCGAACAACCGGAATGTCGGTGCCGGGTGCGATGTTGTAACGAACGGCGAAGTCGACGCACTCATCGAGGCCAAAACGCTGGGACAGCTGCGAGCAAGGGGCTTCAAGGGCATAACGTCCACACATCGGCGCAGTGTAACCCATGCTCGATAGGTTGCGGACGGCTGGGCTCTCCTCGCGCGAAGACGCAGGCATCATGCCGGAGGTCCGGGACGTCTCCCTGACGTCGTGCTGGTGGCGCAGTCCGGGAAGGTCTCAAGAGCAAAAAAAACCTGCCGCCCTTTGAGGCGGCAGGCGAATGCTGGCGACTGGCCGACGAGTCGACCAGTCGCTATCCAGCGTTGATCAGGTCTTGGTACCCAGTGCGCGTTGCAGCTGTTCGAGAGCTGTCGGGTCTTCGATCGTCGTCAGATCGCCCGGGTCGCGGCCTTCGGCGAGCGCCTGGATGGAGCGCCGCAGCAGCTTGCCGGAACGGGTCTTCGGCAGCACGGTCAGGAAGTGCACCCGGCTTGGCCGAGCGATCGCGCCAAGGCTGTCGTCCACCTGCTTCATGACGGCCTTCTCCAGCGCTGCCGCCAGCTCGGGTGTCGCGATGCTGTCAGCACTCTTGACCACGGCAAAAGCCATTGGCATCTGCCCCTTGAGCTGATCGGCGACACCTACGACGGCCACTTCGGCAATCGCCGGATGGCCCTGGATGGCCTCCTCGATTTCGCGCGTCCCCAGGCGGTGGCCGGCAACGTTGATCACGTCGTCGGTGCGACCAAGGATGTAGTGATAGCCGTCCTTGTCCTTGATACCCCAGTCGAAAGACGAGTAAACCTGGGGTTCGCGGAACAGCGAGAAGTAGGTCGACACAAAACGTGCGTCGTCACCCCAGACCGTGCTCAGGCAGCCGGGTGGTAGTGGCGGCACGATGGCGACAATGCCCTTCTCATCCGGATCGCAGATCGTGCCGTCCTCGCGGAAGATCTTGAGGTTGTAACCGTAGACCGGGAAGCTCGGCGTGCCGAAGCGGATCTCGGTTTTTTCGACGCCCGGCATCGCCGACAGGATTGGCCAGCCGGTTTCGGTCTGCCAGTAGTTGTCGATCACCGGTAAGCCAAGTTCGCCCATGATCCACTTGTGCGTTGGTTCATCGAGCGGTTCGCCGGCCAGGAACAGATGCTTTAGGCTCGACAGATCGTACTTGTGCATGTACGCGGTGTCGTGCTTCTTGAGCACACGCGCGGCGGTGGGTGCCGAGAACATCACGTTGACCTTGTATTTCTCGACGATCTGCCACCAGATGCCGGGGTCCGGGCGTAGCGGTGTTCCCTCGTACATGATGGTGCACATGCCGGCGATCAACGGACCGTAGACAATGTACGAGTGGCCAACGACCCAGCCGATGTCGGAAGTCGCGAAATAGGTCTCGCCTTCCTTGCCGCAGTAGATGTGTTTGATCGATGAAGCCAGTGCGACGGCATAGCCGCCGGTATCGCGCTGCACACCCTTGGGTTTGCCGGTGGTGCCTGAGGTGTACAGGATGTAGGACGGCTCGGAGGACTCCAGCCAGGTGACCGGCACGTCGGCGTCCATGAACTGCGTGCGCAGCGTCGCGTAGTCGACGTCACGACCCGCGACCTTGTTGAAACCCTTGTCGAGACCACGGTCGATCATCAGCACTTTGCCCGGCTTGTGTGCGGCCAGGGAAATGGCTTCGTCGAGCAGACCCTTGTAGGGCACCGCCTTGCCGGCGCGCATGCCCGCATCCGACGAGACGACGAGTTTCGGTGTCGCGTCGTCGATGCGCGTGGCGAGCGAACCGGAAGCAAAGCCACCGAAGACGACCGAGTGAATGGCGCCGATTCGGGTGCAGGCGAGCATGGCGAACATCGCCTCGGCGACCATCGGCATGTAGATCAGGACGCGGTCACCCTTGCCGACGCCAAGGCTCTGCATGATCGCCGCCATGCGCATGACTTCCTGCTTGAGTTCGGCGAACGAATAAACCACTTCCTGGTCGGTCTCCGTCGAGATGAACACCAGCGCACGGTCATTCGGGCGTTTGGCGGCGTGACGGTCGACCGCGTTGTAGCAGATGTTGGTTTCGCCGCCGACGAACCATTTGGCAAATGGCGGGTGAGAGAAATCGAGTACCTGGGTGAACGGCTTGTGCCAGTCGATCAGTTTGGCTTCTTCACCCCAGAAGGCGTCCGGATTTTCGATTGATTTCTTGTGAAACTCTTGAACTGTCGTCATAAGACTCCCTCTCCAAAAATTGAATCACCTGCACTAGTGAAAACTAGGCGTGCCGAGTGTCTTGGACTTCCTGCTCCCGGTCAAGCACCCGTTTTCGAATATCTGCCAAGGGCAGACCCAACTTGAACTCCCTTTCCAGCAGTTCGAGAAAGGGTAACATCTCTTTGCAAAGACTGACGAGATGCGGGATTACCGCATGGGCATGACCGGTTCTGATCAGGTCGATCGCATGCCCCAATCTGGGCACGGGGGGCTCGGTCGACGTCTTGTCCACGCAAGCCAGGACGCGGTTGCCGCCGGCTTTCTGGGCGGTCTTCAGACGTGCACCAGCCAGACTGAGCAGTGACGTGGCCGAACTGACCTGATCCACAGGCGTATTCGCAACGCCGATACTCACCGAGAGGGCAAGTCGTTGCCCGTGTATCGCGATATTGGCGACGGCAAACGCTTCCCGCAGGCGCCCTGCAAAGGCCTCGCAGGCAGGGTAGGGGGTACCTGGGGAAACCACCACCAGTTCGCTGTCGGAATAGTGGCCGAGGCTGTCTTCCTTGCGCACCTTCTGCGCCAGAATGCTGGCGAACTTCTTCTGCAACTGCCCGGCAACCACATCGCCGTGCTCCTTGCGGAGGGCGTCAAACCTGTCGAAGCCCATGACCAGGATGCTTGCCGGAGCGTCGAGCCGAAGCGCTTGCGCCAGCGCCTGTGCTGCCTGCACTTCGATGTACTGGCGTGTTGGTAGCCCGGTTGCCGGATGCTGAGCATCGCCTCCGGTCGCATCCTTGACCTCGTTCTGCCCACTACTGGCCGGCTGAAGGAGTGAGGCGATTCGTGCCAGCAGTTGGCTGCTGTCGATTTCCCTGCCGATGACGTCGGAAGCGCCCAGGGCTTTGGCCTGCTCACCGGTCTGCTCGTTGTCGCCGGCAATCATCAGCACGGGTATCTGCCGCAGGCGGGTCAGCTTCGACGCGCGCACCCTGGCCAGCAGACCGTTGCCATCAAGCATCGGCAGCGACAGCGCGCAGATGACCAGGCGGATCGAGTGGTCGAGAACCAGTGCCTGCCAACCCGCTTCGCCGTCAGCCTCCTCGCGGAAGCTGTATTGATCACGAATGCTCTTGATGAGGGTCGCGCGCGCCATTCGCGACACATCGACAATCAGGATACGGGGCCGTTGATTGGGGTCGTCCATCGAGTCTCGCGATCATCAACCCCGGCGCAGTTCAGGCGCCAGCAATATCGACGACGACGCGGCCGCGGATACGGCCTTTGATGAAGTCGTCGAAAACCCCGGGCAAATCATCAATACCGATCGTCCGCGTCAACGCGGACAGATGGCGTGGTCGCAAATCGTCCGCCAGACGCTGCCAGACGCCGCTGCGATAGGGCTCGCCGATGTAACCTGAATCAATGCCGAGAAGACAGGCGCCGCGCAGGATGAAAGGCATGACGGTGGTGTTGAGTGAGGGGCTGGCGGCCAGCCCGATGCTGGCGATCGTTCCGCCCTGTTTCATGGTGCTGACGATCCAGGACAGGACGTCGCCGCCAAGGTTATCGACCGCCCCCGCCCAGAGCGCCTTGTCGAGCGGCCTGATGCGCGTCAGATCGAGCGCCGACCGGAACATGACGTCCGCCGCGCCAAGCCCCTTCAGATAGTCGACTTCGGCTTCCTTGCCGGTCAGTGCGGTGACCTGATAGCCCCGCGCAGCCAGCATGTCCACCGCCAGACTACCGACACCGCCGGTCGCGCCGGTGACGATGAGTGGCCCCTTGCTCGGCTTGAGACCGTTTTCTTCCATCCGTACGATACCCAGCGCTGCCGTAAACCCGGCCGTACCGAGGGCCATGGCCGCATGCAGTGACAGTCCCTTCGGCAAGGGAACCACCCATTGGGCGGGCACCCTGGCGTACTTGGCGTAGCCGCCATGGTGGGCGACACCGATATCGAAGCTTGTCGCAATGACTCCCTCGCCCGCCTGAAAGCGCGGGTCGCTGCTGCTGACCACTGTTCCCGAGAGGTCGATGCCACCGATACAGGGGTACCGGCGGATGATTCGGCCGGCACCGGTGGCAGCCAGTGCATCCTTGAAATTCACGCTGGAGTAGGCGACCTCGATGGTCACCTCGCCCGGGTCCAGTTGAGACTCCTCCATGGTAACGAAGCCGGCGCGCGTCAGACCTTCCTTTTCCTCGATCAGATAAGCCTTGAAGGGACTCATTTACACTCCATGCAGTGGATCGGATTGGCACAACGACTGCGGTTGTCAGTGTCCGCGTCATCAACGAGCGCCGATTATAAACACAAAGCCCGGCACGTTTGAGCGTCAGCAAAGACCGTCCATGGTCTGTCGAAGCGGGGTCGTGAACGGAAAGAAGCCAGGGCGGCAGACTATACCGCTTTCCAATGGGCAATCCCATGTGCAGTGCACCATCAGGCCGGGTCGGGATCGCAGCCATGTTTTGTTGTTAAGTGAGTGGCTTGCGATGGTTCATTGAACTGCTTTCTTGAGCAAACGTTGTTGGAGAGGGTTTACACTGTGACATTTTTCACATAAATTCCGGCCCTATGCTTAGAAAACACATCCTCTGTCCCCTCTTTAGCGCCGCCCTGATTGCCATGTCATGGTTCGGTTCAGCCCATGCCAGCGAGCAGCCGCAGACGGTTGAAGAGCCTTCGCTCCTGGAGCGCTACAGCAGCAGCGCGCAGGATCTGATCCTCAAGGGCTTTGAACTCATCGGTATCAACTACCGTTTCGGCGGTACCAACCCGGATACCGGCCTCGACTGTAGCGGTTTTGTCCAGATTGTTTTCAAGGAAGCGATCGGCGTGCTGCTGCCGCGTAGCGCCAGAGAACAGAGCGAGGTCGGTGCCGTGATCGACCGCCACGAACTCAAGGCCGGCGACCTCGTGTTCTTCAATACCATGCGCCGCGCTTTTTCTCATGTCGGCATTTATCTGGGGGATAACCGCTTCCTGCATGCGCCGCGCACGGGCGCCGAAATCCGGGTTGAAGACATGCGCCAGAGCTACTGGATGCAGCGCTACAACGGTGCGCGTCGATTGCTGGCGCGCTGAAGAAGAACACCCCTCAACGGAAAACAGAAGCGGCGCCCAGCGCCGCTTCTTTTTCGTATCAATCAGGAACGATTCGCATTTACAAAGGTGGCGCTGCTTGTTATCATACTCCGCGATGACACTGAATCTCACCTATGAGCGGAGGCTTGGCCATGGACTTTAGACTGTCCCGTTTGCTGTGTACCCTTGCTATGGCCGGTGTGTCGCTGGCCGGCGCGCAGGCCGAGGAGAAGGTGCTGAATCTCTATTCGGCTCGCCACTATCAGACGGATGAAGCCCTGTACAGTGGCTTCACCCGGCAGACCGGAATCACGATCAAGCGCATCGAAGGCAAGGAAGACGAGTTGCTCGAGCGGATCAGGAACGAGGGTGCCAACAGCCCGGCCGATGTCCTGCTGACGGTGGATGCCGCCCGTCTGGCGGCCGCGCACGAGATGGGTCTCCTGGCGCCGGTCAGGTCGGCAGTTCTCGAGGGGCGTATCCCGGCACATCTGCGGACCAGTGACTGGTTTTCCTTTTCGGTCCGCGCACGCGTCATCATCTATGCCAAGGGTGCGGCCAATCCCGACGAGCTCAGGAACTACAGCGATCTCGCCAATCCTCGGCTGAAAGGCAAGATCTGCTCGCGCTCGGGTTCGCACCCCTACAACCTGTCGCTGATGGCTTCGATCATTGCCCATCAGGGCGAGGCAAAAGCCGAGGAGTGGGCAAAGGGCGTAGTGGCCAACTTTGCCCGCCCACCAAAGGGGGGCGATACCGACCAGATCCGGGCCGTAGCTGCTGGCGAGTGTGCGGTGGCAGTCTCCAATACCTATTACCTGGCGCGCCTGATGCGTTCGGACAAGGCCGACGACCGCAAGACAATGGACAAGATCGGCGTGATCTGGCCTGACCAGAAAGGCAGCGGAACGCATATCAACGTCTCCGGAGGGGGCGTCCTGAAGAACGCGCCGCACAAGGAGGCGGCTATCAAGTTCCTCGAGTACCTGGCCAGCGACGAGGCGCAACGATATTTTGCCGACGGAAACAACGAATGGCCAGTGGTGCCCGGCATCAAGGTTGACAACCCAGCGTTGCAGGCCCTGGGCAAGTTCAAGGCGGACACCCTGCCAGTGGGATCACTGGCCATGTATCGCGCCAAGGCACAGGTCATTTTCGATCGCGCGGCGTACCGCTGATCGCCGGCGGGCCGGGCAACCGGCGCGTTTTCCCGCAGTCCGGCGGGTTTAGCGGCGACGGCGCGAGATCCCGCGCGAGAGGACGATCAGCGGCAGCAGGCCGACCGCCACAATGGCCAGGGAGACGCTTGCCGCTTCAGTGAGTCGCTCGTCGGACGCCAGCGTGTAGGCCTGCGTCGCCAGCGTATCGAAATCGAAAGGACGCATCACCAGCGTTGCCGGCAACTCCTTCATCACGTCGACGAACACCAGCAGGCAGGCCGTGAACAGGCTGCCGCGCAGGATCGGCAGATGCACCCGGCGCAAGGTTGCGCCCTGGCCGAGACCCAGACTGCGCGCCGCGTCGTCCATGCTGGGCGTGATCTTGGCCAGGCTGGTGCCGACCGACTGCAAGGCAACCGCCAGGAAACGGACGAGATAGGCATAGACCAGGGCGGCGATGCCGCCGGTGATCAGCAGTCCGGGGTTATCGCCGAACCACTGCTGCCACTGCTGGGCCAGCCAGTGATCAAGACGCGTAACCGGAATCAGCACGCCGACAGCGATCACCGACCCGGGCACAGCGTAGCCCAGGCCGACCAGGCGATTGAGGGCCGGCGCCAGCAGTCCTTTGGACAGGCGCGCTCCGTAGGCCAGCAGCACGGCCAGGCTCACCGCGATGACCGCTGTCAGAGCGGCGAGCAGCAGGCTGTTGCGCGCCAGGGTGGCAAGCTGTGGGCCGAATGGCGTATCGCTGTCGGTCAGCGCCAGCCGCAACAGAAGGTACGCCGGCAGCAGAAAGCCAATGCTCAGCGGCAGGGCGCAGGCCGCTGTGGCCAGCCAGCCGCGCCAGCCCGGCAATCGACGGCCGCCAGGCTGGCGGTGGCGTCCGGTGGTATTGTGAAAGCGAGCACGACCACGCGAGCGCCATTCGATCAGCAGCACGAGGATGACAAAGGCGAGCAGCGCCGCCGCCAGTTGTGCCGCCGCGATGCGATCGCCGAGCGAAAACCAGGCGCGATAGATGCCGGTGGTGAAGGTCTGGACGCCAAAATAGGACACCGTTCCATAGTCAGCAAGGGTCTCCATCAGGGCCAGGGTCGCGCCGGCCGTCACGGCCGGCCTGGCCAGCGGCAGCGAGACGCGGAAAAAGCTCTGCCAGGGTCCCAGACCAAGCGTGCGCGAGGCCTCAAGCATGCCGCCGGCGCGTTCGATGAAGGCCGTACGGGTCAACAGATAGACATAAGGGTAGAGCACGAAGACAAACATGGTCACCGCGCCGCCGAGGCTGCGAACCTCGGGGAACCAGTAGTCCGCCTTGCTCCAGCCGAAAGACTCGCGCAGGAAGCTCTGCAGGGGGCCGACAAACTGCAGGAAATCGGTGTACACATACGCCAGAACATAGGCCGGCATGGCCATCGGCAACACCAGTGCCCACTCGAAGAGAGCCCGTCCCGGGAAATCATGCATGGCTGTCAGCCACGCCGTGGCCACCCCGATGACGATCACGCCGAGGCCGACCGCGACGCACAATACCAGCGTATTTGCGACGTAGTCCGGCAACACCGTCGACGCCAGATGTGACCAGGTTGTCCCGGTGCCGCCGCTGAAGATGTGGGTGAGCACGCTCGCCACCGGCAGGCCGACCATGGCAGCGACGGCGGCGGAAACAACGAGCAGGGGATTGACGCGCGAGCTGATCATGTTCTGACGGGTAAATGAGAATTATAATTGACAACTGTCGTATTCCTGTACTGCTGCTTTGTCGTCGCTGCCCGGGGCTGCAGGCAGATGCCTTTGACCGCTACCAGTTGATGAACAGACATTGATGGCCCACCTTGAACTCGCAGGAATCGTCCAGCGCTACGGATCGCACACCGTCGTCGATGGGGTCAGTTTTAGCGTCGAGGCCGGTAGCATAGCCTGTCTGCTCGGACCCTCCGCTTGCGGCAAGACGACGCTGTTGCGCTGCATTGCCGGTTTTGAGGAGATTGCTGCCGGCGAGATTCGCGTGCAGGGACGCACCGTCAGCACTGCTGGCCGCCGTCTGCCACCGGAACAGCGGCAAATCGGTATGGTGTTTCAGGACTACGCCCTTTTCCCGCACCTGACCGTAGCCGCAAACGTCGGTTTTGGCCTGGCGGGTCTTGCTGCCAGCGAACGTCGGAGCCGCGTGGGTGAATTGCTGGCCACGGTCGGCCTCGGTGGTCAGGGCGACCGGTATCCGCATGAACTCTCGGGCGGTCAGCAGCAGCGGGTCGCGCTGGCACGAGCGTTGGCGCCACGCCCGCAACTGATCCTGCTCGACGAACCCTTCTCCAATCTGGATGTTGATCTGCGCGAGCGCCTTTCGCTGGAAGTGCGCGATATTCTCAAGAGCCAGGGCATCACTGCCGTGCTCGTCACCCACGATCAGCACGAAGCCTTTGCCATGGCCGACGAGGTCGGCGTCATGGCCGCGGGGACCATCCAGCAGTGGGACAGCCCATACCGGGTCTACCACCAGCCCGCAAACCGATTTGTCGCCGACTTCGTTGGCCAGGGCGTTTTCCTGCCTGGCCTGGTGATCGACGACAGAAGTGTCGAGGTCGAGCTGGGTGTCCTTGCCTCGCGCCTGCCGCTCGAATGCAGCCAGGGCTGCGAGGGTTGCGGCAAGGACTGCGGCGTCGAAGTGCTGTTGCGACCGGACGACATCATCCACGACGATCGCAGCGACCTGCTCGCCGAGGTCCGGCACAAAGCGTTTCGTGGCGCCGAGATTCTGTATACCTTGCGCCTGGGGAGTGGCGTCGAAGTGCTCTCGCTGGTGCCGTCCCATCACAATCACGCGATTGGCGAAAGAATCGGCATCCGGCTTGACGTCGACCACGTCGTTGCTTTCAAGACGCCGACCCGAGCCTTCCCGGCGAATGGACAAGCGATCCAGTTCCATCGATGATTCCATGGCTCGACAGCGGGGCGCCCTTCCCACCGCTTGAGTTGGCGCTGCGGGAGCCGAACGGTTTGCTCTGTGCCGGCGGTGATCTCTCGGCGCAGCGCCTGATCGACGCCTACCAGCGTGGCATTTTCCCCTGGTACGCCAGCGGCGAGCCGATTCTCTGGTGGAGTCCGGATCCACGCATGGTCCTCTTTCCGTGCGAGTTCCGAATCTCCCGCTCCCTGCGTCGCAGCCTGCGCTCGGGCCGCTTCGAGGTGAGGCTGGACAGCGACTTCCCGGCCGTCATGCGGGCCTGCGCGGAGGTGCCGCGTGCCGGTCAGGATGGCACCTGGATCACGCGGGAAATGCAACGAGCCTACTGGAAACTTTTCCAGCTCGGGATTGCGCATTCGGTGGAGAGCTGGACGGAAGGACGGCTCGTCGGTGGCCTCTACGGCCTGGCCATTGGCCGCATGTTCTACGGTGAGTCGATGTTCTCGAAGGCGTCCGATGCGTCAAAGGTCGCCGCCGCTCATCTTGCCCGTTTCCTTGAAGAAGAGGGATTCGGCATGATAGATTGTCAGATGAATACCCCGCATCTGGCTTCGCTCGGCGCGCGCGAGATCCCGCGCGCCGTATTCATGGCCCGCTTGCGCGCTTTGGTGACCGAGGCCTGGCAGCCAGGCAGATGGCCGACCGACGGCGCCAGTCAACCCTGGACCTGGGGCAATGTCGCGACTGAACGACTCTGACCTGCCATTCTCGCTGCTGCAGTTCTATGCCACGGCGCCCTACGCCTGCAGCTACCTGCCGGGGGAGCGCGCTCGCTCGCAGGTCGCCACGCCCAGCCATCTGATCACGACCGAGGTCTACGGCGAACTCGTACGCAGCGGTTTTCGACGCAGCGGCGTGTTCACCTACCGGCCAAAGTGCGACGAGTGCCACGCCTGCATCCCGGTACGCGTCCCGGTCGACCGCTTCGAGCCGACGCGCAGCCAGCGCCGCAGCATCAGGATGCACTCCGGTTTGCAGGCGCAGGAACTGCCACTCTGCTTTCGTGACGAACACTACCAGCTCTACCTGCGCTACCAGTCAGCCAGGCACTCGGGCGGTGGCATGGACCAGGATAGCCACGAGCAGTACACCCACTTCCTGCTGCAAAGCCGCGTGGACACCCGTCTGGTCGAATTCACCGACAACGGCGTTCTGCGCATGGTCAGCATCGTCGATGTCCTCAATGACGGCCTGTCTTCGGTGTACACGTTCTACGATCCGGATCTGGCGGCAGCGAGTTTCGGTACCTACAACATCGTCTGGCAGATTGCCCAGTGCGTTGCCAATCGACTGCCGTACCTGTATCTGGGTTACTGGATTCGGGACAGCCGGAAGATGGCTTACAAGGCTAACTTCCAGCCTATCGAAGGTCGGTTTGGGGGGCAGTGGAGCGATCTGCACGCGCGCCTTGCCGGTTGATCCGGACTGAATTGGCTGGCGCGGTGTCGTACGAAAGCCTTCTCTGCAAATGGTGCGGGTTCGCCCATCCGCCAGGGAAGCGCTACTCAGGCCGTTCCTGGCGCCGGGGAGTTTCCGGGTTCCCTCAAGTGCCTGCCCGCACGTTGGCAGTGGTACTGGCCTGCGCTTGCTCCGGCTGCTGTGCGCCCTCAGCGGCGAGGACTTCAAGCAGCGTTTCCATGCCCTGAGCAGCGTGTTCAAGGGCTTTTGCGTCTTCTGCCGGGATGCCACCGGCAGAGCCAATGCGCTGCGAGACGTCGACCATGCGTCTGGCGTGCAGCATCAGACGGCCGCGAATGGCGTTGAGTTGCTGCACCTTGGCGATGCTGGCCGCACGCAGCTCGGTGATGGCTTCGTCGCGTGCCGCTTCGCTCGTGGCGCCGTCAAGGTCGCGTCTGGCGCTCAGTTCAGCCATCGATGCCTTCCACCAGCCGAGGAAGGTCGCCCGGTGATCGAGCAACGTATTAAGTGATTCTCCCATGGCGTTGATTTCGTTGCGTCCACCAGGAACCGTCGCCACTCGCGCCGTCGGTGTGCCGTAGGCCAGATCGTCGAGCAGCCCGGCCATCTGCCGTACCGGGCGAACGATGCGCGCGGTGATGAATACTGCCAGGAGGATGCCGAGAGCAATGGCACAGGCGGTGACGATCAGGCCCAGCCGGACGCTTGCCTGTGAGGTCTCGGCGATTTCGCCGACACGGGTGGCCATCATCTGATTCGCCTGATCGACGTTGGCCGTGATCAGCGGCGCGACCTGGTCGGCGGCAGCGTCCATCTCACGGGTCAGCGTCACGATGCTCGCGCGTTGTGAGACCAGAACCAGGAAACTTCTCTGGTAATCGCGCAGCAGGCTGATGAGCAGTGCCTTGTCGGCAACCGGTAGCGGAGATTCGGCGATCTGGGCGCGCATCGTCCTGGCGGTTTCCACCAGCATCGACGGATAGTTCTCCCCGCCACGGAGGAGGAAGTCCTTCTCCCAGCGGCGCAGCTTGAGGACGCTGGTCTCCAGATTGGGGACGCGGTGGGCATCGAGAATTGCCTCCATGCGGTGCGCCGCATCCCGGAACGGTCCCGTGCCGCCGCCGCTGCTCGCCTTGAGTGCGCTTTCGGCATAGGGTTCGAAGGTTTTTGCATAGATGGTCAACTCGGCCAGCAGCTTCTGCTTGGCCGTGTCCGGCAGTTCGGATCTCTCGATCAGTTGACGAAACTCGGGGATCATGGTCCGAACACGCTCGCGGTAGGCCGGATCCTGTCGCAGGGCCAGGTCCTTCTCGCTACGGCGAATCTGCAGCAGAACGGTGTACAGGCGGTCTACGTTGTACTGGGCGGAGAGTTCGTGCAGACGATGAATCTTCTCGCGGAAGGCGCCCTGGATCCCTGAGTTCTCGTCGAGACCCATGCTCCGCCAGGCGTCGGCCACGGCATGGAAGCTCTCCTCATAGATCGTCAGCAGTCTCTGGATCTCGTCGGCCGTCTGTCGGGACTGCTGATCAACCGCCGCCAGCGCGGTCACCTTTCTGTTGCAGGTTCTGCAGCCGCTGATCGACTTCGCTGGCGAAACGTTCCTGGCGGTGGATGAGGAAGCTCTTTTCCGCGTCGCGTGCGGCGGCCATCTCGATTTCGATCTCAAGCGCCAGCGACTTGCGGACTTCGAAAACGGCCTGGAGTTGATGGTAATCGTCCAACACCGACCGTAGGGTCCGGTGATCGTGCCAGATGACGCCGACGAACAGCAGGCCGACGAGCGCAAAACCGATGCCAATCTTTTCGCCGATCCGCAGTTTGCTGGAAAACTTGTCCACCTGTCGCTCCTGGCTGGTGAAACGGACTCTTGCTGTGGTCAGGTGGTGGTCTGAACCTGCTCACAACTGGGCTGTGGGCCTGCCGCCCGCGTCAACGGCACCGGTCAGGCGGCCTTGTTGGCAGTATATCCGGAGTAGCGAATGGCTGTCGAACCGCATCAACCGGCAGCGCCCGGTTTTCGGTCGGCAGCAGGTCGGTCGTCGGCGGACGGCCTGGCCATTTTTGCAAACTGACCGCAGGCCCGCTGACCAAGGTTGGACACGAGCTGCTTTTCGGTCACCACAACCGTTTTCTGCGCATGAAAAAATCCTCTTGCGGCGGGGGCAGAGGCCTTGCGTTGAAACGTCTTGGTTCACCCACTGCGGCAGACGACCCTGATCGGTCAGGCGATCTGGCAGGCCTCCTCGAAACTCAACCGTTGTCCCCGTGGATGGAGACTGGCGGGATCACCGATGCCGAGGTTGCAGAGGAAATTGGCCTGGCAGCGCCCGTCCGGGAAGAAGGCGGCATTGAGTTTGCCCGCGTCAAAGCCGGACATCGGGCCGCAGTCGAGGCCGAGCGCGCGGGCGGCGACGATCAGGTAAGCACCCTGCAGCGTCCCGTTGCGGAAGGCGGTGCTGGCAGCGAGTTCAGCGTTGGCTTCGAACATTGGCCTGGCGTCATAAGCTGGGAACATTGTTGGCAGGTGCTCGTAGAAACGGCTGTCGGTGGCGATGATCACGGTCGCCGGGGCGGCCAGCGTCTTGTCGAGGTTGCCGGGGGAAAGCGCCGGCGCGAGCTTGGCCTTGCCTTCCGGCGTGGTGACAAAAACCAGCCTGGCCGGCTGACAGTTCATCGAGGTCGGCCCCCACTTCATCAGGTCGTAAAGGCGGCGCAGGGTGGCCTCCGGGACTGGCTCGGACGTGAAACCGTTGTGCGTCCGCGCGTGGACGAAAAGTTGGTCGAGGGCGTCGGTACTCAGGGCAGACATGCGCTTTCCTTTCTCAATGGGGTGGTGATCGCTGGCTTGAGTGGCCAGGATACCTTGTTCCTGCCGTGACTGATCTCGCGCCAGGGGGCGGCCTGCAGGCGCCGCCTTGCCGTCGCTGATCGCTGGCAGGGTCGCCTCCGTCGCTGCCTCAGTGCTTCGAAGGCGGTGGCGCGATTGTAGCGGGTCCATCCCGCGCGATGTCCGTGGTTTTCACCTGCTGTCACGGAGTGTCCGAGCGACAACCGCGATCGGACGCCCCTGCTGCGGTTTTCAGGCTAAATCCCGTATAGTGACTGAACTCGGTATGTCGGGCACAGGCGCGCGCAGCTGCCAGGCGGGCGATTTCGGGACAAGGGCAAAGAGCTTGTCCTGGGACCGGTTTTCGGTCCGGCGGTTGCTGGCTCGCAGGTAGGCGCGAGGGTGCTCTCGCCTTGCCTGCGGCGCGACGAAGGAGGGCGGAGCGACAGCCGCGTGCGTCGCAAACTCGAGCGGCGTCTGGGAAAGGAGCAGGAAGATGAGCCGATCGTTGTTCGGGGCCTGGGGTGCAAGGCTACCGCATGAGAGCTTTGCCAGGGCCATCGCAGCCGTCGCCGCGCTCGGTCTGCGCAAGGATGCGCTGGCTGAACAGGCGGTCATCGACGCCGCGCAAACGATGCACAGCGCGGGGCAGGATACTGTGGTGCTGCGCCTGCAGTACCTGGCGCAACTGGTTGACGCGATTGCCCGGAGGAGCGCCGGTGTTCGGGCAGCCGAGGAGTTCCTGGCCGCCTGGGAGCGCCTGGCGCACTGGTGGGACGACCGCGGCGCCGAGCGGAAGGTTTGTCTCGCAGCCTTGCCCGCTACGCGCCTGTTGCACTTCGAGCTTGATCCCGCTGTCGCCAGGGAATTGCGCCAGTCGGTGCCGGACGTCCTGTGGCTGATCCATCTCCTGCTCGGCAGCGACGATGGCTTCGCGAGTGCCGCGTACGTGCGGGTGGACCAACCCGATCGACTGGTTGTCCGGCAGTGGCCGCTACGCGTCGGCATGTTCGGCGACGCGCGCTCCGCGGATCTCGCCGAGCAAATGAGCGCGGTGCAGCGGGCCGGTCTGGTTCGGCTGGTTGATCTCGATCTCTCGGGTGAGGAGTGCGATCTGCTGCTGCTGCCGGATGATCTGCGCCGCGGTCTTGCGCGCGTGCTTCTGCAGCCCCGGCGCCTGCGCGCCGCCTGCGTGCTGCTGCTTGGCGGTGCCGGCGTTGCCGCCGAGCGCATCATGCCGCTGGTTGGCTCGATGCGCAGCGAAGTACTCACGGGTGGTGTCGGCATTGTGCGCATCGATTTCGACCACCAGGGCGAGTGGTTGGCTGAGCTGATCGAGCAGCTCGCGCAAGGCCTGCCGCTCGACGTCGCGCTGCTGCGCGCGGGTCAGGCAGTGCAGCAGGCAGAAGCGGTCGGGCCACCGCTGCTGATCGCGTCGCGACGGCTGGCGAACAGCGCCCGCGTGGCCGCGTCTGCCGGATGCGAAGGGGAACGGCTGCGCGGCCTGGCAACGACGCCAACATTGCAGCCGAGGGGCGCACAGGAGTCGTCTGCCATTGAACAGCGCCGCGTCAATTTCAGCCTTGCCGACGTGAGCGGAGCCGCGGCGCCGACCCGGGTCGAGGATAGACTTGTCGCTGACCGCGCCTACCAGATCGCGCTCAACATCGGACTGCCGCGAGCGGAAACGGAGGCCGCGTCCGACGTCTTCCCGAGCGAACGCCTGCCGCAGGCCAGCGACGGACACTGGCTCGACGTGTTCTTTGTGCCCCTGGTGCGGACGGCCAGCGGTCGCTTGCATACGCCGCAGCAGGGTAGCCTCTTTCTGCCGCCGCACGGCGACAGCCTCCCCTGCAGCTTCAGTTTTCGTACCCATGGCGTGCGGGACGAGTATCGGGCGCGCATCCTGATCACGCACGACAACCGGGTGATCCAGACGCTGGTCTTCTCCTCACCGCTTGGCCCGGCCGATCGCCGTTTCGCACTCGAGGTCGAGAACGTCGTTTCGCCAGGTTTTGATCCCGCCTGGCATGGCCAGCCCTTTGACGCCGCTATCGTCATCAACCATGACCGCACGGGCCAGGCGGGGTTCACGACCGTCGTCGGCACGGAGGTCAGCTTCCGAGAGCCACTGGGCATTGACCGGCTGGTCAGTGAGGTCAAGGCACTGCTCTCGGCGGAGGCGACGTTCCCCGCCCCGCGCGGTACGCTTGACGACCCGGCGCTGTTGAAACTGTTCGACGATCTGGCGCGTTACGGGCGCGCCATCCTCAAGCCGATGCCGGCCGAACTGCAGGGCAGGGTGCCGGAGGGCGCACGCATCCAGATCGTCGAGGCACGCTCTGGCGCCTGGCTGCCGGTTGAAATCCTCTACAGCGCGCCGTTGCCGAAAGCGGCCGCACAGCTGTGCCCGAACGCTCGTGCTGCCCTGCTGGGAGAGGCCAGTCACGCCAGCTGTGCGCATCGTGACGACCGCCAGTATCTCTGTCCGCTGCGTTTCTGGGGCTTCAGCTGCGTCATCGAAAGATAACCGAGCCTGACCCCGCCCGCCGGCGCCGACTATACGATCAGCATGCCGCAGCCCGGCGCAAACCACCTCGATGTCTTCAGGTCGGTGCTGGTCGGTGCCAGCAGCAAGGTGCGGGCGCAGGATCTCACCGATCCCGGCGGCATTGTTGACGCCGTTCGCCGCGTCGCGACCAGCGCACGGACGGTCAAGGACTGGGACGAATGGGAAAGCGCGGTCGCCGCCGACTCACCGTCGCTCCTGCTGCTCCTGCCGCATTCGCAGGAAGACCCGGCACATCCCGGCATCAGCGGTCTGGAGATCGGCGGTGTTCTGCTGACTTATCCTGAGCTCGAAAGCACCTACGTGACGGGCTCGGCGCCGTCGACGCCGGTCGTGTTGCTGCTGGGCTGCAGCACCCAGCTGACCGATGTGCCCTTCCTGAACTTCGTCGAGGCTTTCAAGCGGGAGCAGGCCGCGCTGGTAATCGGCACACTGGCGACCATCCGCGGTCGGCGTGCGGCGGCCTTCGTTGGTGAGCTGCTGGATGGACTGAAATCGGCTGCCGGTAGCCAACGCACCTTCGGCGAAGTATTCCTGCAGACCAAGCGCCGACTACTCGCGAGTGGTGACGGCTTTGTACTCAGCCTGACCGCCTACGGTGACGTCGGCTGGCGTCTCTGAACGACCCTGGAGGACCCTTGGAATGTTCCGAATTGACCTGTTGCCGGCTGAGTACGGCGATGCGATCTGGATCGAATACGGCCGCCTGCGGCGTCGCCATCGCCTCCTGATCGACTGTGGTACCGGTGCGGTATACCCACGCCTCCGCGAACGCATCCTCGCCCTTCGGGAAAGCGATCGACATTTCGAATTGCTGGTCATCACGCACGTCGACGTGGACCACATCGGTGGTGCGCTCGACCTGTTGCGCCAGCAACAGGAACTCGGGGTCACTTTCGGCGAGATCTGGTTCAACGGCTACGTGCACCTGACGCCTGGCGGTGTCGTACCGCGGCCCGAGGCCGAGGACATCCTCGGGCCATTGCAGGGTGAGGCGCTGACGGAGCTGATCGTCGCCAACGGGGCGGCCAAGTGGAATGCCGCTGTTCAGGGTGGCGCCCTGGTGGTGCCAGAATCCGGTCCGCTGCAAGTCCTGCGGCAATTGCCGGGCGGCATGAAGCTGACGCTGCTCTCTCCCTTTCAGGGCCAGCTCGATCGGCTACGGCCGGCGTGGGACGCCGCCTGCCGCAAGGCGGGAATCGTCGCCGGCGCAGCCACCCTCGCCGACCGCACCCGGCTCGACGAGGTCGAGGAGCCGACGGAAGAGGACGATCTGCTAGGCGACCCGGATGTTGGCCAGCTTGCCGCCAGGCCCTTCAAGCCCGATCGCGCCGCACCCAACGGGACAAGCATTGCCCTCCTGGCGGAGTACGCCGGCCGGCGCGCCCTGCTGTCCGCCGACGCCTTCGCGCCGGTCATGCTCGACGCGCTCGCCCGCGTGCCGGGCAATTCGGCCGGACGGCTGCGGCTCGACGCTGTCAAGATGTCGCATCACGGCAGCCGCGGCAACACCAGCGTCGACCTGGTCCGGGCCGTGCAATGCGAAAACTGGCTGGTGTCGACCAACGGCAAGCAGTTCAGGCATCCCGACGGCGAAGCCATTGCGCGCGTCATCCGCGACGGTGGCGCGGGTGTCAGGCTGCACTTCAATTACCGCAGCGAGTTCAACGAAACCTGGGCGGCACTCGGCTTGCAGCGCAAGCACGGGTATTCGACGCACTATCCGGCCGACGATGGTGCCGGCATTCAGCTTGATCTGTCGACCGGCGCCGCCCGTTGAGTAACCGAGAGGCAGCAGGCGGCCGCGCATGAACGCTTCCCTTCGCCACAGCCTGTTCGAAGACGCCCAGGCGCTGGTCGCGGCGGCGCTGGTCGGTTCGCTCGGTCTCGGCCTGCTCAAGCAGGCCGGGCTGATTACCGGTGGCACGGTCGGCCTCGCTTTTCTCGCGCACTATGCCAGCGGCGTCAGTCTCGGCAAGCTGTTTTTTGCCATCAACGTTCCCTTCATGGCGCTCGCCTGGTTCAAGGTCGGTCGCGCCTTCGCGCTCAAGACGCTGTGCGCCATCGCGCTGCTGTCGATCGTCACCGACCTGCTGCCTCGTTTCGTCGGCTTCGGTCAGCTCGATCCGCTCTACGCGGCGATCATGGGCGGGCTGCTCGCCGGTCTCGCGATGATCATCCTGTTCCGCCACCAGGCCAGTCTTGGCGGACTGAACATCCTCGTGCACTGGCTGCAGGAACGTTTCGGCTGGCGTGCCGGTTACGTCCAGCTCGCCATCGACGTCCTCATCATCGGCGCGTCGCTGACCGTCTTGCCGCCCGACCGCATCCTGGTCTCGCTGGTCGGTGCCGCCGCCTTGAACCTGACGCTGGCGATCAACCACCGGCCCGGCCGCTACATGGCGGCGTGATCGGGGGGACGGTTCGAAGTCGCTGGCGCGTCCGCTCAGGGAAGGAAATCACCCTGACGCTGTGCCTGCGTCATCGGGCCAGGGGCTTCCCGTCGCACGATTCCACTTTCACCGCCGCGCTCCCGGCTGCACCTTGCCGCCTGGACCGAGCAGAGCCATTGCTTCGTTGGCCACCAGTGCGCCAAGGACAAGGACGCCACCGATCAGCGTGCTGGCTCCTGGCTGTTCGCCGGCGCCAAGCCACGCCCAGGTAACGCCGAATACCACTTCGAGCAGACCGAGCAGGGCAATTTCGGGTGCCGGCAGCTCGCGTGACAGGCGTACGACCAGCAGACAGGGAATCGCCAGTTGAACGACGCCGAGCAGGGCCAGCAGACCGAGGTCGTGGCTAGAGGCCTGCAGGGGATAGGCCATCGGCAAGGTAAAGGCGGCTGACAGCACGGCACCGATCAGCACCGCCGGCAACATGTCGTAGCGAAGCGTCTTTTCCTGATCGATCTGACGACGACCGACATGCTGCAGGGTTGTGAAGTTGAGCGCCGCGGCCAGCGGCACCGCCAGAGCGACCAGGGTTCCGGTCAGCGAAAGGCCGGTCCGCGCCTCCTGCCAGAACATCCAGGCGATGCCGACGCCGGCCACCGCGATTGCCAGCCAGGTCCTGGCCGGCAGCCGGTGATGCAGGAAAACCCGGGTGAACAAGGCCGTCATCAAGGGGCCGACGGCCATCGTCACCAGGACGTTGGCAACCGTAGTCAGTGTGATCGCCAGCATGAAGGCGGTGAACATCACCGACCAGCACACACCCGAGAACCACACCGGCCACGGTGCCCGCAGCAGGCTACGCCAAAGCCCGGAGCCACGCATAAGGGTCAGGGCGATACTCAGGGCCAGCGCATTGAACAGGCTGCGCCAGAAAGTGACCTCGAAGCTTGCGGCGGCATCTAGGTGGCGCGAAACCACCCCGGCGATGCTCCAGAGCAAAGTGACCAGTACCATCAGGGCAACCGCACGGCGGTGCGACATGTCAGAGCTTTCCGCCGCAAAACCGCTGCGGCCGGGGAGAAAGGCCGCCATTGTGCAGGATTTCACGGCCTTTGAAAGCATTGGCGGACGGGTTTACCGCATGGCGTAGTCAGCGCGGGCTGGCGACCTGGCCCGGGCCCGCTTGCTGTCCACCCAGATGCCGCCGACAGCGTCTCCGGCCAGGGCGCGAATGGTCGGCATCACGAGGCCGCTGTCCTGACGCTCGTCATTGCAGGCGGTCACGCTTTTTGCTTGCCAGGTCATAGACCGCCAGCCCGTCGGATTCGGTTCCGATCCACAGCCGGCCATCGCAACCGGCGAGCAAGGCGCGGATCCAGCCCAGGTTGCGCGCAGCCCGGTCGACGGTGTCGCGTTCCTGCGGGCGGAAGTGGTAGCCGTCGAAGTGCACCAGGCCGTCGCCGGGAACTGGTATCTCTGCATAAGCTAATAAGCAAAGATTCGTTGGTCGTCGAGCGCCTCCTTTCTAGACTTCGCTTCACACCTACATTGAACGGAGTCATCATGAAACTGAAACGTCTTGTTGCCGGCTTGCTGGCAAGCGCGCTGGTTGCGGGCAGTGCCGCCGCCGCCAGCGTATCGATCCTGAACGTCTCCTACGATCCGACGCGCGAACTGTATCAGGAGTACAACAGCGCGTTTGCCAGGTACTGGAAGGGGAAGACCGGCGACGACGTGAGCATCAAGCAGTCGCATGGCGGTTCCGGCAAGCAGGCGCGGGCCGTCATCGACGGTCTCGAAGCCGACGTGGTGACGCTGGCGCTGGCCTACGACATCGACGCCATCGCCCAGGAAAGCAAGAACAAGCTGCTCGCTTCGGACTGGCAAAAGCGTCTGCCGCACAACAGCTCGCCGTATACCTCGACCATCGTCTTCCTGGTCAGGAGGGGGAACCCGAAGGGCATCAAGGACTGGGATGACCTGGTCAAGCCCGGCGTCGAAGTCATCACGCCGAACCCGAAGACCTCCGGCGGTGCCCGCTGGAACTACCTGGCCGCCTGGGGCTATGCGCTGAAGAAATACGGCAGCGAAGCCAAGGCACTCGAGTACGTGAAGACCTTGCTGCAGCACGTGCCGGTACTCGACCCGGCTGCCCGTGGCGCGACCAACACCTTCGTTCAGCGCGGTATCGGCGACGTCCTGCTGGCCTGGGAAAACGAAGCCTTCCTGTCGATCAACGAACTCGGTCCGGACAAGTTTGAAATCGTCGTTCCGTCGGTTTCCATCCTGGCCGAACCGCCGGTGACCGTGGTCAACGGGGTTGCCGACAAGCGTGGCACCACCAAGGTCGCGACGGCTTACCTGGAATACCTGTATTCAGCTGAAGGTCAGAAGATTGCCGCGAAGAACTATTACCGTCCGATCAAGCCGGAACTGGCCGATGCCAAGGATGTGGCCCGTTTCCCGAAGGTCAATTTGATCAGGATCGACGAACTCGGTGGCTGGCAGGCTGCCCAGAAGAAGCATTTCTCTGACGGCGGTACCTTTGATCAGGTCTACGGCAAGAAGTAATCTGGCGGGACCGGTTTGAATCCCCGAAGCCGGTTGCGAGTGGTTTTCACAACCGGCTTTATATTTTATTCGTATATGAAAATCCGGTTTTATTCTTTCGGGTGTTGGCCGATGAGTCGTAAACTCGAGCCCACTAACTTAAACATCCGGAGTCACTGATGACCCCCAGCCTGAAAGAATTCCTGTGTCGTTCGGTCGCCGCTCTCGCTTTCCTGACGGGCGGAGCCGCCTTTGCCCAAACGACCCTCCTCAACGTCTCCTACGATGTCTCCCGGGAGTTGTACAAGGAGATCAACCCGGCTTTCAGTGCAGCCTGGAAGAAGCAGAGCGGCGCCGATGTCACGGTCAACCAGTCGCACGGGGGTTCTTCCAAGCAGGCTGGGGCGGTGATCGGCGGCCTGGAAGCCGACGTGATCACGATGAACCAGTCGCCGGACATCGACATCCTGGTCGAGCGCGGTGGCCTGGTGGCCGCCGACTGGCGCAAGCAGTTTCCGCACGACGCAACGCCCTACACGACGACGACCGTTTTCCTGGTGCGCAAGGGCAACCCGAAAAACATCAAGGACTGGAACGACCTGATCAAGCCGGGTTACCAGGTAATCGTGCCGAACCCGAAGACCTCAGGTAACGGTCGCTATACCTACCTGGCCGCCTGGGGCTACGCCCTGGACAAGACCGGCAGCGAAGCCGGTGCCAAGGATTTTGTGAGCAAGCTGTTCGCCAACGTGCCGGTGCTCGACGGCGGCGGTCGTGGCGCAACGACGACCTTCACCCAGCGCGATGTCGGTGATGTCCTGGTCACCTTCGAGAACGAAGCCATCCTGATCGCCCAGGAATTGGGTAGCAGCAAGTTCGACATCGTCTATCCCTCGCTCTCAATCGAAGCCGCCGCGCCGGTGGCTGTGGTCCAGAAGGTTGCTGCCAAGCGCGGCACCCAGAAGGTGGCCAAGGCTTACCTCGACTTCCTGTATACCCCGGCCGGCCAGGAAATCATCGCCAAGCATGATTTCCGTCCGCGTGACCCGGCGGTGTTGAAGAAGCATGCGGCCAAGTACCCCAACATTCGTACCTTCACCGTCGAACAGAAGCTCGGTGGCTGGGCCGCGGTGCAGAAGGCGCATTTCGCCGACGGCGCCTTGTATGACCAGATCGTCGCGAGAAAGTAATGGCTGCGGCAAGAACCTTCCGCGTACTTCCGGGCTTCAATCTGACGCTCGGTTATACCCTGGGCTACATGTCGCTGCTGATCCTGATTCCGCTTGCTGCGGTCTTCCTGAAGACGACAGAGCTGACCTGGGGTGAGTTCATCGATGTGGTCACCGCCCCGCAGGTGGTCGCCACCTACAAGCTGTCGTTTGGCGCCTCGCTGCTGGCGGCGGCGATCAACGCGGTGTTCGGCCTGATGCTGGCCTGGGCCTTGGTGCGCTACAGCTTTCCGGGCAAGAAAATCGTCGACGCGCTGGTCGATCTGCCGTTCGCCCTGCCGACAGCGGTGGCCGGGATTGCGCTGACCGCGCTGTACGCCAAGAACGGCTGGCTCGGGCAGTACCTGGAGCCGCTCGGCATCAAGGTCGCGTTCACGCCGCTCGGCGTGCTGGTGGCGCTGGTCTTCATCGGCCTGCCGTTTGTCGTACGCACCGTGCAGCCGATTCTCGAGGATCTAGATACCGAACTGGAAGAAGCCGCGACCTGCCTGGGTGCGCAACGCTGGCAGACCTTGCGTCACGTCATCCTGCCGATCCTGCTGCCGGCCCTGATGACCGGCTTCGCGCTGGCCTTCGCCCGGGCGGTCGGCGAGTACGGATCGGTCATCTTCATCGCCGGCAACCTGCCATATGTTTCGGAAATCACGCCGCTGATGATCATCACCAAACTCGAGCAGTACGACTATCGCGGGGCGACGGCGATCGCCTCGGTGATGCTGCTGTTCTCGTTCACGCTGCTGCTGATCATCAACGGCCTGCAGGCGTGGACCGCCAAACGCACCGGGAGGGATCGGTAATGGCCGGCGCAGCGACACTTCACCTCGGCAGCGATCACGCCGCCCGCTTCGAATCGAAGCAGGCGACACGGGAAACACTGCTGGTCAAATGGACCATCCTGGCCATCGCCCTGGGTTTCTTCACCCTCTTTCTGCTGATGCCGCTGCTTGCGGTATTCGTGGAAGCCTTCCGCAAGGGCTGGGAAACCTACGTGACGGCACTGGTCGATCCGGACGCCTTGTCGGCGATCAGGCTGACGCTGCTGGCAGCGGCGATCTCGGTACCGCTCAACCTCGTCTTTGGGGTGGCGGCGGCCTGGGCCATCGCCAAGTTCGAGTTCCCCGGCAAGCAGATACTGATCACGCTGATTGACCTGCCGTTCTCGGTCTCGCCAGTCGTCGCCGGTCTGGTCTTCGTGCTGGTCTTCGGGGCGCAGGGCTGGTTTGGCTCGTGGCTGTCCGATAACGACATCCGGATCATCTTCGCCGTGCCGGGGATCGTGCTGGCCACCGTTTTCGTCACCTTTCCCTTTGTCGCCCGCGAACTGATTCCGTTGATGCTCGCGCAGGGCAAGGAGGAGGAAGAGGCGGCCGTGGTCCTTGGCGCCCACGGCTGGCAGGTCTTCTGGCATGTCACCTTGCCGAACATCAAGTGGGGCCTGATGTACGGCGTGATCCTGACCAACGCCCGGGCGATGGGCGAGTTCGGTGCGGTCAGCGTCGTTTCCGGCCATATCCGAGGCCAGACCAACACACTGCCGCTGCACGTCGAGATTCTCTACAACGAATACCAGTTCTCTGCCGCCTTCGCCGTGGCCTCGCTGCTGGCGCTGCTGGCGCTAGTCACGCTGGTCATCAAGAGCTGGGTTGAACATCGCGCTTCGTTGGCGTATCGGGATTCACAGGACACCGCATCATGAGCATTCATGTCAGAAACATCCGCAAGCAGTTCGGCAGCTTCACGGCGCTGGACAACGTTTCCCTCGACTTTCCGACTGGCGAACTGGTCGCACTGCTCGGCCCGTCCGGCTGCGGCAAGACCACCTTGCTGCGCATCATCGCCGGGCTGGAACAGGCCGATTCCGGCCAGGTCCTGCTCGACGACGAGGATGCCTCCGGCACGCATGTCCGAGAGCGCCAGGTCGGCTTCGTCTTCCAGCATTACGCACTGTTCCGTCACATGACCGTGTTCGACAATGTCGCCTTCGGCATGCGCATGAAACCGCGCCGGCAACGCCCTCCGGAAGCCAGGATCCGGGAGAAGGTGCATGCACTGCTCAACCTCGTGCAGCTTGACTGGCTGGCCGACCGCTTCCCCTCGCAACTGTCCGGTGGCCAGCGCCAGCGCATCGCTCTGGCCCGGGCGCTGGCGGTCGAGCCACGCGTGCTGCTGCTCGACGAGCCCTTCGGCGCGCTCGATGCCAAGGTGCGCAAGGAACTGCGCCGCTGGCTACGCAATCTGCACGATGAACTGCACATCACCTCGATCTTCGTGACGCACGACCAGGAAGAGGCGCTGGAAGTGGCCGACCGCGTGGTGCTGATGGATCGTGGCAAGGTCGAGCAGATCGGCACGCCCGAGGCGGTGTATGACCATCCGGCGACCCCTTTCGTCGCCACCTTCCTGGGCTCGGTGAATCTGTTTCATGGCCGGGTCGAGGACGGCCAGCTTCATCTTGGCGAACACGCGCTTGCGCTGGGCAGCGCGAGTGGCGACGTCAGTGGCGATGGCAAGGCAGTGGCCTTCGTGCGGCCGCACGAGTTCGACCTCGTACCGGGCTGGCGGACCGGCGACGGTCTGCCGGCGACAATCGTCCGCGTCGTCTCGGTCGGGCCCAGCGCGCAGATCGAATTGAGCCGCCTGGACGGTGAGCGGATCGAGGTCACCATCGCCCGTGACACCTTCTACCCGCTGGGTCTTGGCGAGGGCGACCAGGTCTCGTTACGGCCTCGCCGTATCCGCGTTTTCCAGGATGACACCCGGGCAGCCTGAGGAACCACCATGAACTTCCAACAACTGCGCATCATCCGCGAGACGCTGCGCCAGGACTTCAACCTGACCGAAGTGGCGACCGCCCTGTACACCTCGCAACCCGGCGTCAGCAAGCACATCAAGGATCTCGAGGACGAGCTCGGCATCGAGATCTTCGTGCGCCGTGGCAAGCGTCTGCTCGGGCTCACCGAGCCAGGCAAGGAACTGGCCGAGGTGGTCGACCGCATTCTGCTCGATACCCAGAACCTGCGCCGCATCGCCGACCAGTTTGCCAGCCGGGAGACCGGCCACTTCGTCGTTGCCACCACCCATACCCAGGCTCGCTACGCGCTGCCGCAGATCATCAAGTGGTTCAAGACCGACTACCCGCGCGTGCACCTCGCGCTGCACCAGGGCAGCCCGGTCGAGATAGCCGAGAAGCTGGTTTCGGGTGAGGCGGATGTCGGTATCGCCACCGAGCGGCTGGACAAGGTCCCGGAGCTGGCGACCTTCCCCTTCTATCGCTGGCATCATGCTTTGATCGTTCCACACGGCCACCCCTTGCTGCAGGTCGAAAGGATGACCCTCGAGGTGATCGGCGAGTATCCGATCATTACCTACCACGAGGGGTTCACCGGCCGCACACATATCGACAAGGCCTTCGCCGACGCCAACGTCGTGCCGGACATCGTGCTCTCGGCGATTGATGCTGATGTGATCAAGACCTACGTCGAACTCGACCTCGGTGTCGGAATTGTCGCGTCGATGGCCTACGATGGTTTCAAGGACCGCAACCTGGCGCTGATTCCGGTGCCACACCTCTTCCCGGAAAGCACCACCCGCCTGGCGGTGCGCCGGGGCACCTATCTGCGGAGCTACGCGCTGGCGTTCATCGAAAAGGTCTGCCCGGAAGTCGGCGAGGAGAACCTCAAGGCGGCAATCCAGAAGCAGAACGGGGGCGAGTGACTCACTACGCGCCGGGTGCTGGCTTGTCGGGTCGGCAGCTGCCGGCGCGAACTTGATGACGCAAGGCCTGATCGAGCAGCGAGCGGCGGACGCGCCACGCCGGAATCAAAGGTCGCCTTTGCCACTGCCTGGCGTCACCGGCGCGTGGCGAGGCGGCCGCGCCAGGCACTCCCATTTGAGTCAACCCCTGCGCAAGATAGTCTGGAAATCCTGCGCCTCCGTTAGAATAGGCTGAGCCGCGATGCCGGATTAGTGTCACCACCCAGGTGTCAGCTTGCACGGCAGCCTCCTCGCGTCCTGAGTCCCGGAACGTGCCAGGGGCCTGCAAGCCTCGCGGACCGCCTTTTTCGTCATCACTTTCAGAGGACCACCCATGCCGCAGGGCAAGCACGCCGCCGGCGCCCGGCCGATCAAAACAGGTTACAGCCATGTGGCCAGGACCGCGGTGCAGGAAACCACGCAGCGCGTCAGGGAAATGCATGGCGCGATTGCCGGCAAGTCTTTTTCCGTCCTGCGGCGAATTCCGCTGGTTTCCGGGCCGGCGCGGCTGGTGCAAAGTGCTCATGATGCGATTGTCGCCGGCGTCTACGCAGCGATTCACCACGGCAGTGGGGGCCTCCTCGCCGCCGCGGCGCTGGTCGAGAAGCAGCACACCGGCTTTGCCACGAGCAAGCCACCCGGACGCCTCGCCAGTGGTCTTCGCAGCGCATTGAACGGGGCTTTTGGCGATCATCTTGCGGCCAGCAACAACGTGCTGGCGATCGACATGGCGATCCACGTGCATGGCGCCGCAGTGCCGCTGACCGCCGATTCCCTGCGCAGCGCCTTTCCCGGGGCCGGCCAACGCCTCTGCCTCTTCGTGCATGGGCTGGGCTGCGACGAGCATAGCTGGGAAGCCGGCGATGAGGCCAGCGGGTCAGAAACTCATTTCGGCCGCCAGTTGCAGGCCGAGTTCGCCCTCACGCCGATCTACCTGCGCTACAACACGGGCCTGCCGATTGCCGAGAACTGCGCGCAACTGGCGGTTCTGCTTGAGGCGCTGCTGACCGCCTGGCCGCAAGCGGACAGCGAACTGGTCATCGTCGGCCACAGCATGGGTGGCCTGATCGCCCTGGGTGCCTGCGATCAGGCGATCGCCGCCGGGATGCGCTGGCCGGCGTCAACCCGGCTGTTGATCTGTCTCGGCTCCCCCTCTCTCGGCTCCCCCCTGGAACGACTGGGACACCTCGCGAACACGGCGCTGAACCTCTCGCCAGTCACTCGCCCGCTCGGCCGCATAGCCGCAACGCGCAGCCAGGGGATCAAGGACCTGCGCCGCGGCCCAGGGGCACTGCGGGCTTCAGCTCGGCGGCATGCGATCGCTTTCCGCTTTCTCGGCGCCAGCCTGGCCGAAGACGTCGACCATCCGATCAGTGAATTCGTTGGCGATGGTCTGGTCCCGCTCGGCAGTGCGATCGCGCACGAGATCGAAGGCGACGTGCAGAGCGCCACGCTGGGCAAGCTCGGCCACCTGCGGCTGCTGAACGACCGACGGGTGTATCGCCAGATCAGGGAGTGGGTCGCGGGCGCCTGCGCCTACTGAGACAGCAGGTCGTCAAACGCCGAAAACTCGTTGCTCAGCTTGTGCCACGAGGTGCCCGCGCCCCTGGCAAGGCTTACACTGATTCGACGAACGCTTCGATCCGTTCTTCCCTGACCGCCTTGACGAAGGCCCGGTAGTCACGCTGATTCTGATCGCTGTACTCGACGGCGAACTCGCAGATGGCGTCGTCGAAAGTGGTATTCGAGCCCATGTAGCCAGCGATCAGCGCCGCGTCACCCGAACGCGCATGCGCCCGCGCCAGCGCCCAGGCACACAGTCGGCCGTAGGTCAGCAGCAGGTCGACGTCCCATCCCTCGATGATTGCGCTGATCTTGACGTCGCGCAGCTGCCGGATATAGTAATCGCGGCCATCCGCTCCTGCTGTCCAGCCGAGAAAGATGTCGGTCGCTGCCTGCATCAGGCGCTGCCCGGCAATCACGCGCTGGCCACGGTTCGGATACAGGCTCGGCCCCGCGTACGGTTCGAGCACGGACGCCCTCGCTTCCTTGACTTGCAGGAAGAGCGGGTCATTGTCGGCGGCCATGAACAGCCCGACGGCGCACCGGGTGCCGACGCTGCCGACGCCGACGACCTTGATCGCCAGGTCACAAAAACGAAAGCGGTCGAACAGCACGCGCACGTGCTCGGCCAGCGACTCGCGGTAGCTGGCCAGGGATTCCCCGTACTGCGTCTTCAACCCCGGCGCCTGTTCCTCGGTGCGGTGAAAGATCAGCGGAGGATCGTCCTTGATTCGGGGCAACGCCCCGTGGTGTTCGGCGAGCTTCGGGAAGATGTATTCGGCAGTGCTTTGCTGGCGGGCCTTCTGAAGCCGCCTGGCGATGCGCTTCCTGACCTCCTCGCTGCCGACTTCCGCCAGCACGCGCTCGACGGTGATCGTGTCGTACCAGACGTCGAGCGACCGCATCGACGAATAGTCAGCCATCCGCTCGCGGTAGGCGCGCACGGTCGCTGTCGCCGCCTGCGCCGCCTCGCTTTCCTTGAGTTGCAGATGATGCGCGGCGATGACCACGCTTGCGCTCAGACGCTTGAGGTCCCACTCCCACGGCGCGGGCAGCGTCTCGTCGAGGTCATTGATGTCGAAGATCACTTGTCGCTCGGGCGTGGCAAAGCCGCCGAAGTTCAGCAGATGCGCGTCGCCGCAGGCCTGGACCCGCAGCCCGGAGTTCGGGGTGGACGCCAGGTCGGCCGCCATGATAGCCGCCGAACCTCGATAAAAGGCGAACGGCGACTGCAGCATGCGTCCAAAGCGGATCGGTACGAGTTCGGGCAGCCGTCCGTCGTTCGATGCGATGAGCACTTCGACCGGATCATGCCGCCCCTTGGGTGGCTTCCATCCGCCCTGAGACTCGCGCGATACCGCATCGCGCAGTGCCTTTCCCTGCGCGCGGCGCTCGTCTGGCGAAAGGACTGCCACCTTGCTGCTCGTCACCGCGGCCGGCTGTTTGTCATCAAGCTTGCTCTTTTTCATCGCTGCGTTCCTCCACCGGCATCAGGGCTGGTCATCCGCTCAGATTATAGTCTTTGCATAGCGTGACTGCCAGTGCCCGCAGGCATCCGCGCCTGATGCCCGTGAGGATGCGCGCCCTGACTTCGTCGGCCGGGGTGACACGGAACGACTCAACAATGTGCGCGCCATTCTTGCGAAGGCACATTTGATGAGCTTGAGCCAGGAACGATGCCTGGGCGTATGAACATGCTCGAATCGCCCGGGGCAATCCCGGTTTTCTCCAGGGACGGTGTTGTAAAGTAGCGGGCGTCTACCGTTTGGCGTCACAACACCAAGAAGCCCGCTCATGGCCATCAAGAAGTCCGATCTCTATTCCTCCCTCTGGGCCTCCTGCGATGAACTGCGCGGTGGCATGGATGCCAGCCAGTACAAGGACTACGTCCTGTTCATGCTGTTCATCAAGTACATCACCGACAAGTACGGCGACAGCGACCACTTCGCGCCGCCGGTCAGCATCCCCAAAGGGGCCAGCTTCAGGGACATGATCGCGCTCAAGGGCAAGAGCGACATCGGCGACAGGATCAACACCCAGATCATCCAGCCGCTGATAGACGCCAACAGCCGGCTGGCGCGCACCGACTTTCCCGACTTCAACGACCCGAACAAGCTGGGCGAGGGTCAGGCCATGGTCGATCGCCTCAGCAACCTGATCGGCATCTTCCAGAAACCCGAACTCGACTTCTCGCAGAATCGTGCCGAGCACGACGACATTCTCGGCGACGCCTACGAGTACCTGATGCGGCACTTCGCCACCGAGAGCGGCAAGAGCAAGGGGCAGTTCTACACCCCCTCCGAAGTCAGCCGCGTCATCGCCAGGGTGATCGGCATTTCGCCCGCGAACACACGCGCCGCCACCACCGCCTACGACCCGACCTGCGGCTCGGGTTCGCTGCTGCTGAAGGTGGCGGCGCAGGCAGGCAAGCACATCACGCTCGAAGGGCAGGAGAAGGACGTGACCACCGCCGGCCTGGCGCGCATGAACATGATCCTGCACGACTTTCCGACCGCCAGCATCCTTTCGGGAAACACGCTGGCCGCGCCCAAGTTCAAGGACGGCGAGAGTCTGCGCACCTACGACTACGTCGTCGCCAATCCGCCGTTTTCCGACAAGACCTGGAGCACCGGCCTGACGCCATCTGCTGACCCGTACCAGCGCTTCGCCTGGGGCGAGCCGCCGACCCGGCAGGGCGACTACGCCTACCTGCTGCACATCATCCGCTCGATGAAAGGCGCCGGCAAGGGCGCCTGCATCCTGCCGCACGGCGTGCTCTTTCGCGGCAATGCCGAGGCCGTCATCCGCCGGCAGCTCGTCCGCTCCGGCATCCTCAAGGGCATCATCGGCCTGCCGGCCAACCTCTTCTTCGGTACCGGCATCCCCGCCTGCATCCTGGTGCTCGACAAGGAAAATGCCACGGCGCGCAAGGGCGTGTTCATGATCGACGCCAGCAAGGGCTTCATCAAGGACGGCAACAAGAACCGGCTGCGCGAGCAGGACATCCACCGCATCGTCGATACCTTCAGCCGGCAGATCGACACCCCGCGCTACGCGCGCATGGTGCCGTTCGACGAGATCGCCGACGCGAAGAACGACTTCAACCTCAACCTGCCGCGCTACATCGACAGCAGCGAGCCGGAGGACCTGCAGGACATCGATGGCCACCTGCGCGGCGGTATCCCCGAGCGCGACCTCGATGCGCTGGGCGACTACTGGCAGGTGCTGCCCGGCTTGCGTGCCGCCCTGTTTGAATCGCTGCGCCCCGGCTACGCCGGCCTCAAGCTGCCGCTGCCCGAGGTCAAGCCCGCCATCTTCGCTCATGCCGAATTCACCGCCTTCAACCGGGCGGCGACCCGGCGCTTCGCCAACTGGCGAGCCGCTGTCACGCCGCAGCTCACCGCCTTCGCCCAGGACGGCCACCCCAAGGCGCTTATCGAGACCATCGCCGAGGCACTGCTCGCCAGCTTCAAGGAGGTCCCGCTACTCGACGCCTACGACATTTACCAGCACCTGATGGATTACTGGGCCGAGACGATGCAGGACGACGCCTACCTGATCGCCGCCGACGGCTGGGTCGCCAGGACCAGCCGCATCGCGGAGAGCGACAGGAAGGGCAAGACCAGGGACAAGGGCTGGACCTGCGACCTGATCCCCAAGCCCTACCTCGTCGCCCGTTACTTCGCCCGCGAGCAGGCCGCCATCGAGGCGAAAGAGGCCGAACTGGAAGCCGCCATCGCCAGCCTTGCCGAGCTGGAAGAGGAGCACGGTGCCGAAGACGCCGCGTTTTCCGGCTTCGACAGCATCACCGTGGCAGCGGTGAAGGAGCGCATCCGTGAAGTCGCCAGGGACCCGGACGCTGCCGAAGAACTGCGGGTGCTCAGGCAGTGGCTGGCCATCAACGAGTCGATCGCCGCCCTGAAAAAGAAGCTCAGGGAATCCGAAGCCGCCCTCGACCGGCGCGCCTGCGAGAAATACCCCACGCTCAGCGAGACCGAGATCAAGGCGCTGGTGGTGGACGACAAGTGGATGGCACGGCTACAAGACGCCGTGCAGGGCGAGCTGGATCGCGTCTCGCAGACCCTCACCGGCCGCATCCGCGAACTGGCCGAACGCTACGCGACGCCGCTGCCTGAGCTTGCCGACGAGGTGGCGAGGCTGGCCGCACGGGTGGAAGAACACCTCAGGCGGATGGGGGCTTCATGGAAGTGAGGCCTGGGTACAAGAAGACGGCGGTCGGCGTTGTTCCGGTTGATTGGGGAGTGAAGTGCCTTAGCGATGTTGCGGACTTCTTAGACGGGCGGCGACGCCCAGTGAAAGACAGTGAGCGCGCTAAGGTACAGGGCGACATTCCGTATTACGGTGCCTCAGGAATCGTCGATTACGTGAATAGCTTCCTGTTCGACGAGGATTTGATCCTCCTCGGCGAAGACGGCGAAAACATTCTCAGTCGAAACTGCCGACTCGTATTCAAGATTTCCGGAAAGACTTGGGTAAACAACCATGCGCATGTCCTGCGGCCAAAGCTGGGAATGGCACTCGACTACTTGGTCGAATTCTTGGAAAGCCGCGACTACGCGCAATACAACACAGGAACAGCACAGCCAAAGCTGAACAAGCAGGTGTGCTCGGGAATTCCTGTCTTATGTCCGCCGCTCTCCGAACAACGCGCCATCGCGACGGCGTTGAGTGATGTGGATGCGCTGCTGGGCGGGCTGGAGCGGCTCATCGCCAAGAAGCGCGACCTCAAACAGGCCGCTATGCAGCAACTCCTCACCGGCCAAACCCGCCTCCCCGGCTTCAGCGGGGAGTGGGAGGTGAAGCGGCTGGGGGATTTGGGCGCGACTTACGGCGGATTGACGGGCAAGACAAAGGCCGACTTTGGCGAGGGTGCAGCGCGATACATCACTTTCATGAACGTCATGACGAACGTGCTGATTGACTGCGGAATATTTGATCGCGTGAATGTTTCTCCTGTCGAGTCGCAGAACCGCGCAAAGAAGGGCGACCTGTTCTTCAATGGCTCATCCGAGACGCCTGAAGAAGTGGCCATGTGCGCTGTGCTGCTCGAAGACGTACAGGACGTTTACTTGAACAGCTTCTGCTTTGGCTTTCGGTTTGGAGAAGGGGCGGAGGCGGACGGCGTTTTCTTTGCCTACTACTTTAGAAGCACAGAAGGCCGTGAGTTGATGAAATCGCTCGCGCAGGGTTCAACGCGCTACAACCTGTCCAAGGTCGCGTTGCTAAATTCTCCGCTTCGCTTGCCCACTCGGCCCGAGCAAACCGCCATCGCCGCCGTCCTCTCCGACATGGACGCCGAACTTTCCGCTCTCGAAGCCCGCCGCGACAAGACCCGCGCCCTCAAGCAGGGCATGATGCAGGAGTTATTAACCGGACGTGTCCGGTTAATTAGTGGACAGTTGAAAGTGGAGAGTGGAGAGTGATCAAGACCAACTCTCAACTTTCAACTGTCCACTCTCAACTGAACAAAGGTCCCCTGTGGACAAAATCGTTCGCCTTCGCATTGCGGGTGGTGAAGTTGGCGAAGTATCTCCAGGAGGAAAAACGGGAGTTTGTTCTGTCCAAGCAGGTTCTGCGCAGCGGAACAGCCATCGGGGCCTTGGTACGCGAGGCCGAACATGCCCAAAGCAAGGCCGATTTCATCAGCAAAATGAACATTGCCCTCAAAGAGGCGAATGAGACCGACTACTGGCCGGAGCTACTCCATCAATCCGGCTATTTGACACAGGGAAGTTACCACTCAATTCACCCCGACATGCAAGAACTGCTGAAACTCCTGGTCGCGATCGTCAAAACGTCAAGAGAATCACTAAATGCCAAATAACTCTCCACTGTCCACTCTCAACTCTCCACTAAAAAGAGAGCAGCAGAACCTGGAGTGGAAGGAGTCCTGGCGCGACGACTACCTGCGCTGGATTTGCGGTTTCGCCAACGCCGACGGGGGCGTGCTGGTCATCGGGCGCAATGACCGGGGCCAGCCGGTGGGCGTTGCCAATGCCGCCCGCCTGCTGGAAGAAATCCCCAACAAGGTGCGCGATGTGCTGGGCATCATGGTGGCGGTGAATCTGGTGTCCGAAGACGGCAAGGAACTGGTCGAGATTCGCGTCGATCCCTACCCCAGCCCGGTGAGCTACAAGGGCGAGTACCACTACCGCAGCGGCAGCACCAAACAGGAACTGAAAGGTGCGGCGCTGTCGCACTTTTTGCTCAAGAAACAAGGGCTGCATTGGGATGCCATGGCGCTGCCCGGGCTGAAGGCGGACGCGCTGGATGCAGGCGCACTGCACCTGTTTCGCCAGCAGGCCTTGCGCAGCCAGCGTTTGCCAGAGGCCGCATTGCACGAGTCGGACGCGCTGCTGCTGGAGCGGCTGCACTTGCTGGCCGACGGTGTATGCAAACGCGCGACGGCGCTGCTGTTTCATTCCCAGCCCAGCCGCTGGTTTACCGGTGCCTATGTGAAGATCGGTTTTTTCGAGAGCGATGCCGATCTGCGCTATCAGGATGAGGTGGATGGACCCTTGCTGCTTCAGGTGAACAAGACCATCGAGGTGCTGCAAGCCAAATACCTGAAAGCCTTGATCAGCTACGAGGGTTTGCAGCGCGTAGAGACCTGGCCCATGCCGATGGCCGCGCTACGCGAGGCGGTGCTCAACGCGGTGGTGCACAAGGATTACACCAGCGGCGCGCCGATCCAGATCAGCGTGTATTCCGACAAGGTGATGATCTGGAATTCGGGCCGTCTGCCGCCGGAATGGACGGTGGAGCGATTGCTGTCCAAGCACCCGTCCGCCCCGTTCAATCCGGACATCGCCAACACCTTTTTCCGCAGCGGCCAGATCGAGGCTTGGGGCCGCGGCATTGAGCGCATGGTGCAAACCTGCCTGGAGGCGGGCCGGCCTTCGCCAGTGTTGCAAGTGGAGTCGATCGGAGTGTGGGTGACGTTCCCGTTTGCACCCGCGCAGGTCACGACGCTACGGAAGCCGGTAGAAACGCTGGTAGAAACGCCGGTAGAAACGCCGGTAGAAACGCTGGCAAAAACGCCGGAGAAGATTCTTGCAGCGCTGAAAGCAAGGCCGGATCTGACCCTGGCAGAGCTGGCGTCATCCATCGGCAAGTCATTGAGCGCCGTTGAGCGGGCCACGGCAAAACTGGTCAAAGAAGAGAGGCTGCGTTTTGTCGGCCCTAAAAAGGGCGGGCACTGGGAGGTGCTTGAATGAAAGCTCGTGGAGTCGTCCATGCCTGAACAAGCCCGTTCCGAACGGAAAACGCAGAACCGCGTCGTCGCCCTGTTCACCGACCCGGCGCGGCCCGATGGCCTCGGTTACCGCCACCTCGGCGAGTGGCACCCGCGTGAGAACAACCGCCCCATCGAAACGGCGCTGCTGCGCGACAACCTCGCGGCCCGGGGCTATTCCGCGGCGCACATTGCCGCCGCCTTGCACAGGCTGGAAAACGCCGCGGATTCGACCGGCATCACCCTCTACCAGGCCAACCTGCGCACCTACCAGCTGCTGCGCTACGGCGTGCCGGTGCAGATCGCGGCGGGGCAGGCGCACGAGACGGTGCACCTGATCGACTGGGCCAACCCCGAGAAAAACGACTTTGCTCTCGCCGAGGAGGTGACGCTCAAGGGGGGCGAGTTTGTGTCACATCAGCGACGGCCGGACATCGTGCTCTACCTCAACGGCATCGCCATCGCGGTGATCGAACTCAAGCGCAGCTCGGTGGAGCTGGCCGACGGCGTACGCCAGTTGATCACCAATCAGGAAGAACTCTTCAACAAGAGCTTCTTCAGTACCGTGCAGCTCGTGCTGGCGGGCAGCGATTCGCAGGGCCTGCGCTACGGCACCACCGGCACGCCGGAGCAGTTTTTCGTCGAGTGGAAGGACGAGGCGCCGGCCGCAGTGGGTGCGGGTGCCGCCGCCGGGGCGCTGCTCGACCGGCCGCTGGCGCAGCTTTGCCACAAGGCGCGGCTGCTTGACCTGATGCGCAACTTCATCATCTTCGACGCCGGCCAGAAGAAGGTGCCGCGCCCGCATCAGTTCTTCGGCGTCAAGGCGGCGCAGGCGCGCATTGCCCGGCGCGAGGGTGGCGTCATCTGGCACACCCAGGGCAGTGGCAAGAGCATCCTGATGGTGCTGATCGCCAAGTGGCTGCTCGAGCACGACCCGCATGCCCGCATCCTGGTCATCACCGACCGCGACGAGCTGGACAAGCAGATCGTCGAGGTGATGAAGAACGCCGGGGTGATCGGCGCCGACGCACCCTCGCCGCGCATCAGCTCGCGGGCGGAGTTTGTCCACAAGCTCGCTGCGCCTGCACCCCGCCTGCTCTGCGCGCTGATCCACAAGTTCGACGTGGCCGACCTGCAAGGCCCGCCGCCGCCGGTGCATGGGCGCTTCTACGTCTTCGTGGACGAGTGCCACCGCAGCCAGGGCGGCGACATGAACAGGCAGATGAAGCGCTGGCTGGCGGGCGCCATCTTCATCGGCTTCACCGGTACGCCGCTCCTGCGCAAGGACAGGCAGATGACGCGCGACGTCTTCGGCAGCTATATCGATACCTACAAGTTCCACCAGGCGGTCGCCGACAAGGTGGTGCTGGACCTGAAATACGAGGCTCGCGACGTACCCGAGCGGCTTAGCTCGCAGGCCGCCATCGACCGGTGGTTCGAGCAGAAGACGAAGCACCTCAACAGCTTCCAGAAGGCGATCCTGCGCCGCCGCTGGGCGACGATGGAGGAACTGATGAGCGCCAGCGAGCGCAAGCAGCGCATCATCGCGAACATCATCGAGGACTTCAGCCTGAAGCCGCGCCTCAACAACGACCGGGGCACGGCGCTGCTGGTGGTGGCCTCGATCTACGACGCCTGCCATTACTTCCGGCTGTTCCAGAACACGAGCTTCGGCCCCTGCTGCGGGATCATCACCTCCTTTGAGCCAAACGCCAACACGATTTCGCGCGAGCCGGCCCACAGCGACGAGCGCTACAAGTTCGACACCTACACCCGGCATGTCCTGAAGAACGGGCAGACCACCCGGCAGTACGAGGACGAGGCCAGGCGCCGGTTTATCAGGGAACCGGCGAACCTGAAGCTGCTGATCGTGGTGAGCAAGCTGCTCACCGGCTTCGACGCGCCGAGCTGCACCTATATTTACCTCGACAATGAGCTGCACGACCACAACCTGTTCCAGGCCATCTGCCGCACCAACCGGCTGGATGGCGACGACAAGGACTACGGGCATATCGTGGACTTCAAGGAGCTGTTCAGGGACGTGCAGCAGGCCATCGCCGTGTACAGCTCCGACGAACTGGACATCGACGAGGGCAAGGGCGGCGACAACAATGTGCACCTGAAGCACTGGCTGCAGGAAGGCAGGAAGCAGCTCGACGAGGCCCGCGAGGCGCTGCGCTACCTTTGCGAGCCGGTGGCGCAGCCGCGCGAGGTGGAACAGTACCTGCATCATTTCTGCGGCGCTGCCGCCGACGCCAATGCGTTGAACAAAACCGAGGCGTTGCGCGTGTCGTTCTACAAGGCGGTGGCCCTCTTCGTCCGTGCCTTCGCCGCCATCGCCCAGGAGCTGAGCGACGCGGGGTACTCCGATACCGACGCGGCCGCCTTGCGGCAGGAAGTGGCGTTGAGCGTCGAGATTCGCGCCGCCATCAAGCGGCACTCGGGTGAGGAGCTGGACATCAAGCCCTACGAGGCGGACATGCGCCACCTCATCAACACCTACATCCAGGCCGAGCCGGCGAAGGAGCTGGGGCAACTGGGCGAGTTGTCGCTGACCGAGCTGATCATCCAGACCGGCATCCACGACGCCATCGCCCGCAAGCTCAACGAGAAGGGCAAGCTTTCGAAGAACGCCATCGCCGAAGGGATCATCAACAACGTCCGCAAGACGATCATCCGCGACCAGCTGACCGACCCGAGGTTTTACGAGCAGATGTCCAAGCTGCTGGACGACCTGATCAAGCAGAGCCGGGCGGACACGGCGGCCTATGAGGAATTCCTGCGCCAGGCCGAGACCCTGGTGAAGCGGCTGGCCGCCCGGCAGCCGGAAGAGGGCGTACCGGCCGTGCTGCATGGCAAGCCCGAGGCGGTCGTCCTGTTCAACAATCTGGCTTCGCTGCCGGCGACGAGTTTTCGCTACCCGAGCGCCGCCGAGGACCAGGCCGCTCTGGCGCTGAAGATCGACCGGGCCATGCGTGAGCGCGCACCTGCCGGCTGGTACGGGGACCAGGCGCGCGAGGCGCAGGTCCTGAATGCGCTGTTCCCGCTCCTGGACCGCGACCGCGCGGCAACGCAGGCGATTTTCGAGATCATCAAGCACCAGCCGGGGTACCAGTGAGCGAGACGATCCAGCTCGGCGATGTCGTCATCGCCGTGACGCGCAAGGCGGTCAAGCACGTCTACCTGTCGGTGCATCCGCCAGCCGGGCACGTCACGCTGGTCGCGCCGACCGACACCCGGCTGGAGGTGGCACGCGCCTACGCGGTGACCCGGTTGGGCTGGATTCGCCGCCAGCAGGCGAAACTGCAGGCGCAGCCGCGCGAGACCCCGCGCCAGTACATCGAACGGGAGAGCCATTACCTATGGGGGCGGCGCTATCTGCTGTCCGTCGTCGAGAAGGACGCGAAGCCCGCGGTGAAGCTGGATCATCGCCGGATCACGCTGAGCGTCCGTCCTGGCAGCACGTTGATGAAGCGGGAAGAAGTCCTCGCCGAATGGCATCGCGCCCTGCTGCATGTGGCCGTACCCGCACTCATCAGGCGGTGGGAGGGAAAGCTGGGCGTCACGGTCACCGGCTACTTCCTCCAGCGCATGAAGACTAAGTGGGGCGGCTGCAGCCACCGGACCGGGAACATTCGCCTGAATACCGAGTTGGTCAAGAAGCCCAGAGACTTGCTTGAGTACGTCGTCGTACACGAAATGCTTCATCTCCTTGAGCCGACGCATGGCGAGCGCTTCGTGGCGCTTCTGGATCGGCACTACCCGAGTTGGCGGGAAGCGCGTGCGGAACTGAATGAGTTGCCGCTGGCGGCGGAAAGATGGAATCAGGGATAGCTGGCAGCGGGGCTTGGGCGGGAAAGTAGGCGTCGGCGGGCTGGCCGCTCGAGAGCAGAAGCGGCCGCTGAGTTTTCGTGGTTCGGTGAAGGCAACCGACCCCTATGCGCATTGAACTTCACCAACTTTGGACGGCCGGTGCCGGTTCTACTGTGGACATTCGTTTTGCATGAAGGCGACCCTTGCTCCTCTGGGTGAGCCGACATCGCTGCGACGACTGATGAGAGCCCGAGCGCTTCCGCTCTGGGAGATGCGGGACGCCACTCTGGGCGAGGACGGACCGCAGCCCCAACCGGTGCCGGAGTACGAATTCGACGTGCGACAGGAAGTCGCTTGTAAAAGTTGTTGCTACTATTAACCAATACGGGAAATCCCCCGGCGCGGCCGGTGGATGGTTACAACAAGCTGAGCCG
This sequence comes from Candidatus Accumulibacter necessarius, assembly GCF_036625085.1. Taxonomy (NCBI): domain Bacteria; kingdom Pseudomonadati; phylum Pseudomonadota; class Betaproteobacteria; genus Candidatus Accumulibacter; species Candidatus Accumulibacter necessarius. The sequence goes on along the minus strand of NZ_JAZKUM010000006.1, from coordinate 115,655 downwards.
CCATCGCCCGTCGTGGGACGACTCGTGCCTGCGGCCATCCGCCGGGCCGGACGGGCCGGGCGGATGACCACAGGCACTGAGCGGGGCGGGATTCTGATGACTTTTCAGGGGCTTTCAGGGGCCACCGGGTCTAAATTCGAGTTTGACGCCCCTTGATGGAGGCCCATATACTCTGGAGGGTGCCGTTGGATTTCCTGTCCTTCGCGCGCTTCGTAATGATCGGCGATCGCCGTGCGGCGTTCGCGGATTGCTCGGATCGCATCCTTAATTCCCGGGTTGGCGTCAAACGTCTGAAGGATGTTTTTGATCGCTATCCATCCAGGCGTGGGTGATTTCGGGGGGTCATCGAATGTCAGCGAGACGCAGAAACGAACGCCGCATGGGCACTCCCCGCGCATGGGTGGCTCGCTACATGCGGTTGCCGCTGATCGTCGCGGCGATTTCCTGCTCATTTGTCCATGCCGACGAGGCGGGAACACTGGCGGCGAGGCCGGGTTTCAAGAGCAAGGAAATGGGACTCCGGATTGATGTGCGGGGTGACGGCTGGGGCAATGCCAACAGGGAATCGATCGAGACGCTTCTCTATTCGGTCGCCGACGAGCTTCTGGCAAGACTGCCGGCGAATCTTTCCGCTCCCATCGCCGTCTCGCATACGGACCGCAGCCCCGTCGTCCTCTATGAGCGCGGTCCGGCGGGCGAATACCAGGTTCAGCTTCATGCCAGCGGGGAAAACTGGCATCTCTACGTCTACGAATTCGCGCATGAGCTGTGCCACATTCTCTCGAATTTCGACGAAAACGCCACCCAGCAGGACGTCCGCTACAACCAGTGGTTCGAAGAGACGCTGTGCGAGACGGCGTCGCTCTTCGTGCTGAAGAACCTCGCGGCGAGATGGGAGAGTTCGCCGCCCGCGCCAAGATGGTCGGAAGCCGCGAAGAAGTTGCGCCGATTCTTCGATCACCTGCTATCCGAGGGGCACCGCCAGCTCCCGCTGCATACGCCATTGACTGCCTGGCTGCAGGAAAATGAAGAGCAACTGCGCAAAGACCCTTACCTGAGGCAGAAAAACGAGGTGGTCGCCAACCTGCTTCTGCCGCTGTTCCGCGATGAGCCCCAGGACTGGGCTGCGCTGCGCTACCTCAACCTCGATCCTTCGGATGCCCGCAACAGCCTGCGGCATTACCTGCTCCACTGGTACAGGAACGCGCCGCTCGAACACAAGCACTTCGTCGCCGGCATTCTCGCGATGTTCCGGCTCGACGATCTTGTGCCGATGACGCCTGCCCTGGCCGACACGACGGGCATGGACCACTCCAGCGACCTCGCTCGAAACTGAGCGCCCGGCGCACGGCTTCTTGCCGGACGGATTGAACTTCTTGCGCTTCAGCTGATCCACCGGTCAGGCGAGCCGTTGCGAAGAGATTGCTCGGACCGGCGGTGCGTCGAAAGGGAGCCGGTGTGACTGCCGCTCCCGGGAGCGGTTGGCGATCATTGTGGGGTCATTCATCGTCGTTTGACTCTGGAAGGGGGGGTAATGAACTACCAACCCGCAATACAAAGTGAATCGTTTCAAGGAGAAATCAAATGAAGAACTCTCCCAAACTGAAGTCCGCTCTCAGCCTCTTGGTGCTTTCGGGCACGTGCTTGCCGCTTGCCTCGGTTGCCGGTGTCTGGGATTACGACAACGTGAAGTCGGTCGATCAACCCGCAGCCGAAGCTGCAGCTCCGAAGTCGGTCGAGCAACCCGTAGCCGAAGCCGCAGCTCCGAGAAGTGGCCTGGAAGGGCCGATCCGCACGGAAACCATGGAACCCGCTCGCTCCGAGGATGCAGGCACCATTTACGAACTCGGGCAGATCCAGCAGTCGCCCGCGGAAGCGTCGCCAGGCAAACACGGCGCCGCGGGTCCGGTTGGCAAAGAGACCGCGGAATTCCCCTACCCGTGATCGGTTGAGCGATAGCGGTCGCTGTAAGGCGGCCGGCGGGCGGCCGGGTGGTTGTTGCGAAGCGCGGCCTCGGCGGCTGTTGAGCGCAAGCAGCCGGGGCGCATCGTCTTCCCGGTTGACCATCGGCGACACACCAGAGCGCGCGGCCGGGAGACTCTGTGTCGAAATCGGCCTTGACTTTTTCCGATCAGGCGCCTAAATTCAAGCAGTTTTCGGTGGATGAGGTTTAGGCATCGTCGTTCGGTGCGCGGCCTCATCTGATTTAAAGGCAAACGGGGGGAAACCCCCGGACGCAAAGCCGCGGACCCTACCCTGAGTTGTCAGATGAGCTCAGAAGGGTGGCCGGGTTGCCCGAATCGAGCGTATCCCTTACGCAGATCGAGTTCCCTCCTTCAGCTTTGCGTCTCCAGTTTGACGGAGGCGTCATGGCACTCGCATCGTGGACCCAGCAACAGATCCTTGATCAACTGATTTCAGGAGCGCGTTGGAGCGGGCCGACAATCACTTATGCCTTTCCCGCGGCGGCGTCCGGAATCTACGGTAGCCAGGAACTGTCGGGGTTCGTGGGCCTCAATGCGGCGCAGCAGACCCAGGCCGAGCGGGCGCTGCAAACCTGGGATGACCTGATCGCACCCGATCTGGTGCGTACCACGGCGACCACCTCCAACATCGAGTTTGGCACGTCGACAACCGGTGTCGGCTACGCCCATGCCTACTTCCCGACTACCGGCAGCGTCTGGTTCAGCCGCAGCTACGCTGACCTGATGTCACCGCAGGTCGGCCAGCACTCCTTCATGACGTATGTGCATGAGATCGGGCACGCGCTGGGCCTCGATCACATGGGCGACTACAACGGTTCGGGGAGTTGGACGCCGTCTTCGTACGAGGACAGTGGCGTCTACTCGGTGATGTCGTACTTCGGTCCAAACATGAACAGTGGCAGCGGTAAGGTTGCCTGGGCCGACTGGGTGGGTGCGGACGGCAGGTTGTACTCCCCACAGACACCGATGGTCAACGACGTGATGGCGATCCAGGCGATCTACGGCGCCGAGACGACGACGCGCACCGGCGATACCGTGTATGGCTTCGGCTCCAATGTCACCGGCTCGATGGCGCCGATCTTCGATTTCACGCTCAATGCCAATCCCATCGTCACCATCTACGATTCCGGCGGCATCGACACGCTCAATCTGAGCGGCTGGAACACGGCCTGCACCATCAATCTGGCGCCGGGGTCGTATTCGTCGGGCAACAGCATGACGTACAACATCGCCATCGCCTATACGTGCGATGTCGAAAACGCGGTGGGAGGCTCTGTCGGTGACCAGATTACCGGCAATCTGCTGGCCAACCGACTCGATGGTGGCGTGGGCAACGACACGCTGTCGGGTGGCGGCGGCAACGATGTCCTTGTCGCCGGTGCCGGCAACGACGTGCTCGACGGCGGCGAAGGGACGGACAGTGTGGTGTTTTCCGGCGCCTGGGGGGCCTACAGCTATACCTGCACGAACCTCTACCCGACGACCTTCGCCTTCACCTTCTACGGCGCCGCGACCGGGACGGACACCCTGCGGGGGATCGAGACGTTCATCTTCGCCGACGTCACCAAGTACGCGAGCGAGTTGTCGGGGGCTGGGCCCTCGCCGTCGCTGGTTTCGATTTCCAGCAGTGCCGCGACGCAGGCCGAAGGCAATGCCGGGCAGACGCTCTTTTCCTACAAGGTCAGCCTGAGTGCTGCGAGTTCCTCGGTGCAAACAGTCAACTGGAGCCTGAGTGGCACGGGATCGTCGGCAGCCGATCCGGCGAGCGATTTTTCCGGGGCTACCGCCGGCAGCATCACCTTTCAAATCGGTGAGACCGAAAAGACCATCCAGATCTACGCGCGCGGTGACACCAGCGTGGAAGCGGATGAGCACTTCACGGTGACCTTGTCGAATCCGTCTGCCGGCCTGAAGTTCGCCTCGTCAAGCGCGCAGGGCACCATCGTCAATGACGACACGAGCAGCGGCGACGACGATTTCGGATCCACGACGGCAAGCGCCGGCAACCTGGCGGTGAATGGCAGCGGGGTATCGGGTGCGATCGAGCGGGCAGGCGACCTCGATCTGTTCCGCGTCAACCTGAACGCCGGTGTGACCTATGTCTTCGATCTCGTCGCTACTGGCTCGGGAGTCGATCCTTACCTGTCGCTCTATGCGATGACGGCCACTTCTCTGTCTGCGGTCGCCAGCAACGACAACGTCAGAGCCGGGACGAGCAGTGCGCAGATCACCTATACCGCAACCAGCAGCGCAACGTACTACCTGTTGGCCCAGGATGCCTGGACGGGTACCGGGAGCTACACGATCAGCGCGATCACCTTCGCGGGCAGGACGATCACCGGCGACGAGGCAGCGAACCGGCTGACCGGCACCCTGGGGGACGACGTGCTGTACGGTCTGGGTGGTGCGGACGTCCTGTCGGGCGACGGTGGCGACGACCGTCTCGACGGCGGCACTGGTGCAGATGCGATGAGCGGTGGCAATGGCAACGATATCTACGTGGTGGACAACGCGGCCGACTCCGTCAGCGAAACGAGCGCCGCCGGTGGAGTCGATCGCATTGAGTCGTTGGTAAGCTTCACGCTGGGCACCAATCTGGAAAACCTCGTGCTCACCGGGAACGCCGACAGCAACGGCACCGGCAACAGCCAGAGCAATCAGTTGACGGGCAACAGCGGCAACAACGTCCTCGATGGCAAGGCGGGGCTGGATACCTTTGCCGGCGGTTCGGGCAACGATACCTATCTGCTCGACATGGAGGGCGAGTTGGCGAACGTGACCGAGAACGCCGGCCAGGGAACCGACACGCTGACCGTTCTTTACGCCAATCCCTTGGCGGCAAAATCCATCGCGCTGACCGGGAATCTGGCCAACATCGAAAACGTCCTGCTCAGCGGTGCCGGCCTGTTCAATGTGCTGGGCAATGGCCTCGCCAATGTCCTGACGGGCAATGCCCTGGCCAACCGCCTCGACGGTGGCGCGGGAATCGACACGCTGATCGGTGGCGCCGGTGGGGATACCTATGTCGTCGACCAGGTGGGCGATGTGCTGGTCGAAACCTCAAGCCTGGCGAGCGAGATCGACACCGTCGAGAGCTGGGTCAGTTGGGGGCTGGGCGCCAACCTGGAGAATCTGACGCTGCTGGGCAGCGGCAACCTGGCTGCCACCGGCAATGCGCTGAACAACACGCTGACCGGCAACGCCGGCGCCAATCGCCTGGACGGCGGCCTGGGTGCCGACATCCTGCTGGGCGGTGCCGGTGACGATCGCTACGTCGTCGACAACCTCGGCGACAAGGTCTACGAAACCACGACCAGGACCAGCCAGTTCGATGCCGGCGGCACTGATACGGTCGAGAGCAGCATCAACTGGACGCTCGGCAACTTCGTCGAGAATCTGACGCTCAGCGGCAGCGGCAACCTCAGCGGCACCGGCAATGCTCTCGCCAACACGCTGCGGGGCAATGCCGGGATCAACGTCCTCGACGGCAAGGCCGGGGTCGACGTACTCGACGGTGGCGAGGGTTCGGACATCTACCTGGTCGGGCTGGCCAGCGATCATGCGGCGGCGGAGATTGCCGACAGCGGCAACGTCGGCAGCGACGAGGTCCGCTTTGCGGCAAGCACCAGCGGCACACTGACGCTGTTCGCCGGCGATCGTGGCATCGAGCGGGTGGTGATCGGCAAAGGGGGTGAGGTTGCTGGGGTGACGGTTCGCAGGTGGTCAAGCAGCGGTACGCTGGCGCTGGACGTGGACGCTTCGCAGGTGGTCAACGCCTTGTCATTGCTTGGCAATGCGGGTGCCAATGTGCTCACCGGTACTGCCTACGCCGACACGCTCGACGGTGGTGCCGGTGCCGACCGGCTGATGGGTGGCGACGGCAACGACCGCCTGATCGGCGGTGCGGGTAACGACACGCTGACCGGCGGCGCCGGCGCAGACGAGTTCGTGCTGACTCAGGCATTGAGTTCGACCGCCAACCGGGACGTGCTGGCCGATTTCGTATCGGGAACCGATACCATTGAGTTGAGTCTGTCGGTGTTCGGGGCCCTCGGTGTGGCGCCCGGCGACCTGACCGCGGACCAGTTCTGGTCGGGCAACGGCATTCGCGCGGCGCACGACGACAGCGACCGGATCATCTATGACACGGCGACAGGAAGCCTGCTCTACGACGCTGACGGCAGCGGCAGCGGCGCGGCCGTGGCGATCGCTGTCGTCGGGCTGGCGACGCATCCGAGCTTGGCGTGCGGCGACTTTCAGTTGATTGCCTGAGACCCGGGCCTTGAACCGGCGATTGCCGGGACCGATGAGTCGTACCTGGCTGGATTCGATAAGGGCGGCGACGTCGCCGCGGTTGCAGACGATGACGCGCGGGCTCTGGTCACGCAGCAGCAGCTCGAGTGGGGCGGGGCGGAGCACGCCTCTGGCGACGAGCAGATAGTCTCGTCGCCAGAGGCGTGCGGCGGCGAGCACGTCGTCGAGCAGGGGGTCCATGTTGGTGGTCAGGACGAAGTCGAAATAGTTCTGCGCACAGAGCGCGGCGAGCGCCCGGTAGCCGGCGCTCACCTCGGCCGGCTTGCGTGTCTGGAGGAACTCGGCCAGGTAGCGGTAGCGCTCCGTGGCGGTCGTCTGGCGATCTTCTGGCAGAACGCGTCGAAATCGGCGCAGCCGCAAAACTGGAGCAGCTCGTTCATGGCGCCGATTCCGGCATCCACGGAGGCGCCGGCACCGAGCAGCATTACGGGCGGTTTGTTGCCAACCGCGCAGCGCTCAATGCCAGCCGCCGGCGCCGGCCTGCTGGCGCGCCTCGCGATCGCGGCGCAGGTTCTCCTCGAGTTCTTCGCGGCCGCTCTTGGCGATCGCCACGGTTTTCGCCTCGTCGCGAAAGTGCGGCAGCATTGCGTTGAGCGTGATCATGTTCTGGCGGCGAAAGGCCTCGGCGATCGAGCGCGCCTCATAGGGCTCGACGCCGAGGACGGTCAATGCCGTGCGGGCGCTCTTCAATGACGACTCGAAGGTCTCGCGCTCGATCGCCGTCACGCCGCGATCGGCCAGTTCCAGCCAATGCCGCACATTGCGGGCGCGCGCAACGATGGTGAGCTTCGGAAAAGTCGCCCGGGCCAGGTCGACCAGGGCGAGGCTGTCGGCCACGTCGTCGATCGCCACTACCAGCAGCTTCGCCCGCGCCGCGCCTGCCGCCGCCAGCAGATCGAGCCGCGTCGCATCACCATAGAACACCTGGTAGCCGAACTTGCGCAGGGTATCGATCTGGTCCGGGTCGTGGTCAAGCACCGTGATCGGGATGCCCTGCGCGAGCAGCACGCGGCCGACTATCTGGCCGTAACGCCCCATGCCGGCGATGATCACCGGCGCACTGTCGTCGTCGATCGCGTCCGCCGCGCGCTGCGTGCGTGCGCGGCGAGCCGTCAGGCGATCGAAAGCGATCAGCAGCAGCGGCGTGGCGGCCATCGACAGCGCCACGGCGGCAGTCAGCAGGCCTTCCCAGTCGCGCGGCAGGACCTGCGCCGCCCGCGCGACGCCGAAGACGACGAAGGCGAACTCGCCGGCTTGCGCGAGCAGCGCTGCGAACAGCCAGCGTTCGCCGGGCGGAACCTCAAGGCGCGGCGCGATCAGCGCCAGCATCGTCCCCTTGACCACCAGCAGACCGACGACCAGCACCGCCAGCAGGGCGGGCCGCGCGATCACCTGGCCGAAGTCGATCGACATGCCCACGGCGATGAAGAACAGTCCGAGCAGCAGCCCCTTGAACGGCGCGATGTCGCTTTCCAGGGCGTGCCGGTATTCCGAACTGGCCAGCAGCACGCCGGCCAGAAACGCTCCCAACGCCATCGACAGGCCGGCCCCGGCCATCAATTGGGCGATGCCGATCACCAGCAGCAGGGCGAAGGCGGTGAAGATTTCGCGCACTTCGGATTTGGCGATCAGCCGCATCAGTGGTCGTGTGAGAAAGCGGCCGATGATCACCACGCCAAGGATCGCGCCAAGCGCTTTCGCCGCGCCCGCCCAGCCGGCGCCGCCCTCGCCGCTGGCGGCACCGAGGAAGGGTACCAGGGCGATCAGCGGGATCGCCGCGATGTCCTGGAACAGCAGCACCGCAAAGCTGCTGCGGCCGACAGGTGCCGCCATCAGGTTGCGTTCGTTCATCGTCTGCACGGCGATGGCCGTCGACGACAGCGCCAGCGCCAGTCCGGCGGCCACTGCCGCCTGCCACGTCAAGCCGAGGGCGATGAGGCCGAGCGCGAGCACTGCGCCGCACGCGGCCATCTGCAGGCTGCCGCCGCCGAACACGGCGCGACGCATTTCGATCAGACGTTTCAGCTCGAGTTCGAGCCCGATCAGGAACAGCATCAGGACGACGCCGAACTCGGCGAAGTGCAGCGTCGACTCGACATCGCCGACGAGCTTGAGGCCCCATGGGCCGATCAGCCAACCGGCAAGCAGGTAGCCCAACACCGAGCCGAGACCGCTGCGTTTGGCGATCGGCACGCAGAGGACGGCCGCCGCGAGGTAAACAAGGGCATTGCCCAACGGATCAGTCACGGGCCACCTCCGCATCCGCCACAAACCCCTGCAATCGCCGGCGATACTGCGCGGCATGCTGGTGCAGCGCGTGGTCATCGATCTGATGCGCGCCGTGCACCACCAGTGGCGGCAGCCAGTGCATGCCGCAATAGCGTGCGGTCATTTCCATCGCCGGTATGAAGGCCGCAAACGGGAACTTGTGGACGCCCTCCGGCGTGTAGCCTGCTGACGGCGCGCCGGTGGTCGTCACCCAGAGACACGACTTGCCGACCAGCGCGGTGCCGCCTTCGCCGGTGGCCCAGCCGTCGGTGAGCACCGTGTCGAACCAGAGCTTCTGCAGCGCCGGTGCGGAGTACCACATGAGCGGGTGTTGCCAGATGATCAGGCGGGATTCGAGCAACAGTTTACGTTCGGCGGCGACATCGATCGCGAAATCCGGATAGCTGTCGTACAGCGAGCGGACCGTCACCGAGGGCTCGCGGCGCGCCGCTTCCAGCAGCACGCGATTGGCGCGCGAGCGCGCTGGATGCGGGTGGGCGTAGATCAGGGCGATCAAGATGACTCCTCGGCAGTTGGCGCGACTTCTCGCCAGGTCCGGCGCGCGCGACGCACGAGCACGGCTTGCCCGCCGGCCGCCACACCGTCCTCGGCGGCTCGCGCATCGCGGCTTCAATGGCGTTGCGCTGAGTATACCGCGCGATGCTGGTCGAGAAAGGAGCGCCGCTCGCGGCGCGCTCGCCGCTTCGGATGGGCCGGGCGGGCCGCGTGTTTTCTTGCACGGCATGCTTTCTGTTCAGCCTGCCGCGAACACGTCGTGGCGATTCGGACAACAGGCCCCGCTCAGCCCTGTACAGCAACTTTCCGATCGCCGCCCATGTTCGACAACCTGCAAAAATTTGCCGCCGCTTATGCCGTGGCAATCGGTGGAATTCTCCGCACCTGCCTGTCCTCGTAGAACGTGCCTCAGGAGTTGCAAACCAGCCGCTACTACCTGTCGGCGCATCCGCCAGCCGGGCACGTCAGGCTGGTTGCGCCGACCGGCACTCGGCTGGAGGTGGCGCGCGCCTACGCGGTGACCAGGTTGGGCTGGATTCGCCGCCAACAGGCTCGCCGCTTGGCGAGAGTTGACCCAATCGGGCCACATCGCCGCTCAACCGATCGCGGGTGCCGAGCCTGGCGGCACGAAGGCCGGCCGTCTCCCTCGTTGCTCAATTGCCGAGCGAATTCATCAACATCGGCGCCCAACGGGCCTTCACGCATCCGCAGCAGCGTATGCGGATCTCTGTAAAGTTGTTCCATTGCGATCTCCTTCCATAGAGACGTATTGCCCTGGACGAAGGCTAGAAGTATGCTCAGTCAACCAACGCCGACCGGCCCTGGTAGGGTGGAGTTCCGAACTTGGCATTAGCGCCACACATACGCAAAGCAGTTGATGCTGATATCCCGGCGATCCCGACCCTTGCCATGTCTTCATTTGGCACTACGGAAGGGCCGGAAATCGTTCAACTGATTGGTGACTTGTTGGTCGATGTGACCGCGCAGCCCCTGCTGTCGCTGGTTGCAACCGTCGACGGCAGGGTCGTCGGGCACGTCCTTTTCAGCAAAGTCAGACTCAAGCCCGCCGGCCAGGAGGTATCTGCCGCACTCCTTGCTCCGCTTGCGGTCCATCCAGACTGCCAGTCGCAGGGAATAGGGGGGCAACTCGTTGCGGCAGGGCTCGAACAACTTTCAGGCGCTGGCGTGGATCTTGTATTTGTGCTCGGGTATCCTCGTTATTACCCACGATTCGGTTTCCTGGAGGCCGGAGTCAAAGGGTTTGACGCCCCCTATCCCATTGCAGAGAAAAACGCGGCGGCCTGGATGGTGCGGGAACGTCATCCAGGCGTGATCGGCAGGACGCGTCGGCAAGTGATATGCGCCGACGCGCTTACTGCGCCAGAATACTGGCGTGAGTGACGCCTCCAACGGCCGGCTTCGCCACAGCTTTCCGCGCCACTCAAGCCACACCCGGGAGTTGGTCAGGCTACTCGCGGAGGGCATTCCGTTCGCGCTTATCGTTGCAACCGGTAGGCCAAGGCAAAGCCGACTGCCAGCAGTGACGCCAGCGGTGCGATCCAGAATTCGGGCGCGTCCATCGCCCACAGTGTCGCCCCGCTGATCAGGCACCAGGCGGCCGGAATCGGAAACAGCCAGCCCGCATGCCGCAGCTGGATTGCGAGCAGCACGCCGAGGGTGGCAAGCGCGGTGGGGTCGGGCGCCATGCCGAACAGTTCGGCCGGGGTCCAGCCACGGCCCAGCAGCGGTGCCAGCAGCGGGTAAATCACTCCGACGGCCCCCAGCAGGACCAGGCCATACCCGCGCCGCAGGACGGCCGCCGGCGCCGCATCAAATCGGCCCTGCCATGCTGCCATGCCGAGCAGCACCGCTTGCACACCCCACGCCCACGCGAAATACTCGGCGGCCCAATTGATCGGGGCGTAGCGTTGCGCGTGCCAGGCCCACGCCACCCACAGCCAGCAGGCGGCCAGGACGATGAGCTGCGCCCGGCCTGCCCGTTCGCCGCCGCGCCAGGCCAGCGCGAACAGCACGGCGCCGAGCGCGAGTGCGAACAGCGGCAAGGGCCACCATTCCTGATTATGCAGTTCGAACAGCCGGGTGTAGGTGCGCTGCGAAAACAGCAGCAGGTCGCGCAGGCTGTAGGTCCACCACTCACTCATCCGAGGCCCGCCACGAAGGCGGCCATGCGGGCGCGCATGGCGGCGTCGGGCATGCGTCCACTGGCGGCAGCGAGATTTTCGCGCACATGATCGACGCGGGTGGTGGCGGGAATCGTACAGGTGACGGACGGGTGGGAGATGATGAACTTGAGCGCGACCTGCGCCCAGCTCGTGCAGTCAATTTCGGCCGCCCACGCCGGCAGCGGGCGGCGCGCCAGACGGTCGAGCAGCGCGCCCTGCTGGAACGGACGGTTGGCAATGACGGCGATGCCACGCGCCTGCGCCAGCGGCAGCAGGCGCTGCTCGACTTCGCGGTCGACGAGGTTGTAGGTGAGCTGCACGAAGTCGATCGGCTGGCTCGCCATGATGCGCTCGAGGTCGCCGTGGCGGCGTCCGTGCGAGGTGGTGATGCCGACGTAGCGCAACTGGCCCGCCGCCTTCATGGCGAACAGCGTGGGCAAATGGTCTTCCCACGCCAGCAGGTTGTGCACCTGCATCAGGTCGAAGCGCGGGATGCCCCACAGCCGGCGCGAGGTCTCCATCTGCGCGCGGCCTTCGGCGCCGTCTCCGATCCACACCTTGTCGGCGGCGAACAGCCCGGCCGGGCGGCCGAGTTTGGCCAGGCCGTAACCGATGACTTCCTGCGCCGAGCCATACATGGGCGAGCTATCGACCAGGCGCCCGCCTGCCTGGAAGAAGGCACGCATCACTTCGGCGCTGGCATCGAGCGCGGCGCGGTCGTTGCCGACGTTGAAGGTGATCCAGCTGCCCAGCCCCACCAGCGGGATCGCCTCGCCGGCGGAGGGAATGGCGCGGGTTGCGGGGCGGGCGGGCTGCGCAAGGGCTGCCGCCGGGCCGAGCAGCGACGCGGTGGCGAGCGCGCCGAGCAGGCGGCGGCGGGTGTAATCGGGTCTCATCGCGTGCAGGATACAGGATAGGAAAGCCAATGGGCTTTGAAGGCGAGCGAACTCGGCGGGCCGCGTTTCCAGGGCAAGTTGCTCGCCGAGACGGACAACAAGTTGTTCAGCCAAGCCAGCCTGCCGCACTCCACGGGAACATCCGGATCGGGCGACGCCAGAGTGGCGTTCGCCCGACTTTTTTTCGTCAATCGGCCCGCCATTGCGGCAGCCGCCAATCGAACACCAGTGCCAACCCGCGCAGGACAGTCGCCAGCGAGGCGCCTGCCAGCAGACCAACCCAGCCGGCCAGGCCCAGCAGATCCGCGGCGACCACTACCCAGCCGCCGGCAAACGAACATACGGCATAAGGTCGATGATCGCGGAACGCCTGCGGGATTTCGTTGCAGACGATGTCGCGCAGGACGCCGCCGAACACGGCGGTGATCATGCCCATCAGCACGGCGACGATGGCCGGCATGCCGGCGGCGATGGCGAGTTGGCTGCCACCCGCGGTGAACAAGCCGAGCCCGATGGCATCAGGCCACTGCATCGCGCGTTCGGTCAGCGCGAAATGCCGCGCCTGCAGGAAGAACATCGCCAGGACCGACAGGGCAAGCAGCACCCACAGCCACACGGAATGTTCCACCCAGAAGAAGGGACGGCGGTCGAGCAGGATGTCGCGTAGCGTACCGCCGCCAAAGGCGCTCAGGCCGACGACGATGCAGACACCCACCGCGTCGAGCTTCTTGCGCGCAGCCTCAAGCAGGCCGGAGATGGCAAAGGCAAGGATGGCCGCTGCCTCGATGGCAAACTGTGCTGTCGACAAGGTCAATGCGTTGGAGATCATGTGACGCGCTTTGCACGCTCTAGGGGTGACTGGATCGGGAAGAATCGATGTGGCGCGAGTTCCGAAGGTCTTTGTCGTTGGTGCATTGTAGCGAAGACACATGCGGCCGGAGGGCTTGCGCGAACATTGGCCGATCCTGACCGGACATCGCCGAGCGGTCTCCGTATCCGGATGGGAGCCGGCCCCATCCGTGATTCAGGGAGCGTCAGCGTTGGCCAAGGACTTGCCAGTGAGCAGTCGCCTTGAACGGCCGCCGAACTTTGTTGCCTGCCCTTCACGCGGCGACAGCGCGAAAGTCGGCAATGGGCACGTAAGCGTCGTTGGTTGGCGAAAATTCCACGTCTGTTGCAAACACCGCCTGGCAGTGCGGGCAATCGTCGAGCGATTAGTCAAGTTGCCGAAATACGGCTGCGCTGACCCGCTGATGATCGAAGCTGGGCGACGGGACCATGGCAACCGGTTGTCCGTGGATCAGCCAAGGAAAAAGCCAATCCGAAGATTGGCTTTTTCCTTGATTCTATTGGCACGCCCGGAGCGATTCGAACGCCCGACCCCTTGGTTCGTAGTTAGGTACGATAGCCGTTTTTGACACTTCCTGAAACGTCCCGAACTTTGAATATTTCATGTAACCAGTTGTTTTACTTTAATCAATCGCCTATACTTTGTCTCAAGGGGTATCAAGAACTACCATACTGAATCACTCTAACTTGTACCCTGGCTTGTACCCGGGAACGTTCGGAATGGGATGTCTGTACAAAGGGAGGATGGAACATGGGCAAGTACAACGTCAAAAGTCTTGAGGCTGTTGCGGCCAAGGTCATCACGGGGGAACGGTACTTGTCTGACGGCGATGGGTTATATCTGCGGGTTCGCGCAGGGGAGGCGAGGCAGGTTTGGTTCTACCGCTACACCATGAACGGGAAGGCCCGAAAGATGCAGCTGGGCGCCTACAGCGATATGGGTCTAGCTGCTGCGCGAGTCAGGGCAAATGAGCTATCAGCCATGCGTCGTCAAGGTGTGGACCCTGTTCTGGCTGAAGAGGCCGAAGAAGCGGCAAAGGCAGAAGCCAAGGTGGCGGCTGCGGAAGCTGAGGCAGCAGCAGCGGCAAAGGCCGCGGCGCGGCTTACAGTAGGGGCCTTGCTCGATCGGTGGCAGACTGACTACCTCGCCCACAAGCGCAAAGACGGGGGCGCCGAGATACGGCGATCGTTCGCCAAGGATGTGTTGCCGGTTCTTGGTGCGGTTCCTGCTGAAGATGTTGGCCGGGGCATGGTTGCTAATCTCCTCGATAGCGTCGTTCGTCGAGGTTCCCCGGTCATAGCAAACTACCTGCTTGCTGATTTGCGCCAGATGTTCGAGTTTGCGCGTGCTCGCCAAATCATTGAGGCGAACCCTTGCGATGGACTGAGCAAGGCGCAGTTTGGCGGCTCCAAGGTCGAACGTGATCGCTTTCTGAGCGAGGCCGAGATTCGGGAACTGCTCGCCAAGATTCCGGGGGCAAAGTTGCAGAAGCGCACCGAGGCGGCGATCTGGTTGATGTTGAGCACAGGTTGCCGAGTCGGAGAAATTAGCAAGGCACTATGGTCCGCTGTCGATCTGGAGGGCAGGGTTTGGATCATCCCCGCTGAGGATGCGAAGAATACCAAGGAGCACCGAATCTATCTGTCGGCTTTTGCCGTCAAGTGGTTTGAAGTGCTGAAACCAACGTCGGGCGCTTCGCAATGGGTGTTCCCCGCAGAGAACAAGACTGACACCCATGTGTGCGTCAAGAGCATCACAAAGCAGATCGGCGACAGGCAGCGAGAAGGCGCGCCGATGAAGAACCGTAGTCACGCGGTGGCGTCACTGAAGCTGAGTGGCGGCGATTGGACGCCTCATGACTTGCGGCGGACGGCGGCAACCCTGGCCGGGGAACTTGGAACGCCACCCTACGTGATTGAGCGGATGCTGAACCACCAACAGCGGAATCCGCTTGAGCGCATCTATCAGCGGCAATCGTTGGAAGCTGAACAGCGGGAAGGCTGGCGGTTGCTGGGGCAACGGCTGGAAATGCTAACCAGCCACGCGTCAAATGTGGTCACGCTCAAGCGTACAGCCTGAAGCACGGACATGGGGCGCGGCGATCTGATCGAGAAGCGGCGCAAACTCATGGAAGAGTGGGCGCGGTACTGCGCGACGGTGACGCCGGCGACCGGCAACCTGCTACCAATGAGATCTACGAAAACCGGCTGATCGAGTGTCGCTGCGGCCGAGTGGTCGCCAAAAAAACCGCCGATGCGATGACCAATTGCTCGGCCACCCGCCCATAGCGGGTCCATGGCCAGCCCGATCATGTAAAATCGGTTCGTCGCATGGTGTGGCACGCAGTTTAATGCTGCATCGTGGGCGGGAGTGCCGGACGGGAGCCTGAGAACACCCGATCCGGCGATCAAAATTGCAGTGACCACACAGCAGCTTTTGAACGCGTCTTGACAGACACGGCGACAGCGTAATTCAACTTACGCATGCCGTGCGTATTTTATCGCGAACGCGTTTAAGGCTGCCTTTCGCCATAGGCGGAAAGCAAGCGATGAAAACTAGCACGCGCACCACCCAAGAAAGCAAACAAATCCCCGAAGTCGTTTCGCAGTTCGACCAAATGCCTGACCAGGCCGTTGTCGACCTGAACAATGCCCGTGCCATTTCTGGCCGTTCGCGGGCAAGCCTTTACAGACACTTCCGGGCCGGCGATCTGACGCTCATCAAGGTCGGCAACTCAACCCGCGTTCGCGTCGGAGAGTTGCGGCGGTTGATTGGTGCGGCGTGAGGGCTGCTGACCATGACAACCGACAAAAAACCCGCTACGGCGGGCACCGAAGCGGGCTCAAGAACTGCATTCGACGGAGACATTCTAGCAGAGATCGCAAAAAACAGCCGACAGGTCTACCGCATCGTGCGGTACTCCTTCAAAGGCTATCCGCTGGTCGACATTCGTGTTTGGCTCGCCGACGACACTACCGGCGAGCTGCGACCGGGCAAGGGTGTGTCGATCAAGCTCGAAGTCCTGCCTGAGATTGTCGCGGCGCTATCTGGGCTGATCGAAGGACGTCGGCAATGAGCGGGCGCGGCAAGTCACAGAAAAGCATGGATCTGATTCACGCTGCATTCCGGATTTTTTCGGAGATCCAGCCGGCAAGCGTTCGTGCTGCCTGTTACCGGCTTTTCACAGAGGGCCTTATCCCGTCCATGGCGAAAAACCACACCAATGCGGTCGGCACTCAGTTGGTATGGGCGCGAGAAAATCACCATCTGCCGTGGGACTGGGTTGTGGACGAGACACGTGCGGCTGAGCGTATCGCCAGTTGGGAAAACCCGGAAACCATCATCAGGTCCGCCATCGGCCAGTACCGGAAAGACTACTGGAAGGATCAACCGGAATGGGTGGAGGTCTGGAGCGAGAAAGGAACTGTCCGCGGTACGCTTTCGCCAGTCCTGAAAAAGTACGGTGTCACCTTCCGCGTGATGCACGGCTATGGATCGGCGACAAGCCTGCACAACATCGCCCAAGAATCGGCGAGAAGCTCAAAGTATCTGACCATCCTGTATATCGGCGACTGGGACCCCAGCGGGATGAACATGTCAGAAGTCGATCTTCCCGCGCGGATGAATCGATACGAAGGCGACTTCACTATCGAGCGCATTGCACTCGACGCCGGCGACGTTGGACCAGGAACGAAGCTCCCATCCTTCGCTGCCGAAACCAAGGTCGGAGACTCGCGGCATAAGTGGTTCGTGGACCGCTACGGTCAACGCTGCTGGGAGCTTGATGCTCTATCGCCTGTCGTTCTTCGCCAGCGCGTTGAAACCGCCATCCTCGGATGCTTGGACCAGGATGCATGGGACCATTCGGTGAACGTTGAGGCTGTGGAGCGTGAGTCCATGACCGGCTTCATGGACACGTGGCAGAGTATTTCGAGGCCTGCAAAGAAATACTCCCTGGACTCATTGGAAGGAGGCGCGCGATGAGAGACGCCCCAGCTTTTCAAGAGTATGCAGCCGCAATGCTGGCCAACGCGAACTACCGCATGATGACGTTGGCCGAACGCGGTCTGCTGGACACCTTGCGCCGCGAGTGCTGGGTGAACGGTAGTCTGCCTGAAGACCCCGCAAGGCTCGGCAAGATGCTGGCCTTCGATCGGGCGGAGATCGCCGCAGCGCTGCCTGCCGTTATGCCGTTCTTCGCCACCAAGGGCGGATTAATCATCTGCCCGGAGCTTGACGAGCTGCGCGCGACCTACTCAGAGCGACGGGAGCGGCAGGCGGCGGGCGGGAAACGCTCTGCCGAAAAGCGCAAAGGGGAGGCGGCAACTATCTTGCGAGGTGCTTCGAAGCAGCCTGCAAGTAGCTTGCAAGTCCGTAGAGTGGAACGGTCGCTTGGGGAAGGTCGATAACTGTCAGGTGGGCGTCTTCGCGGCGGTGACGCGCGATGGCGTAGCAAGCGTGGTGGATGCCGACTTGTATCTGCCGGAGAAGTGGGCCAAAGATACGACACGTTGCGAGGCGGTGGGGGTGCCTGAGGAGGCGCAGACGTTCCGCACCAAGGGCGAGATCGCTCTGGACATGGTAATTCGCCTGAGGCGGGAAGGCTTGCACTTCTCTTTCGTCGCCTTTGATGGCGGCTACGGGCACTTGCCCTGGCTGCTCGGGGAACTGGATGTCGAGGGAGAGATCTTCTTCGCTGAGGTGCATTCGGATCAGGCGATCTATCTCCAGGATCCCGCACCCGCGGTGGCGGCTCGTCGTTCGTCGAAGGGTCGAGCGCCCCGTCGGCTGCGGACCACGGCGGTGCCCATGACGGTGGCCGCGTGGGCAGCCACGCAGTCGGCATCCGCCTGGGGGCGTCTGTCGATCCGTGACGGCGAGAAGGGCGAGGTGATGGCCGACTATCTCACCCAGCGGGTGTGGGTCTGGGACGGCGAGGCGCCGTCGGCGAGCCGTTGGCATCTCCTGGTACGACGGGAACTCGATGGGACGAAACTCAAATTCGGCCTGTCCAATGCCAAGCCCAGGGCGTCTTTGCGCCGCTTGGCGGAAATGCAGGGAGCGCGCCATTTCGTCGAGCAGTCCTTCCGAGAGGCCAAGAGCGCCTGCGGCATGGCCGAGTATCAGGTCCGCCGCTGGCAGGCGTGGCACCATCACATGGCCCTGGTCATGATCGCCACCATGTTCCTGGCCAAGGAGCGCCTGGCCCATCGCGAGACGGCTGAACTGCTCTCCTGCCGTGACTTGATAGAGATCATGCGCCATCGGCTGCCTACCAAGATCGTCACCGACGAAGACCTCGCGGCATCCATCATCGATAGGCATCGACGGCGGCACAAAGCCATGGAATCCGCCTACAGAAAGCAAGCCGCCATGCTCTCAGCATTAGATTGAAAGACAATCTGACAAAGTAGAAGTAGACAAGACCAGACCAAACCAAACCAGTCAAAAGCAGTAGCCAAGGAAGGGGTTGTTCCCTGCAAGGAATACGAGGAATGGACGGGCGGCGGTACCGACCCCGACGAATACCGGCGAGCGGCTGACGGCGGCTGAGCACTGGCCGGCAAGGTCCGGGCGCTGTGTCGTTGCCATGGCATCCGGTCCGACCCCGGCGATCTCCGGCCGAACCAGAAGTCAAGGTACTCCTGGGGCATTTTGCATTGCGGATAATGCGAACCCCGGCATGCCTCTAGGATATTTTCTGCCCACATACGCAACAGCTTGCCCAATCGCTTGCCCAGCCATTCGTTCGCGCCCAAATGCCACGCAGTCGCATATGGATTTTCCCGTAGTGGCTGAAGTCGAGCCCTTTTCTTCGCCGCGCTAGCATGGCGATCGAGAAAGCAACCTGCACCGCCTGCTGGCCCGTCTGGCCGGTGGGGAGTGTCGCATGACGACCGGCGAGCCGCTGAGGGGCGCAATCGCCGCGCGGGTGGCAAGGGGTGCTGGCCAGATCGCTCGTCCTGGCGCGTTTCTGCAAGCCTGGGCGCAGTATTGCAGGCGCTACCAGGCGTCCGGATGCTGGTGACTGCACTGGTGTTGGAGCTGCTTGCGGGGGCGTTCGTGAAGTTGAAGGTGTTCGGGGGTGGGCAGTGAGCGATGGCGGTCAATCGATCGCAACCGGCAGGGCTCCACTGTCCGAAGGGGATGTTCTGTCCAAACAAACGGGGCCACCTCTGACCGCGCCGGTTAATCAGGAAGCCAAGCCAAAGATGATGCTCCGTGCATCGAACGCTCGCCTGTCACCCGCCAACCTGATAAATTACAACCTTTGCGATTGAATCCGACTTTATGCGACCCGAACCACTGCTGCCCAGCGTGGTCATGACCGTTGAGCCGTGGGTGTCCGTCGACCAGATTGCCGAGCATCTGGGCGTAACACGTGACTCGATCTACCGCTGGATCGAGCGCAAGGGTCTGCCTGCACATCGGGTGGGGCGGCTATGGAAGTTCAAGGTGTCGGCAGTTGATCAGTGGGTGCTCTCTGGTGGTGCGGATGAAAGCAAGAAAGAACAAACAGGAGGCCTAGCATGAGCGTGAACGAATCTGCCTGCGAGAGCTACAGCAGCGCTCCAAGAGTCGGCACGACAAAGAAGCACTATCTCATTAGCTCCATTGCAAAACTATACGAGACGCCGTTGCCGTCGGCACGCACGGGCCCTCTCTATAACGCCTTCTCTTATCCGACGAAGATCTCTCCTGAGGCAATCGCCGTTTATATCGCCACTCACACCGAGCCTGGGGCGACGATCCTTGACGCATTCGCGGGCAGCGGCACGACGGGCATTGCCACGCTGCTGTGCGACCGCCCTACTTCAGAGATGAAAAGGATTGCAGAGTCTTTGGGCGTGCAGCCTAGTTGGGGCGCACGGTACGCGCATCTCTTCGAAATCGGCGTCTTGGGCTCGTTCGTGTCCGAGACGCTGTGCCATCCACCGGAACCTGAAGCGTTCGCTAGTGCTGTAGATGAACTCTGCTTGCAGGCTCAGGAGAGGCTCGGATGGCTTTATGAAGCTAAGGACGAGGCTGGCCGAACGGGAGTGCTTCGCCATGCCATCTGGTCGGATGTCCTAATCTGCCCACACTGCAAGACAGAAACCTCTCTTTGGGACGCGAGCGTAAGGACCAAGCCGCTGGTCATGGCCGACTCGTTTTGCTGCAAGGGATGTCGAGAACAAGTTGCCGTCGAGACCTGCGAACGTGCGACCGAAGTCGCGGTAGACGCTTTTGGCTGGAAACGGCTCGCAAAGAAGCGCGTCCTCGCACGCGTTCACGGACGAAGCGCGTCGACAAAGTGGCAGCGGCCTCCAACGGATGAAGATTACGAGCTTTTGGCGGGGATCGCTGAGACGAAGCCGCCGAAATCCGCCCCTCACGCGGACATTCGGTGGGGCGAACTGCGGCGTGGGGGCTATCACCTTGGCATCGACAAGCTTCATCACTTCTACACGAAGCGCAACTTCATCGCGATGGCCACGCTCATGGAGCTCGCCTCCGCATTTCCGCCCAACGTGCGCGACGCGCTGCGCCTGCTGATCCTGAGCTACAACGCTAGCCACTCCACACTTATGACGCGCGTTGTGTTGAAAAAGGGGCAAAGCGACTTCGTGCTCACGGGCTCGCAAAGCGGGGTCCTCTACATCAGCGGTCTGCCGGTTGAGAAGAACATCCTCGAAGGGGTACGCCGCAAGTCCAAGGTGTTTATCGACTCGTTCCGAATGCTGCATGGGAGTCGAAGCCAAGTAGTCGTCCACAATGCGAGCAGCGAGATGATGCCGCTTCTGGAGCGCTCGGTGGACTATGTCTTCACCGATCCTCCCTTCGGTGGCTACATTCCCTACGCTGAACTCAATCAGATCAACGAGCTGTGGCTGGGGCGCACGACTGACCGCTCGCGCGAAGTGATCGTGAGTCCGTCGCAGTCGAAGGGCGTTGCCGAATACGGCGCGATGATGGGAACTGTGTTCAAGGAGGTGGCGCGTGCGCTCAAGCCCGAGGGCATGGCCACCGTAGTCTTCCATTCAGCGCACTCGCAGGTGTGGCGCGCGCTCGTACAAGCTTACACCACGGCAGGATTTGCAGTCGAAGCGACGAGCGTCTTGGATAAGATACAAGCGAGCTTCAAGCAAGTAGTTTCGACCGTCTCGGTAAAGGGTGATCCGCTCCTACTGCTGTCAAAGCGGCAGGTGGAGTGCTCTAAGGCCCAGTCCAGCGCAAAAATCGCTACCGAAGTGATCCGCGCCGCCCGAAATGGAGCGAAGCTTGATCCTCAGCGTCTTTACTCTCAGTTCGTGGGCAAGTGCTTGGAACTTGGGCGAGATGTGGACATGGACGCCAAGACGTTCTATGCGCTGGCCAAGGCCGAAACCCTTTCGACGATGCAGGGTGCCGCGCCTTGAAGCAGGTGCGCCGCCCATCGCAGGAGCCAGGCCAAACCACAGATACGGGGCGGCGCAAGCGTCTAGGGCAGTATTTCACCGGAACGGGGCTCGGGCGCCTGCTGGCCGCTCTTGCCCAAGCAGACAAGGCGAAGACCATCATCGACCCAATGGTGGGCTCGGGCGACCTACTCGCGTCCTGCCTTGAAATCGGAGCGAAGCCCGAGCTAATAGCGGGCGTCGAAATCGATGCGCTCGCGCTGGGCGCTTGCCAGAACCGACTACCCGTCGCGAACTGTCTACTGGGGAACGCGTTTGACTCGGACGTAATCTCCAGCTTGCCTGGGCATGCGTGGGATCTGGTCATCGCCAACCCCCCCTACGTGCGGTATCAATCCTTCTCCGACAAGGCCGAAGTCTCTCACGCGCTACCCACCGCGATACAGATTCGCACGGGTCTACTGCAGTCGCTAAGGCTGCTTCCCGCGCTCGACGATGAGGACAAGCGGATCTTCGCCAGCCTGGTCAGCGGCTACTCGGGGCTATCGGATCTCGCCGTACCGTCGTGGATCCTCTGCGCGGGGCTGGTCAAGCAAGGCGGGAGGCTCGCGCTCGTGGTGCCCGAGTCTTGGCTTAGCCGTGACTATGCAACCATCGTCCACTACCTGCTATTTCGTTGGTTCGACATTGAATTCGTCATCGAAGACGAGCACGCATCGTGGTTCGAGAACGCCCAGGTGAAGACAACGCTAATCGTCGCCAAACGAGTGAAGCGGCGCACATCGGCCTTGTCGCGACCGGAGGGAGCGAGTTACTGCCACATCGCGATCTCTGCAGCGGCAGCTAGCTCCCAAAGCCCTATCGGACGGCTCGCGCTTCTCGGCAAGGAATCTGAGAAAAGCTTCGCCAAGCAAGCTCGGCAATGGCTGCGTGACGCGTCGCACCACGACACTGGCCTGGTACGCGTCCGGCCTGTCTCGTTGAAACTGGCGTGCACGAACGCGGTCGCCGCCGCCTCGCGCCAGAAATGGTTCGCGCTCCTTGGGAAGGACGAGAGATTGGCATCGGAGGGCATCTACGTTCCGCATGAGCTTCACGACTGGCTCTCGCGCCACCACCTTGCCGTCGCCTTCAACACATTCGAATCGCAGGGCGTAGCGGTTGGCCAGGGCCTGCGCACTGGAGCCAACGGCTTCTTCTATGCCGACGGCGAGCGCCATGGCGATGAAGTGATGCTTACATTCTCCGGGCCGCTTTTGGCCCTCACTGCCAAGGCTCCGTCGATCATCGCTAAACCCGTCCTCAGACGTCAGTCCGAGCTGCCCGACTGCTTCGTTGTGTCGTCAGCCACTACCAATGGTTACGCTCTCGATCTACGAGGCCACGCCCTCCCGGATGACCTGGAGGCTGGCAACTTGGTCTCGAAGCCTTACGAACCCATGCCGATCGAAGTAGCTGCGGTCGTGAACGCGGCGGCGCGGGCAAACTTCGGCACGGCGGCGAAGCCTCTCAAGGTCTTCGAACTCACGGCGGTCTCCCCGAACATCAGGCTCGCCTCGCGCGGCGCGCCTGCTCGGCATTGGTACATGTTGCCGGACTTCGCGCCTCGGCACCGGCCGGACATCTTTCTCGCGCGAGTCAACTCGGCAACGCCGAAGGCCTACCTTAACGAAGGCCGAGAGTGCCTGATCGACGCAAATTTCTCGACGATATGGACGAAAACTACGTCAAAGTGGAGCGCGAATGCGATCCTCGCATTCATGAACAGCGCTTGGGCTCAGGCGGTGATCGAGCACTCGGGCTCGGTCATGGGCGGAGGCGCCTTAAAGGTCGAAGCCACGCACTTGCGCCGCTTTCCCATCCCCAGCCTAAGCGAGGATCAACTCCGCAGGCTCGATGGACTCGGTGTCAGGCTCGCGAAGGGCGAAAGCGTCGACGAGTCGATCGCGGCGATCGATGCGGTGATCGCGGCCTCTTTCGGCTGCGACCAAGACGGGACGAGGGAACTGAGAAGAATCGCGAGTGAGGGACAGGCGCGCCGAGCCAAGCACACCGGAAAACGAAGAGAGAACTATGGGAACGAAGTACATTGAGGCCCAAGGCAAGGCGTTCCTGAAAGTGGCAGTGGCCCTCATGAACGAGGGCAAGGCGGAGGATGTTCTGCGACACGCACTCTCTGCCAAGCTACCCCTGATGTTTCCTGAGGACCCTTGGTGGATCAAGGCGCACGTCACCGGCACTGAGTCGCTTGCGAAGTTCCACGAATTTGGCGCTAAAAAGTACGGCTTCGTGGACGTGTTGGTGGGCTCCACGGTCATCGAATACGAACGCGACCTCACGGCGTCCGGCACGTTCGAACATGGCCTGCACCAGGTCAAGCAATACTGCGCGTCCCAGCTCAATGCGGGCGCGCGCCCCGATCTTCTCGTTGGCGTGCTGTCGGATACCGTCCGCTGGCATGCCTTCGGAGTGTCGAGCGTCAAGGAAATCTCTGCCGTCCCTGGCCCGACGACCTACGGCCCGGAGCACATCGAGATCAACCTGATCGAGGCATGCGACCTGTCAGTTGCCGGAAATGTCGAAGCCAAGAAGCTCGGCGATTTTCTCGTGCGGCATCTGGGACGCGAAGGCGGACGATTGCTTGCCGCATTCACGCTGGCGAAGGACTTGGGCTTTGAGAGCCCCTTCTGCCAAGCACACCTGGAACCTATCGACAACCTCGTGAAAGTCGCTTTCAAGAGCGACCCGGCCTACGCGGGACTGATCACGAAACTATGGAATGACTTTGTGTCTTACTTGGGAGGTGAGACCGCCGCAGGCATGTTCGACATGAAGTCGTATGTGGGGGAACTCTACATCCTCACGCTTGCCAAGCTCATTTGCGCCAACGTCCTGAGCGACAAAGGATTGGTCAGTGACGGTGCGGAACTGCAGTCGATCCTGGACGGCTCGTTCTTTAAGGCGCGCGGGCTTCCCAACCTCGTCGAATACGACTACTTCGGCTGGCTCAATGCGAGCCCCTATGTATCCGACCTAGTTGAAGTAGCGCGCGACATCCAGGACGACCTTCGCGCCTATGATTTCGCTTCATCGCCGGCTGAAGACCTGTTCGGCTCGCTGATGGCGCAGCTCGCCGCGCGTTCGCAGCGGCTGCTTCTCGGCCAGGAGTGGACTCCGGCTTGGCTTGCGGCGAAGCTGGTGGAGGTCGCGTTCTCGAAGATCCCGAAGGAGCAGCAGCCTAGGTTTCTGGACATGTGCTGTGGTTCGGGCGCGATGGTGGTCGAGACCGTTAAGGGAGCCCAAGCCAGGCTGCTTGCCTCCGGCGCTAAGCGGGGCGACCCGGCGGCGCTGAGCGAACTGGCCGCCGCCATCACCGCTTTCGATATCGATCCACTTGCCGTGATGCTGGCGAAGGTGGGCTGGGTGCTGACCAATAAGGAATGGCTCGTTCCCGGCCAAGAAGCGCAGATTCCTGTCTACCACGCCGACTCACTGTTCGCGAACACACCGGTGACCAAAGTGTTCAGCACGACGGGCGAAGAGCGGCGAAAGCTGCGGCTCGACACCGAGGCGGTCGAGCTGCCAAAGTTCCTGATCGAATCGAAGCGCCAAGCTCTCTTCGACGCGCTGCTCTCGCGCGGATACGAGATGGCGATGAGCAGCGCGAGCTCGGCGAAAACCACCCTCAAAGATCACGACATCGAAGTGATGGTGGACGCGGTGGCGGCCGACACAGGCGCGGCCCTTGCCGCCGACGAGCGATCCGCAGCGTTGCAGTTCTGCGGTTGCCTTCTTCGCGCGCTCGAAGTTCTACAGCGGGCCGGTCGCAATGGCATCTGGGCCTTCGTGCTAAGAAACAGTTTCCGGCCGGCCTTGGTCGCGGGGCGCTTCAATGGGGTAGTCACCAATCCCCCCTGGCTCGCGCTCAGCAGGATTGGGAGCAACCCCTATCGAGATGCGTTGAAGGCGAAGGCAGACAAGTATGGGATCAAGGCACCGGGTGCCTCGCACCTGCACGTCGAGATCGCGACGATCTTCCTGTTGCACGCCATTGATCGTTACCTCACGCAGGGAGCGGTGATTGCGTGCATTCTTCCCGACACCGTCCTCAACGGCACTCATCATGAGCCGTTCAGGTCGGCCGACTATCTATCGGCGACTCGCCCAGTGACCTTTGACCCGCAGGAGATTTGGAAGGTTGCGAGCCAGACCTTCAAGAACGAAGCGATCGTGCTGTTCGGCTCCAAGACGCAGCCCAAGGCGCCAGCCACGAAGTTTGTCGGGCGCGAAGTCGGGCGGTATTCCGATTTGAACACTACGTATCACCTCGTCACGTCCGGAGGCAAGACGGCCTGGACGACGGAGCCGCCTACCGCCGCGATCAACGTGAAAGCAGCAGAATCTATCGGTCCGCTGTTTCGACAAGGGGCGGACGTCATGCCTCGAGGCATCATCTTCCACGCCGCTCAAGACACTGGATCCGGTTGGAATCTTGGGCCGATCACTGTAGGGTCTCCGCTTTACTACCTGCGCTCCGAAGGCAAGGTCTTGGCGGACTTCACGCTCACCGTCAACGGCGTCAGCGACCAAGTCATGTTCGACGTGCTGCTCTCCAAACACTTGGCTCCCTACGAGCTCGCAACGGGTGCCAAAGGCTTTCTGCCTCTGAAATACGGGTCAAGCGGATGGGAGGTACTCACAGGTCCCGCACTCGCCGCGCTCGGAGCATCCACCGCAGGAGCCATCACGAAAGCGCTCGCTGCTAAGAACAATGAGACGCTGAATCAGTTTTTCGCCAGGGTCGACACCGACCGAAAGAAGCTCACGAACCAAGGTTGGACGGGCCAAGACTGGCTTGTCTTCGCATCGGCAGGCGGGAAGCTTCCGTGTGCCGCGTATGTTCGGGGCTATCAGATTCCTTGCTCGAAGACCATCATCGATCAAACACTCTATTGGGGTAGCGTCGGGTCTGAGGACGAAGCGATCTACATCACCGCGTTGATCAACAGTCCTGCAGTCATTGGTGTGATCGTGGCCCACCAACCTCGCGGCGCTTTCGGAGAGCGGCATATCCACAAGTTGGCGTTTGACAGGACACCAACGTTTGATCCGACTAATCCAAAACACCTCGCCGTTGTTTCGGTCGCAAGGGCATTGCTATCGGAATGGTCTACACGGAGAAAGGAACCTGATATTCAACAGCTACTCACCCCAGAAAAGCACATGATTACGCGGCGCAAGAAGATCCGTGAGGCGCTCGAGAGCCTGCCTTCTTGGACAGCATACGAGAAGGTCACGACCGATGTGTATGGAGTCTGAAACCCGCGGCCGTCTTGGTGGTGCGAGAGCCGGAGCCGTCCAGGCTTTCCACCAATGAGAAGGTGCGCTGTTCCGGCATCTGTTTCGCGGGCGTACGGACATCTACCCGATCGGCTGGGAAAGTGAGCACGGAGAAGGATGGCGGTCACTGTCCGAGCACGGCAACTGATTCAGCAAGGTGGCCGTCGACGTGCTATTATCGTGAGGCGCGTGTCACGGTCTGGCCCTTGGCGTAGGGCCGCGCAATAAGGGAGCCTCGCCCCGCTTGCCGTCGAAGTGAGGAAAATATAAGAGGAAGCGATGCCCGACAAACCTGTGACCGTCACGAAACGAGGCAGGCCGCCCAAAGGCGACCAACCGATGACCTGACTGCCGAACGCAAGCACGCGCAGCGGCAGCGTGACAAGCAGGCGATCACAGACGGCATCGGCGATGAACAAAACGCGCCGCTACGGGCGCTGCTGGCGATCCTGGGGCGGGTTGATGCGTCGGACGCCGCTCGACTCTGCGCCCAGCGAGCTTGGGCAGAAATCGGCCGGCGCTATGGTTTCGTGAGTGTCACAGAAAAGCCAGCACTGAAAAAACACCGTCGAGGTACAAAAAATGATTGACAAGACGAGAACCGAAAACCTGCGCCCTGGCTGGAAACCTGGCCAGTCCGGCAACCCAGCAGGGCGACCCAAGGGAAGTCGCAACCGTGTCACATTGGTGGCGTTGGCTGCGATGGAAGAAGGCGCCGATGCGATCGCCAGAAAGGTGGTGGATCTCGCCAAGGAAGGTGACATCAGCGCGGCCAGATTGGTGCTGGAAAGACTGGTGCCACCGGCGAAGGAGCGCCCGATTTTCCTGTCCTTGCCGGATACCAGCTCTGCCGATGGCGTCGCGCAGGCTCAGGCTGCCATTCTGCAAGCAGTCGCGGCCGGCGACCTTCTGCCCGGCGAGGCTGCGACGCTCGCCGGTATCGTGGAGGCGCGCCGCAAGGCGCTGGAGACGCAGGAACTGGAGGCGCGGATCAGCGCACTCGAAACGCGACCGAAATGACCACGCTGCAGCAGAAGCGACTGGCGAAGCTGGAAGAGTCTCAGCGGCGCCGCGACGTGTGTTGGGACCTCGACAGGCTGTTTGCGCAAGCGGGTACCAGCCGTGCTGCGATCCTGGCCCAGCACGGTACGCTGTGGGCGTTCAGGGATTGGTTGGACGCGCAAGATGGAAGAGGTTGGGCAGACAGGAAGAACAAGCAATGACCACGGCACTTGAGAATCGGCTGAAGAGGCTGGAGAAGGCGATGATACCGCCCGGAGACAGCATCGATCTGATTTGCATCCGCCTCGTGTCGCCCGGTGGCAGAGGCGAGATTATCCGCGCTGACCTCGGCGACGGAATTCTGGAACGACGCGCCGATGAAGCCGAAGACACTTTCATCGAGCGAGCGAAGGTCGCGGCGCTCGCCGCCAGCCCGCAGCGCCCCCGCCGCATCATTCTGCACCCGAACAGGTGACATGAGCGCACTCGAACGTCGCCTGGCACAACTGGAAGAAGTGTTGCTGCCGAAGCCCTGGCAACCCGTCTGCATGCTGACTGAGCCAGCGAGCGATGCACTAACCGAGGAATGGGCGGAATACCGGCAGCAGGTTGAGGCAGCGAAAGCTCGTGGAGATTTCGTCATCGTGGTGGCGCCCGTGAAGCACGTGCGAAGACGGCGAACTACGACAAAAGGCGTGACGTACTGCGCCAGCGAATTCGAGGCGCGACTGGTAGAAGCGTCGATGCTTCCGTCGGAGCGTGGCAACGACAGTCTGCTGGTCGACGTGATGAAGAGTTTGCCTGGTAACGTGATCGGGCCGGTGGTCTGCGACACGGCGTAAGCGGCCAACGACTTCTCGTGGTTCGGTGGCGGCACTCGACCCAGACCACACGGCAGAGGTTCTTGAAAGCGGCCGTTGCTCGCAACCGCGCGCCACGCGGAAGCTGCCGTTCGATTTCCAGCAGTGCTACTCTTGCTTGACGGGTAGCTTTTAAGCGGGAGCGGTCACTGGGTGTAGGGTGGCGTCTGGCGGCAACCGGCCATCAGCGGCCGGTGCGGCGATCGAAAATTTCTTCCTGATTAGCAATGAACGTCAGCCGCCCGAATCGAGCGCTGGGGCAGCGGCGAGCAGGCTACGGCGGCGAGCAGGAGCCGCGCGTTCAAGGTCCTGAGATCGAATCGGCGGTTGAATCGGTAGGCGAAAGCGGCGAGGTACTGAGCACCATACTTTCGGAAGGCAAGCGCGTGATAACAGCCCGAAAGGCTGGTCTTGAGATTACCCAAGACCGTGTTGACCCACTTGAACTCTGGCAGGTCCTTGGGCTTTCGCCCGGCGACAACGGTCGGCTGATGAACGCAGCCTGCGTCGATGACGGCGTTGAAGCAAGCCAGACCATCCGACAGCACCGTCGATCCCGGAGCGAGGTTGCTCTTGGCCCACTGGGCAATTGCCGTCAGGGTGAAACCGGGAACGAGCGTGAGTTTGGCACGCAAGGGGTGGCCCTCCTCACTGAACGAGACGGCTGCAACGAAGGGCACCTTGTTCTCCGAACCGCGCCCGACCTTGCCGCCGGTACGCTCGCCTCCCAGGTAGGCGTCGTCGACCTGCACCTGACCTTCGAGCACATAGCGCTCTTCTCGCTGTTCCATTGCCCGCATCAGCTTGTGGTGGATGAGCCAGGCGGTGGGGTAGCTCACGCCCAGATGTCGCTTCAGCGCCAGCGCCGACAGACCCGTCTTGGCCTGGCTGATGAGGTAGATCGCCAGGAACCACACGGTCAGCGGCAGCTTGGTGCCTTGAAACACCGTCCCGGCGATCAGCGACGTTTGATGCCGACAGGCGTTGCACTGGAAAACCTTGCAGGAACCCCCGCGCAGAACACAGTGTCCCGCTCCACCGCAGCGCGGACAGGAAAACCCGTTCGGCCACCGCGCCGCCTCCAGCGCTGCTGCGCACTGCGACTCGGTTCCGAAGCGCTTAGCAAACTCTGGCATCGACAAACCGGGTTGAAACTGAATTCGATTCATTGCCATGGCCCTGACCTCCCTGTGGTGACAGAGTTCAGGATAAGCCCAGCCGGGCTCACCAGATGCGCCCAGCTGACGATCGTTGCTAATCAGGAATTTCTTTGCTTGGGCGACTGCTCTTCTGCTCAACCCGGACCTCTACCCGCAGTGGCGCGCTGGGTGCCAGCACCCCGCGGTGACAGCGTCCATGCCTGTGCCGGCATTTAATTGCAAATTATGCAACCTTTGATTTGTTCTTCAGCTTGTTTAAATACACTACCAAACCGATTTGATTATTTTTGGATAGTCGTTCCGATAATTTTGCAAAGGCGGGAATTACACCATATCCAGGAATAAAATGACCAGTTATATCAAACACAACATCTAGAACAGCCTCAGATGTGCTGTGCCTTAGTGACTTCTCCGAAATTATCTTCTCGAGAGCATCAATGTATTCTTTGTGAACAGATTCGACAACTTGGGCAACCAGTCGCTTCGGGGGTTCTGGTTGCAAAATCATACCACTCAATAATTTGTCTAATTCTTTCCGTAAAAACTGGGCTTCAGATTGTAGCTCGATAATATCTTTTGCAGATAAGAATGATAGATTGCCAACCCCCACTCTATTAAACAGCTGCCTAACTATTTTCTTCTGAATCACGTCTTGCTTGTATAGTTCGTGAAGTTGCACTAGCTCGGATTTTCCTTTGGTGTCGACAATCCCTTCGCAGCCTAGAGTGTGTGCAATGAACATATGCCAAAGGTCAGCTTTTGCGTCCACGTAGCGTGATGTAAGTTCAGGGCCGTGATTAGAGCTAATCTTTAGGTGTGAGTCAAATTCTGTCAAATATTCGAACGCAATATTTTGTTGTTCTCTTGTTACGACCGATGTAAATGAGTCAGAGCTATCTCGACCCTCGACCCCCCAGGCTTTAACAACCCCAGCCTCCGATAGTTCATTAAATGTTAGAAATATTGCATTCCATTGCTGTTCATCATTTTTTGAGTACTTAATAACACTATCGATAAATCCGGTTCGGATATAGATATGTTTTGCGTAGCTAACAAGTGCGGAAACAACCTGACTCCACTCTGGAATTCCGAAACTTGTCTTGTGCGTTAAAAATAGGGTTGTCATTTGGTCGTTTCTAAGGCAAAAGAAAAATCTGACTCGTAGATATGATAACTATGCGCAATATGGGTGTAAGCCATCTTGCTGACGCCTAATTCATCAGAAACCAATTTAAGCAGAGAACAATTCGATACCATGTCGGGTAGCGCCGCCATCCAAGCATCATTGCTGCGAAAAAATGAGGTGAGGCCTAGAGTACCATTTCTCAATAGGAACTGATGGAGTACATTACACGGTGGATGGTCTACTTCGTAATCGATGGCAGGATTCCACAACGAAATGACACACCGTCTTGAGTTAGTTGATTCTCGAAATTTTCTTATTATCTTTTCTAGCTGGTTAATGTGCCCATCTCCATAATCATACAGCCTGCTACCTACTGAAACACCTGCAAATCCTTGTTCCAGGGATCTTTTGTATGAGTCAATAAAGCCATCTCTATAGCAGTATTTTTTCGAGATCTCTATCGGCTGTTTGACTTCTGGTATGTGAATGGTGAAGTTAATTCCCTCAATGGCTTGTAATCCTCTTTCAGTCTCAGTCCAGCTTCCGCAACCTAGTAAGACAGTAATACTTTTTTCCCAGGCGGCGGAAACTGTTTCTCCTGTGATAAGTGTGGGAGTACACTCACCTCTTTGATATTCGGTATTCGACATAGCTGTTGACGGCTGCTTTTGTTGTTATGGTCAGATTTTCTGGTAAGTCGTTAATGGGAAACCATCCCATTCCTTTGTGGGAATCGGGCTCTATATTTTGAGGGGTACCAGACTTTACGTGGACTAGGAAGGCGGGAGAGACCCAGTGAAACGCGTTATTTTCGCCAATGTGATTGGTGACTCTTAAAAGAGAAATGATTTCTCCCTTAATTCCTAGCTCCTCATCTATTTCACGAAGTATCGCACTTTCAATAGTTTCCCCGTATTCAACCCCACCACCTGGAATTGACCAGCACCCTTGTTCTGGGGCTTTTTTTCTTAATAGAAGAAGAATTCGTTCATCGTTAACAATAACGGCACCAACTCCAACGCCGATGTAATCAACACCCTTTTTCATACAGATCTCCTGTCGTAAAATGAAACTACCAATCGTGGCATCGATAATCTTTTAATAAGACGCCAAATTCCGGGTTTCCTGACGATTCGCCCATGAAAATCGGGTCGAGAACCCTAGACGCACCATCTAGAGCATCTAATGGTGGAGTTACAGATGTTGAACGATATTTTCCGTGTAGTGGTATAGGGTTCTCATTTGTAATCCAACCTGTATCAACCGAAGTGACAAAAATTCTTTTCCGCGCAAAATCTGTTGATATTGTTTTTGTTAACATGTTTAGGCCGGCCTTTGCAATATTTGTATGAGGATGGTATGAGTTTTTGTTCTTTTTTGAAAACACACCCTCCATAGACGATACATTGACAATATATCGTCTTTCGCGGGGAGATTTCTCCATCATTTGGCGCAATCCACTTATAAGGAGATATGGCGAAATTAGATTAACCAATTGTACCTCTAGAAACTCAATTGGGTGAATTGTATCAATCTTCCTGATCCAGCTATTTACCTTGCGTATATCTAAAGGCTGTCCTTCCGAGTCAAAGCGGTTGGGTGGAAAGTTGGAAGCATCCTCGTCACCAGCATACAATGGTGGGTAGCCATATATTGTAGTTTCTGAGTTATTCGGGGTTAGCCGTCCCATCTGGTTCAGTAATACTTCACTTCCTGCGAGGTTCGTAGGCAGTGTGCTAGGTGCACTATCTAAGGGATTGCTTTGTATATGGCCATGATAGTAATTCCTGGGCCGTCTAATAGTTTGCGCCGCGTTATTTATTAAAATATCAATGTGGCTAACCGACCTTGATAGCTCATTGATAAATTCTAATACATATTGTGGATATATTAAATCAAGCTGATGTATTATTAACCTGTCTTTCCATTGCTCAAAATCCGGCTCTCGCATATAGGTTTCGATCGAATGGGATACAAAACGCGAGGTTCCATGCACCGTTGCCCCTGACCGCAACAATTTTTTTGCCGTTTCTATTCCGACTTTTATTCTGCATCCAGTGATTAAAACGACTGCACCGGTTAAGTCACTTAAGCTATTCCTTTTCTGAACATTTAGATTTCCGCACTCTAGACACATTTTGTTGTAATGGTTGTGCGGAATAAAGTCTTGCTTTTTGCAGATATAGCAAGCATTCATAGTATTATCCTGAGAAAACCATCGGTTCTGCAGAGGTGACCGTAGCAGTTTGACATTTCCGGGAGTAGCCCATTCGTGAAAAGCGCACCGATGGCGGTGGCGTCGTGGTTCCGTCGAGTGCCGGTATGGCACTCGCACAAGACGAAGGAACCGCTTCTCTGCCGTCGCGAATAGGCCCCTTTGAGGGGCCAGCGACGGAAGGCCCCCGGCTCTGCCGGGGGATGGTTACTGTTGGCTGCGCTTGCCATCTCCTCGGCAATTGAAAAGAGTATTTATGCGAATCGCAAATCGTGTTTTTGCGGACGTTTGAAGACAGCTCTAGCATTTAAAAAAAGCCCCACGGGATTTTCGGGATTAATATTAACAGTGCTATTGAGGCGCTTCAGCGCCATGCTGCGCTTAACGTTCAAGGTCAGGGGCGCGGCGCAGCTTTATCGCGCAGCGTTCCCTGCACAGCAGGGTTGGGCCTCATGCCGGTAGGGCGCCACCAGGAAGGAAGATCAGCGAAACAGATGTACGCGATCCCTATAGGCATTGCTTCCCCTTCCGGCACTTTTCCATCTCCTCGAAATGCCATCGATAAAAGTCATTCATCATGCGTTCCTCCTCTTGTTTCTTCTCTTCCTCAGCGCGGTGACGGCCGAAGAAAGCATCGACCAGCATGACTAGACAAACCCAAAAGAGAAGGGGTTCGTGCTTATACATCAGAAGGCCTACGGGTAAGACGATGATACCGGTCAAGGGCATGGTCTCGAAGAGCCACAGTGCTCCCTTGACTATGTCCGTGACTGTGTCGTTCAGCCAGTCACTGAAAGATTTTTTTGCTTGGCCCATGTGATCCCCTGCCCCCTTCCGAGGCCTACGGTAGTGGTCGATGCCGCGAAGAGCAAAGCAGCGACAAGATAGCTACGCGAATAGTGAGGCATGCCTTCCTCCTATTGCTCAGCGAAAGAACGAAGGACGTATTGATCGCGGTGGGCAACGTCCACCAATTTATCGCCGACGGCGCACCGCCAAGCCTGGGCAAAGTATTCCTGTTCTGACGGAACGTAGTTCAGTCCGCTCAGCACAATCGGGTACGTCGCCAGCAATCGACCTGTCTTTGCTTCGATGACTTGCACATTCATAGCTCGTTCCTTTTCGCTACGTGGTGATAGAGGCCCAACCGTTCAGCTTGCAGGCGGTCCCCTCGAAGCGATGGGTGGGCGTCACTATGGCAGCGGAACAGGGTGGATGGATTTGTAGGCATGCTCGGCAAACGCCTTGAGATGGTCGGCGACGAGATCGAGAGCCCGAGCCGTGTAGCTCTCCGTTGGCACAATGTATTGATGATGGAGGTCATTGAATACATAGAGACCCTTCCCAAGGTATTCGCTGGCCGTCTTGGAACGTAGAGACTCCGGCAACTTAGCCGTACTTCCATCGTGATGCGCAAGTGTATTTCGAAGACCTTTCAGCTCCTCCAACTCCTTGCGGATTGTCTTGTCCGGAAAGGCGGAAAGCGACAGCACACGATCGACGAACACTTCCACTTGCTTCAGGAAGTCGCCGGCACGTAGCTCCTGCAACCCAAAGGGTAGTTGCTTCTGCCTCCGCACATATTCTCCGATGTTCTTTACGGACGACTCGTAGACCGACCAAAGCGAGATTACGAACCCTCCGCGCAGGATCTTGGGGAATAACTCGTCGACAACCCTCGTGTATTCGTCGATCTTGTCTTCAACATCGTCGGGGTGGAGTCGCCCTTCAAAGCGTGCGATTTCAGCGTTCGCCTGGACACCGCGCTGATCCCTGAGGAAAACGAGCTGATTTTCGATCGCCTGCCGAGCAGTGCGCAGCCCTTCGATCCGCAGCCAAGGGTCCGGAAACTCGACGTGGCGGCGGAAATGCTCGTCCAAAGAGAACGCATCGTCAGACATCGCGATCTTGTGACGCCCAACGTAGAGGTGACCGGCGCTGCGCGGCTTTATCGCCCAGCGTCCAGCGACTGAAGGGAGCGAGGTTGAGCGCCCGGTTAGCGAAGTGATCGGGCCAGCGGCCGCAAATCGCCCCGCATTCAAGCCGCGTGCTGTTCATCAAATCGCGCACTAAGAAAGGAGTAACTTAAGAGAGTATGCCGCGTTGCTGCATCCGTTCTTGAATCACTTGCGGATGCACACGGTACCGACCTTCCGCGACACGCAAGGTGAAATGGGTGTACGTTGGGCTGTGCGGAGCCCCTGTGTTGATTTCTGAATTGGACAAAAAGACACCAGTAGTCGCTGGATTGTCTTTTGAGAAGTACCGCATAAGTTCCTGCCTTGTAACGATGATTCCGTTGCCCAATTGGCCATCAATAAGGGCATCGAGAAACCTGTCTCTGAGTGTCATTTTTCTTCGCCTCTAACGTTGTTATCGGGAGACAGGTTTGCGCCATAACTCCGGCGCCCGCTCCCTAACGCGGCGTCGTCTGGCGTGCTCAAAGCCGCTTGGGATCTGGCTTTGCGCCGCATGTTTGCTGATTCCAAACAGCATACAGTACTGAAAACAGGTGTAAAGCGGCACCTCACCAGCTACGGCGATAGCATACACCCAGACCGCTTCAATGACTGCTTTCGGCTGATTTCTTCCACGTCCGGGCCAGCCGCCCCTCATCAATGCACCATCGGCACCATTTCCCGCAGCCTCTCCCACACCGCCACGATGATTACCATCGAAGCGTCGTCGGCGTTTGGCTCGCCTGTCGATTCGAGCAGCGATTGGTTGCCAGACCACAGCCCCAGATTGTTCCGAATCCAGGCGCCCACCATGTGCAAGCCGATCAGTTCAGACTCCGCCATCGCGCTGATCGTCGCCTTGTCGGTATCCGACAGAGTGGCGATGACCACGCCGACCGCTTCGTCAACCGTCGCCGGCCACTCCTTCTGATTCAGCGGCGCCCTTCCTTCCGCCAATCCCACGGAGGTATCGGCTGGCCATCGGCCCACAGGCCGGCACGCTTCGCCCGCGCTTCCCGCTCCGAGAATTCGTAGGCTCAACGATCCTCGGGCGACTGATCCTTCGCATATTTCCGATACCACCAGGCCATACCGACCGTGATCTGTGCATGACCGACGTCTAGTGTAATCGGGCAAGTCGGGCAACTGGCCGGCTGCACCCAAACCTTGCCGACGATGCGCTTGTATTTGTCTCGCTTCTCCCACTCGACGCGTACGTCCTTGTTGAATACGAGGCGCGACAGGTTTTCCTTTGAGCGCTGGCCAAACGGCTGCGCCGTCTCGGGAGCGTCGATACCGCCTAGTCTGATTTTGTGCTGTGGGTGCTGAGCACCGTGACCGTGTCAACGTTGCCTATTGGCAGCCGACATGTCGATCAGCGGCGATGCGCCGACACCAGGAGTGGATCAAGGCGCTTCGCTTACTGGTAGCAGTCATTACAAACGAAGTTGCCTTACAGCGGTAGCTTCGTTGGGTAAACAGATTTGTACGACAGCCACAAGTCTGACACAACTCTTCCCACTCGGCTTCCCAACGTGTGTTCATACGAGAAACTGCGGAATCACAGCACCCCTCCTAGGCATTTCCAGTTTTCAAGACTCTGGGTGCCTTCTCCGAGCGTTTCAATACGGCTGACTACAACGCTTCAATCAACTCGTCTGATTTGTGGTTTTCAGCTTGTTCATCATCTCTGACCTTTTCTAATTCGTAATTCCTAATTCGACGAACGACATCAGATTCAAAACAAACAACAACATTTCCTGTTGTTGCTTCCATACGCTCTGTGGCTTGAGGCCGTGCGAATAAACGTTTCATATTCATGCCGCTTTTCCTCCTTGCTCTTTCCTAAAATTTAGGTAGGTGGACGATCCAACGGTATACATTAGCTGAGTGATAAAAACCCACGACAACATGTCAGCAAATATGTAGAGAACGTTAATGTCGATGTTCGAAAAAGAGTCGACAGGACCATTATCAAAGTAGAATGTTGCAGGATGTTCAATACATATAAACCCAAGGGTCGACCGGCCTTCATTTGAAAGTCTAAGCGTCTTCACCATCCCACTATCTAGCCGGTGCTCGTTCGCATGTGCCCGAAAGGTAATTGGTACGATTAACTGTGACTTTGGTAGCCATTTTGTGCTCGTTTTTGTGCCTGCTCGCATCTCGCCCCAAAGCACATCCTTTTTTTCTCTTCGTAAGATGTTATTCCGAAATCTCGCCCACAGTTTGTTGTCGCGGCGCTTGTATTGGTAAGACTTCCGAATCTTGTCAACATCCAATTTTGAATGACAAAAGACTCCTGTGCGCTTTGCGGCTTCCGGAATATTGTTGGTTAGGTGAGGGAGACCGGTTTCGGCGACATCCAAAAATGATGTATCATTGCCCGACCACTCAACTGGGTCACTCAACCAATTGGGTAAACTGACCACTTCAACAAGATGCCCTCTATCATCCTTCATGATAATAGACACGCGCGGCCCAATTTTATGTCGATGCGTCTCGGTAAAATAATGGACTATTCGCATAGTAGAATCCGCGCATAGGTTCTTGAAACCCCTCTCAAGAAACGCGTTCAAGCGTCCGTACGCCAACGAGGAGTCGTTCGGTTTCAAGAAGAAGTGATTTTTGAATTCTCGATGGTGCCGGGATGCAGTGTATTGATAGTTGGTAAATCGGAGTTGGAATTCGCAAAACGACTTCCTGATTTGTTCGGTGCAACTCTCAATGGATGTGTCAACAGCGGTCAATCGGACCAGTTTGCTAAGCCGGTCAATTAATCGCCAAAGCGTCCAAACCAGGCTAGCTGATTCCATGATTCACCAGTTGAAAACGGCGCAACAAAAGCGCTCCCGGGAACACGAGCCTAAGCCGAGGGCGCAAGCTAAACGAAAGCCCATTTTAGCTAACAATCATCTCGCGTTTGACGCCCAGAATAAACTGCCACCAAAATGTGCAGTCCACTTATGATCGAAGGTCTCAGACAGGTCGCTACGCCTAGATGTCTAACGATTGTTGCAACAAGAAGTCTGCCTGAGGCAAGTCTTCGTTGTCAACGATAGTGTTTACAAAGCAGCCCTGACGCATGACCCTGCCGAATCGGATCCGTTTGCCGGAAGCCCGTGCTTTCGCCGTTGAAGCGGTCAGATCACAGGGGGCTGGCGACAAGCGAGCGCGTGATGCGTTGGTGGTGTGGGGTCAGAGAAGAGGAGATAGCGAGGTGTCAGGAACTCCGGGACGATCGCTGGTCGCGCCCAGTTCAACCCCTTCCTGCCCGACTGGCTGACGAACCACTGCACACAAAAAGGGCTACTTGCCCGGGACTTCAACGGCGAGTTGACGGTTTCGATTCGGCGGCAAGCGCATACGCTTGAGTCCTTGAAACGCGCCGACGACACAAGCCGTGGTGAGTTGGGCCTGCCTGATGAGCCTCACGTGGAGTCGCTGAGGCGTGAGTCTCTTCCACCTATTCTGCAGGGGGCCTCACACGAGGTTGATCAATGCCTTGCGAAGTGCTCTCTTGGCAGGGTTCTGCGCGAGTGGCAGTGTACAAGATGCCGGCCATTTTCGCCGACTTGTACCCGGATTTGTACCCCCGCGCGCCACAAAGCAAAAAGGCCAATCCGAAGATTGGCTTAAGTGCTTGATTCTATTGGCACGCCCGGAGCGATTCGAACGCCCGACCCCTTGGTTCGTAGCCAAGTACTCTATCCAGCTGAGCTACGGGCGCCTTGCCGTGTTTGAGGCCGAGATTATACCGAGCTGGTTCGCCCCGCTCAAGCACTATTTGGACCAACCGTCTGGACGCTGGCGCTGCCGCGGTTTGGCGAGTGGTCTGTGCGCTGCCGGCGCCGGCCGGGATGTGCCGTGTCGCGCTAGGCCAGGGCTCGCCCGACGATCTCAAGCACGTCTGACGACAGGCCGTCGATAGCCCGCAGACTTTCGAGCGAGGCTCGTGCGTATGCCTGACGGCCAGAGTCGAACTTGCGCCAGCGATCAAAACGCCGCGCCAGGCGTGCCGCCACCTGTGGATTGCTGGGATCAAGCGCGCCGATCTGCGCCGCCAGGAAGCAGTATCCGCTGCCGTCGGCGGCATGAAACCGGACATGGTTGTTGCCGAAAGTATTCAGCAGGGCGTAAACCTTGTTCGGGTTATGCAGGTCGAACGCCGGGTGAGCCAGCAGTTCCTGCACCACCACCAGCGTTCCCGGCAATCGGCTCGACGCCTGCACCGACAACCACTTGTCGACCACCAGTGCTTCGTCATGCCAGCGCTCGTAGAACGCCGCCAGGGCTTGCGCGCGCTCTCGGCAGTCGTATTGCGCCAGTGTTGCCAGGGCGGCGAACTGATCGGTCATGTTGTCGGCCGATACGAATTGCTGCATCGCCAGGGTCCGCGTTTCGGCGGTATCGAGCTCGCTGAGGTAGCCCAGGCAGAGGTTGCGCAGGGCACGCCTGCCGGCGGCTGCCGGTGTCGGCTGATAGGGCGCGTCTGGCGCGAGCGATTCGTAGCATTGCCGTAGCTCGTGCTGTAGTTGCTCCGCGACGAAGCAGCGCAGGCCGTTGCGGGCCGCGTGCAGTGCGTCTGGGTCGACGATGGCGATTTCTTCCGCCAGCGTCGCTTCGCCGGGCAGCGTCAGCGCTTCTGCGGCGAAGGCCGGATCCTCCCCGGCGCGCAGCAGGACCTGCAGCGCTGCTTCGGCAAAGCTCAGTGGCCAGTGCGCCGGCCGGCCGGCGGCGATGTCCACGGCGGCCGCCAGGATCAGGCGGCTGGCCAGGCGTTGTCCGGCTTCCCAGCGGTTGAAGGGGTCGCTGTCGTGGGCGAGGAGGTGGCTCAGGTCTTCATCGCGCCAGTTGTAATCGAGAATCACGGGCGCCGAGAAGTCGCGCAACAGCGACGGTACCGGGGCGGCAGCCAGATCTTCAAAGACGAACTCCTGTTCGGGTTCCGTCAGGGAGAGGACGCAGGTCGTTCGCTGCTGGTCGGCGCGATCGCTTTCTCCGGCCAGGTGGAGGGGCATGTCGATGCCATGGGGGTCGATGAGCCCAATGGCGACTGGAATATGGAAAGGGGAAGGGGAGTCGGGGGAAGGGGAGCCGGGCTCGGCGGCCGTCGGCCCCGACTGGGACAGGCTGAGCACGTAGCGGCGGGTCGCCGGGTCATAAACGCCGCTGGCCCGCAGGCGAGGCGTGCCGGCGTGATCGTACCAGCGCTTGAACTGGCTCAGGTCGATTCCGGAGGCGTCGGCCATCGCGGCGACGAAGTCGTCACAGGTCACAGCCTGGCCATCGTGGCGGGCGAAATAGAGATCCATGCCCCGCCGGAAGGCTTGCCTCCCGATCAGCGTCTGGATCATGCGTACCACTTCAGCGCCTTTTTCATAGACCGTGCTGGTGTAGAAGTTGTTGATCTCGATGTACGAGTTGGGACGCACCGGATGCGCCATAGGGCCGGCGTCCTCGGGGAACTGGGCGGCGCGCAGCGCGCGCACGTCGCGGATGCGGGTCACCGCGCGACTGTGCATGTCGGCGCCGAATTCCTGGTCGCGGAAGACGGTCAGGCCCTCCTTGAGCGAGAGCTGAAACCAGTCGCGACAGGTGACGCGGTTGCCGGTCCAGTTGTGGAAGTACTCGTGCGCGACGACGCGGTCGATGTTCTGGTAGTCGCCGTCGGTGGCGCTATCGGCCCGGGCGAGAACGTACTTCGTATTGAAGATGTTCAGGCCCTTGTTTTCCATGGCGCCCATGTTGAAGTCGCCGACCGCGACGATCATGTAGTGATCGAGGTCGCATTCGAGTCCGAAAGCCGCTTCATCCCAGCGCATCGAGCGCTGCAGCGCGTCCATCGCATGCGCGCACTGGTCGAGCTTGCCGGGCTCGACGAAGACAGCGAGCTGGACCTGGCGACCGCTGCCGGTGGTGAAATAATCGCGCAGCACGTCGAGGCGGGCGGCAACGAGCGCAAAGAGATAGCAGGGCTTGGCAAAGGGATCCTCCCAGCGCGCCCAGTGGCGGTCGGCGCCTTCGTCGCCGCTGCCGATCGGATTGCCGTTGGCCAGCAGCACCGGCAGCGCCGCCTTGTCGGCATGCAGCGTGACGACGTAACGCGACATGATGTCCGGGCGATCCGGGAACCAGGTGATCCTGCGGAAGCCCTGCGCCTCGCATTGGGTGAAATAGCCGTCTTTCGAGCGGTAGAGTCCCGACAGGCTGGTGTTGTGATCGGCATCGACGCGCACCAGCGAGCTCAGTGTCAGGGTGTCCGGCGGACTGGCGATGGTCAGCAGCGAGTCACTGCAGCTGTAGCCGCCTTCGCCGAGGGGGCTGCCGTTGATTGCCAGCGAGAGGGTTTCGAGCCCGTGGCCGTCGAGTTGCAGGGCCTGTCCCGGCGTGGCGACCGGATTGCGCCGCAGGCGGAGCTGGCTGCTGACCAGCACTTCGCCGCTGTGGAACTGGATGTCCAGGTCCACCTGGTCAACGAGAAAGGGCGGCGGGGTGTAATCCTGGCGATGGATTCGTTGCGGGGTTTCGGTTTTCATTGGTGCCTCGATGGTGGCTTGCCGGTGTTGCTGATCGACAGGACGTCGACGATCACGGCTTCTTCAGTAATCCGGTGGCCTGCAACTGCTCGGTAATGCCTTCAGCCAATTTACGGT
This sequence comes from Candidatus Accumulibacter necessarius, assembly GCF_036625085.1. NCBI lineage: Bacteria > Pseudomonadati > Pseudomonadota > Betaproteobacteria > Candidatus Accumulibacter > Candidatus Accumulibacter necessarius. The sequence goes on along the minus strand of NZ_JAZKUM010000006.1, from coordinate 73,948 downwards.
AGCCGTCGGCGTTGGGGTGGATGGCATCGGCTTTCAACGCAGGGTCGGACAGGACGGCGGCGAGAACCCCGGCCACCAGCGGCAGCCTTTCTTCGCCGGCGAGCTCGGCATAGATCGTCGAGTCCGGCAGCTTGCCGGTTGCCACGCCGATCAGCGAGAGCTTCGGTACGGCGACCAGCACCACCTGTGCGCCGGAATGCCGGATGGCGGCGATAATCGCCCGCAGCTCCTCCTTGACGGCCGCTTCAGGTCGCCGCCTCAGGAAGTCATTGCCGCCGATTTCGACGATGACCAATGCCGGACGTGTTGCAGTGAGTTCGTCGCGCATCCTGTCGCGGGCGGCCGCCGCGGTATCGCCGGGGAGACCGGCGTTATGGACCTGCCAGCCGCTACTGGCGGCCAGTCGGCTGGGGTAATCCTCGGCCGGGTTGGCGCCGGTGCCGAAAGTGATGCTGTTGCCAAAGGCAAGCACGCTGCTGCCGGCCGGCAGGGCGGCAAGGCGTGGTGAATCCTGGCAGCCGGCGAGCAGCGTGAAAGCCAGCCAGAGCAGCAGGCGCAGGCGGCTCATTTTCGGGCGATGGGGTCGGGTTCTTCGCGGCTCACGGCAGATCGTCGCGGTGCAGCAGGAAGACATACTGATCACCGGCTGTCGTATCGAGCCAGGTGAAGGGTGTCTCCGGGAAGGCGGCTTCGAGTGCCTCGCGGTTGTGGCCGATCTCGACGACCAGCAGTCCGTGGGGCCTGAGCTGCCTGCGCGCTCCGGCGAGGATGGCACGCGTCAGATCCAGGCCATCGTCGCCACTTGCCAGCGCCAGTTCGGGTTCGCGTCGATACTCGGCGGGTAGCGTCGCCATCGCGACGGCATTGACGTAGGGCGGATTGGCGATGATCAGGTCGTAACGCCGGCTCTTCAGCCCGGCAAAAAGGTTGCCTTCAACGAGACGAATGCGCGCTGCCAGATCATAGTCCGCGACGTTGTGCCTGGCCACGGCAAGCGCATCGGGCGAGAGGTCGACGGCGTCAATGCGGGCTGCCGGAAAGGCGTGCGCCGCCAGGATTGCCAGGCAAGCCGAGCCGGTGCACAGGTCGAGCACGTCAGCCACCGCGTCCGGGTCCTCGACCCAGGGCGCCAACTGCTCGCGCAGCAGTTCGGCGATGAACGAGCGCGGAACGATCACCCGTTCATCGACGTAGAAACTGAACTCGCCCAGCCAGGCCTCATTGGTCAGGTAGGCGACCGGCAGACGTTCCTTGACCCGGCGTTCGATGAGGTGCAGCAGGTCGGCGCGTTCAGCGCTGGTCAGCTTCGCGTCAAGAAAGGGTTCGAGCCGGTCGAGCGGCAGGTGCAGGCTATGCAGCAGCAGATAGACGGCTTCGTCCCAGGCGTTGTCGGTCCCGTGCCCGAAGAACAGCCTGGCCTCGTTGTAGCGGCTGACGGCGAAGCGCAGCAGGTCGCGCAGCGTCGAGAGTTCGGTCCTGGCCTGTTCAAGCATGGCCGGGCAGCAACTGCTCGATGATGCGGCGATAGATGGCGGCCAGTTGCGGCAAGTCGGCTAGCGCCACACACTCGTTGACCTTGTGGATGCTGGCGTTGACCGGGCCAATCTCGAGGACCTGCGGACAGATGTCCGCGATGAAGCGACCGTCCGATGTGCCGCCCGTGGTCGACAGCTCGGCTTCGATGCCGGTTTCAGCGGCGATGGCCTGCAGCGCCGCGTCGATCAAAGCGCCGCGGCCGGTGAGGAAGGGCCTGGCGCCGAGTGTCCAGGCGATGTCGTAGTCCAGGCCTGCGCGGTCGAGGATGTCGCACATCGTCGCCTGCAGTTGCTGCGGGGTGCTGGCGGTGCCGAAGCGAAAGTTGAAATCGATGATGACACTGCCGGGGATGACGTTATTCGCACCGGCGCCGCCGTGGATGTTCGAGATTTGCCAGGTCGTTGGCGGAAAGAAGTCGTTGCCATCGTCCCAGACGATGTCTGCCAGAGTGGCGATCGCCGGCGCCACGAGATGGACCGGGTTTTTCGCCAGATGCGGGTAGGCGATGTGGCCCTGAATGCCTTTGACGGTCAGTCTCCCCGAGAGTGACCCGCGGCGGCCGTTCTTGACCATGTCGCCGAGACGGCGGACCGCGGTGGGTTCGCCGACGATGCAGTAGTCGAGCAACTCGCCGCGCCGCTGCAGGGCGTCGGTGACGACGACTGTGCCGTCCACGGCATCGCCTTCCTCATCGGAGGTGAGCAGGAAGGCGAGCGAGCCGCCATGCGCCGGCTGCGCGGCGACGAAGGCTTCCGCCGCCGTCACGAACGCGGCCAGCGAAGCCTTCATGTCGGCGGCGCCGCGGCCATACAGCATGCCATCCCGATGCACCGGCAGGAACGGGTCGCTGTGCCACTCATCGAGCGGTCCGCTAGGGACGACGTCGGTGTGGCCGGCAAGACAGACTAGCGGACTGCGGTCGCCTCGGCGAGCCCAGAGGTTGGTGACACGGCCGCGATTGATGAACTCGCAGCTGAAGCCGATCGCGGCGAGGCGGCTACTGATGATCGCCAGGCAGCCGGCGTCTTCGGGAGTGACCGAGCGACAGGCAATCAGCTGCTCGGCCAGTCTGACCGTGGCGTCGCCTGTCGCTATGCGGCTGCTGTCACCTGACATCTGCTGGTTCCTGCCTACTGCTGCTCAGCGTCATCCAGACTGAGGGAGAATTCCTTGTAGGAAGGGCCGCCAGGGTTGGTGCTTGACAGGTCGAAAACAGCATCGTGCGGCTTTGCTTCCGTCGCCAGATTGCCGGTTGCTTCGTGGTTGTTGATCAGCCACGACAGGTTGGTGGGTGAGTCCGCATTGAGCAGTGCTTCCTGCAGGGTGATCACGTCGTTGCGATAAAGCCGGAACAGATCCTGCTCGAAGGTCTGTGAGCCGGGTGCGAGGCTCTGTTCCATCGCTTCCTTTAGGGCCGGCACGTCGCCAGCCTCGATCAGTTCCTGCACGTGGTAACTGTTGAGCAGTACCTCGACCGCTGGGGTCAGCTTGCCGTCCCTTTTTTTCACCAGCCGCTGCGAAACGATCGCCTTCAGGCTGACCGAGAGGTCCATGTACAGGGCTCCCCGGCTATCCAGCGGGAAGAAGTTGATGGCCCGATTGAGCGCGTGGTAGCTGTTGTTGGCATGCAGCGTGCCGAGGCACAGATGGCCGGTCTGGGCGTAGGCGATCGCCGCCTGCATGGTCTCCCGGTCGCGGATTTCGCCGATCAGGATGCAGTCGGGTGCCTGCCGCATCGCGTTCTTCAACGCGTTTTCCCAGCCGAGGGTGTCCATTCCGATCTCGCGCTGGTTGACCAGTGACTTCTTGTGCCGGAACAGATACTCGATCGGGTCCTCGATGGTGAGAATGTGGCCCGAACAAAGCGTGTTCCGGTGATCGAGCATCGACGCCAGGGTGGTCGATTTTCCCGAACCCGTCGCCCCGACGATGAGGATCAGCCCCCGTCTCTCCATGACCAGGTCGGCCAGCACGGGGGGCAAACTCAGCGAGTCGAGGGCCGGAATGTTACCCATGACATAACGGATGACGATCGAGATCGAGGCGCGTTGCCGGAACAGGTTGATACGAAAATTGCCCAGGTTGGGGACGCCGAACGAGAGGTTCATCTCCTTCGTTTTTTCGAAGGCTGCTGTCTGCTCGGGATTCAACAACTCGGCGGCGATCTTCTCGATCATCGCCGAATCCATCATCTGTTGATTGATCGGTACGGAATTGCCCTGGATCTTGATGTGGATCGGTGCACCGGCGCAGATAAAGATGTCCGAAGCCTGCCGGTCGGCCATCACCTGAAAGAGCTTGTCGAGGATCATTCGTCTTACCGCCGATTCAACACCGAGGGGGGCGATCAATCGCCGCGCAGCAGATCATTGATGCTGGTCTTGGCTCGCGTCCGGGCGTCGACCTTCTTGACGATCACCGCGCAGTAAAGGCTGTAGCTGCCGTCTTTTGACGGCAGGTTGCCGGACACCACCACCGAGCCCGGCGGCACCCGGCCGTAGCTCACTTCGCCGGTTTCACGATCAAGAATCTTGGTCGACTGACCCAGATAGACGCCCATCGAGAGGACCGAGCCTTCACCGATGATGACCCCCTCGACGACCTCCGAGCGGGCGCCGATGAAGCAGTTGTCCTCGATGATCGTCGGGTTGGCCTGCAGCGGCTCGAGCACGCCGCCGATGCCGACCCCCCCCGAGAGGTGGACGTTCTTGCCGATCTGGGCACAGGATCCGACCGTTGCCCAGGTGTCAACCATCGTGCCTTCATCGACATAGGCGCCAATATTGACGTATGACGGCATCAGGACCACGTTCTTGCCGATGAAGGCACCGCGACGGGCGGTTGCCGGCGGAACGACGCGGAAACCGCCGCGGAGAAATTTTTCGCTGTCGTAACTGGCAAACTTGTTCGGCACCTTGTCGAAATAGCGCATCGCGCCGCCATCCATCAGGCTGTTGTCCTGCAGTCGGAACGACAGCAGCACGGCTTTCTTGAGCCATTGGTGCGTGACCCATTCGCCGTCAATCTTTTCGGCGACGCGCAGGGCGCCTTGGTCAAGCTGGTCGAGAACGCTGGCAACGGCTTCGCCGATGGCTGCGGGCGCCGTGCCGGGTTGTAGCGAGCTGCGGTTTTCCCACGCCTCATCGATGATCTGCTGGATGGCCTGCATGTCTGCTATTCCTAGAGTTTGGAAATGAATGAGCGGATTCGCTCGGCGGCTTCGAGGCAATCCGCGAGCGGCGCAACGAGCGCGATGCGGACGAAGCCGGCGCCTGGATTGACCCCTTGGGAAGTGCGTGCCAGGTAGGTTCCCGGCAGAAGAATGACATTATAGCCGGCGAGTAGCCGACGGGCGAACTCGCTGTCGCTGACCGGCGTCCGGACCCACAGATAGAAGCCGGCGTCAGGGATGGCGGCCGGCAGGACCTCCGCCAGGCGAGGCGTGACGGCCGCGAACTTTTCCCGGTACTGGCGACGGTTTTCGCGAACGTGCGCCTCGTCATTCCAGGCTGCGACGCTGGCTGCTTGCACCGCCGGGTTCATCGCACTGCCATGATAAGTGCGGTAGAGCAGGAAAGACTTGAGTGTTGCCGGGTCACCGGCGACGAAGCCCGAACGCATGCCGGGCACGTTGGATCGCTTGGACAGGCTGGAGAACATGACCAGCCGCTCGAAATCGCGTCCGAGCAGGCTGGCGGCCTGCAGGCAGCCGAGCGGTGGGTCGGCTTCGTCAAGGAAAATCTCCGAGTAGCATTCGTCGGAGGCGATCACGAAGCCGTAGCGGTCGGCCAAGGCAAACAACTGCTGCCAGTCCTCGAGGTTCAGCACCTTGCCGGTCGGATTGCCCGGCGAGCAGACGAAGAACAGCTGCACCCGCCGCCATTCGGCTTCGCTCAGCGCGGTGAAGTCAAACGCGTAATTGTTGGCCGGCAAGGTATTCAGGAATCTCGGCTCGGCACCGGCAAGGTAGGCCGCGCCCTCGTAGATCTGGTAGAAGGGGTTGGGGCTGACGACCAGCGGCGTGTAGCCTCGCGATGGATCGATGATCGTCTGTGCAAAAGCGAACAAGGCCTCGCGCGAGCCATTGACCGGGATGACCTGCGTTTCCGCGTCGATGCCGTGCAGGCCGTAACGCCGCTCCAGCCAGGCGGCAATACCCCGCCGCAATTCGCTGCTGCCGAGCGTGGTAGGATAGGTGGCCAACCCGGCGAGGCCAGCTGTCAATGCGTCCTTGATGAACGCCGGCGTCTCGTGCTGCGGCTCGCCAATCGACAGTCTGATTTCGCGCTGCTGCGGGTCAGGCGTGACACCGGAAAACAGTTTCCGCAACTTCTCGAAGGGGTACGGTTGCAGCTTGCTGAGGAAGGGATTCACTGGCTTGCACGTCTCGTGGCGGGACGCTGGATTATAAGGGGCATCGAGCGACGGTGAAAGCAAGCGCGGCAGACACGGATTGGCGGTTCCCCGCGTGCCCTTCGGGCCGCCGCACCGGGATACCGCCAGTTGCGGGCCAGCGGGCATGCAACCTGCGTGCAAGCGACGGCAGCAAGCACGGCGCTTTCTGGCGAAGGTTCTACACGCTCTCAGCCGGCACGGCGCCGCAGCATTTCTTGAACTTCTTGCCGCTGCCGCAGGGGCAAGGGTCATTGCGGCCGATCCTGGGGTCCTCGCGGCGAATGGTCCCTACGCCGCGGTGTGCGACCCAGAAGCGGTAGATGTTGGTCACCGCCTGCGGCAGGTTTTCTTCGCACTCCTCGCGCAGACGATCGAGATCCTTGCCCGAAAGCCATTCTTCGCCGGCTGCACTGGCCGCCGCTTCGGCGTCGCCGGTGAGCATGAACAGCGGAAAGAGTTGCTCGTCAAGGTAAGCGATCTCCTCGCTGTCCTCCTTGTCATCATCCGCGCCAAGCGCCTCGAACCAGTCTGCGGGTGCGGTGTCGATCCCATGCAGATAGGCCTGGCACCAGGGGACGTAGTCGCTGGCGGAGTTCTCGTCTTCGTCCATGGCGTAGAGCAGTAGCAGCGGCGGATCGCCGCTCGCCAATTCGGCCTGCAACTGGGTTCCCAGCAAGCGCAGCAAGTGTGCCGCTTCGCGCCAGTGATCACCGGCAGTTTGTTCCGAGTCGCCGAGCACCTCGCTCAGCCACTGTGACTCGGGGGTTGGCTGCGGACCGGAAAGTGCCGCGCAGAGATAGCCCTGAGCTTCGTCAAGGCGCATCGCCTGCGCCAGCACGGGACCACCGAGAAGTTGCTCGAGTCGCAGGAGTTGGTTGTCGCTAAGTTGTGCCTGGATGCTCATGATCTCGGCCCCGGGTGCTGGATTGACTGGGAAATTCCGCGAGTTGCACCGTCGGCGCTGGCGTCCAGCCTTTCTGGCGGTGTTCGGCGACGACCGTGGTAAAGATGCCGCCGCGGACATAGAAGCGGGCCGTCAGTCGCATGTAGCGAGGTTTCGTCGCGCTTGCCAGATCGTCAAGGATGCGGTTGGTCACGTCCTCGTGGAAACAGCCGGTGTTGCGGAACGACCAGACGTAGAGCTTCAGGCTTTTCAGCTCGACGCAGGTCCGCGCAGGAATGTAATCGAGAATCAGTGTCGCGAAGTCCGGCTGTCCGGTTTTCGGGCACAGGCAGGTAAATTCAGGGATTTCCATGTGGATATGGAAATCGCGCCGCGGGGCCGGATTTGGGAAGGTTTCGAGGGTTGGGACCGGATGGGTGCTCATTGTGATTCCGGGTGGCATTCGGGGGGGCAACGAATCGGGCGGACGGAATGCTATTATAGTCAGTTGTGATGGCATTCCGGGGGAATATTTTTCGCTCGCTTACTGCCGGGGTGAGGGCTGACAGTCGCTCCACATCATCCTCTTGTCGATCTCTTCTGACGCGACTGTAGCGGTTGCGTTCTCGTTCATGCGCCTGACCAAACTGAAACTCGCCGGCTTCAAGTCCTTCGTCGATCCGACGACGCTCGCCTTGCCTGGCCAGCTCGTCGGCGTCGTTGGCCCCAACGGTTGTGGTAAGTCCAACGTCATGGATTCCGTGCGCTGGGTGCTAGGCGAATCGAAAGCCTCGGAGTTGCGTGGCGAATCGATGCAGGATGTGATTTTCAACGGTTCCGGGAGTCGGAAACCCGTTTCGCGGGCGGCGGTCGAACTGGTGTTTGACAACTCGCTCGGTCGTCTCGCCGGCCAGTGGTCGCAGTATGCGGAACTCTCGGTCAAGCGCCTGCTGACGCGCAACGGCCAGTCCGAGTACTACATCAACAACCTGCATGTTCGCCGCAAGGACGTCACCGACCTCTTTCTCGGTACCGGTCTCGGGCCCCGCGCTTACGCCATCATCGGCCAGGGGACCATTTCGCGAATCATCGAAGCCAAGCCGGACGAACTGCGTGTTTTTCTCGAAGAGGCAGCCGGTGTCACCCGTTACAAGGAAAGACGCAAGGAGACCGAGAACCGCCTGCGCGACACACGCGAGAACCTGACGCGGGTGGAAGACATTCGCCTCGAGCTCGGGTCCCAGATGGAGCGCCTCGAGGGTCAGGCTAGTGTCGCTCGCCAGTATCGTGAATACAGCGACGAGCTCGCACGCAAGCAGCAATTGCTCTGGCTGCTGCGGCGCAATGAAGCGCAGTCGGAGCGTGAACGGCTGACGCGCGAGATCGAACAGGCAGCGACCGATCTCGAAGCCCGGAACGCGGCCCTGCGTGATCTCGAGGCTCGTCTCGAGGAGGCGCGCGAAGCTCATTTTGCCGCCAGCGATGGGGTGCATGCGGCACAGAGTGACCTCTTTGCGGCCAATGCCGAGGTTGCACGGCTGGAAGCCGAGATTCGCCACCGGCGGGATTCGCGCCGCGAGTACGAGACGCGGCTCGCCCAATTGACCGACGACCGGGCGCATTGGCAGGCTCAGGCCGGGAAGCTGGCGACCGACGACGAGCGCTGGCAGGGCCTGCTGCTGGTTGCTGATGAGCAGGTCGAACAAGGGCAGCTGCGCCTCGAAGCGCGGCAGGAACGCCTGCCTCTCGCCGAGGAGAAGTACGCCGCGGCTCTGGAGGCGGTCAACCGCGAGCGCACGGAAATTGCCCAGGCCGAACAGCGGCTGCACGTCGAGCAGGCGAATCGCGGGCACGCGCAGCGCTCGCTGCAGATCGTCGCCAGCCGTCGTGAGCGCCTGGCGCTCGATCGCCAGGCGATGGCGGTCCCCGATGACGCTGCATTTGCCGACAAGCAGGAGGAGCTTGCCGAGCTGCGTGAAAGGATCAGTGCGGCCCTGGAGAGTCAGAAGGGCCAGCAACTCGAGCTGCCGCGCCTGGAACAGCGACGGCGGGAAGTGCTGGCGGAAGTTCAGCACGCACAGAAGGAACGTGCCGAGGCCAACGCTCGTCGGATTGCGCTGCAGCAACTGCAGCAGCGCCTGCAGACCAACGGCAAACTGGACGAATGGTTGCGCCGGCACGGGCTGCAGCAGGGAGAGCCGTTGTGGAAATCCCTGCACGTCGAAGCCGGTTGGGAAGACGCGGTCGAAGCGATCCTGCGCGAACGGCTGTCCGCTCTACCGGCAGAACGTGCCGACCCGGCATGGAGCAGGGACCGCCCGGGCGGCAAGCTGACCTTGTTGTTGCCCCTGGCCGGCGCGAGCCAGCCGCCGGCAACTGCCGACGAGTGGCTGCTGGCGCGAATCCGCTGCGACGATCCGTCCTTGTCGTCGATTCTTGCCGACTGGCTGGGCGACGTGCTGACTGCTCCCGACCTGGCTGCGGCTCTGGCGCGCCGCAGCCAGCTGGCAGCGAACGGATGCTGCGTGACCGCCGGCGGCGACATCGTCAGCCGGCAGAGTGTGACGCTGTTTGCGCCGGACAGTGCGGCGCACGGCCTGCTCGAACGTCAGCGCGAGATTGACGCGCTGGCGGCGGTGATCGCTCAGCGGGACGAAACGGTGGCGCACACGCAGGCGAGCCTCGGTGATGTCGAACGCCGCCTGGCCGATGCGCAACACGCTTTGCACGAGGCGCGGCAGCAACTGGGCGTTCTGCAGGACAAGGCGCATGCCATCCAGGTCGAGACGCTGAAGCTGTCACAGGCGCAGGAGCGCTTCCGTGAGCGACAGGAGCAGATCGACGAGAGTCTGGCTGAAATGGTTGCCGAGGAAGAGACCGAGAGCGAGCGCCTGTTTCTTGCGGACGAAGCCATCGACCTGCAACGTCAACGGGTGAGCGAGCTGCAGACGGTGATGCAGGCGGCGCGGGCGGAGTTTGAGCACAGCGAGCGGATGCTGCGCGACGAGCGCGAGCAGGTCAACGGCGCTGAACGCGAACTGCGCGAGGCCGAGTTTGCGCAGCGCGAGTGTCGCAACAAACTGCAGGAGCTGGCCGGCAACCAGGAGCTTGCGCGGCAGCAGCTGGCACGTATCGTTGAAGAACTGGCGCGCTGCGAGGAAAACGCCAGCGCCATGCAGGCCGAGGATCTCGAGCCCGAACTGCAGCAGGCGCTCGATCATCGCGTGGCTCGCGAGCACGCGCTGGCAAACGCTCGTGATGCCCTCGAGGCGGCGGCAAACGGTCTGCGCATGCTCGACGAAGAGCGCCTGAAAGTCGAGCAGAGCCTGGACCCGCTGCGCAACCGGATCGGTGAACTCCGGCTCAGGGAACAGGCGGCCAGTCTCAGTTGCGAGCAGTTCGCGGCGCAGTTGACCGAAGCCAATGCCGATGAATTTTCGCTGCTGGGCGAACTCGCCGGCGCGCGCGCGGGCGGCTTGCAGAATGCGATCGCCGCGCTGCAACGCTCGATTGAAGCACTCGGTGCCGTTAATCTGGCGGCCCTCGACGAACTGGAAGCAGCACGTGAACGCAAGGGATACCTCGACGCCCAGTCGGCGGACCTGACGCAGGCGATGGAAACGCTCGAGAATGCGATTCGGCGCATCGACCGCGAAACGCGCGATCTGCTGCAGACGACCTACGACGCGGTCAACCGCAGCTTTGGCGAACTTTTTCCAACGCTTTTCGGCGGCGGCGAGGCCAGGCTGATCATGACCGGCGACGAGATTCTCGATGCTGGCCTGCAGGTGATGGCGCAGCCGCCCGGCAAAAAAAACTCGACGATTCACCTGCTTTCCGGCGGTGAAAAGGCGTTGACGGCGATTGCGCTGGTATTCTCCATGTTTCAGCTCAATCCGGCGCCCTTCTGTCTGCTCGACGAAGTCGATGCGCCACTTGACGATACCAATACCGAACGCTTCTGCGCGATGGTGCGACGCATGTCGGCTAATACGCAGTTTCTGTTCATCAGCCACAACAAGATCACGATGGAGATGGCGCAACAGCTCGTCGGTGTGACCATGCAGGAATCCGGCGTCTCGCGCATCGTTGAAGTCGACATGGAAGAAGCGCTGCGCTTGCGCGAGCAACTCGTTTAGGAATGGACATGACAGACTTGCAGATGGGTTTGATCGGCCTCGGTGGCGCCGCGGTCGTCGGCGTGCTGGCCTACAACAAGTGGCAGGAACACAAGCATCGCAAACTTGCCGAGGAACTGTTGAGCGCTCGTCAGGCCGACGTCCTGCTCGATGAAGCGGCGGCTGACGACCGGGCTGACGAGTACGCCGGCGAGGCTTCGCGGGCGATTGGCGACTTCCATTTGCCGCCGGCCGTCGCCGGCGCGACCGCCAGGGCTGGGCAGGAGCGGGTCGAGCCGCTGTTGCGCGAGGCGTCCGCGCTGGCAGAGGTGGCGTCGGACAGCGACGCCGATGCCGCCGGCGAGACTGTACACGCGGCACACCCTGCACACCCGACTTCGGCGCCGCTTTGCCTCGTGTCGCCGGCAATCGATTACATTGCCGCGATCGAGGTTTCCGAGCCGGCGGCGGCCTACCAGATTCGTGAAGCGCAGCGCGCTGCCCTGGCGCGGCTTGGAAAAACCGTGAACTGGATCGGCTTCAACGAACACTCGCACGAGTGGGAGCCGATCCTCGAGGACGGTGATGGCGCCTACCGGCACATTCGCGTCGGGCTGCAGCTCGTTGACCGCAAAGGTCCGGTCCGTGACGGCGACCTGTCGATCTTCCATGTCGCCATACAGGATCTGGCAACCGAATTGATGGGCGTTGCCGAGTTGCCTCTACGCGAACCGGCTTTGCAGCTGGCGTCGCAACTTGACGAGTTCTGTGCCGGGGTCGATATTCAGATCGGCGTCAACGTCATCAGCCAGGGGCAGGTTTTCCCCGGGACCAAGTTGCGTACCCTGGCCGAATCGGCCGGCATGGTCATCGACGCAGACGGCCGCTTTGCCCGTGTCGATGACGAAGGCAATCTGCTCTTTGTGCTGCTTAACCAGGAGACACAAGGCTTTTCGGCCGAATCGATGCGCTCCATGAGTACGCACGGCGTCACTTTCCTGCTCGACGTTCCGCGAGTCGCGAGTGGTGATCGCGTGTTGACCCAGATGCTCGAACTCGGGCGGCGATTTGCCGACTCGCTGCACGGCGCGCTGGTCGACGATAACCGGCGTCCGCTGTCCGAGAGTGCGATCGAGCCAATCCGGCGGCAGGTGGTGCAGTACCAGACAGCGATGGCGCATCGCCAATTACCGGCAGGCGGGGCGCTGGCCCGGCGCCTGTTCTCCTGAATCCCGAAGGTTGGGGCATGAGTTTCAGCGAGCGCGCCCGTGCCCTGCGGGTCGAGATCGAGAAGCACAACCACCGGTATTATGTCCTTGACGCACCGCTGATCAGCGACGCCGAGTACGACACCCTGTTTCGCGAGCTGCAGTCGCTGGAGGCCGAACACCCCGAACTGGTGACCAGCGATTCGCCGACGCAAAGGGTCGGCGCCCCGCCGCTGCCCGAGTTTGCGTCGGTCGTCCATGCGACCCCGATGTTGTCCCTCAGCAACGCCTTCGCCGACGAAGAGGTACAGGTTTTTGACCGCCGTGTCCGCGAGGGCCTGGGCAGCGAAGCTGAGGTCGCTTATGCGGCCGATCCCAAATTCGACGGGCTGGCGGTCAGCCTGTCCTACGAACAGGGCATTCTGGTGCATGGCGCAACGCGCGGTGACGGTACGACAGGCGAGGACGTGACGGCCAACCTGCGCACCTTGCACAGTATCCCGCTGCATCTGCAGGGCAGCGGCTGGCCGGATCGGTTCGAGGTGCGTGGCGAGGTGCTGTTCTGGCGCAGCGATTTCGAGCGGCTAAACGCCCGCCAGCGCGAGAGGGGCGAGAAGGAATATGTCAACGCGCGCAATGCCGCAGCCGGTAGCCTGCGCCAGCTCGACTCGGGGATCACCGCGACGCGGCCGCTGCGCTTCTTTGCCTACGGCGTGGGCTCGGTCAAAGGCGCCGCCTTGCCGGCGACGCACTCGGCCTTGCTCGACCAACTCGCCGAATGGGGTTTTCCGGTGGCGCCGGAACGGCGCCGGGTCAGCGGCCTCGCGGGCCTGCTCGCCTATTTTGCCGAGATCGGTCGGCGCCGCGAGTCACTGCCCTACGACATCGATGGCGTGGTCTACAAAGTCGATGACCTGGCGGCGCAGGAGCGCCTGGGTTTTGTCTCGCGCGCACCGCGTTTTGCACTTGCGCACAAGTTCCCGGCCGAGGAAGCCGTCACCGAGTTGCTGGATATCTCGATCCAGGTGGGTCGGACCGGCGCGCTGACGCCGGTGGCGCGGCTGGCGCCGGTGTTCGTCGGCGGCGTCACGGTGACCAACGCCACCCTGCACAACGAGGACGAGATCCGCCGCAAGGACGTGCGCATTGGCGATACGGTCGTCGTTCGCCGGGCGGGCGACGTGATTCCGGAAGTCGCCCGCATCCTGCCCGAAAAGCGTCCGCTGGCTGCCAGGCAATTCATCATGCCGACAAGCTGCCCGGTCTGCGGCTCGCAGGTCGTGCGCAACCCGGACGAGGCGGTGGCGCGCTGCAGCGGCGGGCTCTACTGTCCGGCGCAGCGCAAGCAGGCACTGCTGCACTTCGCCTCGCGTCGCGCGATGGATATCGAAGGTCTCGGTGACAAACTGGTCGAACAGCTGGTCGATAGCGCCGTCGTGCGCACGCCGGCCGACCTCTACCGGCTGGGATTGCTGGCCCTGGTCAATCTCGAACGGATGGCCGAGAAGTCGGCGAGCAATCTGCTGGCGGCGATCGAGCAGAGCAAGCAGACAACGCTGGCGCGCTTCATCTACGCGCTTGGCATCCGCAACGTCGGCGAAGCGACAGCCAAGGATCTGGCGCGCCACTTCGCCAGCCTCGACCGGCTGCTGGCTGCCGACGAAGCACAGTTGCTGCAGGTGACCGATGTCGGCCCGATCGTCGCGCAGAGTATCCGTCAGTTCTGCAGCGAGCCGCACAACCTCGAGGTGATCGAGCAGTTGCGTGCGGCCGGGGTGGTGTGGAGCGAAGGCGAGGCGCCGGTGCCGCCCCGCGGCGCCGTGGTCGGCAAGGTGTTCGTCTTGACCGGTTCACTGCCTTCGCTGACCCGTGATGCGGCCAAAGAGCTGATCGAAGCGGCGGGTGGCAAGGTCGGCAGCGCGGTTTCGAAAAAGACCGATTTCGTCGTCGCCGGTGCCGAGGCCGGCAGCAAGCTCGAAAAGGCCCGGCTGCTCGCGATCAGGGTGATCGACGAGGGGCAGTTGCTGACTCTGCTGAACCTGGAGCAGACAGCGCCATGAACCGGTCCAGCGATCCGATGGCGCGGCAGCACGGTCACCACGGGGCTGTCCTGGCAGAACATCCGGCGAGCCCGGAGGAGGGGACATGAGCGACCCGCGACAGGCCATGGCCATCCTCGCCTCGGCCGATATCATCCACTCGGCGGAGACGGTCGCGGCCGCGGTCAGCCGCGTCGCGTGTGAAATTGCCGAAAGGCTGCGCGACAGCAACCCCCTCCTGCTGTGCGTGATGAACGGTGGCGTGCCTTTTGCTGGCCAGTTGATGACGCAGCTGACTTTTCCGCTCGACTTCGACTACGTGCATGTCACGCGTTACGGCCAGCAGATCGCGGGTGGCGCCTTGTCCTGGCGTGCCGAGCCGTCGACCCCGGTGAGCGGGCGCACGCTGCTGCTGGTGGACGATATCCTCGACGAAGGGCTGACGCTGGCCGCGATTCGTGAACGGCTGCTGCAGCGGGGCGCCGACGCCTGTTATACCGCGGTGCTGGCCGACAAGCTGATCGGCAGGAAGAAGCCGATTGCGGCCGACTTCGTGGCGCTGACCGTACCTGACCGCTTCCTCTTCGGTTACGGCATGGATGTCTTTGGCGCCTGGCGCAATCTGCCGGCAATCTACGCCATGCGGGACGATTGAGATGCTGGCAATCATCGGCGGTAGCGGCCTGACCCGGCTGGCCAGCCTGGAGGTTTCGCATCGCAGGCTGGCAGGCACGCCTTACGGCGAGCCGTCCGCGGCACTGACCTTCGGCCGCATCGGCGATCGGCCAGTGGTTTTCCTGGCGCGGCACGGGGATGCGCACAGCATTCCGCCGCACCAGGTGAATTACCGGGCGAACCTCTGGGCCCTGGCCGAGTGTGCGCCCGCCGGTATCGTCTCGGTGGCGGCGGTCGGCGGCATTCGTTCCGATCTCAGGCCGGGCGATCTGGTCATCCCGCACCAGATCATCGACTACACCTGGGGTCGCCATTCGACCTATCACGAAGGGCCCGACAGCCCGGTCAGGCACGTCGACTTCTCGCATCCCTACGATCAGTCGTTGCGCCGCAAGCTCCGCGACGCGGGTACGGCGGTCGGCCTCGTGGTCAGCGATTCTGCGGTCTATGCGGCAACGC
Source organism: Candidatus Accumulibacter necessarius (assembly GCF_036625085.1). Lineage (NCBI taxonomy): Bacteria > Pseudomonadati > Pseudomonadota > Betaproteobacteria > Candidatus Accumulibacter > Candidatus Accumulibacter necessarius. Next base: position 58,635 of record NZ_JAZKUM010000006.1, on the reverse strand, counting down.
AGGGGCCGCGCCTGGAAACTGCCGCCGAAATCAACCGCATTGAGCGCGATGGCGCCGATGTTGTCGGCATGACCGGCATGCCGGAAGCCGCCCTGGCGCGTGAACTCGGCGTGCCCTATGCGGCAATCAACGTCGTGGCCAACTATGCCGCGGGGCGGGGCGGCAGCCACGCGGGCATCAGCCTGGATGCCATCCATCAAGTCCTCGAGGGGGCGATGGCGCAAGTGCGTGCGCTCATCGAAGCGATGCTGAACAGCGATGATTAGACCTGTCCTGAGAATGGGCGACCCGCGCCTGTGGCAGCAGGCCAGACCGGTCGAGCGTTTCGATCGGCCGGATCTGCACGCGCTGATTGCCGACATGGAAGAGACCATGCATCACCTCGACGGTGCCGGCCTGGCGGCGCCGCAAATCGGTGTCGGCCTGCGCGTGGTGATTTTCGGCGTCGAATGTAATCCGCGCTATCCCGATGCCGAGCTGGTTCCACGGACGGTGTTGATCAATCCGGTGTTGACGCCGCTCTCGGCAGCGATCGAGGAAGGCTGGGAAGGCTGCCTCTCGGTGCCGGGGCTGCGCGGTTGGGTGCCGCGCTGGCGCAATTTGCGCTACACCGGCTTCGACGCCGTCGGTCGGCCGATCGACCGCACTGTCGCTGGTTTCCACGCGCGCGTGGTGCAACACGAATGCGACCACCTCGACGGCATTCTCTATCCGATGCGGATCAGGGATTTCAGCCGCTTCGGTTTCGTTGACGAGCTTTTTCCGAACGGTGGTGCCGGTGCGGTCGAATAGCGTGTTGCCGCGGGAGCGCTGTCGGTGGCCGTTGGCAAGACGGCGGTGGCCCCCAGCCACGGCCCGGTGCGGGAACGATTTCTGATGAGGACGCCAGCCGCGGCCAATCGATACCGGATTCTCTTCGTCTGCATGGGCAACATCTGTCGTTCGCCGATTGCCGAAGCAGTCGCCCGAAGCCTGGCGCAGAAGCAGGGCCTGGCGGCCATGCTCGAGTTCGACTCGGCAGGAACGCATGGCCATTACCATGCCGGCGAGGCGCCGGACGCACGCGCGCGGCGCGTTGCCGCCAGGCGTGGATACGATCTGTCGAGACTGCGCGCCCGCCCGGTAATTAAGGCCGATTTCGATCGGTTTGACTGCATTCTGGCCATGGACGAGGCCAACCTCGCGGCATTGCAACGCCTGCGCGCGGACGACAGCCGGTCGAAGCTTGGGCTCTTCCTCGACTACGCCGAGGGCCTTGGCATCTCCGAGGTCCCCGATCCCTACTACGGTGCCGAGTCAGGTTTCGAACGGGTGCTCGATCTCTGCGAACTGGCGGCGAAGGGTCTGCTGGCCGACTTCGCGCGCCGCCAGGGCGGGCCGGGCAGGGGGTAAGCGGCGCTATGGCCCACCCCGGCCAGCGGCGGCATTTCTGTCGCCGCTGGCTTCACGGTGCACGCACTAGGTAGCAAAGTCGCGGCTCGTGACACCGGGAGTCAGGCGACCCGGTTCTGTGGTTCACCGCGAACGAAAGCTTCGAGGTTGGCAGTCAGTTGATCGGCGAGGGCCTGCATCGCCGGCTGGCTCGCCCAGGCCACGTGCGGCGTCAGCAGGAAATTGGGCAGCGCGAGTAGTTGCGGCGCCAGCAGGAGGTTGCCATCGCTTGGTGGCTCGACCGTCAGCACATCGAACCCGGCGCCAGCGATCCAGCCCCGCTGCAGGGCGCTGGCCAAGGCCGCTTCATCAACCAGCCCGCCGCGCGCGGTATTGATCAGCAAGGCCGTCGGCTTCATCGCGCGCAACTCGGCTTCGCCGATCAGATTCTTCGTCGCCGCCGTCAACGGGCAGTGCAGAGAGATCGCGTCGGCCTCCCGCAGGGCCTGCTCGAACGGCGTGTAGCCGGGCCGTACGCGGGTCTCGCCCTTACGCTCGCTTCGCAGCACGCGCATGCCGAAGGCCTCGGCCAGCCGGGCGACACCGCTGCCCAGGCTGCCGCTGCCGATCACCGCCAGCGTCGCGCCGTGCAGGTCACGGATTGGGAAATCGAAACAGCAGAACTGCTCGGAGCGCTGCCAGTTGCCTGCAGCCATTGCCTGCCGGTAGGCGACGAGATTGCGCGACAGCGCCAGCAAGAGCAGAAAGACATGCTCGGGGACGGTATGCGCGGCATAGCCGCGGATGTTCGAGACGATGATGCCGCGGCTTCGGCAGGCGTCAAGGTCGACGTTGTTGGTGCCGGTCGCCGCGACGGCGACCATCTGCAGGGTCGGCAACGCGGCGACCAGCCTGGCGTCGATCTGGAGCTTGTTGACGATGGCGATCGTCGCCCCGGCAAGTCGCTCCTCAACGTCTGGCTGCAGCGTCTTCGCGTGTTCAACCCAGAGATGGGGGAAATCAGGCCTGCGCACGTTGGCGATGATCGACTCACGTTCGAGATAGACAATCCGGTGCATGGCTCAGCCCAAAAATGGCTTGCCGTGGCGGCCGGCGATGGCAGCCACCTTGCTGCCCAGCGCGGGGTCGCCGGCAAAGAGCAACAGGCTGACCTCCTCGGCGGCACACAGGCCTTCGATCGCCGCCAGGTCGCCTTGCAGGATATTGAAGACGCCCCCCGGGAAACCGCTGCGTGCCGTCAGCTCAGCCACTGCGAAGGCCGCGGAGGGGGCCTTGGGGCTTGGCTTGAGGACCAGCGTGGCGCCCGCCAGCAGCGCCGGAGCCGCCTGCTGCAGCGGGCCAAGCAAGGGTGCGCGGTCGTCGCTGACCACCGCCACGACACGGCCGCCGCCGGTTGCCGCGGCGCCGGCCGTCGCCGCGCGCAGCACCTGTAGCGCGGCGCTCACTTCCGCCGCCGCGGCCGCGGCATCCTTGCCGGTTTCCTCGGCGATCAGGCCGGCAAAGTGTTCGGCGTAGCCCGCCAGCGCATCGGCCAGCGCCGCGAGCAGCGTCGCTCGCGCTTCTGCCGTCAGGGCAGCCCATGCCGGAAGCGCGTTGCACGCCGATTCAACGGTAGCCAGCGCTTCTGCAGCGCCGCACAGGGGCGTCCGGCGCCGCACCTTGCCACTCCGCACATCGCGGACATCAAAAAAGGCCGGCGCCATGGTCAGGTAGGCGTGGCCATTGATCCACAGGGGAATGGCCAGGATCTCATCGCTTTCGGTCATCACATTCCTTGATAGGGCGCTGATTGGTGGCTTGCGCTGGCTGTCGCTGTCGCTACGCTTCGCTGATGGCCGCGGACAGGGTGCGGCAGACCAGGGGCGGAGCGCCGAATAGTAGTCTCCCGTGGCGCAAAACGGAAGGTTTGGTGGGTACGCAGCGGCTGCATCAGCGTCAGAAACAGGCCCGCCTGAGGGTCATGGGGTGTCTGCGACCGGTCCGACGTCGTGACCTTGATCTGCCGTCCGGCTTGCACGCTATCAGCCTGGCAGGCTAACGCCGATTGCTAAACGCCGCCGTCGCGGAGATAATCAGCCGCCCGGGCAGGTTGCTTCTGAACCGCAGCGGTCATCCAGGATGGAGGAATCCCGTGAACACGAAAAGCCAGATTCCGAACCGCGTTCGGATGCCGAGATGCGCGGGGAACGGGCGGAAATCTTCCCGTTGCGTGGGCGAGCTGATGCCGAAGGGCGTCAAGCCGACGACGACCGATGCCGATTTGCTCGCCGCCTGGGATGCCCGGACCTGCCAGAAATCCGGCTTCAAGGCGAGCCCCGACCGCTTCTCCCTGAGCGAAGCCAGCGTGGGGATGGATTGAGCTTGCGCCGCTCCCTGCAGCTTGCCGCGGCCATCGCGCTGGCGGCGATGGTCTTGGGCCAGACCGCCGGCTGCGCCCGGAGCAACCGCTATGATGGTCTCAAGGCCTTGCCGCTCGAGGAGGTCAAATCCGTCGTCGCACGCCATGGTGCCGACCACACCCCACGGGTCGGCATCGCCTTCGGCGGCGGCGGCGTACGCGGCTTCGTTCATCTCGGCGTCCTGCGCGCCTTCGAAGACGCGGGAATTCGCGCCGACGTGGTCGCCGGCACTTCCGTCGGCGCCCTGGCTGCCACTCTCTATGCCAGCGGCTTGAGCGCAGGCGAAATCGAGTCACTGGCCAAGTCGGCAAGCCGCTATGAATTGCTGGATCTTGTCGTCAGTCGCGAGGGCGTCATCAATGGCCAAGCCTACGCGTCCTGGATCCGTATCGTGACCGGCCACCGGAGCATGCGCGAACTGCCGGTGCCGCTGGGCATCACGGTGACCGACCTCGGTGCCGGCAAGGCTCTGCTCGTCGTCGACGGCGACCCGGGCGAGGCGGTACAGGCCTCGGCAACGGTGCCGGGCGTGGTGATCCCCGTGCACTCCAACGAACGCACCTATGTCGACGGTGGCGTGCTGACTATCGTTCCGGTCCGCTTCGTCAGGGCCATGGGCGCGGACGTGGTCATCGCGATTGACATCTATTGCGGCAAGCATCCAGCGCGACGCGGCAATGCCCTCGACACGGTACTCAAAACCTTCCGGCTGCAAAGCTGCCTGCTCAGCGATGCCGAGCTCGCCGAGGCCGACATCCTCATTCGCCCGGACTTCGAACCGGACAACCCGGTAAGCTTCGCCCAGCGTGACGCAGCCATCATGGCGGGCTATCGCAGCGCCGCCGCCGCGATCCCCGCGCTCAAGGCGAAGATCGCGGGCTGGCAACCCAGGCCGGAGTAATCCGGGGCATCGGCTGCCGTATCGTCATCCGGCAAGATCGGTCTGTTTTGGTCGTCGACCGCAAAATCCACCACGCAGCCATTTCTGGCATGACGGGGTTTCAAGCCAAGCCACATGACACGTCATGCCCGATTCCGTCGATGCAGCGAAAACTATCGTTCCACTGGGTGCCTACCTCGTCAGTCAGTAGCGCCTGTGTTTACCGGCTCGCGCTCACTTCGTACAAACTGAACGAGCGCGATGAGTGCCAGTAACTGAATGGTCAGGGTGAGGGCAAGCGTTATCAGGTTGATCGCCGGGGACAGGTATTTATTACTGAGGAACACCGAGATGTCCCATATTCCGTGGGCGATCATCGCCGGCACAATCCAGGCAAATCGCCGCCGGAAGAGGTAGAGCACGAAGCCGGTCAGTGCAGCGAGCAGCAACTGGATGATTCCGAGCGCGCCAGTGCCAAGAAAGATGTTCGGTATGTGCAGCAGTCCGAAAGCGATGGTCGTCCATAGCACCGCCATTCCTTCGCTGCGGCCGCTGGCGCGCATGCCGCGCAGAAACACGCCGCGCAGCGCCATCTCCTCGGCGAATCCGACCCCGATACCGACAGCGATAACGACCAGCAGCAAGTCAACAGGCACGTCGCCCCATTGGATGAACACCAGACGCAACAGGATGGTGCCGACGAACAGGGTCATCAAGGTGGCGTGCAGCCGATTGGTGGGCAGACGGACCGGGTCTCGCCATACGACGTTCCAGCGTGCCAGAACCAGGAACGCAATCAGCAGAAGGCTGCCTGCGACAAGCGGGATCAACGCCGAGTAAATTGCATTGTTGGCGTTGGCAAACCACTCGCCGTAGTCAATCCCGCTCGCCTGTGCGATGCCATAGAAGACAGTGATGTAAGCAATCAGGCATAAGGTGCCAATTGCAACGCTCGGGGAGAATCGCCAGGGGGGTGTCGGGACAATGGCTTCGTTGGGTTTGTTCATGTTACTGCCCTTTGGTTGGTGCAAAGCGGCGAAGCATCAGCCTGAGCTGGAATGTGGTCTGGCCCGACGCCCGGGCGACGTTTCGCGCACTACCTTACAAATCTTCGAACTTGTCTACACGCGGTTCGTTACTGACTTCGCAGCGCCTGTAGCCGGACTTGTACTTGAGATTGACTCCGAACATGCCATTTCCCAAATCATTGAAGCCTTCAACGTGGCCTTTCTCGCCCTTCATGAACATGTCGCAGGCTTCGAGGGCCTTGGCCGACGGGCCGGAAGCCTTCGTCTTTCCGGCGGGCTTGGTCGCTTCGCCGCGTGTCATTCCGGTGAATTCACCGTTCTTGGCGTAGGTGCAGGTAAACGGATCTTTGCCATCATAGGTGCCGGCGATGGAGTAGCTGCCATCCTTTGCTTTGACCAGCTTGCCGGTCTTGATATAGACCGGCTTGGTGCTAAATTCGCTGGCTGCCTGACCACGACAATAGGCGGGCATGTTGCCCGGTGTGACTTTTTCGGCCAGGACAGGTGTGGACAGAACGGCCAGTGCGAGCAGGGCGATCTTGGTTTTCATGCTTGTTTCCTTTTTGTTGAGGGTGATGAAGAAAAAATTCGATCAATTTCCGGGTTGACCGCGATCGAGCTGCGGCCGACTTGCCAAGGTCAGTATTCCATCCTCTTGTCGAGCTTCAGTTGCCAGCCAGCCTCCCCCGGCTTTAGCTTGTACTGGAGCTGCCGCGTTTTCCCGGTTGGCTGCTTGTTTTTGTCGCAGATTGGGAAACGGCGCAGGAATGTTCCTTCGACCGGCGCCATGTCGTCGTTGCCGCAATAGCCCTTGTCGGCCCCCTTGGTTTCGCTCAGGGCCGGCAGGTTGATCGCGCTCAGCGACTTCTTCTTGTTGGCGCTGAACGCAACCAGGGACATAAGCTTTTCCGGCCCTGGCTCCAGAACATAGATGTAGATTTCGGGCGAACGGTCGGCATTGATGTCCGCCACTTCGGCTCCGGTGACGATACCCGTAATATCCATCTCGATCGGCGAGTTGTCGATCTGCAGTCCGGCTGGAACGATGCGTACGGCGTTCCCTGCCGCCTTGTTGGGACTCGTGACGTGGAACGAAATGCCCTGCAGCTCTTCCTTTTTGTCAAAAGGCGCCGCACTGGCGAGGCCGGCACCCAGGACAAGCGCAGTGCCTGCAATCAGATTGACGATGTTTCTGTTTTTCATGCTTGGCTCCTGATCAACGGTTACCAGATGCGAATGCGCAAGGATTCATCGAGCCACATCGGATCTCCCTTGCGGATGCCGAATGCCTCGTAGAACGTCGCCTCATGCTGTGACGGTGCCAGCATGCGATAGACGCCGGGCGGATGCGGGTCGGTCGGGAGAATTTGCTTGAGCCAGCCTTCGTTGGACTTGTCGGCCCAGACCTGCGCCCAGGTCAGGAAGCAGCGTTGATCCTGCGACAGGCCGTCGATGCGCTTGTTCTTCTCAGGGTGCTCTTTCAGATACTTTTTCAGTGCAGCATGGCCTAGCGAAACGCCGCCGACATCGGCAAGATTTTCCCCGACGGCGAGTTTCCCGTTGATGTGCAAGCCAGGTAGTACCTCGACGGAATCAGCCTGGCCGACGAGTTTGTTGGTCTCGGCGATAAAGCGCTGGTTATCGACATCGGTCCACCAGTTGCTCAGATTGCCCTTTTCGTTGTAGAGGCGCCCCTGGGAATCGAAGCCATGGGTGATTTCATGGCCAATCACTGCCCCCAGCGCGCAATAGTTGCTCGCCGGGTCTGCTTTCGCGTCGAAGAACGGCGCCTGCAGGAAGGCGGCGGTGATCTCGATGCCGTTGCGTCCCGGACTGTAGGCGGCGTTGACGACGGTAGGCAGGGTGGCGGAAGGTTCATTGAAGCCGTCCGGGACGACTGGCTTGCCGAGTTTGGCAAGGTTCCGGCGGGCGCTGAACTCGTTGCTTCGCATGGCGTTGCCAAGATAGTCATCGCGACGGATATCGACGCCCGAGTAGTCGATCCAGTCTTGCGGATGAGCGACAGTGATCTTGGCAGCGTCGAGTTTCTGAAGTGCAGCGGCACGCGTATTCGGCTCCAGCCAGGTATTCTTTTCGATGCGCTCACGGAATTCGGCGCGTATCCGTTGCACCAGTTCTTCCGCATCCCGCTTGGTTTCAGGCGTGAAATGTCTTGCGACATAGACCTGACCAATAGGGTGGCCCAACTTGCCTGGCAAGGCGGCCGCGACCATGCGCTTACGTGGCGGGAAGTCAATCTTGCCATACATGGCTTCGGAAAAAGCCTTGGACGGTCCGAGGAATGCTGGCGTCAGGAAGGGGATTGAGCGGCGCAGCAACTCCCATTCGAGGTAGGCCCTGGTGTCGGCCAGCGGCAGTTCCTTCAGCATGGCGTTGCGCTCGCGCACGGCATTGGCGTGAATGACGACGACCTCGCTACCCGTCGGCAGGCCGAGGGTGCTGAAAAGCAGATCGACATCGATATTCGATAACATCTTCTTCAGGTCGGCATAACTCATGCGCACAAAAAGCTTGGCCGGGTCGCGCATTTCCAACGGGGTCAGCTTCTTGGCGGCCACCCGGGTATCCATGGCCAGCACCTTGGCAGCGACGGCAGCGGCGGCTTCCGGCGCGCTGCCAGCGATCACGAGTGAGTCGGCGATCAGCTTGAGTTGAGCATCGCGTATTGGCCGATTGCCCGGTTTCAAATAGTTGTCGAGACCCATCGGCAGATCGCCGTCTCCTGCCACGACTATGTTGCGGGTCCGGTCTAATGGATCGGTGCTTACCTGTAGGCCAAGCAGCAACGCGTCGTTGCTTAGCAGACTGAGCCTGGCCAGGGCTTCGGTCAGCGACTTCTTGTCCTTGATGGCGGCAATACGGTCGAACTCGGGCTGGAGTGGCTTCACGCCCAGTTCGGTAAGGCGTTCCTCATCCAAGCCTGCCGCGTAGAAGTCGCCCACTTGTTGCAATGGCGTGCCCTTTGGCGCGGACAGGCTGGCGCGCGAAGCTTCGTCAAACATGGCCTGCAACTGTAACTCGACCACTTTGCTCTGGATGGCGATACTGGACATGTTCAGGGAATCGGCAGGGATCTTCGCCGCATCGATCCAGCGTCCGGCCGCATAGCGCCGAAAATCCTGGCGCGGGTCGGCTGTCGTGTCCATTTTTTCGGGGGAGAAGCCAAGCGGGAATCCGAAATTCAGGGCTTGCGCATCGATCACATCTGACGTTTCGACATTGGCTGCTGACGGCTTGACGGTGTACTTAGCGGCGTAGGCAGGAAGCCCGAGCACCGCGATGGCCGCAACAATCAGGGTATGACGGGGAAGGAACTTGGACATCAGGTTTCCTTGGAATCTGGAGGAGGCTTCTGGGTCAGAAGGCGGAATTTGCAGGGCGGCTTAACGGGCGCGCAGATGGCGTGTCTCGATCCAGCCGGCTGTGCCTTGTCCCGTGGTGGTACGGACGTGGCACCAGTTACCTTCGCAGTTATCGACCGTCATCAAGCGGCCGTTGCCAACGCGCCCCACAACACCGCCACGGCCAGGCCCATCGAGAAGCACAAGCGCATCGACGGCATCGCTGGCGGCTCCGGTAATCGTCACGATCTGGCCGGCGCCGAATGCGCCGCCACTGCGGTGGCCGCTCGAACTGTGACCACGGTCATCATTGCCAGCCTGGCTGTTTCCCTCGGAAGCACAGCCGGCCAATGCTAGGGCAGTACACGCAAAAAGAACCCTGTAATTCATGATGGAATTCTCCGTGACAGGTTTGCAGAAATCTGACTCGTAATAAGAAAGGCGGCTCGTGGCCGCTTGTTGTCAGCCGCTTTACCAGAGGGACAGACGTTCCTCCGGTTTCAGATAGAGCTTTTCGGCTGGCTTGACATCAAACGCTTCGTACCAGGCGTCGACATTGCGCACCATGGCGGCTCGCGCCTCCAGTGTCGCGTAAGTGCTACCACCCAACGTGTCCTGCCTCAGGCGCTCATCCTTCAGCTTGCCCCGCCAGTTTTGCGCCCAGGCCAGAAAGAAGCGCTGATCGCCCGTGGTGTCATCGATGATCGGTGCGGGTTTGCCTTTTAGTGATCGACGATAGGCATCAAGGGCGATGTGGACGCCGCCCAGGTCTGCCTGAGATTCGTGCAGGGTGCGCTTGCCATCGACAAACATGCCGGGCATCGCCTCATAGCGCGACATTTGCCCGGCCAGTCGTTCGCCGCGTGCTTTGAACTTCTCGGCATCCGCAGGGGCGAACCAGTCTCGGACGTTGCCCTCTGCATCGAAATGGCTGCCGAGATGGTCAAAGAGATGCGTGAATTCATGCGCGATCACGGCACCCAGACCACCGTAATTTGCCGCCGGGTCAGCCGCCGCATCAAAGAAAGGCGCTTGCAATATGCCCGCCGTAATGATGATGGCGGGCTTGGTGGGATCAACCGTTGCTCCGGCCCAATAGGGGGCCATATGTTCGAGGTCCCAGGCCTTCCGGTCGCTCATAGTCCCCAGCTTGGCGCGGTAGATCCTGGCACTGCGGGCAATGACGCGTTCATGATTGCCCAGTGCATCGCCACGCACCACCTTGAGTGGCTCGGTTGCCGGCCAGTGGTCCGGATGGCTGATCTGCCCAAGCGTCGCTGCCAGCTTGCGGCGCGCCTCCGTACGTGTCGAATCCGAAATCCAGTCGAGCCGTGTCAGGCGATCGTCAAATGCGGCCTTGATTTCGTCGACCATGGTGATGGCGGCGGCTTTCGTCTGCTCGGATACGTAAAGCCTGACGTACTCCTCACCAAGAAAGCGTTGCAGCTTCTCCTTGGCCGTATCGATGCTCTCGGTCTGGCGTGGCCGCATCGTCTTCTGCAGCCCGAGCGAACGGGTGTAGAAGTCAAAATGCGCTTCGCGGAAGGCGAGCGGCAGGACTTCAGCACAGCCCTTGATGTATTGGTAGGTGAGGTAGTCACGCCAGGTTTCGAGGGGAACCCCTGCCACCAGGCGGGCTCCGGCTGCCAGCGCTTGCGGTGTTTTCACGAAAACACTGGACTGCTCGGAGAGGCCGGAAGCCGAGAAAAAGGCAGCCCAGTCCACCCCCGGGAAACGATTGCCCATCTCCCCAAACGGAATCATGTTGTAAGAGGAATAATCAACCTTGTCGGATGGCAGCAAGGCGGCGGCAATACGGCTTTCCAGATCCAGCACCCGTTGGGCTCGCCGCTGGGCATCCTTCAGCCCGGCCAGTGCCAGCATGCGTTCAACATGCTGGCGATAGGCTTGCCGTCTGGGTTTGCTCTTGGATTCAAGATAGGGTTCACGCTCACCGAGTGACAAGCCTTCGCTCAGAAGGTCCACCTGGGCGATGTAATGGGCAGAGTCCTTGGCGTCGATCTGGATAGAAGCCTTGATCGGGTTGCCGCCGGGAAGTCCATCACTGGTGCCGAGATAGCGCGCCAGATCCTGGCGGGTGCGAATCGCATTGATGCGGCGCAACGACGCCTGCAAGGGCGCCGTCCCGGCGGCCTCGATCGCCTTCTCGTCGTTATAGCTCGCAAACCAGTCGCCCAGAATCTGCCGGTTGCTTCCCGGTGGCGCCGCCCGGTCAGCGGCCATTTCCGTCAGTAGTTCCAGCAACTGCACTTGCATCCGATCATCGAGATCGCTGAACACGGTGACCTTTGACCTGTCATCGGGAATGCTCGTCCGCTGAATCCAGGCGCCATTGGCGTAACGGAGCCTCTTGCAAAACTCACCCTGCAGGGCTGATTTTTTCGCGGCTGGAGGCGAAAGCGGAGGACGCGGGCGGCCACTTCTGGCATGATATGGTTATCGAGACCAATATCATAACGCCCGCCAAATGAATACTACCCAACCCCAGCTGATCATGCAACGGTGGCACGTGGTTCAGCACGAGTTACTGCCCGAGTTGAAGGCGCAAGTGGGTCCGCTGACGCCGAAGCTGGAGAAGGTCATCCACACGCTGGAATGGGTACGTATCGAGGAATTCACGGCGGTTTCGTGGTGTGGCGTAGGGCGTCCGCCGTTTGAACGGGCGTGGCTGGCGAACGCCTTTGTGGCCAAGGCCGTGTTGGGCCTGACGACGACCGTGGGGCTGATTGAACGCCTGATGATCGACCGTGCGCTGCGCCGCATCTGTGGTTTCCCGCTACACAAGACGCTGCCTTCCGAGGCGACCTTCTCGCGCGCCTTCGACGAGTTTGCCGAAGGGGGCCTGAGCCAGCGCGTGCATGAAGCCCTGATCAAGGAACATCTGGGAGATCAGCTGATCGGGCATCTCAATCGTGACGGCACGGCCATCGAAGCCCGCGAACGTCCGTCCCGGAAGGAAACGCCCGCATCGGAAGCGGCCGCCACGGCACAGGCCGCCCTGTTGCCGAAGGAAGAGCGCCCTGCCGAGACGAGCGTGCCTGAAACGCCCGCACCGGCACGCAAGAGAGGCCGCCCGCGGCGCGGCGAAGCACGTCCGGCTGCGAAGGCCGCCCCGATCAAGCGCCAGCGCGAGCAAACGTTGGCTCAAATGCTCGAAGAGATTCCCACCGCGTGTGATCGCGGCACGAAGTGCAATGCCCAAGGCTACAAGAACAGTTGGCGCGGCTACAAGCTGCATCTCGACACCGCCGACTGCGGCGTCCCCATTGCGGCGCTGCTCTCCAGCGCCTCGATGCACGACAGCTTGGCCGCCATTCCGCTGTCGCTGATCAGCGCCGATCGCGTCACCAACCTTTACGACCTCATGGATGCGGCCTATTGCAGCGCCGACTTGCGCGAGCACAGCCAGAGCCTGGGCCACGTCCCCCTGATCGATCACAATCCGCGCCGCGGAGAGAAGATCGAATTCTCCCCGGCTGAAGCGATCCGCTACAACGAACGGACCGCCGCCGAGCGGAGCAACGCCCGGCTGAAGGATGAATTCGGCGGTCAGACCATCCGGGTCAAAGGCGACACCAAAGTGATGGCTCACCTGATGTTCGGCATCCTGGCGCTGTCCGCTGACCAGTTGATGCGATTACGACGATGACCGCCAGCGTTCCCTCTCCGGCCGCTGTGCATTCGCGGAATGCAGGAGGGCGCTCGCCCCGCATGAGGCAAACCATGCCATACGGTTAGCCGCTCAGCCAAGGAGACCTCCCTCGCGAAAAAAATCGCTCCCCGAGAGCGAATGGTGCGGCGCAGCAATTTGTCCGGGTGAGTTTTGCAAGAGGCTCAACGGTGAAAGTCATCACCCGGCTTGACGCTGCGATCCATGGCCGTCGTGTCGAAACCCCAGGTGCCCATCGCTGGTCCCGCAGCTAGTACAACGGGGCACGACATGGCAGCAGCGACGAACACCAGGAAAGCACGCCATAAACAAAACAGCTTTGTCATCTTGTTACCTCATAAGCAGGCTATTTCAGCAAGCTAATGGTCTTAGCGCTGGCGTTTGGCAATATCGTTGGAACGACTGATCAGGTTGTCGTCACATTCCCTGTTGAAGCTCATCGCCTGGCCCTTTCGGTTGTAGCTGGCGATGCAGCCGCGCTGGGGCCAGACGACTTCGAATCCACCGTTGGAGAGGCGGTTGATGTCATGTTCATCGCGGGAGCCACCGCCGTACGAATTGCTGCCGGAACCTCGGCGGGCTTCCTCGCCGTCGCGAAAGCCATCCTTGTAGTCTTGCGGGTGACGGTAGGTGTCGAACTGAGAGCCCTTGAGGCCATCGTTGTAGCCGCGCTTGTATTCGATGCTGGTGCCACCGGAGTGGGCGCTATAGCCGGAACCCGACTCGCGCAGGTAGCGCTCGAGTACCCAGCCGAACTCATAGCTGTTGTCAGGCAACTCGACCTTGCACCAGTATTCGCCACGATGCGATTCGCAGCTGCGGTTGCGAACCTCGTCGCCCTCGCGCAGGTTGAACTTGACCGAGGAATCACGAGACGGACTGATATGTACGGGCAGCCGGTTATCCTTGACTACTCCCTGGACCCCAGCGACCCGGCAAAGCTCGGAAGTGCCGCAATCGGCAAACGCAGAAGGTGCAGCGAAAACGGTGAGAGCAAGGACGATGCAACTTGCGGCGAAGGAATGGCATAGTGACATGAGGAGCGTTTCTCCGATGGATTGAGATGGAATTCGGTCGACTGCGGTCAAGCAGTCTGGCCTGCTTTATCAGCCGAACGAGGAAGAGTCGAGCGACGCGGACCGTCAGGGCCAGCGATTCTCTCCGGCACGCGATGCCGGGCGGATTCTGGCATCGCGCTCCGAGAAAAAACAGGTTTAACGTGTTAAACGGAGGGCGTCATACCCCGGGACGCAAATGCTGGGAATGCCGTAGCCCGGCCTTCTCCAGGCCGGCAATGCAATGATCGGTCAGTTCGCGGTTGAAGACGACCTTGCCGATCACGCCTGCGGGGTCTGCGGCCACTTCCGGCTTGAGCGCCAGCAGCCGCCGCAAGGCGGCCGTGGCCTTGGCTGTTTTGCCGAGTTGGCCGCAAATCATGGCGGTGAACAAGGGGTCCCAGAATGATTCCGGCGTATTGATACGATCCGCGTAGACCAGGGCCGCGCGGTAGTCGTGGCGCCGGTAGGCATCGAGCGCGCAGGGATACCAGTACCATGATGGATGCAGCGGATTGATGGCACGAGCACGTTCCAACAGTTCGAGACCCCGCTCCCAGTTTCCGGTCTGGCAGGTTTGCAGACCGATGCTGGCGAGAATGTCGACACGATTCGGGGCGCTTGCCAGCGCCCGCCCGGCAACATCATGAAACAGTGCATGCTCGCCACGAGACGCATGGCACAGCGCTAGGCAATGCAGACCTGTCGGGTTCTCCGGGTCGAGTTCGAGCGCACGACGCGCGGCGAAATCCGCTCGCTCCAGAGGAGGCAGAGCATCACGCCGGTTGAAGTCAAAACACTCCTCACCGACATAGGCGATGCCCAGGCAGGCCCACGCCTCGGCGTAATCGGGGGTGTCGACCACCGCCTGCTCGAGCAAATCGCGGGCATGGAGATGTCGTTCGGGGCTCAGCGAGTCCTGGTACTCGTGGAAGCGCAAGACGGCGTAATAGGAGGGCAGTGCCAGTTCGTGCGGCCCCTTCTGCCGCGCCAAGCGCTCGACGACTCCATGCGGCGAGCTGATCAACCCAACAACATGGTTCGCGATGTCCTCCTGAATCTCCCTCAGCGGCTGAACGCCCAAGTTTCGTCGGTAGCGCTCGGACCACAGCAGACAGTGACTCGATGCCTGGAACAGCTGCGCAGTGAAGTTCAGGCGCTGATCGCGCACACCGAGCCCGCAGGAGAGCGTGTAGTCGGCAACCGGGATGCTCGCAGCCTTGCGGGGAAAGCGGTCTTCTCCGCGTGACCGGAGCATTGCTTCGGAAGCGATGACGCTCAGATTGGCGGCTTGGGCAAGCCGATGGGTCAGTTCGAACGTCAAGCCATCACACACGAACTGCGTATCAGGACCTGCGTCGAGATTGACGACCGGTAATACGGCAACCGATGGCGCATTCCTTCGCAGGGTCGTCGGGCGAAAACCCGCTCGCGGTCCTTGCGCCGCATCGGCCTTCGCAGCCGGAATCACCTGCAGCGCGTAGCGACCGTGCCGAATCGTCAACTGCCAGGGACTGCCCGATCTCACCGTGGCGTAGAATTCAGCCAGCAGGCGTCGCAAGCGGCCGACATGCACCCCTACGAGCGAGTTGGTCTGCGGGTCGAAATCATCCGGCTGCTTGAAGACCTCGAGGGCAATCCGGTAAGCCGTAAGGCGTTTGCCCGGCGTTGAGTCGGCCAGGAAAGAGAGCAGACGGGCGAGTGCCGGCGCAGCGGCGAACGCCGGCGCCGCCAGGGCTTCCTGAACGCATTGGCCAAGCGGAGGCGGGCACCGGCTCGCGACGGCACACGACTGGTTCGACGATTGATCGGTGTCTTTCGGCAAGCGTGGCATCGACGTTCCGGGGGAAGCTCCAGTCCGGCTATCACTTTCCGCAGGCAGGCACCCATGCCATCACCTCGGCGGCCAATGGCGCATCGCCAGATGCCTCTACGGGAGGATCAAATTT
This sequence comes from Candidatus Accumulibacter necessarius, assembly GCF_036625085.1. Classification (NCBI taxonomy): domain Bacteria; kingdom Pseudomonadati; phylum Pseudomonadota; class Betaproteobacteria; genus Candidatus Accumulibacter; species Candidatus Accumulibacter necessarius. The sequence goes on along the minus strand of NZ_JAZKUM010000006.1, from coordinate 42,879 downwards.
TATACGGATAGAATGGGAACTGGCGGATTGCCAAACGTCGCAGTCGCGGAGATAATCAGGCGCCCGGGCAGGCTGCCGTTGACCGGCACCGGTCATCCAGGATGGATGAATTCCGTGAAGAGGAAACGCCAGATTTCGATCGCCCGCGCGGCCTTCACCGGCCTTGTCGTTGCCAACCGCAGGAAGAACGAGGATCGCGACCGTGAGGACTATCGCCGGAGTAACGACAACCAGGCGCGCGGCCATGCGCTGGACGACATGGGCTACCTGAAGCGCGGGTGCGTCAGCGCAGTGCGCTGTCACCTCGAACGCGACCACGGTGCTGTCCGCGTCCTGGACCTGCGTCACCCCACCCTCCACGACCGGATGCTGACCGGCCAGGGACGGGTGTATTTCGAACAGGGCGGCAAGCGGGATCTCGCCTACACGTCCACCTGCGACTTCGACCGCCGCGGTTGCATCCGCGATGGCCATTACAGCGACCGGAGCAGTTGGTGACCCCGAGCGGGCGACGACGCGGGGGGTCGAGATCGGCGGGTGTCCGGGCCGTTGCGCTCGTCAGCCTCTGGCTGATCGGCTGCGCCTCCCAGCCCGCTTCCCAGCCCGTCTCCCAGCCCGTCTCCCGGCCAGCCGGGCCAAGACCCGCAGCCGAATCGGCAGCGGCCCCGCGCGCCGACAGCCGTTTTGCCCCGGCCGAGGCGGCGATTGCGGCGAAGCACGGCAGCGATTACTCAGGATTCAACCTGCTCGAACGCAGCGACCGCGCCTTGCTCTGGCGGCTGACGCTGATCGACTCGGCAAAGCACAGCATCGACCTGCAGTATTACGTGTGGTTCGGCGACACACTGGGCCGGCTGATGATGGACCGCGTCATCAAGTCTGCCGACCGCGGCGTCAAGGTGCGCATCCTGTTTGACGACCTGAACACGATGCTGCACGACATGACCCATGTCGAGATGCGCGACGAACTTCTCGCACGTATTGATCGGCACCCGAACATCCAGATCCGCGTCTTCAACCCGTGGGACGATCGCTCGCTATTCGGCCGCGGGGTCGGCATGGCCAGTGATTTCAAGCGCCTGAACCGGCGCATGCACAACAAGCAGATGGTGGTCGACAACCGGGTGGCGATCATCGGTGGGCGCAATCTCGGCGACGAGTATTTCGGCCTCAATCCCGAATTCAACTTTCACGATCTCGACGTTCTCGGCGTCGGACCGGTGGCCAGGCAGGCCAGCCAGGTCTTCGACCGCTACTGGAACAGCGACTGGGTGCGCGCCATTCCGAGGCTGGCACCCGGGGCCGACATCCCGCCCGAGAGCGAATTGAGCACCGCGTCGATCCGGACCGTGATGGCCAACCCCAGCCTGATGAGCATCGACGCCGGCCGCAGCGACTGGACGGCGGAGATCGACGGCCTGCCGGGCATGCTGGCTGCCGGCCGCAGCGAGGTGCATACCGACTCCCCGGTGCGCGACGCCGGGACTAGTAACCACATGCCGAACGCCATTCACCACCTGATGCATTCGGCGAAAAGCGAACTTCTGATCACCAACGCCTACATCATCCCCGACGCCAGTTTCATGGCTGACCTGCGGGAACTGGCCGGGCGCGGCGTCACGGTGAGAATCCTGACCAATTCTCTTGCCTCGCATGACGTGCCGGCGGTCAACAGCCACTTCGAGCAATGGCGTGAGCCCATCCTCGAAACCGGCGCCGAGCTCTACGAGCTGCGCCCGGATGCGGCGATCCGTGGCGAGCTGGCGGATATCGCGCCGCTGCGCGCCGAATTCGTCGGCCTGCACACCAAGGCGATGGTGATCGATCGCCGGCGCGCCTTCGTCGGCTCGATGAACCTCGACCCGCGCTCCCAGATCCTGAACTCCGAGATGGGGGTCCTCATCGACAGCCCGCTGCTGGCCGAAAAACTGGCTGAACGCATGCTGCGCGACATGGCAGGTGACAACAGCTGGCAGGTGATCCGCGCCGACGACGGCACGCTGCGCTGGCGCAGCAGCGCCGGCGAACTGACGTCGCAGCCGGCCCGCAGCTTGTCCCAACGTATGCAGAACGTCCTCTTCAAGGCCTTTCCGGTCGATCTCTACTGACTGCTCCCGCCATGATCCGCCGTCCAACTTCCTCGCTGGCCACGCTGCTCTTGGCCGCGCTGCTTGCCGGTTGCGCCGGTGTTCCCCCGCTGCCGCCCCCGGATGCCGATCCCGGCGGCCGCTACACACCCCTGACGACGCCCATCACCGCTCTCGGTGATACGCAGGAGCATCAATCGACCGGTTTCCCGATGCACGATAACGACAGCGCCGTCGACGCCTACGTCGAGGTCGCGCAGCGCCCGCCCGAGCAGGCGCTGTTCGGCCGCCGGCTGATGGAGTGGGCGCTGCACAGCCATCCCGACGAGCCCTTTCTGCATCTTGGCGACGTCCTCGACCTGTCGTGCCGCAGCGAGGCCGAGCGGATGAGCCGCATCTTCGTTGAAGCGCGGCGTCCGGGTGCCATCCTGCCGGGCAACCACGACGGCCTGATGTTCGGCATCTACGCCTACAGCACGCTGGGGGCCTACCTGGCGGAGTCCTCGAGGAGCAATGCCGTGCGCTGGAACCGGGCATGCCGGCGCGGCGCGGAGGTCGACGACGGCAGCTTCAGGTCCGACAGTGAAGCCTTCACCAAGCGTGATTTCATCGCGCGCTACATTGCCGAGCACCACGATGTCGCTCCGCCCAAGCCCGGCCTCGAGCCCCCGCCGCCCATCGGCAGCCACACCATAAGCTGGCGCGACCCGAATCCCGAGAGCTTCCTTTCCGGTGTCGAGGCCGAGCTGTTCGACGGTCCATCGCACGCCGAATCCTTCCTCGCGCAGCGCCTCAAACTGCCGCGTGCTCCCGGCGCCACGCGCGATACGATCATCATCGGCCTCGATACCAACCAGGCCGGGCCGTTGGTAGACGCCTGGGACGCGCTGCTGGGACGCAGCCCCGGCGACCGTGGCCACGTCCATTCCGACCAGGTCGAGGCGGTCAGCAAATGGGTGGATGAGGCCGTTGCCCGTGGCGATGTCGTGGTCTTCGCCGGCCATCACAACTGGCGCTCGCTCAGCCTGAGCTCGCGCGCGAGCCTGCGCCAGCTCATGCAGCGGGTCGAGCACCCGCTGGTGTATCTCTCGGCGCACACGCACACCGGCTTCTGGGCAGCCCATCGGGCGCTCGCCAGCCGGCCGATCCTGGAGCTCAACGTCAGCTCGCTGTCCGACTGGCCGCTGGCCTATCGCCGCATCAGCTTTGCCTATGACGAGTCTGCGCGGCGTCTCCAGGTGCGCGGCGAGTTGCTGCCGAGGGGCGCCCAGCCGACGCTGAGCGACGCCGATTTGCTCGCCGCCTGGGATGCCCAGACCTGCGCCAGATCAGTCGTGCCGGTCTCGCGCATGGAAGCCGAAGACCTGGCGGTGGTCAAGCTGCAGCGCGATTCGCGCGGCAGCCTGCTCGAATGGCTGGTGTCGTGGCTGGAACCGATCTGCGCCACCTGCGAAGCTCCACTGTATCGGCACGCGCTCACCTATCAGGACGAGCTCCTGCGTGTTCTGCTGGAAGTCGACCAGGACCTCGGCGGCGACGCCCGTCCTCTGCGGCGGCTGAAACTGCCGCGCTGGTGTGGCAGCCAGGATTTCGCGGCCTGTGCCAAGGGACTGATGGCCGAGCAGCCGGACGACTTCAAGTCGAGCACCGATCTTTTCCGGCGCAAGGCGGCGCTGGTCGCGTTGATGAACGAACACCTCGACGACCTGACGGCGCCCGAAGCCAAGGCCTACATGACCTGTCGCGCCGTGCAGGCGGCCAAGATCGACTTCGACCTGATCGACAACGAGCACAAGACCCACCGCAACGAGGCCCAGCGCCGCAGCGACCGCTTCTTCCTGATCGAGGCCAGCGTGGGAATGGAATGAACCGGTGCCCGTTACGTCCAACGTTAGGCGGCGAAGTTCAATAGTGGTAGCGCAACTGAGCAAGAAGCAATGCATCACCCTCAACTCGATACACCATGCGGTGTTCGTCAGTAATCCTTCTTGACCAGAACCCAGACAACGCATGTTTCAGTGGCTCAGGCTTGCCAAGTCCAGAAAACGGTTCGCGTTTAACTTCCTGGATCAACTTATTGATCCGCTCAACCATCTTGCGATCATTCTTCTGCCAGTACAAATAGTCGTCCCATGCCTCGTCTGAAAAGATCCACTTCACAGGGGCAACTCCCGCTCAATGCCTTGTCCCGAGGTAAGCTGCGCAACGGATGAGAGAAGACGCTTTGCGTTTGCAGGACTTCGCAGAAGGAATGCCGTCTCTTCAAGTGCGTTGTAGTCCTCAAGGGACAGCATCACAACCGATTGGTCGCCATTGCGAGTAATAATTAGCGGCTCATGATCATCACAAACACGATCCATTGTCTTAGCCAAGTTCGCGCGAGCAGCGCTGTAAGTGATAGCGTCCATCAGATTGTTCCTTTGTACATGTACGCGCTATTGTACAATAACACCCAATTGCTCTGCAAGTGTGACGCCGCGCCGCCTAACGAACAGGGATTGATCGTGCGAAGCCCCGATCTCTCCCGTTTGTTGGATGAGCCCTTCCTGATGCCCGTTCGGCTGAACGGCTGCCTTTCAAGAGACTGAGCGACTGCAACGGGTCGGTTGCCGACGGCAAACAACGAAAGCTCAGCGGCCGTGTAGGGCCTGGAGCGGTCATGGCAATGGTCAAGAAGTGACCGCGTCGAACGGCGGCCAAGTCCTACCGAAGCAGATCGTCATCGACGCAAGCGGTCAGACTCCTCATCGGCCAATACCTTCGTTTGCTCAATGCGAGCGTAACGACGGGTCCTGGCCCGCAAGCAACCGGCCATGAGAGCTTGCATGGCGCTCGCCTCGACGGCGCCTGCCGCTGGCGTTCAAATCGGAGGACGCGCGGGCCTCAGCGCTCGTAGGATTCGATGCGCGCGGCCGCGCTCAGCGGCATCAGGAACGCGGTCGGATCAAGCAGTACTTTCTCGCGCACCGCCGCCAGCGTAATCTGGCCGCCGTAGCTCACCGATGACTGCAGGTGGCCGCTGATGCGCTGCAGGACCACAGTCCAATGGAGACACCTGATGGAAACCACGGTTGGCGCCGACAATTTCAGGGTCAGGTGCCTGAAGCTTCTCGACGCCGTCCCTTCCTGTCGCCGACCTGCAGTCGGCCGATGCCGTCGCCAAAGTCGCAGTTGCCCTTGAACTCGACTACACGAGCCTGATGCGTCGGCTGACCCTCCAGGTCAACGCTGGCCTTGGGAAAAGTCGCCACGGCTTGCTGATGGCCAGTACCTGGGTTGATGGCTGATCAGGGCTGATTGCCCGAAGTCATCCGTTCGATTCCAGGTGGACGGGGCGGAAAGTTTGTTGCCGCTTCCGCTGCCGGCGAACCTGCTGGCGCACGAGTCAGACCGGTGGCATGCTCAAAGGGAGGTCGCCTGCCCGCAGAGCTCAGGGTCTCTGGCGATCCGGCGCAAGCACGGCACGTGCGAACCCGGGACCGCTCATGATGGTAAGATATTGCGCCGCACAAGCTGCAGCGGGCAAGTGGCCGAACGCCGGGGAGGAGTCCCTGCGGCGCGGGATCGGCAGCTGGACAGGAAGGCTATGACCGAACAACAGGCAGACAAGGGTTCCATTCAGGTCATCGAGCGGATGATGTCGCTACTCGAGGTGCTGGCGGACATGCCGGAGCCGGCGAGTCTCAAGCTGCTGGCGCAGAGCACCGGTTTGCATCCATCCACCGCGCATCGCATCCTGGCAGCAATGACGAGTGCCGCGATCGTCGAGCGGCAGGATGCCGGGAGCTACATGCTGGGTATTCGGCTGCTCGAACTCGGCAATATCGTCAAGTCGCGGATCAACATCCGTCAGGTCGCCTTGCCTCATATGCAGCAGTTGCACGAACTGGTGGGCGAAGCGGTGAACCTCGGTATTCGCCACGAAGACGAGATCATCTACGTCGAGCGGACCTCAAGCGGTCGTTCGCTGGTGCGCGTCGTTTACCTGGTTGGTGGGCGGGCGCCGCTGCATCTGACCTCGGTAGGCAAGCTGTTTCTGGCGGATGACGGGCTGGCCGATGTCCGTGCCTATGCCAGGCGTACCGGTCTGCCGGGCAAGACCCCGCATTCGCTGACCCGGCTGGACGCGCTGGAAAAGGAGCTCGACAGGATTCGCCGGCATGAATTTGCCTGCGATAACGAGGAAGCCGAGATCGGTTTGCGCTGTCTCGCCGCACCGATTCGCAACGACGAAGGGCAACTGGTCGCCGGGCTGTCGGTTTCCGCGCCCGCCGATCGCCACAATCCCGACTGGGTGACGCCGATCAAGGCGACGGCCAGCGAGATCTCGCTGGCCCTGGGCTATCGCAGGCCTGTGCGCAGGTGATTGCAGCCTTTGGTCAACGCAAGGGCGGCAAGCGCCGTTAATGACTACTGCAAGACGCCAAGCGGAGATGCCTGGTGATTGCGAATCCCAATCTCACCAGGAGGAACTCCATGCACAAGCTGATTACCCTGTTGCTCGCTCTGCTGATGGTCGCTGTCAATGCCTTTGCTGCAGTCAATGTGAATACGGCCAACGAGGAGGAACTGCAGATGCTTACCGGTATTGGCCCGGCAAAGGCCAAGGCGATCGTCGACTACCGGACGAAGAACGGTTCCTTCAAGTCGGTGGACGACTTGACCAAGGTTCCCGGGATTGGTCCGGCCGTGCTCGGCAAGATGAAGGGCGACGTGACGCTGACCGGCGCGACGACGCCGAAGGCGGCCGCTCAGACCGGGGCGCCGGCTACCAGGGCGGCAACGCCGCCAGCCAGCGAAGCGGCGAAGCCGACCGTGCCAGCCACTCCGGCGGCAGCACCAGCGCCGGCCGCGGCGAAGCCGGTTGCTGCGGCCGCCACTCCGGCGACGCCTGCGGTGCCTGCGGCGGCAGGTGCTGCCAAAGCCGCAGCGCCAGCCGCCGCCAGCACGCCGGCACCAGTACCCGCCAAGCCGGCTGCGGCGACACCTCCGGGCGCCCCCGCGGCGGCGGCCACGCCAGCCGGCAAGGCTGAGCCCGCCAAGTCAGCACCGGCGAAGAGTACGGCCGACGAGAAGAAGGCGGCCAAGCAGGCAAAGAAGGACGCCGAAAAGCAGGCGGCGGCAAGCAAGGCTGAGGCCAGCGCCGCCAAGAAGTAGTTTCGCTTGCTGGTCCGGCACGTGGCAGCCACCAACCCCGCTCCGGCGGGGTTGGTCGTTCACCCGGGGCGGATCAGGTTCGAGTGCAGGTCGCGGCGGTTTGCCGCCATCATTGGCACGATGCTTGATACACTCCTGCCCTGCGTCAAGAAGCCGATCCCATGCACCCCCTGCCATCGCTGTTGCCCTTCCTGTTTGTTTTCCTCTGGAGCACCGGTTTCATCGGCGCCAAGTTCGGGCTGCCGTACGCCGAACCTCTGACCTTCCTGCTCGCCCGCTACGTTCTGGTGCTCACCCTGATGACGAGCTTCGCCCTGGCGACGCGTGCGCCATGGCCGAGCGATCGGCGTCAGGCTTTCCATATCGGTGTTTCCGGCCTGCTGGTGCACGCGCTGTATCTGGGCGGGGTGTTCATGGCCATCAAACAGGGTCTGCCGGCTGGGGTGACGGCTCTGATCGTCGGCATGCAGCCGCTGTTGACGGCGTGTGGCGCCGGCTTCCTGCTCGGCGAGAAGGTGTCGCCACGGCAATGGCTAGGGCTGGTGCTCGGTTTTGCCGGCGTCTCGCTGGTGGTCGCCAACAAGCTCGGCGACCTGCCTCTGGCGGCGATGCTGCTGCCTGCATTCGCGGCGCTGCTTGGCATCACCCTGGGCACGCTGTACCAGAAGCGATTTTGCCCGCACTTCGACCTGCGAAGTGGTTCGGTGATCCAGTTCCTGCCGACGGCGGTCGTCACCGCTGTGGTTGCCTGGAACACCGAGAGCATGACCATCGACTGGACGCCGGAGTTCGTCTTTGCGCTGCTCTGGCTGGTGCTGGTGCTCTCCTTCGGTGCCATCAGTCTGCTCAACGTGCTGATCCGCAGCGGCAGTGCGGTCAATGTTGCCAGCCTGTTCTACCTGACGCCGCCGAGCACGGCCGTGATCGCCTGGCTGGTTTTTGGCGAAACACTTGGTGGGCTGGCGTTGGCCGGCATGGTGCTGGCGGTGGGTGGCGTCTATCTGGCGCGGGCGCGGACGTGATGGACGATGCCGCCAAGCCGCTGCTGCGCATTCTCGGTATCGACCCCGGCCTGCGCATTACCGGCTTCGGTCTGATCGAAAAGGCGGGCAACCGGCTGACCTACGTCGCCAGCGGCTGCATCCGGACCGACGTCAGGGATTCGCTTCCTAGCCGTCTGGGAACGATCTACGCCGGCCTGCGCGAACTGGTGGCCAGGCACCAGCCGGATCAGGCGGCGGTCGAGATCATCTTTGTCAACGTCAATCCACAGTCGACACTGTTGCTTGGCCAGGCGCGTGGCGCGGCGATCACGGCGCTGGTGGCGAGCGGGCTTGGGGTCTCCGAGTACACCGCTCTGCAGGTCAAGCAGGCGGTGGTGGGCAACGGCCACGCCGACAAGGTGCAGGTGCAGCACATGGTCCGTCGCCTGTTATCCTTGTCGGCAGATCCCAGGCCCGACGCCGCCGATGCGTTGGCCTGTGCGATCGCGCACGCGCACGGCGGGCAGGGGTTCGGTAGCCTGGCGAGTGGCGGCCTGCACGTGCGCAATGGCCGACTGATTGTCGGCAAGGCTGCGGCAAAGTGAGGGAGAACAACCAATGATCAGCCGGCTGACTGGAATCCTGCTGGAAAAGAACCCACCGCAGGTAGTGGTTGACGTGCAGGGCGTCGGTTATGAGCTCGACGTGCCGATGAGCACTTTCTATAACCTGCCAGCAAACGGCGAGAAGCTCAGTTTGCTGACCCACTTTGTCGTGCGCGAGGACGGACACTTTCTATACGGGTTCGCCAGCGAAGCCGAGCGCTTTGCCTTTCGCCAGTTGCTGAAGATCTCTGGCGTTGGTGCGCGCCTGGCTCTGTCGGTTCTTTCCGGACTGTCGGTGGGCGATCTGGCGCAGGTGGTGGCGCGGCAGGAGGTGGGTCGGCTGACCAAGGTGCCGGGGATTGGCACCAAGACCGCCGAACGCCTGCTGCTGGAGCTCAAGGGGAAACTCGCCGACGCCCTGCCGAGCAGTGTCGTGTCGCCTGCCGGGGCGCACAGTGACATCCTCAATGCGCTGCTGGCGCTGGGTTACAATGACCGCGAAGCGGGCGCGGCGATGAAGCAGTTGCCGGCCGACAGCACCACCTCCGACGGCATTCGTCAGGCGCTCAAGCTGTTGTCAAGGGTCTGAATCGACAATGAATCCGGGTCACAAACAACTCATCCAGATCGCGCTCGTCGCGCTCCTGCTGGTCGGCTGTATTGCCGTGCTGTTGCCGTTTACCGGTACCCTGCTTTTCGCCATAGTTATCTGTGTCACGACGCTGCCGATCCGCAATCGCCTTCTCCGGATCTGCCGCGGGCGCAGCAATCTGGCGGCGTTGCTGGTGTCGATCCTGCTGCTGTTGCTGCTTGTCGCACCAGTTGCTCTGCTCTCGGGTTCGATTGCCGACGGCGTAGAACTCGCGATCCGTTATCTGAAACCCCTGATGGAAAATGGCCTTCCCGCTGAGCCGCCGGCCTGGCTGGCGAGATTGCCGATCGTCGGTCGCGATGCCAGCACCTATTGGCACGAACTGGTCGCGAGCCGGGAGGAGATGAACAACCTGCTTCATCAGTTCGTTGACCCAACCCGCAAGCTCGCGCTGGCCACCGCCGCGCTGCTGGCGCAGGGCCTGCTGCAACTCGTGCTGGTCATTTTTTTCGTCTTCTTCATTTTTCGCGACGCACATCTCTATGCTGACGCCCTGCACATCGGCAGCCGGACGCTGGCCGGTGACCTGGGCGAGCGCATGCTGGCGCTGGTCGAAGGCACCGTCACCGGGGTCATGGTCGGCATTGTTGGTACTGCCGCGGCGCAGTCGGTCGTGGCGATGATCGGTTTCCTCATCGCTGGCGTACCGGGCGTCGTCATTCTGACGGTGGCGACTTTCTTCCTGTCCATGGTGCCGGTGGTCGGTGCAACCCTGATCTGGCTGGGGGCTGCCGTCTGGCTGTACAGCGAGGGACAGACCGGCTGGGCCGTGTTCATGGTGCTCTGGGGAATGTTCGGGATCAGCAGCGTGGACAACTTCATCAAGCCGATTCTGATTTCACGAACATCCAGCCTGCCGCTGCTGTTGATTGTCGTCGGCGTCTTTGGCGGCGTGCTGGTCTTCGGTTTCATCGGCCTCTTCTTGGGGCCGACCCTGCTGGCGCTAGGGCAGGTCTTGATCGGCGAATGGCTGGCGCACGCCGATGCGCAAGTGCCCGCCGCGGAGGAGCACCGGCCGCGATGATCGAGACCGACGACCTCGGCAGTGTTCCGGTCGACCGGCTGATCTCGGCCGAATCGAAATCCACCCAGGAAGACGCGATCGAGCGCGCCCTGCGGCCCCGACGCCTGGCAGATTACGTTGGCCAGGCGAAGATCCGCGAGCAGTTGACGATTTTCATCGAGGCGGCCAGGAGGCGCAGCGACACGCTCGATCATGTTCTCCTGTTCGGTCCGCCAGGCCTTGGCAAGACCACGTTGGCGCATATCATCGCCGCCGAGATGGGCGTCAACCTGCGCTCGACTTCAGGCCCGGTGCTCGAGCGCGCCGGTGACCTGGCCGCAATTCTGACCAATCTCGAACCGCGCGACGTGCTGTTCATCGATGAAATCCATCGCCTGTCACCCGTCGTCGAAGAGATCCTCTATCCGGCACTGGAAGACTTTCAGATCGACATCATGATCGGCGAAGGTCCCGCGGCGCGCTCGGTCAAGCTCGATCTGCCGCCGTTCACGCTGGTCGGCGCGACCACCCGTGCCGGCATGCTGACCAACCCGCTGCGTGATCGTTTCGGGATCGTTTCCCGACTCGAGTTCTACACGCCCGAGGAACTGACGCTGATCGTCACGCGCTCGTCGCAGTTGCTCAAGGTGCCTGCCGACGCGGGCGGGGCGCTGGAGATCGCCCGGCGTTCGCGTGGCACACCACGCATCGCCAACCGCCTGCTGCGTCGTGTGCGCGATTTCGCCGAGGTCCGGGCCAGCGGGCACATCACGCAGGAAGTCGCCGATCTGGCCCTGCTGATGCTCGACGTCGATCACGGTGGGCTCGACGTCATGGACCGCAAGCTGCTGTCCGCGGTCATCGACAAGTTCGGCGGCGGCCCGGTCGGCGTCGATAACCTCGCCGCTGCCATTGGCGAGGCGCGCGATACCATCGAGGACGTGCTCGAACCGTATCTGATCCAGCAGGGCTTTCTACAGCGGACGCCGCGCGGCCGGGTGGCGACGGCGGCGGTGTACCGTCACCTCGGTCTCGACGCCCTGCTCGGCGAACCCCAGGGTGAGCTCTGGCGGGCGCCCTGACAAGTTCCCTCTGGTCACAAATACTTACATTCGCGACAAGGATGCTGCCTTAAAATCGGCGCCGGCCATGAGACACCAGCAGAAATCCAACGCGTTCACCATCCCCGTTCGCATTTACTACGAAGACACTGATGCCGGTGGCGTCGTCTACTATGCGAATTATCTGAAGTTCTTCGAGCGTTGCCGTACCGAATGGCTGCGTGAGATCGGCCATCAGCAGGCGGACCTGCTGCGCGATCCGGGCATCGCCTTCGTCGTTCGCAGCGTCAGTGTCGAGTACCTGAAGCCGGCGCGGCTTGACGATCAACTGGTCGTCGGCCTTGAAGTGGAGAGGATCAGTCGCGCGCAGATCTTCTTCCGGCAGCACATCCGGCGCGCCGATGAAACGGTGGCGGGCGGCTGGCAGGAACTGGTCCGAGGCGCCATCCACATCGTTTGTGTAAACTCCGCGCTGATGAAAACGACTTCGATCCCCGCAATTCTGCGTACCAAACTGGAAACACTGCAATGAATGTCTCGCAAGACCTCTCGATCCTGCACCTGATCCTCAACGCCAGCGCCGTGGTTCAGGCAGTGATGCTGCTGCTGGCCGGCGTCTCGTTCATGTCCTGGTATTACATTTTTCGCAAGTGGTTCACGGTCAAGGCGGCGCGCGCACAAACCGAACAGTTCGAGCGGGACTTCTGGAGCGGTGGCGACCTCAACAGCCTCTACCAGAGCGCGATCAATGACCGCCACAGTACTGGCAGCATGGAACGTATCTTCGAAGCCGGCTTTCGGGAATTCACCAAATTGCGCAGCCAGAAAAACCTCGACCCGAAAGACGTGATCGACGGCTCGCGTCGCGCCATGCGTGCGACCTATCAGCGCGAGATGGACAGCATCGACTCGCACCTCGCCTTTCTCGCTTCGGTTGGTTCGGTGAGTCCTTATGTCGGCCTGTTCGGAACGGTCTGGGGGATCATGCATTCCTTCCGCGGCCTTGCCAATGTCGGCCAGGCGACACTCGCTGCGGTTGCCCCGGGTATTGCCGAAGCGTTGGTGGCGACGGCCATCGGCCTGTTTGCGGCCATTCCGGCGGTGGTCGCCTACAACCGCTTCGCGCACGAGATCGACCGTCTCTCCTCGCGCTTCGAGTCCTTCATGGAAGAGTTCTCGAACATCCTGCAACGGCAGATGAGGTAAGGCCATGCGTCCGCGCCGTCTGAAAAACGAAATCAACGTCGTTCCCTATATCGACGTCATGCTCGTGCTGCTGGTCATCTTCATGGTGACGGCGCCGATGATGACCACTGCCAGCATCGACGTGCCGTCGGTCGGCAAGGCTGCGCAGCCGCCGGTCGAAGCGCTGCAGGTAATCGTCCGCGCTGACCGGACGCTGGCGCTGCTGGCTCCCGGCAAGCCCGAGCGCCCGCTGAGCCGGAGTGAACTCTCCGAGGAGATTGTTGCTGCGCAGCGGAAGAATCCCGAGCAGGCGGTGGTCATTGCCGGTGACAAGAACGTCAAGTATCAGGCGGTGCTCGAAGTCATGGACGACCTTCAGCAAAAGCAGGTCAAACGGATCGGCCTTCTCGTACAGCCGACAGGCAAGTGAGTTCCTGATCTGTGGAAGCTGTCGAAACCCTCCCGCGGCCGCCGAACGACGACCCGGCAAAATGGCCATCGCTGGTGCTTTCGGCGGCCGTCCACTTGCTCCTGATCGGCGCACTGTTCCTGGGCGTGCAATGGAAGAGCAAACCGCCGTCGGCAGTTGAGGTCGAGGTCTGGCGCGCGGCACCGGCGCCCAAGGTCGTCAGTCAGCCGGAGCCAGCGCCGGAGCCGAAGCCCGAAACAAGGCCTGCGCCGAAACCGGAGCCCAAGCCTGAACCCAAGCCTGAACCCAAGCCTGAACCCAAGCCTGAACCCAAGCCTGAACCCAAGCCCGTGGCGAAAGCAGTCGCGAAGCCAGACCCGAAACCCGAGCCCAAGCCGCCAATCAAGCCGGACATCCCCCTGAAAGAAGACAAGAAGCTCAAGGAGCCAGCGAAGAAGGAGGAGCCCAAGACGAAAGAGGCACCTCGAAAGGAAGACCCGAAGGCGAAAGAGCAACCCAGGAAGGAAGAGCCAATACCGAAGGATCCGCCCAGGAAGGAAGAGCCAAAGGCGAAAGAGCCAAAGACGAAAGAACCGAAGCCGGAGCCTGAGCGGCGCCCGAGTTTTGACGATGAGCTGAAGCGGGATCAGAAGCAATTGCAGCAGCAGAAGGCAGCTCAGGAGCAACTTGCCCGTGCTGATGCCGAGGCTCGCCAGCTCAGGCAGTTGGCGGCCGAGCAGGCGGGGGCGGAACGGAAGCGCGGGCTCGCCGAATACGTTGACAAAGTGCGCGGCAAGATCCGTGGCAACATTTCGCTGCCGCCCGGCATCCAAGGTAATCCGCAAGCCGAGTTCGAGGTCACGCAGCTTCCCACGGGGGAGGTCCTCGACGTCAAGCTGCGCCGTTCGAGCGGCAACCCGGCGCTCGATGCTGCCGTCGAGCGTGCAATTCGCAAGTCGTCGCCCTTGCCCAAGCCAGCAACCCCGGATCTCTTTGAGCGCGTTCTCAAGATTCCGTACAAGCCGCGCGACGACTAGGCGAACGAGCCGGCACCCATACCGACGACTGCCGCTCATTGACTTGAACGCTCATCAATTCGACATCTTTCTCGATTCGCACGAGGTCACCCTGGCCAACGAGGTGGTCGCGGCCTTGTGTGCACACGACAGCGAGCGAACGGCGCAGAGCATTGCTCGACTGCGGGCTGAAGCGCCCGAGCGGCCTGATTTGCCGGTCTTCGATAGCCTCCACGCCTTCCTTGAACTGACTCGGGAGATCCATACGGCGGGGCTCGATGCCGATGCGCTGGAACTGACCGTTGAAGTTCTCCATACCCGGATGGTTCCTGCGGCGGGTATTCTCGGCAGCGCGGCCAAAGGATTTCTTGAATTCATCTGGCTGCAACTGGCCCGCGCGGCAACACATCCGTTCGACCGCGAGCGACCCCACCTGCATGCTGCCGACCTGTTTTTGCGCGCGCAAGCCTACGACGCCGCGGAGGCCGCCGCAATCGGCATTGCCGGAGCTGACACTGATCGCGCCGTGTTGCGCTGGCGGGCGATCGCCCGCTATCGTCGGGCTGGTCTGAAGGCTGCACGAGGACAGATTTTTGCGTTTGCCTGGTACGCACCCGACGCCTTTCCCGATCTGCTGCGGGAACTCGGCGACTCGCAACTTGACAAGGATTCGCTTGCCTTCAAGGCAGACGTTGAGGATCACGGCAGCGCGTGGCTGCCAGCCTGGTACCTGCTGCGGCACCCGGAAGCGAGCGCTGAAATGGGCAGCGAGCCTGCAGCGGGACTGCCACAGGCGATCGAGAGCAGGCCGGCGCGGCAGGCATTTTCTCTCCTGACCCGTATTCTTGACCTCGAAAAGCAGGGCCACAGTCGGACCCTGATCGAATATCGGGCGCGACTGAAGGCCACTGATGCCAGCTTCTTCGCCATTTATATGCGGTCGCGAGAGGTTCAGCATCGATAGGCACACCTTCGCCGCGATTGCCGCTGATCGGTCACCGTTCGCAAGATAACGTTTGGTTACAAATCAGGAGCATTTGGAGGCGATATAATCGCGAATTCTGTATTGGACTACGCCATGCTTGGAATCGGACTCAAACTGCATCGTCTCGTCCTGCTTGCCGTCAGCGTGATCGCCTTGCTGCAGACGCCGGCATATGCTCAGCTGACCATCGAAATCACCGGCGCCGGCGCCAATCGCATTCCGGTGGCAATCGCCGATTTCGGTGGTGATCCTGGCTCGGCACGCACGGTGACCTCGGTGATACGCGCTGACCTGGAACGTAGTGGTCTGTTCAAGATGATTGACCCCGGCGGTCAGGTGGTGACCGACGCTTCAAGCCCGGTTTTCACAGACTGGAAGAACCGGGGTGCTGACGCGCTGGCGGGCGGCAGTATCGGCGCCAGTGGCGATGGTCGCCAGGAGGCACGCTTCCGTCTTTACGACGTCAACAAGCAAGCCTCGCTTGGCGGCTCGGCTTTTGTGACCTCTAATGCAATGTTGCGCGCTGCCGGCCATCGTATTGCCGACATGATTTACGAAAAGCTGACCGGTGAGCCCGGCATCTTCTCGACCCGCGTCGCCTATGTGGTCAGGGCAAGCGCCTCGCGTTACGAGTTGCACATCTCCGACGCTGATGGCCAGAATGCCCAGGTGGCGCTGATCTCCAAGGAACCCATCATCTCGCCTTCCTGGTCGCCTGATGGTGGCCGTCTGGCCTACGTTTCCTTCGAAAACAAGAAGCCGGTGGTCTATGTGCACTCGTTGTCCTCCGGGAAGCGGGTTGTCGTAGCCAACTTCAAGGGCTCCAACTCGGCACCCGCGTGGTCGCCTGATGGCCGCAAGCTGGCCGTGGTCCTGAGCAAGGACGGCGGTTCGCAGATCTTCACCGTCAACACCGACGGCTCCGGCGCGCAGCGACTGACAACTGCCAACGCCATCAATACCGAGCCCAACTTTTCGCCCGACGGGCAGTTCGTCTACTTCACGTCAGATCGTGGTGGCAGTCCGCAGATCTATCGCATCGGGGTTGGTGGTGGCGATGCCCAGAGGGTGAGCTTCGAGGGCAGCTACAATGTCACTCCGCGCCTTTCACCCGACGGCAAGTCGATGGCCTTCATCAGCCGCCGGGATGGCAGCTTCCGGCTTTCCGTGATGGACCTTGCCAGCCGCCAGGTGCAGGTGCTGACCGATTCGCACAAGGATGAATCACCGACTTTTTCACCGAACGGCCGGATGATCCTGATCGCCACCGAGATGGGTGGCCGCGGCGTGCTCTCCGCCGTTTCGATTGATGGTCGTATCAAGCAGCGTCTTTCCATTGCGGCGGGTGATGTTCGCGAACCGGCATGGGGTCCCTTCAACCGATAACAAGGCATTTTGATTCCGAATCTTCCGCAGGAGAAATTCATGAAACAACTTATCATCCCGGCTGCTCTGGCACTTCTGGTGGCCGCCTGCAGTTCTACTCCAGACAGCACCGACCAGACCGGCGCTCCCGTCGAGACACGCGGCGGTGGGCCGGCGGTGGCGACTGTGACGACTGGCGGAGTAGAAAGCGGTAGGCTTCCGGCCGTGCTCACCGACCCGAAGAGCATCCTGTCCAAGCGCAGCGTGTATTTCGACTATGACAGCTACGAAGTGAAGTCCGAGTACAAGGACCTGGTGACGGCTCATGCCAAGTTTCTGGCCGAAAACCGCCAGTTCAAGATGCTGATCCAGGGCAACACCGACGAGCGCGGCAGTCGCGAGTACAACCTGGCGCTCGGTCAGAAGCGTGCCGACGCGATCAGAAAGATGTTGAGTTTGCTTGGTGTTGCTGAGGGTCAGCTCGAGTCGGTCAGTCTGGGCGAAGAGAAGCCGAAGAATGAGGGTCACAACGAAAGTGCCTGGGCCGAGAATCGTCGCGGTGACATGCTCTACAGCGGTGAGTTCTAGGATGCGGGAGCTGTCGATGCTCCGGTTGCCGGGCTCGGCGCGTCTTTTGCCGATTGTTTTGCTGTTCGCATTGCTCGGCGTACGAGACGCGCAAGCCGGGCTCTTTGATGATGAGGAAGCCCGGCGTCAGATCAAGGACTTGTCCATCAAGGCCAACGAACGCCTCGACATTGTTGCCAAGGGACAGATCGAACTCGCCAATCAGATTCAGGCGCTGCGCGACGAGAACTCGCGTCTGCGTGGTCAGGTCGAAACACTGAGCTATGAGCTCGAGGCAGCCAAGAAGCGACAGCAGGATTTCTACGTCGACCTCGACGGCCGCCTGCGCAAGCTCGAACCACAGCCTGCGGCAAGCGCTGAACCAAAGCCAGCCGATGAGAGCAAGCCACCGGCGGTCGAGCCGGCAAGAAAGGCCGCGAGCGATCCGGCGGCTGAAGCGCGCCAGTACGAAGCGGCGCTCAATCTTTTCCGGGCCAACAAGCTCAAGGAAGCGGCAGCGGCATTCGATGCCTTTGCCAAGGCACATCCGGATAGCAGCTTGACGCCGAGCGCGTACTATTGGCTGGGTAACGCCCATTACTCACTGCGTGACTGCAAGAAGGCGATCGAAGCGCATCGCGTAGTGGCCAACAAGTGGCCGGCCAATGCCAAAGCGCCGGATGCGCTGCTGAACATGGCCACTTGTCAGCAGGAACTTGCCGACGCCAAGGGCGCAAAGAGTACGCTCGAAGCGCTGGTTGCGAAGTACCCGGACAGCAGCGCCGCCGCGACCGCCAGGCAGCGCCTGAAAAAGTAGCCTGGTGAAGGCATCGGTCGGACCGCTTTCGCTGAAGATCAGTGAAATTTTCCTGTCCCTGCAGGGTGAAAGCTCACGTGCCGGATTGCCGACCGTTTTCGTGCGCCTGGTTGGCTGCCCTCTCCGCTGCGTCTGGTGCGACACGACCTACGCCTTCAGCGGCGGGCAGACGATGGCGCTGCCCGAAATTCTCGCCGCGGTGGCGTGTCATGAGGTGCCCTACGTCTGTGTGACCGGTGGCGAGCCGCTCGCCCAGGCGGCGTGCCTGCCACTCTTGGGTCAGCTGAGTGATGCGGGCTATGCCGTGTCCCTAGAAACCTCGGGCGCCCTCGACATAGGCGGTGTTGATGCACGAGTGTCGCGCATCGTTGACCTCAAAGCGCCCGGCTCCGGCGAGTGCGAGCGGAATCGCTGGCAAAACCTGGCGCTGTTGACTGCCAGGGATGAACTCAAGTTGGTGCTCACGGACCGCGCTGACTACGAGTGGGCGCGCCAGCTGATTGTTGACCGACAGCTCGCCAGGATCTGCCCGGTGCTTCTGTCGTCAGTCGAGGGGGACCTGCCGGCAGCGACACTCGCCGAGTGGATACTCGCCGACCGCCTGCCGGTACGTTTTCAGCTGCAGATCCACAAAGTGCTGTGGGGCAGGCTGCGGGGCAGGTAAGTGCCGTCACGGGGGCGATGGACGAGCGCCTCGCTGGTCCCTTGCCGCCCATGCCAGACCCAGGCGCCATGTCGTTTGCCCGGCTCCGCGACTCGGCGCAGTCCGTGCGTCTCCATCTTCAGATTCCGCCGCGTTCGGAAATCCTGACGTTTCTGGAAAAAAGGGCCGGGCGTGGACACGATATCAATGGATGGGCGAACCACTGACGCCAGAAAGCGGTATATTCGCCACCCCATGAGCGGGCAACTTTCACCTGGTAAGCAGCGGGCTGTCGTTCTCCTGTCCGGAGGGCTTGATTCGGCCACCACGTTGGCGATTGCGCGCGAGCGTGGTTTCGCATGTTATTGCCTGTCGATCGACTACGGCCAGCGGCATCGTGTCGAACTGGACGCGGCTGCGGCCGTTGCCCGAGCGTTCGGGGCCAGTGAACATCGGGTGCTACGCCTTGGGCTCGACGAGTTTGGCGGCTCGGCGCTGACCGACACGTCTATTGCGGTTCCCGTTGACGGCGTGCAGCCCGGAGTTCCGGTGACTTATGTGCCGGCGCGCAATACCGTCATGCTGTCGCTGGCTCTGGCATGGGCCGAGGTTTTGGCTAGCCACGACATATTTGTTGGCGTCAATTCGGTCGACTATTCCGGCTATCCGGACTGCCGGCCGGAGTACATTGCGGCCTTCGAAAGGATGGCCAATCTGGCTACCAGGGCCGCCGTTGAAGGCGCGCTGCTGCGCATTCATGCGCCGCTGATCGATCTTGCCAAGGCACAGATCATACAGCGCGGCAATGCACTCGGCGTGGACTATGGACTCACGGTTTCGTGTTACCAGGCGGACGAGGACGGGCGCGCCTGCGGGGTTTGTGACTCCTGCCGCCTGCGGCGAGCCGGTTTTGCCGCAGCCGGGGTGGCTGACCCGACGCGCTACGCCGCCTGCATGATCGCTTAAGGGCTTGTATGGCACCGCTTGATTCAACGAACAGCGTTCTGTGGTTCGCTTTTGCCCTCGGGCTCGTTTTCGGCGCTGTGGCCAGCCGCACGCGCTTCTGCACCATGGGCGCCATCGGCGATATCGTCAACATCGGCGACTGGAGTCGCATGCGCATGTGGCTCCTGGCGATCGCGGTGGCCATTCTGGGTACCTCGGCATTGCATGCCGGAGGCCAGATCGATCTCGGCAAGTCGATCTACCGTACGCCTACCTTCACCTGGTTATCGTACCTCGTCGGCGGCGTCAGCTTCGGTTTCGGCATGGTCCTGGCTTCGGGCTGTGGCGCCAGAACGCTGGTTCGAATCGGCGCCGGCAGTGTCAAGGCTCTGGTGGTGTTCATCGTGCTCGGTCTCGTGGCCTATATGTCGATGCGTGGCGTGCTCGGCGTCTTTCGGGTGAAGGTGCTCGAGCCCGTTTCTCTGCACCTTGCTGGCGGCCAGGATCTGCCGGCGCTGCTGGCCGCCGTCGGGGTAGCACCGGCTGTGGCCTTACCACTTTGCGCGCTGCTGATCGGCGGCGGCCTGCTGCTGTTCGCTTGCCGGCGGCACGATGGACTGACCCTTGACGGCCTCCTCGGCGGCATCATCATCGGTCTCGTTGTCGTCGCCGGCTGGTACGTCAGCGGGCACCTCGGCTATGTTGCCGAGGATCCGGATACCTTGCAGGAAGCGTTCATCGCGACCAACAGCGGCCGTATGGAGTCGTTGAGCTTCGTCGCGCCGCAGGCCTACACGCTGGAACTGCTGATGCTGTGGTCAGACAGCAGCCGGAGGCTGACTTTTGCGATCGCGAGTGGGCTCGGCGTCGTCGTCGGCAGCCTGGGCCATGCGCTCGCCAGTGGCAGCTTCCGCTGGGAGGGGTTTCGCGATCTCGAGGATACGGCCAACCATCTTGCCGGCGCGGCGCTGATGGGCTTTGGCGGCGTGGTCGCCATGGGCTGTACGATTGGCCAGGGCATCACCGGTGTGTCGACGCTGGCTGTGGGCTCCTTTCTGGCACTCTCCGCAATCATCGCCGGCGCGATGCTGGCGCTCAAGTATCAGTACTGGCGGGCTGAGCGGGCGAGCTGAGAGCGATCCTTCGGCGAGACTGTTCGCCACTATCGACGTTTGCGCTGGCGACGCGAAGGGGGCGCGCGATCAGGACCTTGTCCACCCGATTCCGATCCATATCGACCACTTCAATACGCAAGTCGCCGAGCCCAAAGTGATCCGAGGGCAGAGGGATACGGCCGAGTACGTACATGACAAAGCCGCCCAGGGTATTGAAGGCATTCTCGTCTTCTCCCGGCAGGTCGCCCGGGATCTCGAGAGCTGTCTTCAGACGTTCGATGGTCACGCTGCCATCAACCAGCCACGAGCCGTCTTCGCGAACAACAATATCGTTCTCCTCCGGGGTATCGGAACTTGGCAGATCGCCGACGATCGATGTCAGCACATCGGTGAGCGTCACCAGACCCTGCAATCCACCATACTCATCGACCATCAGCGCGCACTGTTGGCGTGCTCGCCGGAAAGTCTCAAGTAACTGTGTCGTCGTCACGCTGGCTGGTACATAAAGGGCTGGGCGCACAAACGCCTCGATCGTCAGCGGTTCGCCGAGAAGCGCTCCCTTCAGGAGATCGCCGGTGCGCAGAACGCCGACGATCTGTTCCAGTCCATCGCGGCAAATCACGATGCGCTTGTACGGACTGTCGGCGAGACGCCGGCGGATCTCGTCCTGGCTGTCGTTCAGGTCGATCAGGTAGATGTCCTTGCGGTGGGTCATGATGGCACTGATACGCTGCTCGTCAAGGCGCAGCACGTTGGAAACGATCGCCTGCTCACTCGCATGAAAGATACCGGCTTCGGCACCCTGGCCCATCAGGACCTTGATTTCGTCATCAGTGACCGATGATTCCTGCTTCCGGCGGGCACCAAGCAGGCCCAGCAGCAGGCTGGACGACGACGAGAGCAGCCATACCAGGGGGCGAGCCAGTCGCGCGAGCAGGTTCATCGGCCGTGCTATCAGCGAAGCGACGCGTTCGGGCGCCAGCAGCCCGAGGCGCTTGGGGACCAGCTCACCAATCACGACCGAGAAATAGGTCACGATGATGACGACCAGCGTCATCGCGATACCGCTGGCGTAAGGCGCCAGCGACGGATACGTGCTCAGCCATCGGGCCATCGGCGTTGCCAGTGTCGCCTCGCCGATGGCGCCACTGAGGATGCCCACCGTTGTGATGCCGACCTGCACAGTGGAAAGGAAGGTTGCGGGCTCGTGGTGAAGCGCCAGCGCCGAGCGGGCACCGACGCTGCCGTCGTCAGCCAGCTTTTTCAGGCGTGACTGTCGCGAAGAAACAACAGCGATTTCAGACATCGCCAGGACGCCGTTGAGGAGAATCAGAAAGAGCAGTAGAGCAATGTCCATCGGTAGGTTCCAGGTCTGCAAGTCAGTCGGGATGGCTGGCTGATAGCTGCGGCGAGCGCACCCGGGAACAGCATTATAAGGGCCTCGGTAGAAGGTCACCCTGTGCGCGACGGGAGCGCAGGTCTGGCGATGCCATGAGGATTTCTGGCGGTGCCTGGCTGCCGGCGGCGGCGGCCGCCGCTCGCAGTGGGTTGACCAAAGCGAGATTAATCAATAGACTGCGCAGCCTCCAGTAAGAAAAAGCACCTCGCAGCTGTTCAGTTGCGTCCTCGCCGCTCTGTTCGCAGGCTGTCAAAGCGAACAGAGTCCCGGCCTCAGGGGCAAGTACCCCCCAAGTATTCGAGGCTTTGCACCCGCCTGTAACCGTCCATCGTCGAGCCGTTCTGTTGGCGCGATGACCAAAGTGAAGGAGAGAGCATGTCCGCAACAATTTCACTCAGAAGCATAACGGGGCGCCGTGTTGACGCCAGTTTGAGTTTTGTCCAACACAGCCTGATCATCGTTGGGCTGATGGTTGTCCTGGGCACTTTCAAGCCCTGGGGCAGCGATGGCGATGTCCCTGACCAACCGCAAGCTACCGTGGCGGAGCGTTCGCCAAATGAAGTTTCCGGAGCGGAAGCCGCCAAGCCTGTGTCGGCTGCGCTGCCGCTACGACTGCAGCGCGCCCTGGACTTCGTTTCGCGTCGCTATCGGGTGGCTCCCGAAGCGCTGGTGCCGGTGTTCGAAGCCGCGCAGACCGTCGGCCGCGAACGTCGCGTCGATCCTCTGCTGATCATTGCCATCATTGGTATCGAGTCACGCTTCAATCCCTTCGCCGAAAGCGTGGTCGGTGCGAAAGGCCTGATGCAGGTGATCCCGGGCTATCACCTGGACAAGGTGCCGCAGGGTGCGGGCGAGCAGCCTTTTCTTGACCCGGTGACCAACATCCAGGTTGGCGTGCATGTCCTCGAGGACGCGATCCGCTGGCGTGGCAGCTTGACGGCGGGCCTGCAGCATTATGGTGGCGCCCCGGATGACCCGGAAACCAGATACGCGAACAAGGTGCTTGCCGAGAAGGAGCGGCTTGAGCAAGCGGCGCGGCGAGGCCCTGCTGCGCGGGCCTGAGAATCGCCAGTGTCGCGTTTCGTTGCGCTGTCGGTCGGCCTATCTCGCCAATCCGGCACCCGTGATGCGCCGGATCGCTTGCCGGGCTTCAACCGAGAGGACAAGCTCCGAGTGGGCGAGCGGCGTCATCAGCCGCTGGTCAAAGTGGAGCAGCCCCTTTTCGTCCTCGCGCAGAAATTCCGCTTCGATGAGGTTGGTGATGAAGGCGGAGAAGGTCGCTCTTTCCGGAAACTCCGGTGTATTGAACTGGTAGAGCAGTGATAGCCGCTGCGCCAGGAAATGACAGGAGTTTTCCAGTGCCTGGCGGGTCAATTGACCCGTTCCATGTTGCTGGAGCAGCGACAGGGTAAGGAAGTGACGTTCGAGCAGCGGGCGAATGGTTTCGCCGAGCAAGTGCAGCTCGGCAAATTCCTCACTGATCGGTTCCGGTGCTGCGAGTACCCCTGAGTCTTCAGAGCGCGCAACCAGGTTGCGCGCAAGCAGCACGCCGATTACGGCTTCCGTAGCCGCCGGGAGTTCGTCGGGATGCCAGCGAAGGAAAAGTTCAGCTCGCATCAGGCTACAGATGCCACTCACTGCCTGGGCGACGCGTGCTCCATCAAGCCGGCGGTTGTGGCTCAGCAGGCAGGCCACGAGGGCTGGCAGGGCAAAAAGGTGCAGAACGTTGTTGCGAAAATAGGCCAGCAAGGGTGCCTGTTTTTCGCGCACACGGATCAGGTCGCCCAGTGGATCGGCGAAACGTTCGACGATTGTCAGCCGCTCGGCGTAGGCCACGATCTGCGACGGGTCAAGGTCGCAGGTGACGCTGGTCGGTGTGTAAGGAGCCTCGCGGGCGAGGGCCTGATAGTGCTCGATCATGCGCTGCAGTGCGTGTTCGTCGGCGGTATGCTTGGGCGTGGCCAGCAGTGCGAGAGCCGTCAGATTGACCGGATTGATTACCGCTGCCTCGTTGATCCGCTGGGCGAGCTCTGCTGCCGCCTCGCGTGTGGCGGTGCGAGACCATGGCGACGGCGACGCGCCGTCTTCCTCGCGCCATCCGGGGTGGTGTGCGTCGAGAAAGCCGGCCAGGGCCAGCGGTTCGCCGAAATTCACATGCACCTGGCCAAAGACACGCTTGATGCGGCGAAGGCTTGTCAGGATTCCCCATAGCGATTCACCTTTCTTGGGCTTTCCCGCCAGTTCACCGAGATAGGTGCTGCCTTCGATCACCTTTTCGTAACCGATGTAGACCGGTACGAAAAGCAGTGGTCGCGCGTGTTCACGGATGAAGCTCTGCACGGTCATCCCGAGGATACCGGCTTTTGGCGTCAACATTCGTCCACTGCGGCTGCGTCCGCCTTCGATGAAGTACTCGATCGGGAAGCCGCGGGCGAGCATCAGGTGCAGGTATTCGTGGAACACGGCAGCATACAGCGGTTCCCCCTTGAAGCTGCGGCGCAGAAAAAAAGCACCGCCACGGCGTAGCAGCGAGCCGACAAGCGGCAGGTTGAGATTCGCGCCGGCAGCGATGTGGGGCGGCGTCAGCCCTTGCCGAAGGATGATGTAGGATAGTAGAAGGTAGTCGATGTGGCTACGGTGACAGGGGACGTAAACGATCTCATGCCCGGGGGCGATGCGCGTCACGACGTCGAAGCGATGCAGTTGAATGCCATCGTAAAGCTGGGTCCATAACCAGGAGAGGAACAGCTCCAGGGCGCGCACGACCCCGTACGAATAGTCGGAGGCAATCTCCAGTGCGAAGTCGCCTGCCCGTGCTCTGGCCTCGCCAGGCGAGATGCCGTGTCTTTCCGCTTCGCTGACGATCGCCGCGCGGACTGGTTCGCCGGCAAGCACGGCATCCACCTGGGTATTCCGGTGCGAGAGGTCGGGCCCAATCGCCATCTGGCGCTGGCGGCGGAAATGGACCCGCAAGATGCGCGACAGCTTGCGCAGCGCCTGCTCCTCTCCCAGCCCACCCTGCAGAAGATCGCGCAGCGATATGGGGGAGTTATAGCGGACGAGCACGTTGCGGCCGTGCAGCAGAATGGCCAGTAGTTGCCGCCAGGTGCCTGGCGGGCGCCAGGCTTCCGAGAAGAGCGCCTTGAGAACGGAATCCTGCTTGTCCGGACTGCGTCCCCAGAGGATGACCACGGGTAGCAGTTGCACGTCGAGCAGCGGATCGGCCACCGTGTGACCGATCAGACTGGCCAGCAACGGAGAGTAACTGCTGTTGTCGCGCGCTCTGCCGGTCAGGCTGCGGTCACGATTCAGGAAGAAGAACGAGCGGGGCAGGCGCTGCCTGCCCAGCACGATCGGTGCCTCCGCGCGTGGCAAGCCGGCTCGCCGCGACTCTTCGAAGAGCACCAGCAGGTTCGAGAGGTGCCTGTCCTGCAGGACGTAACAGACTGGCTTCGTTGGGTTGAGGCCAAGCTCTTGCAAGTTGTCGGGAAAAACCGAAGTTCGTACCCATAGATACAACAGGCGGCGAGCCAGTGGGATCAACCAGCCGGAGACCTTGAAGGCGTCAGCCATGATGGGCACGCGGTCGGCTGCTGGAAGCCGCTGCTACTCCTCCTCGACGACCTTGTGCTGCGATGCCAGTTGCTGTTGCGTTGCCGGTGGTACCTGCGCGTAGTGCGAGAAGGCAATGCTGTACGAGCCCTGCCCCCCGGTCAGCGATTTGAGACGCGACTGGTAGCCTTCCAGTTCGGCCAGCGGCGCCTCCCCGGTGATCGCCATTAGCCCGGGGCCGCGCGGTTGGGTGCCGGTCAGGTGACCACGCTTGCTCGAAAGGTCGCCAGTGACGTCTCCCGTCAAGGCATCCGGCGCAAGGATTTCGATATCCACGACCGGCTCAAGGATGATCGGCTTGGCGGAGCGAATGGCTTCGATGGTGGCCTTGCGGGCAGCAGTGAAAAAGGCAATGTCCTTACCGTCGACCGGGTGCGTCTTGCCGTCGTGGACGGTGACGCGCAAATCCTCCACCGGGAAGCCAGCGACGACGCCGTCGGCAAGCGCTTGGCGAACACCCTTCTCGACTGCGGCCATGAACACTCCCGGAATGACGCCTCCCTTGACGATATCGACGAACTCGAAGCCGGCGCCACGTTCCAGCGGCTCGACCCGGAGCATGACCTCGCCGAACTGACCCGCACCACCACTCTGCTTCTTGTGTCGACAGTGACCTTCGGCCGAGCCAGTAATTGCTTCACGATAGGCAATCCGAGGCGGTTTGGTGTCGAGTTCCAGCCTGTACTGCTGGGCCAGGCGCGTCAGCTTGGCGCGCAGGTGCATCTCGCCGAGGCCGCGAATGACCGTCTCATTGGTTGTCGGATGACGTTCTACCTTGAAGCACGGGTCCTCGATCTCGAGCTTGTGAAGGATCTCGAACAGACGCTGCTCGTCAGCCTTGCGCCGCGCATGGACCGCCAGGCCCTGCATCGGTTGCGGGAATTCGAGTGGCTTCAGGTGAATATGATCTTCGTCATGCGTGTCGTGCAAAACGCAGTCGAACTCGATTTCCTCGACCTTCGCGATGGCGCCCAGATCACCAGGCAACAGCGTATCGACCTCGACATATTCCTTGCCCTGAAGGCGATAGATGTGGCCGACCTTGAACGGACGTTTACCATCACCGACAAAGAGCTGCGAGTCCTTCCGGATCGTACCCTGATGAACACGGAAAACGCCCACCTTGCCGATGAAGGGATCGCTCACCACCTTGAAGACGTGGGCCAGCACGTGCTTACACGGGTCAGGTTCGGCGTGAAAGGCTTCCATCGGTCCGTCGGGCTCGCCGCGGTAGAAGGGCGGCGGGTTCCCTTCGGTCGGATTGGGGGCCAGCCTGGCGAGGACGTCAAGTAACTGCGGGATGCCGGCGCCCGTCTTGGCCGAAACGAACAGAATCGGAATGAGGTGGCCAGCACGCAGTGCCTTTTCGAAGGGCAGGTGCAGTTCGTCAGGACTCGGATCAACACCTTCGTCAAGGTAGCGTGCCAGCAGGTCCTCGTCTTCCTCGACTATCTGGTCGATCAGCGCCCGATGCGCTGCCGCAACTGATTCGAAATCGCTCTCGCCATCGTCGTGCCCGAGAACCTCAACGACTTCACTGGCCTGCCTGGCCGGCAGGTCGAGTAACATGCATTCACGGCCGAAGCGCTCACGGATCTCTCCGACCAGCGCCGGGAGGTTGACGTTCTCGGCATCGATCTTGTTGATGACAATCATCCTGCAAACACCTCGAGCGGCTGCCAGCTTCATCATCCGCTCGCTCGATAGCTCAATGCCGTTCTGTGCGCTAATTACCACCAAGGCTGTGTCCACAGCCGCGAGAGCACCAATCGCCTGACCCGCGAAGTCGGGAAAACCCGGTGTATCGATCAGGTGGACCTGTACCCCTTGCCAGCAAAAGCTTGCCAGCGCAGCATTCAGTGAGTGGCCAAAATCCTTCTCTTGCGGATCGAAATCGCAAACTGTGCTGCCCTTTTCGACGGCTCCCCGGCTGGTGATGGCGCCGGCTGCTGCAAGCAGGCTTTCGGCTAGCGTCGTCTTGCCGGCGGCACCGTGGCCAACAAGAGCAACAGTGCGAAGGTTACTGGTGGCGGTCTGGCCCATTCATCATCTCC
Organism: Candidatus Accumulibacter necessarius; assembly: GCF_036625085.1. Lineage (NCBI taxonomy): Bacteria > Pseudomonadati > Pseudomonadota > Betaproteobacteria > Candidatus Accumulibacter > Candidatus Accumulibacter necessarius. The sequence continues at coordinate 15,219 of NZ_JAZKUM010000006.1, read as the reverse complement.
CATTGAAGTCGAATGCAGGTCGCAAATACGAGAATAGCCCCATGGCATCACGGTTGCGCGTGCGCTCATCATTTTACCCCTGCCGGGGCAGCAGCGCTTGTTCGCCGTGGACTCGCGTCGCGAGTGTTGTGCTTTGTGTTAACTGCGTGACTCGGCTACATTTACGCGCTTTACATTCATGCGCACCGCGTCAGGAGGCACAATGGAAAACGATCCGCGCAAGGCCGATCTTCGCGAAGCAGCCCTCGAGTATCATCGTTACCCCACGCCGGGGAAGATTGCTGTGCAGCCTACGAAGGGCCTCAGCAATCAACTCGACCTGGCGCTCGCTTATTCTCCCGGCGTTGCTTACGCTTGCCACGCCATCGTTGATGACCCTGGTACTTCCAGTCTTTACACTTCACGCGCCAACCTAGTCGGCGTGATCACCAACGGCACAGCTGTTCTCGGCCTTGGCAATATCGGCCCGTTGGCTGCGAAGCCGGTGATGGAAGGTAAAGGTTGTCTTTTCAAGAAGTTCGCTGGTATCGATGTTTTCGATATTGAACTCGCCGAAAGCGATCCGGATCGACTGATTGACATGATCGCGGCGATGGAGCCGACGCTCGGCGGCATCAATCTGGAAGATATCAAGGCTCCGGAGTGTTTCTACATCGAGGCCAGACTCAAGGAACGGATGTCGATTCCGGTTTTTCACGACGATCAGCACGGCACGGCGATCATTTCCTCGGCAGCAATTCTGAACGCGCTCAAGGTCACCGGCAAGAAGATTGCCGAGGTGAAAGTGGTTTGTTCGGGAGCTGGCGCGGCAGCCATTTCCTGCCTCAATCTGTGGTGCGACCTCGGTGTTCGGCGGGAGAACGTCATCGTCTGCGACTCGAAAGGCGTGATCTACGTCGGCCGTGACGCCAACATGGAGCCGACCAAGGCGCGTTATGCGCGCGAGACCGACGCCAGAAGTCTGGCGGATGCGATGGTGGACGCCGACGTTTTCCTCGGTCTGTCGGCAGCCGGTATCCTCGAACCCGCCATGCTCATTACCATGGCGGAGCAGCCGATTGTTTTTGCGCTCGCCAATCCAACGCCGGAGATCATGCCTGAGTTGGCCCGAGAAGTGCGTCCCGACGTGATCATGGCCACCGGCCGTTCGGATTATCCCAATCAGGTAAACAATGTCCTGTGTTTCCCGTTCATCTTCCGCGGTGCCCTCGATGTCGGGGCGACCGGGATCAACGAGCAGATGAAAATGGCCTGCGTCACGGCCCTTGCAGCCATGGCGCACGAAGAGGTCAGCGATGAAGTGGCGATGGCCTATCCTGGTGAGGAGCTCACTTTTGGTCCGGATTATCTGATCCCCAAACCCTTCGATCCGCGTTTGATCACGACCATCGCGCCGGCAGTCGCCGAGGCGGCGATGAGTTCGGGCGTAGCCACCCGACCAATTGCCAATCTGAAGGCTTATCGGGAGAAGCTGAGGGACTTCGTCTACCGCACGGGCGTCGGCATGCGCGCGGTTTTTTCCGCGGCCAAGCGCGGGCGCCGAACGCGCATCGTCTATCCTGACGGCGAGGAAGAGCGGATGTTGCGCGCCGCACAGATCATCATCAATGAAGGTCTGACGCGGCCGATCCTGATTGGCCGCCCGGACGTGATCTCTGCGCGACTGCAGAGGATCGGCTCGAAACTGGTGGCTGGCACCGATTTCGAGGTCGTCGATCCAAACAGCGACGGCCGCTACAAGGAATGCTGGACGGCCTATCACCAGTTGCGGAAGCGTCAGGGGGTAACTATGGACATCGCGAAGACCCGCCTGCGCAGCAACAATACCATCATCGGTGCCATGCTGGTCCGGCTCGGTTACGCGGACGGAATGATCTGTGGTCTATCGGGTCGCTTCGGGCATCACCTGCGGCAAGTTGACGAAATCATTGGCAAGGCGCCGGGCTGCACGACGATGGCGGCGATGACCCATCTGTTGTTGCCTGGTCGCGCCCTGTTTCTCTGTGATACGCACGTCAATGCCGATCCCAATGCCGAGCAAGTCGCTGAAATCACCTTGATGGCTGCAGAAGCGGTTCGTCGTTTCAAGATCAGGCCGAAAGTGGCTCTCCTGTCGCATTCGAACTTCGGATCCTCGCAGACCCCTGCCGCCCGCAAGATGGGGGAGGCCGTGGCGATCATCCGTGCCAGGGCGCCTGATCTGGAAGTTGACGGAGAGATGCACGGTGACAGCGCGCTTTCTGAAGCAATACGGGCGCAGTCAGACCCGGAGTCGCCTCTTGCCGGTGAGGCCAATGTGCTGGTGATGCCCAACCTGGACGCCGCCAATATCTCGCACCACCTTCTCAAGATGACCGGAGGCGACGGCATGGCGGTCGGTCCGATCTTGCTCGGGGCAGCACGGCCGGTGCATGTCCTCTCTCCCACGTCGACGGTCCGCCGTGTGGTCGATATGACCGCATTGGTGGTGGTGGACGCGGCAAGCAAGTAGGTGCTTCAGGGGCCAGGGGTTCCGGAGTTGGTCGTCTTGCACCGCCACGGACCCCGATTTCCTGAGTCGCAGGAGCTTGGCTGCGTAGAGGCGTCTGCAGGTCGCAGCCCAGCCCGGAAGGCGAGATCCTCGCCTGCCAAGCCCTCGGGGGTGCCCCTTCTTCTTTACAAAACCCCCCAGTCAATGCATCATCGGCCCGACTCTCGGTATAGTCGGGGCCTAATGGTCCAGAACGCGTTGCAGGGTCCAATCGCGAAAAATGGCAGCCAATCCGCAACAATCACCGCTTAGCGGCTTTGCCCGTGCGCTGGTACAAGCAGGTCGACTCAAGGAAGCCGAGGCCGAGGCACTGCTTGCGCAGGCGGCTGCAAAAAAGACTTCGCTGATCGAACAGGTGGTTAGCGCCAAGAAGGCGACCTTCCTTGAATTGGCGCGGTTTGCGGCAGACAAGTTCGGTTTTCCCCTGCTCGATCTGGCAGCCTTCGACGATGCGAACATCCTGAAGAATGCGATTGACCGAAAGTTGATCGCAACCCACCGTGTTGTGCCACTTCACAAACGCGGCAATCGCTTGGCAATAGCCATCGCGGATCCAACCAACCTGCGTGCGCTCGACGAGATTCGGTTTCAGACCGGGTTGGCGGTGGACCCGGTTGTTGTTGAGGAAAACAAGCTCGGACCGCTGGTTACGAAGCTGTCTGAATCGGCCGAGGAGACGCTGAGGAGTTTCTCGACCGAGGAGATCAACCTCGAATTCAGCGATGAACAGGCGCAGGATAAGGCCGACGAGGCGGCAAGCCTTGATGTCGATGACGCACCGGTCGTCAGGTTCATTCAGAAGATGATGCTTGACGCTATCAATGATGGTGCGTCTGACATCCACTTTGAGCCCTACGAGAAAAGCTATCGGGTCCGCTTTCGGACCGATGGTATTTTGCGGGAGGTGGCCGCGCCGCCATTGGTCATCAAGGAAAAGATCGCCTCGCGCATCAAGGTGATCTCGCGTCTCAATATTGCGGAGAAGCGTGTGCCACAGGATGGCCGCATGCGTTTGGTGCTTTCGAAGAGTCGGTCGATCGACTTTCGCGTCAGTACTTTGCCAACGATGTATGGGGAGAAGATTGTCCTGCGGATCCTGGACCCGACCTCGGCTAGTCTGGGCATAGACGCTCTGGGATATGAACCCGACCAGAAAGCGGTGTTGCTTGACGCCATCAACCGGCCATACGGCATGATCCTGGTGACCGGACCGACCGGTTCCGGCAAGACCGTTTCACTTTACACCTGCCTCAACATTCTGAATCGACCGGGGGTCAACATCGCGACAGCGGAAGACCCTGCGGAAATACCGTTGCCCGGCATCAATCAGGTCAATGTCGATGACAAGGCTGGATTGACCTTTCCCATAGCTCTCAAGGCCTTTCTCCGCCAGGATCCCGATATCATCATGGTAGGCGAGATTCGGGACATAGAGACTGCGGAGATTGCGATCAAGGCAGCGCAGACCGGTCATATGGTGCTATCCACGCTGCACACCAATGATGCGCCCGCCACGCTGACCCGCCTGATGAATATGGGCATTCCGACCTTCAATCTTGCTTCGAGCATCCTGCTGATCACTGCGCAACGGCTGGTCCGGCGGCTTTGCACCTGCAAGCGACCGCTCGATACACCGGTCGAGACACTGCTCAATGCCGGGTTCACGGAGAGCGACCTGGATGGCAGTTGGGTCCTCTACGGGCCGGGCGAGTGTGATCGCTGCAAGGGAAGCGGTTACAAGGGGCGGCTGGGTCTCTACGAAGTCATGCCGGTGACTGAAGCGATTCAGCGAATCATCATGGCCAATGGAACGGAACTTGATATTGCAGTCCAGGCCAGAAGGGACGGGGTCAATGACCTTCGCCGTTCCGGTCTGCTCAAGGTCAAGCAAGGACTGACCTCTCTTGACGAGGTCCTCGGCAGCACCAACGCTTGAGAAAGAGGGATGTATGGCGACCGCAGCAAAACCCACCAGGAAGACCGCGTCGGAAGTCAAAGAGCTTGTTTTTCTCTGGGAGGGGAAGAACAAGGCCGGAAAAACCGTTCGTGGCGAGCAACGCGCTTCCAGCCAGACCGTTGTGCAGGCCACTCTGCGCCGTCAGGGGATTCAGGTCAGCAAGATATCCAGACAGCATTTCAGGGGTGGGCGGCAAATCACGGACAAGGATATCACGCTGTTTACGCGCCAACTGGCGACGATGATCAAAGCTGGCGTGCCCCTGCTCCAGACGTTCGAAATTGTCGGTCGCGGGCATGATAACCCGGCCGTAGGCAAGTTGTTGCTGGATATCAAGGCCGATGTGGAAACCGGCAGTTCGCTTTCGCAGGCGTTCCGGAAGTATCCACTGCAATTTGACGCCTTGTACTGCAATCTGGTGGCGGCCGGTGAACAGGCGGGTATTCTGGAAACCCTGCTGGATCGCCTGGCCAACTACAAAGAGAAAATGATCGCGATCAGATCCAAGATCAAGGCGGCGCTGTTTTATCCGGTGGCGATCATCGTTGTCGCCTTCATCATTACAGCTGTGATCATGATCTTCGTGATCCCGGCCTTCAAGGAAGTCTTCAAGAGTTTTGGTGCCGATCTGCCAACGCCGACGCTCATCGTGATCGGCATGTCTGATTTCGTTGTCGAATACTGGTGGTTGCTGTTTGGGGGTATCGGCGGGTCGATCTATGCCTTCTTCTATACCTGGAAGCGGTCGGAAGCCATGCAGATCGCTTTCGACCGCATCTTCCTTCGCCTGCCTGTTTTTGGCAGCATCATCCGCAAGTCGGTCATCGCGCGCTGGACACGTACTCTGGCGACGATGTTTGCTGCCGGCGTCCCTCTGGTCGAGTCGCTGGAATCCGTCGGCGGTGCTGCCGGCAATTATGTCTACAAGGCGGCGACACGGCAGATCCAGAGCGAGGTGAGCACCGGCACCAGTCTCACTTCAGCGATGCAGAATACCGAGCTTTTTCCGAACATGGTGAATCAGATGGTCGCCATCGGCGAGGAATCCGGCGCGCTTGATTCAATGCTGGGTAAGGTGGCCGATTTCTTCGAGGCGGAGGTCGACGACGCGATTGAGGCTCTGGCCAGCCTCATGGAGCCGATGATCATGGTTGTTCTAGGGGTGCTGATTGGCGGTATGGTGATCGCGATGTACCTGCCGATTTTCAAGCTGGGCGCTGTGGTCGGATAATGCTGGGTGCGCTGACTGCCGATCTGGACCCGACCCAGTTCACTCTCATCGGCGGTGTGGTCGGCCTGCTGGTCGGTAGTTTTCTCAACGTCGTCATCCATCGTTTGCCAAGAATGATGGAGCGAGACTGGCGCCTTCATTGCGCGGAGCTGCGCGGCGAAGAATTGCCCGAGGAGCAACCGTTCTCGCTGGTATGGCCGCGCTCGCGATGCCCAGCCTGTGGTCACGCCATTACGGCGATGGAGAATGTTCCGGTCCTGAGCTGGCTATACCTGCGTGGTCAGTGCTCAGCTTGCCACGCGTCGATTTCTCCCCGCTATCCGCTGGTCGAGACCATCAGTGGCCTGTCTTGTGCCTTTGCCGCGTTTCACTTTGGCTATGGCTGGGCGGCGTTGGGCGCCATGTTACTTATCTGGTGCCTGGTCGCGCTGACCTGCATCGACTTCGATACACAGCTGTTGCCCGACGCCATCACGCTGCCCCTGCTCTGGGCTGGATTGCTGTTCAATTTGTTCGCCACCTACACCGACCTGCAGTCGGCAGTGATCGGGGCGGTTGCTGGCTATCTCTCGCTATGGTTGGTTTACTGGGCGTTCAAGCTGATCACGGGCAAGGAAGGTATGGGTTACGGCGACTTCAAGTTGCTCGCTGCGCTTGGCGCCTGGCTGGGGTGGGAGATGTTGCCTTTGACCATTCTGCTCTCGTCGCTGCTCGGCGCAGTGGTCGGCATTGCCCTGATCGTTGTTGCCAAGCGTGGGCGGAACGTGCCGATTCCTTTTGGCCCTTACCTGGCGACAGCGGGGGTCCTTGCGCTCTTCTGGGGGAAGCCGCTTACCCGTGTTTACGTTGGCTTGCTTTAGCCCTCTGAACACGCAGCTGTACTGATCCTTGTCCGCGGTGAGCGTCTGGACCCTCCTCAGGTTCGGGTATAATCGCTGTTTTACCAGTGCCGTCTGAAGGTTAGTCATGCCGATTTATGCCTATCGCTGCGCATCCTGCGGTTTCGAAAGAGATCATCTGCAAAAGCTGAGCGACCCGGCTCTGCGGATTTGTCCGGAATGTGGTCAGACTACTTATAGCAAGCAGGTGACGGCCGCAGGTTTTCAGCTGAAGGGCAATGGCTGGTACGCCACCGACTTCAAGGGTGGCAACAACAAGGTGCCGGTCTCGACCGAAAAGCCCAAGAGCGCTGAGAACTCCGAGAGTTCGGAGAACAAGGGGAGCAGCAAGGAGGGTGCGCCGAGCCCTGCCTGCGCTACCGGAGCCAATGCGTGCGCCGGCAACTGATAAAACGATACTTCATTACCGGACTTTTGATCTGGGTGCCTTTGGCGATTACCGCCTGGGTGCTCGTGCTGATCGTTGGCACCATGGATCAGTCCTTGCGCTTGCTACCCGAGGCGATCCATCCGCGAAGTGTTTTGGGTTTCGATATCCCGGGTGTCGGGGCAATCCTGACCTTGCTTATCATCGTCCTGACCGGGTTGCTCGCTGCCAACTTCATCGGCCAGCGGTTGGTTGTCTGGTGGGAGATGTTGCTAGCACGCATACCGGTAGTCAATTCGATCTACAACAGCGTCAAACAGGTTTCGGACACCCTCTTCTCTTCATCCGGCAACGCTTTCCGCCAGGCACTGCTGATCGAGTATCCGCGTCGTGGCGCGTGGACCATCGCCTTCCTGACCGGCAAGCCGGGCGGGGAGGTGCTGCGGCATCTCGACGGCGAGTACGTCAGCGTGTACGTGCCGACGACCCCGAATCCGACCTCGGGCTTTTTTCTCATGTTGCCCAGAGCGGAAGTCATCGAACTGGAGATGAGCGTAGACACGGCGCTGAAGTACGTGATTTCGATGGGCGTCGTAGCTCCGCCGTTGCGGCAACCGGCAGTGAATGCTGCTGGCAGCGATATAGCTATCAATTGACTGAGGTAACCTGGAACAAGTATGCGGACTCATTATTGCGGACAAGTCGATGCACAGATCATCGGCCAGGAGGTGACGCTTTGTGGCTGGGCACACCGGCGTCGTGATCACGGTGGGGTGATCTTCGTTGACCTACGCGATCGCGAGGGGCTGGCACAGGTCGTTTGCGATCCGGACCGTCCGCGGATGTTCAAGACCGCCGAGTCGGTGCGCAACGAGTTCTGTCTGCGAATTGTAGGCAAAGTACGTGCCCGGCCGGAGGGGACGGTTAACGTCAACATCGCGAGCGGTGAAATCGAGATCCTTTGCCACGAGATGGAAGTGCTGAACCCGTCGGTGACGCCGCCTTTTCAGCTGGATGACGAGAATCTGTCGGAGAACATCCGGCTGTTGCACCGGGTGATCGACCTGCGTCGTCCGCAGATGCAGAAGAACATGCAGCTCCGATACCGGACTGCGCGTGCCTTCCGTAGCTTCCTCGACAACACCGGCTTCATCGACATCGAAACGCCAATGCTCACCAAGAGCACTCCTGAGGGGGCGCGTGACTATCTGGTTCCTTCGCGCGTGCATCCCGGGCAGTTCTTTGCGCTTCCGCAATCCCCACAGCTATTCAAGCAATTGTTGATGGTCGCCGGCTTTGACCGCTACTACCAGATCACCAAGTGTTTCCGCGATGAGGATCTGCGTGCTGACCGGCAGCCGGAGTTCACCCAGGTCGACATCGAGACTTCGTTCATGGGCGAGGGCGAGATCATTCAGCTCATGGAGGAGCTGATCAGGGCGGTATTCACGGAAGTGATCGCGGTCGAGTTGCCGAATCCATTTCCGCGTTTGAGCTACGCTGAGGCAATGGATCGCTATGGGTCCGACAAGCCGGATCTGCGTGTCAGCCTCGAACTCGTTGAAGTCACCGATGTGCTCAAGGACGTGTCCTTCAAGGTCTTTGCCAGCGTTGCCAACAGCGATGGGGGCCGGATTGCTGCCCTGCGCATCCCGGGTGGCGCGACCCTGACGCGAGGCGAGATTGATGCCTACACCCAATTTGTCGGCATCTACGGCGCGCGCGGACTGGCCTACATCAAGGTCAATGACGTGACCCAGCTCAACGAGATCGGTCTGCAGTCACCGATCGTCAAGAATCTGCACGCCCTGGCGCTGCAGACCATCGTTGCGCGTACTGGCGCGCAGTCGGGCGACCTGATTTTCTTCGGAGCCGACAAACGCAAGGTGGTTAACGATGCACTCGGCGCGCTGCGCGTCAGGATCGGGCACGAAAAGGGTTTCGTCAATGGTCGCGCCTGGGAGCCGGTGTGGATCGTCGACTTCCCGATGTTCGACTATGATGACGACGAAAAGCGCTGGACTGCCTGCCATCACCCCTTCACCAGTCCGAAAGACGAACACCTGGCGCTGCTGCAGAGTGAGCCCGGAAATTGTTTGGCCAAGGCTTACGATCTGGCGCTGAACGGTTCCGAACTCGGTGGTGGCTCGGTGCGGATTCACCGTGCGGCAGTGCAGGAGCAGGTCTTCAAGGCGCTCGGGATCGGCGATGAAGAGGCGCAGCTGAAGTTCGGCTTCCTGCTTGATGCGCTCAAGTATGGTGCCCCGCCACATGGTGGCCTGGCTTTTGGTCTGGATCGCATCGTCACGATGATGGCCGGCGCCGAGTCAATCCGTGACGTGATCGCCTTCCCGAAAACCCAGCGTGCGCAGTGCCTGCTCACCGATGCGCCGAGCAGCGTAGACGAGAAGCAACTGCGGGAACTGCATATCCGCCTGCGTCAGAAAGTCGAAACGCAGCTTGAGATTGGCAAGGGCTAGTTGTCCGTGCAGAAAGTAGCCGCTTTCATTCGACTGCTGCTGCTGGCCATGCTGGTCGGTGGATTGGCAGCTGCGACGCAGGCGCGTGAAGCGCGCTATCTGGCGAGCATCGCGGTGTCCGAGCTGCCGCCAGAGGCTGTGCATACCCTCCGTCTGATCCAGCAGGGTGGGCCATTTCCTTATCCGCGCAAAGACGGCAGCACTTTTGGTAATTTCGAAAGACGCTTGCCCTCGCAGCCTCGAGGCTATTATCGTGAGTATACCGTGCCAACCCCGGGAAGCCGCGACCGCGGCCCGCGACGCATAGTCGCTGGCGAGGGGCGCGGCCGCGATGTCAGCACCTCGGGCGAGTACTACTACACCGACGATCACTACCGCAGTTTCCGCCGGATACGCGAATAGTCATGAGCCAGAACAAGCTGCTGAAACTGCTGGAAGATTCCCCGCAGGCGGGTATCTTCCATTTGCCACGGCGTAGCCAGGCGGCAGTCCGAGCGGCTGCCGAAAGCGCGGGCTGCGCCTGCTTTGATGTCAGTTTCGCAGAGTCTGACCGGATTGACATCGTGTTAAGCAGGATCGGGTATGCGCTCGACTTTCCCGAATGGTACGGGCAGAACTTCGATGCCCTGAAGGATTGTCTGACCGATTTTTCCTGGTGTGAAGCAGCAGGATACGTGTTGTTTATCTCTGGCGCCGAGAGCCTGGATGCGGAAAACCCGGCTGCTTTCAAAACCCTCAACGATGTGTTTGCCGCGGCGATTGCCGAATGGCGGGTGCATGATCTCCCGATGTGGGTGTTTTACGATCTTCGTGCTGACGGACTGGCGGCTTTCCCGCCAACGGCATGAGGCGGTACAAGCGACCGGTTTCGGTACTGGTCCTGGTTCATACTCCGGACCTGCAGGTGCTGCTGCTCGAACGCGCCGCGCACCCCGGTTACTGGCAGTCGGTCACCGGCAGCCAGGAAGCCGGCGAGCGACTGCCTGAAACGGCCATCCGCGAGGTCGCCGAGGAAACCGGGATTGCCGCCTCGGTCGATGAACTGCATGATTGGCAGATTACCAACAGCTACGAGATTTTTGCCGAATGGCGTCACCGTTACGCGCCAGGGGTGTTACACAATATCGAACACGTCTTCGCGTTGCAGCTGCCAGCGGAAAGGCCGGTTGCTATCGCTCCGGGCGAGCATCTGAACTACTGTTGGCTGTCATGGCGCGAAGCGGCCGCAAAGTGCTTTTCGTGGAGCAATCGCGACGCGATTCTCATGCTGCCGGAGCGGCTGGCAGAGGGCTGAGTCGCTGTTCCAGGCAGGCCGGACAGAGGCAGCCGGCGCTGGCCTCCGGCACGCGGGCAAGCGGCGGTACCTGCATGCACCAGCAGGACGAAAGGCCCGCGGCGGCGCCACAGACAAAGCTCTCGCCGCAGTTGGTGCACAGGCTCTGCAGTGGGTTTTCCGGCGGTTTGGACATGACCCGCTCAATCCTGAGCCAGCAGGCCTTCAGCGACCCAGCACTGGAGAAAGCCGGCGGCGGTCTGTGCCGGTTCCGGATCGCCGCTTTCGGCAATCAGCGTGCAGCAGTCGGCAAAGCTGGCGACTCGTGTCAGGGCGCGCAGGAGCGCTGCTTCGCAGGCGTCGGCCGATCGCCAGCGGCAGTCGAGGTCTGGGCGCCAGATCAGCAGCACATGTGGCCAGGGAAGCGGCTCGTCGCTGATCGCTTCGGCATCCGCGTTGAGGTCTTTCCAGATCGGTTCGACCCTCCACGTCAGATCGAGCAGCTGCAGCGAGGGCACCGGCTTGAAATGCCTTTGCGGCCACTCTTCCGGTGGTAGCGCAACGAGTTCGCCAACGCCGAGGAGCGTCGCATCCGCGGCATCGAAAGCCGTGCGCATTGCCCAGTCCATGCGCGCGAGGTCGACCAGCGCGGGGTGCGGCAGGTGCTCTGGGGTGGCGGCGAGAAACTCCGCCAGCGAATCGCCGAACCAGCGGATCGAGCGGAAATGCGAGGGGTGTTCGTCCAGGTAGGCGCGCGCCAGAAGGTCGAAAGCCTCGTCGCCGAGCGCCCTCTGCAGGACCGGATAGTTGTCGCGCAGGGCAGCTGTCAGGCGGGCACGGTAAGCCTGCAGGTACACCGCAAGCCCGCTCTCGAGCGCTGCGCCCTCGGTAGCAAACAGGCCCGGCGTGGGATCATCGAGTAGAACCGCCTTCTGGAAACGCTCCTGTAGCGCGGCGAGCGCGCTCATGCCGCCTGCCTTCTTGCCGCGAGTGTCTGTTGCGCCACCGAACGCGCTGTATCGAGTTCGGCGACGAGCCGATCTAGCGGCGGAATATGGTCGTCGCGCTCGATCATCGTCGGCACGTGGCCAAGGCGGCCGACGGTATGCGCGTAAAGGTCCCAGACCGCTGCGCAGACCGGGTGGTCGTGGGTATCGATCAGGTAGCCGCCACGGTCCTCGTGCCCGGCGAGATGAATCTGGCGAACGGCGCCGGGCGGCATCGCATTGATGAAGACGCGGGGGTCGAAGCCATGATTGACACTGCTCACATAGACATTGTTAACGTCGAGCAGCAGCTCGCAGCCGGTTCGCCTGACGAGTTCGCGGATGAACTCCCACTCGCTCATCTCGTCAGCACGATAGCGCACATAGCTGGAAACGTTCTCGAGCAGGAGGGGCTGAGCGAGCGCGTCCTGCACCTGCGCGACGCGCGGCAGCAGATGCTCCAGGCTGGCCTCGGTGTAAGGGAGGGGCAGGAGATCGTGCAGGTTCAGCGAGGAGGTTCCGGTCCAGCACAGATGGTCGGAGACCCAGGCCGGCTGTACGCGGTCGACCAGCGCGCGAAGCTGCCTCAAATACGACGCGTCAAGGGCGTCGCTGCCGCCGATCGACAGAGATACCCCGTGCATTACCATCGGATAGTCGCGGCGGATTCTATCGAGGTAATGCAGGGGTTTGCCGCCGGGGACCAGATAGTTCTCGGAGATGACCTCAAGCCAGTCGACCGCCTGTGGCGCAGTGGCAAACTCCCGATAGTGCTCGGTACGCAGGCCAAGGCCGAAGCCCTGCAGGGGTTCACTCATGGAATCGCATCTTCCCTCACGCTTGAAGTTCCGGGTGACCGGTCACCGCATGGCGCCCCGGCCGCCCGTGTCGGCATCGAGCCTACTTGACCACCTTGCCTCCTGCATCGGTACATTCCTTGGCGCTGGCCTTGGTGACCCAGCCCTGACCCTTGCAGGCATTCATTCCCTTGCACTCGTTCTTGGCAGTCTTGCAGTCGGAGTGGCCCTTGCAGGAGTTGATTCCGGCGCAGTGTACCATGCCGCCTTCGGCAGCCTGGACAGTCGGGGCCAGGATACCCCCGGTGGCAAAAAGGGCCGCCGCGGCCGCGGCGATGACGACACCAGACTTTTGATTTGACATTTGTTTCTCCTCTCGTTCGATGGGTTTGGTCAGAGCGCGCTGATCTGCATTCGCTTCTCTGACACTGCTTAGACGCAGAAACTCCGGAATTACTTACAGGCGGTAGAAAAATTTCTCTGCCACCTACCGGACGATCGTCACCCAAAGGGCTGGTTGGAACCTTCCTTGACGTTGTCAGGGACGCTGAACCTCATGCTAGTCATTGCCAGCTTCTCTTTTGGACGACTTCAACAATGATGACGTTATCGCGGGACGGGCGCTGCCAGCCCTTCTTTCGAAGTCGAGGCGCCAGCTGAAGCGCTTCTCCGCACCGTTTTGATCTTTGCCAGCGTCGCGCCGGCTTGTTGCCTGCCGCGCTCCGTAATCCGCTGGCGGTTCTGCCGGGATGCCTGCCCGTCCGTGACCATTTCCGGACGAACTGATGGCGCGATTAGCACTCTAACGGGGCGAGTGCTAAAATATTCTATATTGCCTGCAAGAAGGAGACATGAACATGACTCAAGCCCTGGCTTTTCCGACGGTTTCTGCAGCCGGCAGCATTGACGCCTACATCCAGGCGGCGCGACAGTTTCCGCTGCTGACCCAGGAGGAAGAGGTTTGCCTGGCGACCCGCTTACGCGACGACGGTGACCTCGACGCGGCCCGGCAGCTGGTGCTCTCGCACCTGCGTCTGGTGATTGCCATCGCGCGCGGCTATCTGGGCTACGGCCTGCCACACGCCGATCTGATTCAGGAGGGCAACATCGGCCTGATGAAGGCGGTCAAGCGCTTCGACCCGGGGCGGGGTGTGCGGCTGGTTTCTTTCGCCATTCACTGGATCAAGGCCGAGATTCATGAGTACGTCCTGAAGAACTGGCGAATGGTCAAGGTGGCGACGACCAAGGCGCAGCGCAAGCTGTTCTTCAACCTGCGCAGCATGAAGCCGAACAGCGACACGCTCGCTCCGGCTCAGGTGGCCAATATTGCTCACCGCTTGAGCGTCAAGGCGGACGAGGTTGTCGAAATGGACAGCCCGCCTGTCGGGTCATGATCTGGCGCTGGATGGCGACAGCGACGATGATGATGTGTATGCACCGATCACCTACCTGGCCGACAATTCGAGCGAACCCTCGCAGGTGCTCGAAACCCGTGCGCGCAACCGTTTGCACAACGAGGGCCTGCAAAGCGCCCTGGCCAGCCTCGATCCGCGCAGCCGCCGGATCGTCGAGGCGCGCTGGTTGGTCGACGAAAATTCCGGCAACCTTGCACCAGCTGGCGGCAGAGTTCGGTGTCTCCGCGGAGCGCATACGCCAGATTGAAGTCAAGGCAATGCAAAGGATGCGTGCCAGCCTGGCGCTGCAGGTGGACGCGACAAATGGTCGCAGCTCCGCATGCTGCGACGCCGCATAAGGGCCCCAGAAGGTCAATGTAATCATCATGTTAGGTGTGCCTGTTGCCAACGTGGCGAGTATTCGTGTTAGACTCACAGAATCGATATCTTGATTTGGGTCAAATCGGGGCAGACCACGCGGGGAGCCTGGCCTTTTTGGGGAGGATTGATGAGCCTGGTTGCAGCAGACACGCTCGCCGGTCGGACTTGGGTGGCCCGCCCGAACCATTCGCTTTCGGTGACCGGACGCAAGCTTCTGTTTGTCATCACGGCTGCTGTTTCCGCTCTGATTGCCCTGGCTTTCTCGTTTTTTGGTGCCTGGCCGGTGGTTCCGTTCGCTGGCCTGGAGCTCGCGTTTCTCTGGTGGGCGCTTCGACGCACTGAGTTGACTGCCAACGACTTTGAGCGGATCACGCTTGAGTCAGGGCAATTGACGATCGAAAGCCGTCGTGGCGCCGTGGTGGCGCGCCATGAGTTCCAGCCCTACTGGGCGCGCTTGCAGTACGTCAAGCCGCCCGGGCAGAACATCCATCGCTTGCTGATTCGCTCGCACGGCAAGGAGGTCGAAGTGGGCAGCCTGCTGACCGAACAGCAAAAAGTGGCTCTGGCGGAAGAGCTGAAACAAACCCTGGGCGCTGCTTAGCCCCGATAAAGTACTCTAAGGAGACAAATTGAAGATCCTTCATCGTTTCTGTCTGCGGACGGGCAAGTTCTTCTCGGGGTTGCTCGCGGCCCTGATCCCCTTGCTGGCGCGCGCCGATTACAGCTGGAATTTCCCTACCCCTGTCACGCCGATCGCCCGCGACACGCTGGAAATCCACAATCACTTCATGATCGTGATCACGGTACTGTTTGTCGTCGTCTTCGGCATCATGATCTACTCGATGATCAAACACAGGAAGAGCGTTGGCCATCAACCGGCGAAGTTCACGGGGCCGACGGGGACAGTGCAGTGGCTGTGGGCTT
>NZ_JAZKUM010000005.1:0-531921 GCF_036625085.1 Candidatus Accumulibacter necessarius | reverse complement strand
GGCATCGATTCGGCGCTCACCCTCTGCGTTGCCGTCGATGCGCTCGGTGCGCGGACAAGGTGCGGGCGGTGATGATGCCATCCCCCCTATACGGCCGAACTGAGCCTCAGCGAGGCACGCGAGATGGTGCGTCTGCTCGGCGTGCGCTATGACGAGATCGCCATCGCAGCCGGCTATGGAGGACCCTCGCCGGCATGCTCGAGGGACAGTTCGCCGGCCTGCCGGCGGATACGACAGAGGAGAACCTGCAGGCGCGGCATTCGCGGCATGATCCTCATGGCCCTGTCGAACAAGACCGGCTCGCTGGTGCTGACGACCGGCAACAAATCGGAAATGGCCGTCGGCTACTGCACCCTCTATGGCGACATGGCCGGCGGCTTCGCCGTCATCAAGGACATCGTCAAGACCCTCGTGTATCGCATCTCGCGCTGGCGCAACACCTGTTCGCATGTCATTCCCGAACGCATCATCAGCCGCCCACCATCGGCCGAGCTGAGGCCGGACCAGACCGACCAGGACAACCTGCCGCCCTACGCGGTGCTCGACGCCATCGTCGAGGCCTACATGGAGAAGGACCTCAGCCCGCGCCAGATCATTGCCGAGGGCTTCGCCGCCGCCGACGTGCGACGTGTCGTTCATCTGCTGAAGATCAGCGAGTACAAGCGTCGCCAAGCCCCGGTCGGCATCCGGGTCACGCAACGCGGTTTCGGCAAGGACTGGCGTTACCCGATCACCAACCGCTATCGTGACCCATACTGATCACTTGTCGGGTGCGCGATTTCTGATAGGATTTCCTTGCCCATCTTTCCAGGAGCCGACGCATGAAAAAAATTGAAGCGATCATCAAGCCGTTCAAGCTCGACGAGGTGCGTGAAGCGCTTGTCCGAAATCGGCGTCACCGGCCTGACCGTCACCGAGGTCAAGGGCTTCGGTCGCCAGAAAGGCCACACCGAGCTCTATCGCGGAGCCGAGTATGTGGTCGACTTTCCTGCCAAAAGTGAAGATCGAGAGTGGTCGTCACGGATTCTGCTGCCGAGGGTGCGATCGATGCGATCGTCAAGGCCGCACGCACGGGCAAGATCGGCGACGGCAAGATTTTCGTCAGCAACGTCGAACAGGTCGTGCGCATCCGGACCGGCGAACTCGACGAGTCGGCGATCTAGACGGCTCCGAGTCGTGACGAAGTCTCGCGAGCAGTCCAGGATGCAAGCCGCGAGCGAACGCGAGACGGATCAGACGGATCGGTGAGCGCGAAGGCAGGGTTTCCGCCGCATGCAGCGACGCCGCCGTAGGCGGCCGGCTGCGCAAAGCTCTGGGCGGGAGCGTGAGCAGCGGCAGCCGATCGCCACCGGGCGGCCCTGCGGACGGCTGCGCTTGACTTCAGCAGCACCCAGAGGGCACCGTCGCCACCATCGTTCGGCGGCGCGTGACAGAAGGCCAGCACATCCCGGTGACGACCCAGCCAGGCCTTGACCAACTGCCGCAGGATCGCTTCGCGCCCCCGGCGAGCCGTGGCCGCGCCCATGCACGATGCGCAGGCAACGCTTGCCGGTACTCTGAGTGCCTCGGCGACGAAGCGCGCCACTTCGGCATGCGCCTGCTGCCGGTTCAGTCCGTGCAGGTCGATGTGATCCTGAATGCTCCAGCGGCCCCGACGCAGGTCGCGCAGCACGCTGCGCGGCACGCCGCAACGCAGGAAGGAGTCGGCACCACCCAGGTCGAGCCAGTCATCGATGGCCAACGAACCATGCAGCAGCTCGGCAAGCACCGCCGCTTCGTCGATCTCGCGCTGCCGCGGCCGCGGACTTGGTTTCGGCCCGTCGAGGCTGACGCGGTCGGGCTGCCGCAGGGGCCGCGCACCGTCCACGGCGGCGAGGAAGGCAGCCCGATCCTCCGGACTGTAACGACTGAACTGACTCATCGCCGGCCTCGCGTCTGATGCCCCTGGCGAACGTGCGCACGGTACCTGGCAGCGCCACGGGCGGGCTCTCAGCCCGCCAGGCCGAGGCTGTCGAGGTAGCGCTCGGCATCGAGCGCCGCCATGCAGCCACTGCCGGCAGAGGTGCACGCCTGGCGGTAGATATGGTCCTGCACGTCGCCCGCGGCAAAGACGCCGGCGACCGAAGTCACGGTGGCGTTGCCCTGGTGGCCGCCATGCGTCAGCAGGTAACCGCCTTCCATCGCCAGTTGACCGGCAAAGAGCTCGGTGTTCGGCCGGTGGCCGATGGCGATGAAGACCCCCATCAGCGACAGGTCTTCGGTCTCGTTCGTCAGCTTGCTGCGAATCCGGATTCCGGTTACCCCGGACTGGTCGCCGAGGACCTCGTCGAGGGTGCAGTTCCAGCGAATCGTCACCTTGCCCGCCTTTTCCCGGGCGAACAGCTTGTCCTGCAGGATCTTCTCGCTGCGCAGCCGGTCGCGCCGATGCACCAGCGTCACGTGACTGGCGATGTTGGCCAGATACAGCGCTTCCTCGACGGCAGTGTTGCCGCCACCGATGACTGCCACCGGCTGTTCGCGGTAGAAGAAACCGTCGCAGGTCGCGCAGGCGGACACCCCGCGCCCGGCGAACGCCTCCTCGGACGGCAGCCCCAGGTACTGCGCCGACGCGCCGGTGGCGATGATCAACGCATCGCAGGTGTAGGTGGCCATGTCGCCGACCAGCGTGAAGGGCCTCGCGGTGACGTGCGCCGTGTGGATGTGGTCGAAGATGATCTCGGTCTCGAAGCGCCGGGCGTGCTCCTCGAAGCGCTGCATCAGTTCGGGGCCCTGTACGCCCTGCGCGTCGGCCGGCCAGTTGTCGACGTCGGTCGTGGTCATCAACTGCCCGCCCTGCGCCATGCCGGTGATCAGCACCGGCTTCAGGTTGGCACGTGCAGCATAGACGGCGGCAGTGTAGCCGGCGGGGCCCGATCCGAGGATCAGCAGGCGGCAGTGGCGGGTTTCCTGGCTCATGTTCAGTCACTCTCCTGGGGGGTCAGCGGAAAATTATAACCGCCATCGCTGGCCTGCCTGCTCCGGCCGCGACCACCGGTTAACGTCGAAAACCTGCAAAGTGCCTTATAATCGGCGCGCAAGCCCTTGATAGAAATCATTTCACTTGACGGAAGAATCGCCCATGAACACTCAGGTCGAACAGCCCAGAAGAGGCCCCAGTCTGACCCTGCTGCACAGCATCCCGATTTTTGCCGGCGTCCCCGATTCGCAGCTCGAACAGATCGCCAAGGTTGCCTTTCACCGTCGGGTCGCACGCCAGACGACGATCGTTCGCGCCGGCGACAGCACCGACTCGCTCTACGTCCTGATCAGCGGCGGCGCCAAGGTCCTCAACAGCGACGAAGAGGGGCGCGAAGTGATTCTGACCCTGCTCGGCCCCGGGGAGTTCTTCGGTGAAATGGGATTGATCGATGGCAGCCCGCGTTCGGCCGATGTCGTCGCCACCGAAACCTGCGAGCTGCTGGTGATCACCAAGGGCGATTTCAAGCGCTGCCTGGCGGAGAACTTCGACCTCTGCCTGAACATCATGAAGAGCCTGGTGCAGCGGCTGCGCGAAGCCGACCGCAACATCGAGAGCCTGGCGCTGCTCGACGTTTACGGCCGCGTCGCCAAGCTGCTGCTCGATTTCTCCGAGGAAGAGCGCGGCCAGCGCGTCATTCGCAAACGGGTGACCAAACAGGACATCGCCAAGATGATCGGTGCCTCGCGCGAAATGGTCAGTCGCGTCATGAAGGATCTCGAGAACCGTGGCTACTTCCGTGTCGAGGAAGGTCGCACGGTCATTCTCGACAAGCGATCGCCCTCTTCCGTCAGCGCCCAGCGCTCCTGACAGCCATTTTTCAGAACCCGGCAATGGCATTGTTGAGCAAACTCGGCAGCAGGATCCCCTACCCGTCCCGAACATCGAGCCCGCTGCCGGAGAAGATCGCCGTGCTGCTGCGCGAGTCCCGCTGGCTCGTCCTGATCGTTGTCGTCAGCTTCCTCGCACTCTCGCTCTGGGGTTACGACCGAGCCGATCCCGCTTGGTCGCACGCCGTCCACAGCAGCATGCTGCACAACCCGGCCGGGCGCAGCGGCGCTTGGCTGGCCGATGTACTGCTGTACCTCTTCGGCCTCTCGGCATGGTGGTGGATCCTCCTCCTGCTGGTCACCGTCGGCTGGGGCTACCGCCGGCTCGAGGGACAGCACGCCGGCGACCGACGGCCGCTGCTGATCTCGCTCGCCGGTTTCGTCGTCCTCATCGTCGCCAGCAGCGGCCTCGAGACGCTGCGCTTCTACACCATCAAGGCCAGCCTGCCGGTCGGCCCCCGGTGGCGTCATCGGCATCGAACTGGGCGCCTTCGCCGTCCGCTACCTCGGCTACACGGGCGCCACCCTGGCACTGGTGGCGATGCTCTTGCTCGGCTGGAGCATCTTCACCGGCATGTCGTGGATCACTGCCGCGGAACGGGTCGGCACGCTGTTCGAGCGCGTGCTGCTGGCGATATACGGCCTCTACGGACGCTGGCAGGATCGGCGCATCGGTCGCGAGGTGGCGCGCGAGCGCGAAGCCGTGGTCGAACTCGAGAAGAAGCGTGGCGACAGCCATGAGCCGACGCCGGTAGAGGTGCCGCCGGCGGCCGCCCGGACCGCGTCGCGACCGGCGAAGAGCGGTCGCGACGCTGCGGTCGAACCGGTCTTGGGCGCGGCGGTGGCGGCCGATCCGGTCAATCGACCAGGGAGCCAGCCGAGCCCTTCCTGGGCGACGCGGCGAGTTCGCCCCTGCCAACTGACGACGCGGACAGGACCGGTCGCCAGGCGCGAACCGGCAGCACCCGCCGCACGCGTCCTGCCAGCGAAAGTGGAGAAGCGGATCGACCGCGAAAGGCAGCCACCGCTGTTCCCGGAGGCAGTCGAGGGAGGCATGCTGCCACCGCTGCACCTGCTGGAACCGGCGCCACCGCAGAGTGCCCGCGTCAGCCCCGAGACCGTCGAATACACCTCGCGGCTGATCGAACGCAAGCTGGCCGACTTCGGCGTCCAGGTCGCCGTGACCGCTGCCTACCCCGGGCCGGTCGTCACACGCTACGAAATCGAGCCGGCGGTGGGCGTCAAGGGCGCCCAGATCCTCAACCTGGCGAAGGATCTGGCGCGCTCGCTGTCGCTCATTTCGGTGCGCGTGGTGGAGACGGTACCCGGCAAGTCGTCGATGGCACTCGAGCTTCCGAACCCGAAGCGACAGACGGTTCGCCTGCTGGAGATCATTGCCAGCAAGGAATACAGCGACATGAACTCGCCGCTGACGATGACCCTCGGCAAGGACATCGGTGGCCAGCCGCTGGTCGTCGACCTGGCCAAGATGCCGCACCTGCTGGTGGCCGGAACGACCGGTTCCGGCAAGTCGGTCGGCATCAACGCGATGATCCTGTCGCTGCTCTACAAGTCGGAGCCCGACCAGGTGCGGCTCATCCTGGTCGACCCCAAGATGCTCGAACTGTCGATCTACGAGGGCATCCCGCACCTGCTGGCGCCAGTCGTCGTTGACATGAAACAGGCCGCCAACGCGCTCAACTGGTGCGTCGGCGAGATGGACAAGCGCTACAAGCTGATGTCGGCCATGGGAGTGCGCAACATCGCCGGTCTCAACCAGCGCATCCGCGATGCCGCGCGAAATGGTGAAAAGATTGCCAATCCGGTGTCGCTGACTCCCGACTCACCCGAGCCACTGAGCACCCTGCCCTACATCGTCGTCGTCATCGACGAACTGGCGGACCTGATGATGGTCGCCGGCAAGACCGTCGAACAGCTCATCGCCCGCCTCGCCCAGAAGGCCCGCGCCTCGGGAATCCACCTGATTCTCGCGACGCAGCGACCATCGGTCGATGTCATCACCGGCCTGATCAAGGCCAACATCCCGACCCGCATCTCGTTCCAGGTCTCGTCGAAGATCGACTCGCGCACGATCCTCGACCAGATGGGTGCCGAGACCCTGCTCGGCCAGGGTGACATGCTCTATCTCGCTCCGGGCACCGGCTACCCGACGCGTGTCCATGGTGCCTTCGTCGCCGACGACGAGGTGCACCGGGTGGTCGACCACCTGAAGAAGACCGGCGCGCCGGATTACGTCGACGCGGTCCTCATCGGCAGCGGTAGCGATGAGGACGCCGATGCCGGCGGCGCTGACAACGGCGGCCTCGACACCGATGGTGAGGCTGATCCCGTCTATGATCAGGCCGTCGAGGTGGTGCTGAAGAACCGCCGCGCTTCGATCTCGCTCGTGCAGCGACACCTGCGGATCGGCTACAACCGGTCCGCCCGCCTCATCGAGGCGATGGAGAAGGCCGGGCTGGTTTCGGCCATGGATGCGCGCGGCGGCCGCGAAGTTCTCGCGCGCAAGGATGACGAATGAACTGGCGCCTGCCGCTTTGCCTGACCCTCTGCGTCCTGTTTGCGGCCAGCCCGGCTCGTGCCGCAGCCATCGACAAGCTGCAGCACTTTCTCGACACGACGCAGAACGCTGCGCGCCGATTTCGCGCAGACCGTCGTCGCGCGCAACGGTCGGCTGCCGCAGAAATCGAGCGGGGTCATGATGTTCTGGCGTCCGGGCAAGTTCCGCTGGCAGATCGACAAACCCTACAGCCAGCTCGTCATCGGCGATGGCGAGAAGATCTCGATCCATGACCCGGACCTGCGCCAGGTCACCGTCCGCAAGGCCGGCGCCGCGCTCGGCGGAACACCGGCCTCGCTGCTCGCCGGCGAGCGCACGATCGACCGCGACTTCAGCCTGCGCGAAGCCGGTGAACGGGACGGGATCGAGTGGCTGGAGGCCACCCCCAGGGCCGCCGACAGCGGCTTCGAAAAGGTGCGCGTCGGCTTCGCCGGCAACGAACTGCGGGCGATGGAACTGCTCGACACCCTGGGCCAGACGACGATGCTGGTCTTTTCGCGAGTCGAGATCAACCCCCGCCTGCCGCCCTCGCTGTTCCGCTTCACGCCCCCGGCCAACACCGACGTGATCGGCGACTGAGAACTCGTGCGATCATGCTTGACTTGAAGTTGCCGCCCCGTATAATGCGCACTTCCCTGAAATCACGTGCAGCTTGGGCGTTGATGAAGGCGCGTAGCTCAGCTGGTTAGAGCACCACCTTGACATGGTGGGGGTCGTTGGTTCGAGTCCAATCGCGCCTACCAGGCGTATCGCCAGTGCCAGCACGGTGCCGGGCAGACGTCCTTGGGAGAGCAGGCAAGTAGTTGCAGAGAACATGATCAAGCCGCCGCGGGCGGTTTTTTTGTTGACGCACCTCCCAGCGTCTGGTGATGACTTGCGGCTATGCCATCGACGCGCAATGCGATAACATGGCTCGACAGTGGCGAGAGCCCGGAGGGCGGCGGACCTCACCTGAGCACCTTGTCCGGACCTGCTGGCATGAGCCAGACCAACCCGCTCAAGCCACTTCCCAGTGGTCGGTGGCCCGTCAAAAAAGTGAAGGAGTGAGAAACATGGATAAGCCCGGCGAACGAGTTGACACTGAGACCGAGGCCACCCTGCTGTCGGCCTCACCGGATCAGTACATGTCTCCCAGGCAGATCGCCTTCTTCCGCCGCCGGTTGCTTGCCGAAGAGCAGGCACTGCTGTCGGCCGTCAAGGCGACGGCGGGCCACCTGCAGGAAGCGGAAATCAGTTCGGACTGGAACGACCGCGCCAGCGCAGAAGAAGAGCACACGCTCGAGCTGCGCGTCAGGGACCGCGAGAGAAAGCTGCTGCGGAAAATCCGTGACGCGCTGCAGCGCATCGATGAGGGCAACTACGGTTGGTGTGAGGAGACCGGCGAACCGATCGGCATCGCGCGCCTGCTCGCCCGGCCAACGGCCGCGCTGTCCCTCGAAGCGCAGGAACGTCGCGAGCAGTACAAGCGCCGCTTTGGTTGATGAATGGCGACCGAGGCGTCGGCTGTGGTCTTTGCGGATGACCTGCCGCGAACCGGTTGCGTGCCCGGCGACGCGTCGCCTGATCGCAGACTGGCTGGTGCCGGCTTATGCTGATGGCTAGCGCGGTGGCTCACGGAGAACTCGGAAGATCAACATGAAATTGCGCGCAAGCAGATGTCCGCAGCCGGGCGGCCACCGGACGGCAGTGCGCCAACAGGTATCGGCAACCGTGCTGTTCGCCGATATCTGCGGCAGTACCCGCTTGTTCGAAAAATATGGTGATTGGCAGGCAAGCGACAGATCGAGAGCCGGGTATCCTCGAGTTGCTCCAGGCAAAAACCGCAGAGTTCGACGGTACGGTGGTCAAAACCATCGGCGATGAGATCATGAGCCGCTTTCCGGACGCGGCAGCGGGCCTTGCAGGCTGCCTGTGAAATGCACTCCGTGCAATCAAGGACGATCCGTACCCTTGCTGGAATTCAACATCGCCGTCCGGATCGGTCTGCAGCACGGGCCCGTACTCGTCGAGCAGGACGACCTGTTCGGCGACGCGGTCAATGTGGCCGCCCGCATGGTTTCGCTGGCCAAGGCTGACCAGATCATCACCACCCGCGAGACGGTCAGCCAGTTGCCGGACGACCTTGAACAGATGACTCGTAGCCTTGGCCGCTCGTGGGTGCGCGGCAAACAGGATGAGATGGAGATCGTCGAAGTACTCTGGCAGGAACCCTCCAGCCTGACGCAGGTCGTTAGTACGGAACAGCAGGAAGAATTGCGCAGCCTCCTGGTCGCCCGGCTGATCCTCATCTATCGCGGCGCAACCTTCGAAGTAATGCCGAGTTCCCGGATGTTTACCCTCGGACGTGGAGAGAAGAACAATCTGGTGGTAGACAACGACCGGGTGTCCCGCAGTCATGCCGACATCCAGTTCCGCCAGGGCAAGTTTATCCTCGCTGACGGCAGCACCAACGGAACCTATCTATTACTGGACAACGGTGCCCGCTTCTTTGTGCAACGGGAGGAGTTCACTCTGCACGATCGGGGAATCATCTGCCTGGGACAGGCGGTCGCCAACAACTCTCCTGACCTGATCCGCTATGAGTGCATTCAGGCCTGACCACTGTGTACCACCTGGCTACGTTCCAGAAGATCGTCAGCGCCCAGCGACATCTGGCCTCGACAACCCGTCCGGTCACTTTCCCAGTTCCGCCCTCCGATTCCGGCTCGATCGCCCCTTGCTTGCCCGGCGAAATTCGCTATAATGCGCAGCTTGCACAGCGCGAAGGAAGATCGCTCAGCCAAGAGCCGAGCGCCCTACCGCCAAGACCTGTCTGCAGCAACACGGAGTGGTAGTTCAGTTGGTTAGAATACCGGCCTGTCACGCCGGGGGTCGCGGGTTCGAGTCCCGTCCACTCCGCCAGCATCCATAGCAGAAAGCCCAGCCATGACTGGGCTTTCCTGTTTCTGGATCGTCACCTGACGCTGGCCGCAAGGCGACACCTCCCCGCCAGCAGCCTCTCCGCAACCGCCCGCCGCTGTAGTGACAGCCGATCTTGCCGACGCAATTGCTCTCCACCTTCTGCGCGGGTTTGTTCTATAATCATTGGCTTGCAGTCTCACCATTCGACCAGGTGATCCCACGCAGCGGGGATGAACTGGCGCCCACCCGAGAATGAGAACAGGATGTACGGATGACGCCACGAATCGCGTTTGCAGTTGCATTTGCTTTGGCCTGTGTTGCTGCTTCGGCTGACGACGTAGCGAACCAGGGTCTTCCTTTCCCCAATGTCGGTCTTGCCAAGACCGAAAGCATCAATTCAGCCCAGCAGCTCGCAAGCGATGGTGTCTTGCCGGTCGTCGAACTCGTCGCGCCCGTACGGCTCGCCGAGACCATCGATCTGACCTCCGAGCCCGAGGAGTTGTTCCAGCGCATGCGGCAGGGCTTCTCGATGCCCAACATCAACAATGCGCTGGTCCTGCATCACCAGCAGTGGTATCTCAACCACCCGGAGTCCCTGCGCCGCATGGTCGAGCGCAGCAGTCGCTACCTGCATCACATTGTCGAGGAAATTGAGAAGCGTGGCATGCCGATGGAGCTTGCCCTTTTGCCCATGGTCGAAAGCGCCTACAACCCGACGGCCTACTCGCGCAGTCATGCTTCCGGCCTCTGGCAGTTCGTGCCGGCGACCGGCAAGCAATACAAGCTCGAACAGAACTGGTGGGTCGACGAGCGGCGCGACATCGTCGCCTCGACCGCAGCCGCCCTCGAATACCTGCAATACATCTACGATCTGCACGGCGACTGGCACCTCGCGCTTGCCTCCTACAACTGGGGCGAAGGCGCTGTCGGGCGAGCGATCAACAAGAACAAAGCCAATGGTCTGCCAACCGACTACCTGAGCCTGACGATGCCCGAGGAAACTCGGCATTACGTCCCCAAGCTGCAGGCCCTGAAGAACGTCTTCAGCAACCCGAACATTCTCGCCACCCTGAATATCCGCGGTGTTCCCAATCGACCCTATTTCGCGACAGTCACCAAGACAGCCAATATCGACGTGACGCTCGCCGCCCGGCTTGCAGAAATGCCTGTCAAGGAGTTCGTTGCCCTGAACCCGGCGCACAATCGCCCGGTCATCAAGTCCGAAACGCCGATGGTCATCCCGGCGCACAAGGTAGATACCTTCATCAGCAATCTTGAGGCTCACGAGGAGAGCGAAAAGCCGCTTTCCTCGTGGCAGGCCTATACGCTGCGTCCGGGCGAAAAGCTCGAAGAGGTTGCCCCGCGCTTCGGCATGACGGTCGCCAACCTGAAGGCCGTCAATGGCATCAGCGGCAGGATCAGGATGTCTCCCGGGCTCACCCTGCTGGTCGCGGGCCAGGAGGGTGCAGATCCAGCCGACGTCGCCGGACTGCCGGAGCCAAGACTCGTGGCCGAACAGCCGCGGCTGCCGCAGGTGGTAGAGCCAGCGCCGGTCGCGACCGCTCACACGCACACGGTACAGAAGGGCGAAACGCTTCTCAAGGTGGCACAGCGTTACGGCATGACGCTGACGGAGCTGAAACAAATCAACAAGCTGCGCACCGAGCGAGCGACAGCCGGCACCAGGCTGACCGTAGCGACACCCGAGCCAGCCGTCAAACCGGCACCTGCCGGACAACGCACAACCCTTGCCAGGAGCGAGGACGGCAAGCAGGCGTCGCCACGTAGCGACGCGACAGCCATCGCGGTCACGCGCAGCCACGCCGTACGCAAGGGCGAAACGCTTTCAGAGATTGCCAGCCGATACGACATGACACTGGCCGAGCTGAAGCAGATCAACAAGCTGCGGGTCAACCAGGTCAACGCCGGTACCAGACTGGCAGTCGCAGCGCCGGAGCCAGTCAGCAAGCCACTGGCAGGCAAGTCACGCAGCGAGATGGCTGAGGTCGAAAGCCGGCAAGACAAGGCAGCCAGGAGCGGCCGTCAGGACGTGGCCAGGGTCGACGTCAAGACGGCAGAGAAAGCCGCCAACAAGGCCCGCGACGCGTCAGAGCAGACCCGGCCGGGCAGCAAGAAACAGACGAAGCTGGCGCAATACACGATTCGTCGTGGCGATACGCTGGTTTCGATCGCCAAACAGTTCCGGGTCGAGAAGGACGATATCCTGCGCTGGAATCGCATCCAGAGCAACGATCTCAAGCCTGGACAGCGGCTGACCATCCAGCTCGTACAGAATAGCTTCTAGCCTGGAGGGTTTCCCGGCCACAACTGACGCCGCCGAAAGGCGGCGTTCTGCTGCCGGCCGTTACCAGGTGAAGCTAGCGGTAGAGGTGGCAGTTCACCGCATGCGTGGTTGATACGGCAGTCGTCTCGGGATAGCGCTCACGACAAACGGCGCTGGCTTGTCGACAGCGGGGATGAAAGTGGCAACCAGTCGGCGGCTTGGCCGGCGACGGCATCTCACCCGGCAAGTGAATGACCTCCGGCTGCACATCCAGACGCGGGCTCGGCACCGCCGACAGGAGGGCGCGAGTGTAGGGGTGCTGCGGCGAACGCAGCACCTCGTCCACCGTTCCCCGTTCGACGATGCGGCCGAGGTACATCACCGCCACCTCGTGCGCGAGGTGATCGACGACGGCGAAGTTATGGGTGATGAACAGGTAGGCGAGGCGAAGATCGGCCTGCAGCGTCGCCAGCAAATTGAGAATCTGTGCCTGCACCGACACGTCGAGCGCCGAGGTTGGTTCGTCGCAGATCACCAGGTCGGGCTGCACGGCGAGCGCGCGGGCAATCGCGATCCGCTGCCGCTGACCACCGGAAAACTCGTGCGGATAGCGCCCGGCTGCCTCCGGAGCCAGTCCCACCTGTTCCAGAACGGCGGCGATGGCGGCCCCGTTACCCTGCCCCGTCGCATCAAACCCGAGCGCCCGCATGCCCTCGCCAATGATCTCACCGACCGAAAGCCGTGGATTAAGCGAAGCAAAGGGGTCCTGGAAGATCATCTGCATGCGCCGACGCAATGGCCGCTGGGCGCGGCGCGACTGGGCGCCGAGAGCCTGCCCGAGCAACTGCACGCGGCCGCCACTGGCCGGGATCAGTTGCAGGATCGCCTTGCCGACTGTCGTCTTGCCGCAACCCGACTCGCCGACCAACGCCAGTGTGCGGCCCGATGCCAGTTCGAGCGAGACGCCATCGACCGCTCGCACGTAACCAACGGTGCGCTGCAGGAGGCCGCGTCGAATCGGAAAATGCACGCGCAGATCCTCGACCGCAAGCAGCGCAGGCGCTTGCCCGCCGACAGCGCCATGGGCAGCGACCACGGCCGCGCCGATATCCCCGCGCCCCGCGCCCTCCTGGCCATCGAGATGGCAGCGCAGACGATGCCCGACTGCCACCTGCCGCCAGGCCGGCGCCTGTTGACGACACAGATCCCAGGCGTGCGGGCAACGGGCCGCGAAACGACAGCCGCCGGGCATCTCTGACAGCGGTGGCACCTGCCCCGGAATGGTCTCCAGCCTGCCGCCGCGGCGGGCCAGATCGGGCAAGGCAGCGAACAGCTTGCGCGTATACGGGTGCTGCGGCGATGAAAAGAAGGCTTCGCGTGGCGCTTCCTCGACGATCTCGCCAGCGTACATGACACCGACGCGGGTGGCCATCTGGGCCACCACACCGAGGTCGTGGGTGATCAGCAGCATGCCCATAGCCCGATCGACCTGCAAGCGACGTAGCAGGTCGAGGATCTGTGCCTGGATGGTGACGTCAAGTGCAGTCGTCGGCTCGTCGGCGATCAGCAGGCGTGGATTGCCTGCCAGCGCGACCGCGATCATCACCCGCTGCTTCATGCCGCCGGAAAGCTGGAAGGGATATTCGCCAAGCCGGCGGCCCGGGTCGGCAATGCCGACCGCCGTCAGCAGTTCGAGCGACCGTTCCCGCGCCGCCTGCCCGGCAAGCCCGAGGTGGCGTTCGAGTACCTCGCCCAGCTGGTGACCGACGGTCAGCACCGGGTTGAGGCTGGTCGCCGGCTCCTGAAAAATCATCGCCATGCCGCGGCCGCGAACGCCACGCATCTCGGCTTCGGACAAGCACAGCAGATCGCGTCCCTCGAATGACACTTCGCCGCCGGCGATCCGCCCGGCAGCCGGCAGCAGGCGCAGCAGCGCCAGCGCCGTCGCCGACTTGCCGCACCCCGACTCGCCGAGCAGAGCCAGCGTCTCGCCGGCAGCAAGCCGGAAGCCGATGCCGTCGACCGCCGGCAGCAGCGAGCGCCCACTGACAAAGGCGATACGCAGATCGCGCACGCACAGCAACACGTCTTCAGCCAATTCCGCCTCCTGGCTCATGCCGACCCCGCCAGACGCGGATCGAACGCATCGCGCACGGCATCGGCGAGCAGATTCGCCGCCAGCACCAGCGTGAACATGAAGACGAAAGCCGCCGCCAGCGACCACCAGACCATCGGTTCACGGGCGAGCTCCAGGCGGGCATTGTTGATCATCGTGCCGAAGCTGATCATGGTCGGATCGACGCCGATGCCGACGTAGGACAGCACTGCTTCGGCCAGCACAAGGCTGGAAAAGTCCATGACCAGCGCGATGATCACGATGTGCATCAGGTTGGGCAGAATGTGGCGCGCGATGATCCGCAGATCGGCAACGCCAAAGGCCTGCGCCGCCTGAATGTACTCGAGTTCGCGCAGCTTCAGCGTCTCGCCGCGCAGCAGCCGGCACAGCCCGGTCCAGCTGGTCACCCCGAGGATGAAGCACAGCGCCAGCAGGCGCAGGTCGGCGCGCTCGGCGGCGGTGGCGAACCACTGCGGATGGGTGTCGATCACCACCTGCATCATCAGCACGGCGGCAGCGATCAGCAGCACACCGGGAATCGAGCTGAGCGTCGTGTATAGGTACTGGATCAGGTCGTCGACCCAGCCACGGAAGTAGCCGGCGATGACCCCGAGCAAAATCGACAGCGGCAACATCACCAGCGTCGTCACCAGCCCGATGACCAGCGCCGTTCGCACGCTCTTCAGCACCTGATAGAGCACATCCTGGCCGACCTTGTCGGTGCCAAAGACATGGTAGTCGACCGCCAGCAGCGCCAGCGGCGAGGCAAGCAGCAGCAACCCGGCAATCGCCGCGAGCACCGCATTCCACGCAAAATCACTCTCGTTTCGCCAGATTTGTCGCCAGGCCTCGCGGTGCGGGCAGCCGGCCCGCCGGGCCAGAGCGGCCGCCGTCGTTGCCGCCAGCGCCCACCAGGCGAGCAGCGCAATGCCCGTGGCGCGCAGGACGCGTTCGCCAATGTCGGCATCGCGCCGTGCCTCGTCGGCGCCGAGGTGCGCGCCGCCATGTTTCAGGCGCGGATAGTCGCGGCTCTGTCGAAGCTGGCCGTCGGCATCGCGCACCTCGACCGACTCCTTGGCGTGCGCACGCGTCGCCAGCGGTTCCGAATAGGTCTTTTCGTTGCGTGTGCGCAATGAGCTCAGGATACTGTCGAGCAGCGACAACACTTCCACCGCGTAAACGGTCGCCTGCTGCTCGCTGCCGGCAGCGCCCTGCCCGGCACTGTGCTCCAGGCGCGGGCGATAGTGGATCGAATCGAGCAGGCCAACGACGACAAAGGCGATCAGCAACGTGGCGGAAGCCATCCCCGCCCGGCTGCGGCCCACCCGCCGCCACGCCGCGACCAGCAGCGGCTTACGCGCCGACAGCATGCCAAGCGCAATGGCACCGACCAGCAGCAGCCAGATCAGCACATCGGACCAGAGGATGACGGGCAGGAAAGGCATCAGCTGAAACGAATCCGCGGGTCGACAAAGGTGTAGGAGAGATCGGTGAGGATCAGTCCGACGATGTAGAGCACCGAGCCGATGAACACCATCGCACGCACGACGGCAAAGTCCTGCGCGTTGATCGCGTCGATCGTGTAGCTGCCCAGCCCAGGGATGCCGAAAAACGATTCAGTCAGCAGGGAGCCCATGAAGAGCAGCGGGATAACGACCACGACCCCGGTCAGGATCGGAATCATCGCGTTGCGCAGAACGTGACGGAACAGCACGGTCACCTCGGATAGCCCCTTGGCACGCGCGGTGCGCACATAGTCCTTGGAGATTTCCTCGATGAAGATGGTGCGATACCAGCGGGTCGACGAACCGATGCCGGAAACGACCCCGATCACCACCGGCAGGATGAGGAACTTCCAGGCGTCGAGACCACCCCCGTAACCCGAGATCGGCACCAGCTTCCAGATCTTGCTCACCAGATACTGGCCACCGATGATGTAGAAAAGGCCCGAGATCGACATCATCGCCACGCAGAGAACGACGCCCCAGAAATCAAGATAGCTGGCGCGGAAGAAGGTCAGCAGCAGGGCAAACGAGACGGTGACCAGCAGGCCGAGGATGAAGGTCGGCAGGGCGATGGCCAGCGAGGGCCCCATCCGGGTGGTGATCTCGCGGGCGATGTCGCGACCGTCCTCGGCCCTCCCGAAATCGCCGGCGAACATGCGCACCGACTTGGTGAAAAAAATGGTGTCGGTGAATATGGCACTGCCGGAAGCCGCCTGGTTGATGAACAGCGGCCGGTCGTAGCCGCGTTCGGCCTTCCAGCGCCCGATGGCTTCCGGCGTCACGCGCTTGACGCCCAGCTGCATGCGCGCCATGTCGTCCGGCGTGTTGACCACGAAGAACAGCGCAAAGGTGATCAGGTTAACGCCGATCAGGATCGGCAGGGCGTAGAGCAGGCGGCGGACGAGGTAAGCGAGCATGGTGGGCGAATATACCTCAAGCCGTGGCGAGTGGCCGCTGCGGCGCGATCGGAGCGCGCATCAGCGGGCCGTGCTGCGTTCACGACGGCGATACGCGATCGCCGCCGGCAGCAGGACAGCCCCCAGGACCACGGTCGCCGCTGCCAGCGGCCAGAGCACCGGTCGATTCCATTCCTCGCGCAAACGTTCCCGCTGGGCCACGTCGACACGCTGATACTTGAGGATGTTATTGCCAACATCGGTCGGCTTTCGGTTGTGCAGCCAGACATGTCCCAGCGTGTAGCTTTTCGGGTGAAAGCCGTAGATCCACGGCGCATCGTGCTGCAGCAGCGCGATCGCCTGTCGGATGATCGCCAGCCGCTCGCCGGCGCGCGGACCGTCGCTCTCCATGTTCTTCATCTGCTCGAATAGGCGGTCGAACTGTGGATTGGCGTAATTGGAGGCGTTCTCGCCGGCCTTTGCCACCTTGCCCTCCGACCCCGCGAGCAGGAACAGGAAGTTCTCCGGATCGGGATAATCGGCATTCCAGCCGAGGTAATAGAGTTGCACCGCCCCCTTGCGCACCTTCTCCTGAAAGCGGTTGAAGTCGGTCGACCGCACCACGAGCTGGATGTCGAGCTTGGCGAACTGCCGCGTCAGCCAGTCCAGGCGCGACTTTTCCCCCATGCCGCCGGTGGTCGTGTCGAGATTCAGGACCAGCGGCTCACCGCTGGTGGCATGGCGACCATTCGGCCAGCCAGCCTCGGCGAGCAGCTTCTTCGCCTCTGCCACCGGCTTGCGCTGCGGCCGCCCGTCGACCCAGTCGTAGACCACCGGGTTGCTGCCCTCCTTGCCTTCGAGATAGCCGAAGATCCCCGGCGGCAGCGGACTGGTCGCCGCAATGCCGCGGCCGTTCATGAAGATCGAGATGAATTCCTCCTGATCGATGACCATAGACAACGCCTGCCGCAGCTTCGTCGGCTGCTCGGCGAGGCCACCAACCACCGGGTCGAGCATGTTGAAGCCCATGTAGAAGATCGACGCCCGCACGCTGGTCAGCAAACGGATGCCCTTGTCGCGCATCTCGTCGGTCAACTGTACGTCGCCGCCAACTCCGAGGCGCACCGCCTGGTCGAAGCTGTCCGAGGAGATGCCGGAGGCATCGTAGTAGCCCTGCAGGAACTTGTTCCAATAGGGAATGCTCTCCTTCTCGCGCGAATAGATCGCCTGCTCAATGAACGGCAGCGGCTTGCCGCAATCGGCCAGCAAGCCGGCCGCCCCGTCTTCGGGCTCGCCATGACAGGGATAGGTCTCGCCGTGGAAGTTCGGATTGCGGTCGAGAATCATGCGGCTGTTGGGGTCGTTCTGCGTCAGCATGAAGGGACCAGTGCCCACCGGATACCAGTCGAGTGTCAGGTTCTTCCCGGCCATCCCGGGCTGATGGTAGAAACGGTCGACCTCGCGTGGCACCGGTGCGAAGAAGGGCATCGCCAGCCAATAGACGAACTGCGGATACTTGCCGCGCAGCCTGATGCGATAGGTGTAGCGATCGATGCGGCTGGCGCCGGCCAACGGCAGACGATCGAGATCCAGCCAGGCGCCGGACGGCAGGGCGCTGGCCTCTGCCTGCAAGGCAGCGCCGAGCTCGCGCAGGCCAACGATGCGCTCGGCCATCATGCTGAAGATCGGCGAATGCAGGCGCGGATGCGCCAGTCGCTTTATCTGGTAGATATAGTCGTCGGCAATCAGTTCGCGCGTGCCGGTTTGCGGGAAATCGGTGATCTTCTCAATCCCGCGCAGCTCCTCGCGATCGAGATCCCGATACAGCGGCTGGCCAGCGGCATCGACGGCAAAAGCCGGGTGCGGCTGATAGCGGATCCCCGGGCGAATACGAATATCGTAGACGCTGTGCGCAATCGCCGCCAGTGGCGCATCGGCCGGCAACTCCTGGCCATGTTCGTTGTAATAACGTGGCACAGGTACGGCATCGCTGGTCAGCGGAATCAGCGTGTACGGGCGCTTCAGGTAGTGATACTGCAGTGGCGGTTCGTAGATCTGCGCCGTGAAGGTGATTTCGTCCTCACTGTAGGATTGCACCGGGTCGAGATGCTTGGGGCGATCGGTGAATGCCGAATACAGGATGTTCCTGCCGCGCTCGGCGCGCGGGTAGGGATCGTTCTGCTCGCTGCCACAGGCAGTGAGCAGGAGCAGCAGGACGATGAAGGCGAAACGGAAAACAGGCATGGGACGGCAGTGTAGCGCGAAGTCCGCCCGATTGGGTCGGCCGAAGGAGCCGGGGCCGACGGCCGGTGCCCGACGACGATCGCCGACGACCGGGTGGAATCCTTTATAATCGTGCGGTCAAGCTGATCTGAACAAGAACCTGCCAACAAGCCAATTTCAGTTACCGGAGAACCCATGGGATTCCTTGCCGACAAGCGTATTTTGATCACCGGGGTGCTGTCCAAGCACTCGATCGCCTACGGCATCGCGAGGGCCTGCCACCGGGAAGGCGCGCAACTGGCTTTCACCTATCAGAGCGAGCGCTTCAAGGATCGCCTCGCCAAGTTCGCCAAGGAATTCGACAGCACCTTGGTCTTTCCCTGTGACGTCGCCGAGGACGCAGAGATCGCGCAGTTGTTCGCCGACCTGGGCCAGCACTGGGAAGGCCTCGAAGGGCTGGTGCATTCGATCGCCTACGCCCCCGGCGAAGCGATCGAAGGCGACTTTCTCGACGGCATCACCCGCGACGCCTTCCGCATCGCGCATGATGTCTCGTCCTACAGCTACCCGGCGCTGGCCAAGGCCGCCCGGCCGCTGCTGCTGCAAGGCCGCAACCCTGCCCTGCTCGCGCTTTCCTACCTTGGCGCCGAACGCACTCTGCCGAACTACAACACCATGGGCCTCGCCAAGGCCAGCCTCGAAGCCGCCACCCGCTACCTCGCCTTCTGCCTCGGTCCGCAAGGCATCCGTGCCAACGCCATCTCGGCCGGCCCGATCAAGACGCTGGCCGCTTCCGGCATCGGCAACTTCTCACGCCTGCTCGCCTACAACGCACACAACGCACCGCTACGCCGCAACATCACCATCGACGAAGTCGGCAACGCTGCCGCCTTCATGCTCTCTGACCTCGCCAGCGGCATCACCGGCGAGATCATGTACGTCGATGGCGGACTGAATACAACGGCGCTGGGGAATCCGGAACCGCTGCCCGCCTGAACGGGGGCGCAATCGCCACGCGAAGCGGCCATCGCACAGGACTCTTGCAGAAGGGATCCACAGTATCCCCGTGCAGCCTTTTCACAGCCGGTCGACAACACCCCCGGCAGGGCTCGCCCACCGGCAAGCCACGCGCTCAAGCTGCCCACCCTTGTATGCTCACTCCGACGCGGAAGAAAGTCGCACCGCTGCCAACGCTTGCCATGCTCGCCTGGTTGCCCATGTCGGAATGGAGCGGGTGTGACCATTCCTCCCCGACGCGCCGGGCGATAGTTCCGGGGACGATAGTTCCGGGGACAGTATACTAAATTCCAGCCGCTGCTTGCCGCGCCCGTCTCGACGCTCCTCGGCCATCTGCTGTTGGAACGAGCAATTTTGTATACTGTCCCTGTAATTCATCGGCCGGCGTGCGCTACTGAGCGTGCGCGGCAGCCGGGGACGATGACCTGCAGCTGATGCAGCAAGCCCGCTCCGCGCCGGCGCTCAGTCCGTCCGCGTGCGCTGTTCCTGCTGCTTCTTGATCAGCTGCTGCAGCACCGCCACCAGCGCGGCGCCGCTCATGCCCACCATCAGGACGCCATTGACCGCCTCCAGCGGCCCGAGCAGTTTCCAGACCTTGCTCATGACGATGTCGCCATAGCCCAGCGAGGCGAAATTCACCCCCGAGTGGTAGACGGCCTCGTAGAACTCGGTGAACTCGCCCAGCGCCAGGAACAGGCAGCCCCACAGCGTGATCTGGAGAAGGTTGCCGGCGGTCAGGATCAGCATCACGAAAAGAAGTGGACGTACCTGGACGCGCGCGCCGGTGGCGGCGATCCTGTCCGATGCGCGCAGGTAGTAGCGAATGCTCCAGAAGGTGAACAACACCTGCAGGATCAGGCAGAGCAGCATGGTCGGCAGGCCGACAAGCAGATTGGGCAGCATCGTTTCTCTCCTATTTTCAGCCGTGGTCGAAGAACAGCGCCTGGCGGCGCGTGGTGCGCCAGCGTTCGAGCAGCCAGACCATCGCCCAGGCGTACAGCGAGACACCGACGAAAAGTGCCGACGCGCACCGCCGACGCCTGCAGGACGGCGCTGCCGTTGGCGCTGTCCTCGATCGCCGGCCCGAGCAGGATGATCGTCGTCACCAGCGCGTTGTTCCAGAAAGCCGGCGGGTACGCGGTCGGCACGACGCGGTAGAGGCGTGCGCCGACCCACAGCGCGGCGCCCGCCATCCACAGCACCAGCATCCACAGGTTGGCCCACAGCGACAGGCCGACCCAGACGACCAGCGCGATGCCGGCCGCGGCCAGCGTCGACCCCACCAGTTCCACGCCGGCCTTGCGCGTGTCGGTCGAACCCGCCTGCTGGCCGAGCTGGGCGCTCTTCATGATCGTCGCCAGGTAGGACGACGGGTCGGTCAGCGCCAGCACGAAGGGCGGCAGCACCACCAGCATGCCGCGCAGCGCGATCCAGCTCGCCGTCTCGCGGTCGATGGCGGGCGGCGCCTTCTTTGCGGCCGGCTGCGGCGGATCGGGGAAGAAGGCGTGCGAGACGCCGCCGACCAGGCTGCCGAGGGCGAAGCCGGCCGCCAGCGTCACGGCGATGGCGGTCACCAGGCCTGCTCGGCGACGCCGGCGACCGGAATCATCGTGAAGGCGACGACGAGCACCATGGTCAGCGGATTGCCGGTGCGGATGCCGGCGAAGAACAGCCCGTAGAGGATGACGCCGGTCAGCAGGACACCGGCCAGCGCGTAGTTCTCGAGCAGCGGCACCATCAGCACGCCCACCGACACCAGCGCGGCGAGCACGGCGGCGATCGCCGCGCCCTTGCCAGCGGCAGCGGCGGGCCCGGCTTGGTCAGCACGAGGACGGCCATCAGGCAGACGACATAGGGCAGCGGCAGCGGCAGCGCCCGTAGGCGACCAGCACGGCGAGGCCGAGACCGACCGCCAGCCGCAGCACCGCCTTGTCCGCCGGGGCGATCATCGGTCGCTCAGTAGAGGTAGGAGAGCAGGCTCATCAGCCGGATGTAGCCCGCGCCGAGCAGGTTCATCAGGAAGTTGTCGCCGGTGAAGACCATCACCTCGGCCTGGCCGCCGATGCGGACCTTCCGCAGGCGGTCGGCTTCGGACACGTCGAACTCGATGGCCACCGGGAAGCGCTGCGCCTGGCGCAGCCAGTCGCGGCTGTTCTGGATCGTCGGCAGCGTTCCCGGCGGCGCCTGCTGGCCGGAGCTGACGCCGCTGCCGACGCTGCGCACGTGGCCCTTGAGCACCTCGCCGGGCAGCACGTCGAGGACGATCGCCACCTCGTCGCCGGGATCGATATTGCCGAGGTTGTTCTCGGTCAGGTCGGCGTTGATCCACAGGTCGTGGATGGCGATCAGCGTCATCGCCGCCGCGCCCGCCTGGGCGAAATGGCCGACATCGGTGCGCAGGTCGGTGACGACGCCACGGCCGGGGGCGACCACCTGCGTGCGCGCCAGATCCAGCTCGGCCTTCTCGATCGCCGAGCGCGCGCTGCGCAGTTGCGCGTTGTTGTCGCCGCTCTCGCCGGCGGCTTCCTGCGCCTTGCGCAGGTCGGCCTCGGCGGCCTTTTCCTGGCTACGCGCCTGGATCCGGGTAGCCTGCGCGACCTCCAGCCGGCGCACGGAGATGGCGCCGGGGTCCTCGGCGTAAAGCGTTTCCTGCCGCGTCGCATCCTTGTCAGCCTTGACGTGGTTGGCCTGGGCCGCCTGCAGCGAGGCGCGTGCCGCCTCGACAGTCGCCGCCGAGGCATTGACCGAGCGCTGCACCGACTCGTAGTCCGAGCGGCTGCGCTGCAACGCGATCCGGTACTGGCTGGGATCGATGTCGAACAGCGGCTGCCCCGCCTGTACCTCATCGTTGTTCCTGACGTGCACCGCCAGCACTTTGCCCGCCACTTCCGCCGCGACCGGCACGACGAACGCCTGCACCCGCGCCTGCGTGGTGTGCGGCGTCAGCCGGTCGGCGGCGAAGTACCAGAGCAGGCTGGCGGCGATCAGCGCCAGCACGGCCGTGGCCCCGACTTTGGTCGCCTTGCCCGGCTGCGGCGCTTCGTCGCCGGTTGCGGTCGACGGGTTCTGGCTGGGCGATTCCTCGGTCATCGTTCTTCCCTCTCCGGAGTGATCTGTGGCGGGGCGGCGTCGGGCGGCGGCAACGGCACCGCCAGCAGGTCGCGCCAGTCGCTGCGCTCGGCCATCGTTTCGCGCGTCGCGTCGTCCACCAGCGGCCGGCCGCGCGCCTGCTGCCAGCCGCCACCCATCGCCTTGTACAGCGTCACCAGACTCTGCGCGACGTTGCCGAGGTTGTTCACCAGCCGCTCCTGCTGGTTGAACAGTGCCCGCTGCGAATCGAGCACGCGCTCGAAGCCGGCCATGCCTTCACGGTACTGGATGGTGGCGATGGCAAGCGAGCGTTGCGCCGCCTTGACCGATTCCTCGAGCAACGGAACCTGTGCGCGGTTGGCGACGAAGCCGACGGCGGCGTCATCGACCTCGCGCGCCGCCTGCAGCACCGTTCCCTGGTACTGTTCGTAGAGTTGCTGGAAGCGGGCGTCCTGCACCAGCACCTCGTTGCTCAGGCGGCCGAAGTCGAAGACGTTCCACACCAGGCTGGGGCCGATCGCCCAGTCGAACTTGCGTGGCGCCCCGGACAGCGACGTCGTCGAAACGCCGAGCGAACCGAGCAGCGCGATCGAGGGGTAGAGGTCGGCGACGCTGACGCCGATCAGCGCCGACTGCGCCGCCAGTTGCATCTCGGCGGCGCGCACGTCGGGGCGGCGGCGCAGCATCTCGGCCGGCATGTCGGCGACGATCGCCAGTTCGGTCCGCGGAATGCGTTCCCGGCCCGCCGCCATTTCCGGTAACGGACCCGGCGGGCGGGCGAGCAGCACGGAGAGCGCGTTCTGCGTCTGGCGCAGGCTGCCCTCGATCTGGGGGATCGAGGCAAGGGTACTCAGGTACTGCGACTTCGCCTGCTGCACGTCGAGTTCGGAGTCATTGCCGTACTTGAAAAGCCGTTCGGTGATCTCCAGGCTGCGCTTCTGCAGCGCGGCGTTCTCGCGGGCAATCGTCAGCCGCATTTCGAGGGTGCGGATCGAGGTGTAGAGGGTTGCGACCTGCGCTGCGATCAGCACCTGCAGGTCGTCGTACTGGGCGATGGTGGCGAAGTAGCCGGCATCCGCGGCCTCGATGCTGCGCCGGAACTTGCCCCAGAAGTCGATCTCCCAGCCGACGTTGAAGCCGATGTTGTATGCGGTCAGCGCGGTGTCCGGCCCGCTGCTCGCCTCGGTGCCCGTGCGCAGCACCTTGCCGGTCACCTGCTGCTGCTGCGGATAGAGCAGGCTACCGGCGATCGCCAGTTGCGCGCGCGCTTCCATGATGCGCATGCCGGCCGTGCGCACGTTCGGGTTGGCACGCTGCGCCTCGGCGACCAGCGCGTCGAGCACCGGGTCGTCGAAGTTCCGCCACCATTCCTCGGTCTGCGCCCGCGGCCGGCCGCGCTGTTCCGCCGCCAGCGCCGTCAGCGAGCCGCCCGACCAGTCGGCCAGCGACGCCACCTCGGGCCGCTTGAAATCCGGCCCGACGGCGGCGCAGCCAGCGACGAGCAGTGCGGTGGCGAGGGCGGGCAGGCGCGGGCAGGTTGCGCCGTCGAAGCATCGCTGCATTGGCTCAGGCGGCGGTGGAGGCTGAATCGCCGGCGGCCTGTTGCCGTGTCCGTTCCGGATTGTCGGCCACCCAGCGCATGAAGATCTGGTAGCCCAGCGCCAGCAGCGTCGCGCCGATGAACATGCCGAGGATGCCCGACGTCGCCATGCCGCCGAGGGCGCCGATCAGGATCACCGGCATCGGCGCATCGACACCGCGGCCGAGCATGATGGGCTTCAGGACGTTGTCGGCGAAGCCGGCGACGAACAGCAGCACGCTGTAGGCGGCGGCGGGGACGGTGGCGTACTCGCCGCTCGCCCAGATCCAGCCGATCGCCGGCAGCGTCACCAGCAGTGCCGGCAACTGCGCGATGCCGAGAACGAGGACGATCACCGCCAGCACGCCGGCGAACGGGACGCCGGCGATCAGCAGCGAGACGCCGATCAACAGCGCCTGGATGCAGGCGATGCCGATGACACCGGACGCCACGGCGCGCACCGTTGCGGTCGACAGCGAGGTGAACTCCTTGCCGCGGGCCAGCCCGACGACGCGTTCGAATATCTCCAGCATCGCCTGCGCGCCAGATTCGCCCCAGGCCATCATGATGCCGGCGACGATGAATGAAAACACGAACATCAGCAGGCTGCCGCCGAGGCCGGCGACGATGCCCAGCGCCTTGGACGCCAGGTCGCCGATCTTGGGCTGCATGCTCTTGACCACTGCCGGTAGATCCTCGTGAGCCTGCGACCAGAGCGCATGCACCCTCTTGCCGACAACCGGCCAGGAGGCCACCTTGTCGGACGGCGCCGGCACCTGGAGCGTGTTGTCGCGCACGCCCTTGACCAGATCATGGACCGAGTCGGCGAAATGGCTGCCGAGCATGACCGTCGGCGTGATGATGACGGCGACGGCGAGCAGCACGATCAGCGTCGACGCGAGCCCCTGTTTGCCGCCAATCCGGGCGGCGAGCATCTGGTGCAGCGGGTAGATCGTGATCGCCAGGATCAGCGCCCACAGCATCATCGTCATGAACGGCGAGAAGATGTGGTAGCACAGCAGCACCAGCGCCAGCACCAGGCCGGCGCGGATGAAGACGTCGAGCAGGCGCCGCGCGAGGCGGTCTTCCAGTTCGTGATCGGGCTCGCGGGGGATGGTCATCGGGAATCTCCTTCTCGGCGGAAGTGAACGGGGCCGGCAGCGGGGCCAGCGGCGCGCCGCGACAGGGCGGCCGCTGGCAATGTAGCACGCCGGAGCGCCACGCTTCAAACGGGGCGGCGCCGGTCGACCACGGAAATGGCCGGGATTTCGTGTCAGGCGGTGGTGAGGTCCGGCACGCTGATCGCCAGCGCATTAGCAATCGCCCGCAAGGTCTTCAGCGCCCCGACACGCTTGCACATTTCGATCTGGCACAAATATCCCTTGCTGATTCCCGCTTTGGCAGCGAGCGCATCCTGCGTCAGGCCGCGCTGTTCGCGCCAGACTTTCACCGGCTGCTCTCCGTCCAGCAAGGCATGGGCGACAGCGGCCGGAATGCGGAAACCGTCGTCGGCAGCCCGCACGGAGTCGAATAGCGCCGCATCGTCGGCATCCTCCAGCGCGACGGATAGGCGTTCATACAACTCGATGGGAATCACCGCGAACTCCCGCTTGCCATCAAGTTCAATAAAGTAACCATCCCCCGGCTTTGCCGGGGGATGGTTACCTTCGTCGACGCCACTCAGCAGGCCCTGCTGCGCGCGCTCCAACGTCCCAACGTCCCGAATTCAACATCCGCGGCATCCGCCGTGCCGACCTTGTCCCCTTCTTGCGTCAGATTTCCCCGGCCAGCATCACCCGCCAGCTTTGGCGCCTGCGCCAGTTCGGTCTCATCAAGACGGTCGTTCATGGCTATCGCTACTACCTTACCCGCCTTGGCCGCTCTACCATCGCCGCCGCTTGTCGAATCACTCAACAAAGCATCGTCCCGGCACTCGCCTACGCTACCCCGTGACATAATCTGCTCACGAAATGTGAAGACCTGAGTCATAAGAGACTATTGCTTCTTGATATCCCGAGCGGTATCGCGCGAGTCCTGCTTGGTGTCGCGCTTGTCCTGCCGACATTCCGCACGGTTCTTCTCATCTCCCGCCTTGCATGCAGCCTTCTCCTCCCTTGAGTCCTGGCGGCCAGTCTGCTTGGTATCCCTCGCTTCCTGCCGTTGCTGACCCTGCTCGGTCGCATAAGCCGGCCCCGGCATCAACTGCACGCCAGCGGCAATGGCCAGAATTGCCACGGCGGTAAATTTGTTCTTGCCAATCATG
The DNA here is from genome assembly GCF_036625085.1 of Candidatus Accumulibacter necessarius. Lineage (NCBI taxonomy): Bacteria > Pseudomonadati > Pseudomonadota > Betaproteobacteria > Candidatus Accumulibacter > Candidatus Accumulibacter necessarius. The sequence continues at coordinate 505,623 of NZ_JAZKUM010000005.1, read as the reverse complement.
ATCTTCCCTCCATTCAAGAGTACGAGATTACCTCTTTGCCCGCTGACGAACCGCACGCGGCTTCGGACCGTTCCCTCACCCGCGATGTTCCGCGAATATTGATTTCAGAACTTTGGCTCACAGCCCACACACGGTCGCCAAATGCGCGGAAATCCAGTGGGGGCGATAAAAGTATAGGTAGCAGCTTCAACGGCTGTCAATCTCAACCCAGGGCAATCGCTTACGCAGTTTAAATTGATTCGGCTTTCGCCTCGCCGGAGAAAGCCAGCCCGATGAGAGACTCGCGGTAGTCGGGTTTCGGTCGGCATGTAGGCGACGGCGGCGCAAGCACATCGTGGAACTCGCTTCCTTACGGAAGGTAGCGAGAAGAAACTTGCGCGGAACGGAGAGGTTTCGCGCTGAACGTCCCGTTCGTGCACGACACTGATCCTCGCGGAAGACCACGTCAAGCGTCCAGGGCAAGCCATTTTCCACCTCCTGTCAGTGGCTGCCGGAGGCTTTGGCAAACAGGGCGACCATCCGCACACTGCAGGAACCGATGGCGTAACGGTGGTCGATACTGACAACTTTGCCAATCTGCCGCCTCGACGCGATCATGCCAGTACCACCGAGTTTCTTCCACGCCGCACGGATGGGCTTGTTCATCCAGGTGACGTCATTGATCCAGGTCTAACGACGGGTCTCGTTCCGGTCATGATCCTTCTCGGTGTCCTCAAGACGCTCGACGGTAAGCCGACCAAACCCGGCTTTGGCGCCTTCGTCAAAGAACTCCCGAAGGGCCTCGGCCAAGTTCTTCTGGTTGTCCTTGACCGGCAGCACGTAATCTCCCCCAAGCGCAACGATCTTCTCGGCCGGTGCGATCGGGCAACCCAGCGCATCCATGGTGACGACACCTCCCTTGAAGACCAGAACATCAAGCAACGCCTTCATCGCCGCCAGTTCGCGTCCCTTGCCGCAAGTGCCTTCCTGGGCCAGGCACAGGCTGCTTTGCACCGTGTACGCCGTGACCATAGGCAAGAGCTCGTTGCTTCCTCTCTTCCCCGACCCCGCAAGGTGTTCCCATCGATCGCCACCACACCTTCGATCAGACCGGCCAGCCCATTGATCCAATCCCGAAAGCGTGTTTCGAAGATGCGACCATCCAGCACCCGAAAGACGTCGCCCAACGTGTCGTGCGATAGCGTGCCACCTTTCAGCGGCCAGCCGAATCGCTCGCTCAAGTGGTCGGCCCCACACAGGACGGCGCACACCGCCATGACCAGAATCTGCGCCAACGAGTAGCGCTGTGCCGGACCCTTACGTCCGTCCGGTAGCCCGGAAAAATGTCTCGACAAGGGTCATCTCGTCGCACTACACTTTTTACGGCGCCGCCGGATTCCGTTTTCTCGAATATAGGAGGCCGGACTACCCGGGACAATCTTCATCGACGGCACCACTTGTCCGGAGTGCGTTATCGCGCGCCGGTTTGACTCGAAATGCGTAAACGCAACTCAATGGAGGAACAGGATCATGAAAATGTTACTTGCCTTGGCATTGGGATTGACGATTGCCGGCTGCAGCAATCCCAAGAAGTTGTGCGAAGAGTGTTTCGCGCACAAAGACTGCGAAGGACAGCTCAACTGCCGCTCAACACCCATATCTGACGGATCTGTCAGGAATGTATGCGTTGATACCTCCGCAAAGATCACCTGCCCGGTTCCACAACCGGAAGCTGCAAAGTAGGAGTATGGACGCTACTTGATAATCTGCAATTCAGAATCCTGTCCCCGGAATTCCCTATCCCCGGAATTCCGGGGTTCCGAAAGTCCTTGCGGCGCCTTGCTCCCCGAATATCATCATTGTTGATCCTCCACGATTGATCGACGCCAGCGTCGCCATCGAATGGTTCCTGCCTTACGCGACGGATGAAGCCAATGCGCTGCAAGCGCTGGACGTGTTTCTTTGACTACGGACGGCGGAAGTCTCACTGCTGCAGCCGGCGCACTGGAAAGCCGAAGTGGCAAGCGTGCCGGCGCGCCGAGTGCCGACTACTACCGCCACTGATCTATCGTCGCGCCGTGGAGCTTGCCATCGGCTTGTCACACCACCTGTTCGACACGCTGTACCACGCCACCGCGCTCGAAAACGAGGCGGTCATGATTACTGCCGACCGCCGCTACCATGACAAAGCGGCCCATCTTGGACGCATCATGCTGCTTGAACAGCTTGCCGCTTGAACGAACCCGAATTGAATCTGCGAGTTCCGGGGTTGTTCTCCCAGCCAAAGCGCCCGCGCATCCAGACGTCGGCCCAGCCGTCGCCGCCGCCGGACTTGCCGGCGCCGCGCTCGAAGCAGTAGTTATCAGGGTCGCGCGGCTTGGCGATGCCGAGCAGTTCGCAAAGGTCGTCGAACCAGGCCTGCGCGCCGGCGCGCTCGGTGAGCGGGTTGTTTTTCCAGAGGGCGATGAATTCTTCTGGCGTCATGCCGGCAGTGTAACCGGGATGGCGGGAGCGGAGAACCGGCACGGCCAGCCCTGACGGATCACTGGCGAAGCCCAGTCGCACCAAGGCTTGGCGGCAGCCGTAAAAACAGCTTTGGCAAAAGGGGGCTCTAAATACGCTTTTTTCGGATTTGACACGTGTCAAATCGCCGCAGGGAGGCCGTCAATATAATCAAAGACTAATAATTGCGGCCGGCACCGGTCCAGGATTCCCAGCGACGTGAGTTTTCACACAGCATTGCGCAAGGGCGCGAGCAGCGTTTTTCTGCGCATCGAAGAAGCTCTCGACGTACCCTTCGGCGGCACGGACAACCCGTTGCGCCATCTCGGCGCCATCGGTCTGTATCTCCTGTGGATCGTCGTCGGCACTGGCCTCTATCTGTACACCGTGCTCGACACCGGCATCGAGGCCGTCTACCGATCGATCGGCTACCTCTCAACTGAGCAGTGGTACCTTGGCGGCGTGCTGCGCAGCCTTCACCGCTATGCGGCCGATGGCTTCATGCTGGTGATGATGTTGCACCTTATTCGCGAATGGTGTTACGGGCGTTACCACGGCTTCCGCCTGTATTCTTGGATGACCGGCATCCCTCTGATCTGGCTTGCCTACGCGGCAGGCATCGGCGGCTACTGGATCGTCTGGGACCAGTTGGCGCAGTTGTCGGCCACCGCCACTGCTGAACTGCTCGACTGGCTGCCGATCTTCAGCGAGCCGTCGGCGCGCAACTTCATGTCGCCGGACTCGATCAGCGACCGCTTTTTCACCATGCTGGTGTTCATCCACATCGGCGTCCCGCTGCTGCTGATCCTTGGTCTCTGGGCGCATGTGCATCGCATCAGCCATGTCGATTACCTGCCCTCGCGGCGCGCCATGGTGGCCACACTGGCTATCCTGATCGGCCTCTCGCTGCTCAAACCAGCCCTCAGCAACCCGCCGGCGAACCTGGCGACCGTACCCGGCGCACTCGATTTCGACTGGTTCATCCTGTTCCTTCATCCGCTGACGGACTTCAGCTCGCCGGCGATCGTCTGGTCGCTGCTGTTCGGGGTCACCGCCCTGCTCTTCGCGCTGCCTCTGCTGCCTCACCCCAGACCACAGCCGGCAGCGGTCGTCGATCCGGCGAACTGCACGGGCTGCGACCGCTGCCTGGCCGACTGCCCCTACGCCGCGATCGCGATGACCCAGCATCCGAGCCGGCCGGGTTTCAGGCTTGCCGTCGTCGATACCGACCTTTGCGCTGCCTGCGGCATCTGCGCCGGCTCCTGCCCTTCCTCGACGCCTTTCCGCCGCCGGGAAACCCTCGTGACCGGCATCGACATGCCGCAGCAGCCGGTCAATGCGCTGCGCGAACAACTCGAAGTTGCGCTCGCAAGACTCGAAGGCCGGACCAGGATCGTCATCTTTGCCTGCACGCGCGGTGCCGACGCCGGAACACTGGCCGCCGTCGATACCGCCGTGATCGGGCTGATCTGCACCGGCATGCTGCCACCGGCCTTCGTCGAATACGCGCTGCGTGGCGGTGCCGACGGGGTGCTGGTGGCAACCTGCCGCAACGGTGGCTGCGATTTCCGCCTCGGCGAGCTGTGGACCAGCCAACGCCTGCTCGGCCAGCGTGAACCGCATCTGCGCAGGACGGTTCCGCCATCGCGCCTGCAACTGCTTGCCGCCTCGGCCCACGACGACCGGACGCTGGCCAAAGGACTGGCCGAATTCAGAGCCCGGCTCGAGGCCCTGCCGGCTGCCAGTGACAGACTTCCACCCTATCTGCGGAGCGCTTCCCATCATGCTTAAACCCGCTGCCATCGTCGGCCAGGTGATCCTCTACGGCGCTTTTGCCGCATTCATCGGCACCTTTGCCACCTGGCCGAAATACCAGCAGATCCCGAGCGACGTCGCCTTGATCAAGCTGTCGATCAGTCACCTCGGCGAACGCGAGTGTCGCAAGCGAACGCCTGAAGAGCTGGCGAAAATGCCACCCAACATGCGCGCCCCGCTGGATTGCCCGCGCGAGCGCTCCGACATCCGTCTCGAAATGGATCTCGACGGCGAGCCGATCTTCCGCACCGTGCTGCACCCGACCGGCCTCTACAAGGACGGCGTCTCGACAGTGTACAAGCGCTTTGAGGTCAAGGCGGGTAGCCACCGGCTGACGGTCAGGATGGACGACAACCTGGGAAAGCCGGGCTTCGATTACGTCAAGGATGAGCAGATCACCCTCGCCCCGGCGCAGGTGATGGTGGTCGACTTCAATCCGGACCGGGGCGGCCTGTTCTTCAAATGATCGCCACCCGCCCTGAACGATCCGGCGGCGGCTCCTGGCTTCGCCTCCCCCTGGCCGCCACTCACGCCCTACCCATTTCCTGAGCTGACATCGACCATGGTCAAACTCCTGCAACAAATCCTGCGCTGGCTCTTCATGCGCGTCGAAAACATCTTCAACGTGGCTTTCGGCGACAAGCTCAACCCCTTCTACCATCTGGGAACGATCAGCTTCTGGCAGTTCTGGTTGCTCGTCGGCTCCGGTCTCTACCTCTACATCTTTGCCGATACCGGCGTCCATGACGCCTACGACTCGGTCGAGCGGATCACGCACAACCAGTGGTGGGCCGGCGGCATCCTGCGCAGCATCCACCGCTACGCCACCGACGGCATGATCCTGACCATGCTGCTGCACATGCTGCGGCACTTCGCCTACGACCGCTATCGCGGCTTCCGCTCGTTCTCGTGGCTGACCGGGGTGGCGCTGCTGTGGCTGGTCTACATCGCCGGCGTCAACGGCTTCATGCTGGTATGGGACAAGCTGGCGCAGTTCGTCGTCATCGCCACCGCCGAGTGGTTTGACATCTTGCCGATGTTCAACGGGACGCTGATCCGCAACTTCCTCTACGTCGAAACCGTCAACAGCCGTCTGTTCACGCTGCTCGCCTTCATCCACATTGGTGTGCCGCTGGTCGTCGCCATCATCATGTGGGTGCACGTCCAGCGCGTGCCGCGCGCGCACATCAACCCGCCGCGGCCGGTCGCCATCGCCGTCACGCTGATGTTCCTGGCGCTTGCCCTGGTCAAGCCGATTCTCAGCCAGGGTGGCGAAGCCGACATGTCGGTGGTACCGACGAACATCGAATTCGACTGGTTCGAACTGCCGGTGCTGGCGCTCGTCTATGTCATCGATCCGATGCGTCTCTGGTACTGGGTGCTCGGTCTCACCGCCCTGCTCTTCCTGATTCCCTGGCTACCCCCCAAGCGGCGCGGCTCGGCAAAGGCGCTGACCTCGATCACCTTCCACCCCGATCACAAGACGGTCAGCGCGCGCTTCGACGAGACACTGCTCGACGCCGGCCTGCGACAGGAGATCAACCTGCCCTACGAGTGCCGCAACGGCGGCTGCGGCGTCTGCAAGTGTACGGTGCTGCAGGGCAAGGTCGACCCCGGCCTTTACCAGCCGAGCGCACTGTCTGCGGCAGAACTGGCGCAAGGCAAGGTGCTGATGTGCTGTGCGACGGCACTTGACGACGTCGAGATCGAGTACCAGGCGAGCACGGCGCCGAAAGGCTTCCAGGAATACAGCGGCCGCGTCGTCAAGCTCGAGAAGCTCACCCACGACGTCATGCGCGTCCTGCTCAAGCTGCCGGCAGGCCAACAGATAAAGTTCAAGGCCGGGCAGTATATCAACATCATTCTTGAGGACGGGCAACGGCGCGCCTTCTCGTTTGCCAATCCACCGCACGAAGCCGAATTCGTCGAACTCCAGATCCGGCTGATGCCCGGCGGCCGCTTCACGACGCACGTTTTCGAGGCGATGAAGGAAGGCGACGAAGTGCGCTTCGAGGGGCCGATCGGCGACTTCATGCTGCGCGAATCCGAGCGGCCGATCGTCTTCGTCGCCGGTGCCACCGGCTTCGCGCCGGTCAAGAGCATGGTCGAGGACGCCTTCAAGCGCGGGCTCAAGCGCCAGATCCATCTCTACTGGGGCGTCAAGACGCTCAGCGATCTCTACCTGCCCGAACTGCCGGCGCAATGGGCGCGCGAGCACGAGAATTTCCACTTCATTCCGGTTCTCTCAGAGCCGGCGGCGGGCGACGCCTGGAACGGACGCACCGGCCTGGTCCATGAAGCCATTCTCGAGGACTTCCCGGAACTCAAGCAGCACGAAATCTATGCCTGTGGCTCGGTGCGCATGGTCGAAGCGATCTTCCCCTTCCTCAAGCAGCACGGCGCCGAAGACGGCGCCTGCTTCTCGGACGCCTTCAGTGTCTCGGCACGCTCGATGGCGTTTCAGCCACGGCAGGGATAAGGCTGGCAGTCACTCGCCGGCGCCGCTCCCGAAGAAAAGCCGCGCATCCCACGAACGAAGAAAACCCGCCAAGGCAGGTTTTCTTCTGGTCGCCTGGAGCCCTTTCGCGACATCGGGGACCGCAGGCACTTCGATGATCGTTCGCCCGGCCCGGTCGCGGTTTCACTGCCCAACGAGTCGACGTAGCGTCTCCTCGAGCGTGACCTCGTCGATGCGGCCGAGGCGGCTGCCGTCAAAGCGACCGTTGCGGTCGATCACCACCGTGTACGGCAAGCCCTTGACCTGCAGAACCGGCGCCTGGCTGCCGGCCGGATCGCCGACCAGCAAGGGGTACGCCACCGGTGTCGCCCTGGCGAAAGTCCGCAGCTTCTCGACTTCGTCGATGCCGATACCGACAAACTGCACGCCCTGTGCCGCATAGCGATCGTGCAGTCGAGAGAAAGCCGGCATTTCCTCGATGCACGGAGCACACCAGCTGGCCCAGTAATTGACCACCAGGATCTTGCCCCGCCACTGGGCGATGGCCTGCGGACGCCCTTCGAGATCGGGCAGAGTCAGCGCCATGATCGCATCGGCCACCGCCTGCCCCTGTTCCGGCGGCAACTGCTGCGACGAGATCAGGCCGCGGGGAATGCCGGCGGCCGGCAAGCGGTTCTGCTCCAGCAGGCGGTAGCCCATCCAGCCGATCGTCGCCAGCGTGGCCAGACCGGCCGCCACCGCCAGTCCCAGTGCATGTTGCCGGTTCATCGTCCGTTGCGCCGCGACATCGCCTTCAGACAGACGACGACGAACATCAGCCCGCCAATGACTGCGATCAGGCCACCCAGCCCCATCATGCCCATGCCGACCTTCTGCGGCAGTGTCGTCAGGAACTGGTCGGCGCCGGCAACCTTGCGCTGCACCCCATAGCCGCCAGACCAGGCCAGGCCCAGCACATGGATCAACTGACCGGCGCCATAGACGTAGGGTTGCCAGATCGCCATCCGGCTGTCGGCGCGGCCGAAACCGAGGGTCGGCAGCAGCACGTAGGCGAGGCCCATGAAGGCCAGCGTCACGCCGACCGTCGAACCATGGTAGTGCGCCGGGATGACGACGTTCGCCCCGTGAATCAGGTAACCCAGCACGCCACCCAGGGCAAAAAGGACGAAGGAAGCCACGAACGCCGACTTGGCCGGCGCCGCCGGGACGCCGCGCAGGCCCCACAGCGAGAGGGCGCCGAGGATGACCAGCGGCGCCATGTACGGATGCCCCCAGATCATGAGCTTGGCGAACAGCTCCACATGCGGTAGTGAGCCAACCGGCACCAGCAGGTAGATTGCCGGCACGACAAGCAGCGGCACGGCAGCGACCAGGAAGAGAAAGGACACTGCGCGTGCCGTCGCGATCGACGGGCGATCGAGATGCGCCGCCATCCATAGCCAGGCAACGACCATCAGCAGCGCGTGTTGAAACTGCAGCGTATGCCCGCCCCCCCAGAACAGCACTTCGTAATAGATCACCCCCTCGACCCAGGGCACCATCCACCACGACCAGAAAAAGGCAGCCAGCGACAGGAATGCGGCGACCGCACCGAGGAAGGCGCCAAGTCGCAACGGCTCGGCAAGAAGGCGTCGTGGCCAGGTGGTGAGCAGGGCGCGCAACACGGCCAGGCTCACGCCGACGCCGAAGATCCAGAGGGAGGCAAAAAACAGCGGCTGCTCGAGCACCGGGATGTAGTTGTTGAGCACCGGATCGGCGCCCGGAAAGAATGGCGAGACGGTCATCAGCGCCGTCCCCAGCGCCGCCAGGCCGAAACCACTCCAGCCAAGCCACGCCAGTCCCGAACCGCCGACCGCAGACCAGATCACCGCGGCAAAGGCCATGAACCAGACTGCGACCGACAGGTCGACGTGCACCACCAGCGCCGCACGGAACATATCCTTGAGCGGAAAGACGTCCTGAATGCCGGGCGTGCGCGACAGGACCAGCAGCACGGCGAGCAGACCGGAACCGATCAGCGCCATCACCCCCAGCCACAACCAGGCACGCGCCAGAGTGGCCGGTGTTCCCGAAGCAATCGCCGGCGTCCCCGACTCGCCGGAAGATGCTGTCATTAGCTGTGAATCCACTGCTGCCTCGCGCAAGGAAAATCGTGTGAGTATACGGTGAGCTGGCTGCCGGCGCCAAGCTCGCGGCAATCGCCTCAAGTCCCGGGCAAGCGCTGCAGGGCCGGCAGCGCAATCGGCAAAGGGGGCGCTGGTTGGCCAGCTACCGTCGGCTGGCCAGCAGCACCCCCGCCAGCACCAGCATGGCACCGGCCAACTGCGCCGCCGAAATCGGCTCGGAGAGCAACCACCAGCCGAAGAGAATCGTCAGCATCGGACCCAGGGTGCCGATCAGCACCGCCTTGCCCGAACCGATGCGGCGAATCGCCGCTGACTGCATGAACACCGGCAGCACCGTCGAAAAGAGCGCCATCGCCGCACCGTAGGCATAGACCGGCAGCGGCTGGAGCAACGCCGAAAGTGGCTGCGTGGCGAGAAAGTGCACCTGCGTCGCCAGCGTCGACACCAGCATCGCCAAAGCCGTGAAGCGCGCTGCCCCGAGCCGCGCGATGGCCGGGCCGCTGCCGGCGAGATACAGTGCGTAGGAGAGCGACGAGGCGAAAACAAAGGCGGCGCCGATCAGTACACTGGTCGTCTCACCCATGGTATCGAGATCATGCGCGAAGGCCAGTCCGATACCGGCGTAGGACAGGAGCAGCGAAACCACCTCGCCGCGCGACAGCGACTTGCCCATGAACAGCACGCCGATCAGCAATGTCAGCGTCGGGTAGGTGAACAGGATCAGGCGCTCGAGACCAGCCGAGATGTACTGCAGGCCAAGGAAATCGAGGATGCTGGCACCGTAGTAGCCGAGCAGGCCCAGCGCCACCAGCATCGCCCAGTCGTTGCGGGTCAGCGGCGGCGCCGAACGGCTGGCGACGAAGCCCACCCAGAGAAACACCGGCAGCGAAAACACCATGCGCAGTGACAGCAACGTGACCGCATCGACCGGTGCGGCCGCGTAGGCCAGCTTGACGAAAATCGCCTTGAACGAGAAACCGAGCGCCGCCAATACCGCGAGGGCGACCCCCAGGCGTTCAGCCGACCAGTGCTGCCAGGGCATGGTCCGGCTTACTGCAGGAGCGGCAGGAGCGCCGGCAGCAGCAGTGCGGTCGCCAGCCCGTTCATGCCCATCGCCAGCGCCGCGAAGGCGCCAGCCTGCTCGCTCTCCTGAAAGGCACGCGCAGTGCCGATGCCGTGCGCCGTAATGCCGGTGGCAAAGCCCCGAATCGCCGGGTCACGGATACGCAGGGCGTCGAACAGATAGCGACCAAGGACGGCGCCGAGAATGCCGGTACTGATGACCAACACTGCCGTCAGCGAGGGAATGCCACCGATGCGTTCGGCAATCCCCATGGCGATCGGCGTCGTCACCGACTTCGGGGCCAGGGAAAGCTGCGTGGCGAGGCTGGCGCCGAACAGCCGCGCCACCAGAACAGCGGACGCGGCTGCGACAACGCTGCCGACCAGCAGCCCGACAATCACCGGTACGAGCATCGCACGCACGCGCTGAAACTGCATGTACAAGGGTACCGCCAGTGCCACTGTTGCCGGCCCGAGCAGGAAGTGCACGAACTGGGCCCCGTCGAAATAGGTCTGGTAAGGCGTATCGGTGACCGCCAGCAGGCCGACCAGCGCCGCCACGGCGAGCAGCACCGGATTGGCCAGGGGGCTGAAGCCGGCGCGGCGATGGATCCACCAGGCACCCTGATAGGCCAGCAGCGTCAAGGTCAGGCCAAGCAGCGGCGAAGTCGAGAGATAGACCCAGAGCTCGTTGATCTGTGGCGTCATGTCACTCTCCGGTCACCGCACGCCGCGCGCACAGGCGCATCACCAGCGCGGTCAACGCCAGCGTCAGGACGGTGCTGAACAGCAGCGAGAGCAGCAGCGGCAGCCATTCGTCGGCGACGCGATGCAGATGCAGGACGATGCCCGTACCGGCCGGTACGAACAGCAGCGAAAGGTGCTGCAGCAACCCCTGACTGGTCGACTGGAGGTCGGACGTCGGTCCACGCCGTAGCGCCAGGGCCAGGAACAGGAGCAGCATGCCGATCACGGGACCGGGAATCGGCAGGTTCAGCCCGCGGGCGATGACTTCGCCGACCAGTTGCAGAACGAGCAGTTGGGTCAGTGCAGCGATCATGAAATTCTCCTCTAGCAGGAAACGGCAAGCGCAACTGCGGCTCGTCGCCGGCTTTCACCGGCGCGCCGCAACACCTGCAGCAGCTTGCAAGGCGGGGCGAACGCCTCAGGTCTTCAGGCTGAAGGGCGTGAAGTTGGTCTGCAGGTCGTAGTAATCCTCGTTCTCTGCCCGCTTGAGCGCCGCTACCACCTTGTAGGTGACCGGCGTGAACACCACCTCGACCATCACCTTGGCGACGAACTGGGAGAGCATCACCTGCCACAGGATTGCGTTGGGAATCAGCCCCGAGTCATAGAAAGCAAGCGGATAGAACAGCGCCGAATCGACGCCCTCGCCGACGATCGTCGAGCCGATGGTACGGGTCCACAGCCAGCGACCGCGAGTGAGGATTTTCATCTTCGCCAGCACGAAGGAATTGACGAACTCGCCGCAGAAGAAGGCAATCAGTGACGCAAGCACGATCCGCCAGGTCGAGCCGAAAGCGATCTCGTAAGCCGCCTGATTGCGCCACTCCGGTGCCGGCGGCAGCTGAACGACGACCCAGGCCATCAGCGAGGCAAAGGCCATGGCGCCGAATCCCGCCCAGATCACGCGCCTCGCCCGGGCGTAGCCGTATACCTCGGTGAGGATGTCGCCAAAGATGTAGGAAATCGGGAAGAACAGCACGCCGGCGCCAAAGGTTACTGGACCCAGCAAAGGTAAGGTGAGTTGCGCTGCCTTCGCCGGCCCAATGAGGTTTGAGCAAAGATAAACCGCGACGAACGCGGCCATCACCAGGTCGAAATAGCGGTAGGCGCGGCGGTGCGGCGGCGTCAAAAGCAGTTCCTGCGCATGCATCGCGGCACTTATACCACGGAAACCCTTTGCCGGTGCCGGGCGGAACCTTTCCCTGTTCTGGGCGTCAGCGTTTTTCCCGCGCGTTGGCCGTCGATAGAAGGCATACTCCGGTGTCGGGTGTAACCACTCCTGAAACAGCAGGAGGCATGCGCCCGGCTCGCGACAAACATTGAACATAAAAGGATTCGAGCATGACCCTGGTGGTTTTCTTTCTCGGCCTGATCGCGCTGGTGGCCGGCGCTCAGGTACTGGTACGTGGCGCGTCCAGACTGGCGCTGTCATTCGGCATCTCACCGCTGGTGGTCGGGCTGACCGTCGTCGCCTTCGGCACGAGCGCGCCGGAACTGGCGGTGTCGGTCCGCTCGGCCTGGGGCGGACAGGTCGACATCGCGCTGGGCAACGTCGTCGGCAGCAACATCTTCAACGTGCTCTTCATTCTCGGGCTCTCGGCGCTGTTTGCACCGCTGGTCGTTGCGCCACAACTGATCCGCCAGGAAGTGCCGATCATGCTCGGCGCCTCGCTGCTGCTCTTCGTACTGGCGATCAATGGCGGCATCGATCGCCTGGAAGGGGCGCTGCTGTTCGGCTTGCTGATCGCCTATACGGTGTTTCTGATCCGGCAAAGCCGCCGGGAGAGCCGGGCGACGCACGACGAATATGCGCAGGGATTCGCGCCGGAACCGGATGTGCCGAATGCCGCCACCTGGGACAGTCACTGGAGCGTACAGCTGGCGCTGATTGCCGGCGGTCTGGTGCTGCTGATTCTCGGTGCCAACTGGCTGGTAGATGCCGCGGTGACTTTCGCCAGGGTGCTGGGCCTCAGCGAAGTCGTCATCGGCCTGACCATCGTCGCCATCGGCACCTCCCTGCCCGAGGTCGCCACATCGCTGGTCGCCACCCTGCGTGGCGAGCGTGATATCGCGGTCGGCAACGTCATCGGCAGCAATACCTTCAACATTCTTGGTGTTCTCGGCGTGTCGAGCCTGCTGGCCCCCGACGCCTTGCCGGTGGGCCATGCCATGCTCAACTTTGACCTGCCGGTGATGATCGCCGTCGCCGTTGCCTGTTTGCCGATCTTCTTCACCGGCCACCTCATCTCGCGCTGGGAAGGCGCGCTGTTCATGTTCTATTACGCCGCCTACACGGCCTATCTGCTGCTCGCCGCGCAGCAGCACCACGCGGCCGCGGCTTACGGCAGCGTGATGATGAGTTTCGTGCTACCGCTGACCGCGGTGACGCTGGTGGTCATCGCCTGGCGCGAGTGGCGCAGACGACAGGGCATCGGATGACAGGAGAGCCCATCGCGGTCAGCCGGCGGCTCCGGTTTCTCGACATCGCCACCGGCGTTGCGCTGATCGGCGCTGCTGAAGAGTGAAATGAAACCGGCGATCAGTGCTTGTGTTCGCTTGCCGGCGACGCGGCCGCAGTCAGGTCGCGCACCTCGGCCTTGATCTGAATCGTTTCGACCTTCTTGTCCTTGCCCTCGACCTGCAGCGTCAGCGGCACCGAATCGCCCTTCTTCAGCGGCTGCTTGAGGTTGATCAGCATCACATGGTAGCCGCCCGGGCCGAGCTGCACCGGTTTGCCGGCCGGTAGCTCAAGACGTGGGATGGCGCGCATGCTCATGACGCCGCCGTCCATCTTCATCTCATGAATTTCCGTGATCCCGGCGGCCGGACTGGCGGCACCGACCAGCACCGCTCCCGACTTGCTGGTGATTTCCATGAAGGCGCCGGTCGCCTGCTGGCCGCTGACGGTACCGCGCACCCACGGCCCCTTGACCTCGACATCAGCGGCGAGCGCAGCGGCCGACGAAAGGCTGAGCAGCGCCAGGGACACTAGCGTTTTTCTTGCGTTCAAGCCGTACTCCTTCTTCTTTGATGAAAAACTATTATAAACGAGCACTTGCGCTTCTCTCCGCGACCAGTTGCCGCAGTTGGCGGGGTCGCCGGCAAGCACAGACGCTCAGGGTTTGATGCTCCACTTGCCCGGCGCATCCTCGATCCACCAGCCAGAGTGAAACTGCTCCTTCCAGCGCTTGACCTGCGCGGCGCGCGCGGCTGGCTCGCAAACCTGCCCGCCCTGCGCTTCGGCAAGAGCATAGATCAGCGAATTCCGGTCCGGGTTCTCGTTGTCGATCAACTTTTCGGCGATCTGCCGCTGCGGCAAGGTAAGCCGGCTGGCGTCACGCATCTTGACCATGCCGTCGTAACCCAGCCCGATGATCCCCGCGTCGTAGAAGCGAACGAGTCTCGAGGCGCGTTGGGCAAGGCTGTGTTTGACCACCACCACCGGCGGGGTGCCGATGTCGAGGTTGATCGGCTCGCCCGGGCATGCAGCGAAAACCGGCAGGGAAAGAAAGGCGAGCAGCAGGAGAAAGCGTTTCATGTCCGGTTTCCTGAAAGATCACTTGCCCGCCAGCAACAGTTTCAAATCGGCGGCAACGTTGTCGGGTGTTTCACCGTGGCGGACGAGAAGCCGCAGCCGACCCTGCGGGTCAAAGACATAGCTGCCCGTGGAGTGGTCGATGCTGTAACTGCCGGGAGTCGTCCCCGCCTGCCTGGCGTAGAAAACCTTGAAATCCTTGGCGACCGCTGCGGTGGTCGCCTCGTCACCGTGCAGGCCAATGAAGCTGGGGTGAAAGGCGGTCACATACTCGGCCAGCAGCTGGGCGCTGTCGCGCGCCGGATCCAGCGTCACAAAGAGCACCTGAACACGGCCGGCGGCGTCGCCGAGCGCACTCAGCACCGCCTGCATCGACGATAGCGTCGTCGGGCAGACGTCCGGGCACTGGGTGTAGCCGAAGAAAACGACCACTGCCTTGCCTTTGAAATCAGCCAGCCGGCGGGGCTGGCCGTGATGGTCGGTCAAGGCAAGTTCCTTGCCCCAGTCGGCGCCTGAAATATCGGTCGACTTGAAGCTGGGCGGCTGCGAACAGCCTGCGAACAGGAGCGCGATACACAGGATCAGGGTCGGGAGCGGGTTCATGGTGGTCTGTGGATGATGGTCAATGATCGGTAGCGAGGGCTCCGATGGCAACGCTTGATGAATCGAATGCCGCCCGCTGGCTTCGTATCGCGGCGGAGCTGCCGCCAGACCAGCCGAGCGAGAGCAGCGTCAGGCGGTTTCGGCCAACGCCAGCGAAAAAGAACGCATCGCCAAGCATTATCGGCACACGGGCCTTCAGCAGCCTTGATACAGATTAATCATTGTCGCTCATTCCACGTCGGCTGGCGCGGAACGGCGATATTTCGACCGTCACGCCCGAGGCTGCCGATGTCCTGGTCAATCACGCGCCGGCGCTGCAACGCATCGCGCTGGCGGATGCGCCGGCCTGGCCTTATCATGCATTCCGCTTCGATCATCGAGGAAACGCCATGGCCTCCTGGGGCTGCCCGCACGAAATCAACGGCATATGCACCAAGATCAATGACCTGAACTGCGACCCCGGGATGAAGGGCTGTGTTCTGGCCGGCCGTTACTTCTTCCTGAGCAGCGGCGACAAGAACGAGCGTCTGCGCGAAAAGCAGGAACGCTCGACGCCCGAAAACGACAACGAGCCACCGGCCTGACCAACGCCTGGCTGACGCGCAAACTCGTACTGCGACAGCGGTCTCGTCCAAACCCGGATCAAGCGACCACCGGCCTCACCCGACTCGCTGCCAGTTTGGCCCGCTCACGTGCCTGTGCCACATTCTCGCCGTTGGCCACCGCAACACCCATCCGGCGTTTCCTGAATGACTCCGGCTTGCCGAACAGCCGCAGATCGCTGCGCGGCACGGCCAGCGCGTTGTCGACGCCTGCGAAAGCGATGCCCGGTTCATCGAGCCCGCCGTAGATCACCGCCGAAGCGCCGGGCTCGCGCAGGCCGGTATCCACCGGCAGGCCGAGGATGGCACGGGCGTGCAACTCAAATTCCGAGAAGTGCTGCGAACACAGCGTGACCAGGCCGGTGTCGTGCGGGCGCGGGCTGACTTCGGAGAACCACACCTGGTCGCCCTTGACGAACAGCTCGACGCCGAAAATACCCCGTCCCCCGAGGCTCCCGGTGACGGCAGCGGCGATGTGGCGCGACTTCGCCAGTGCAACCGGGCTCATTGCTTGCGGCTGCCACGACTCGACGTAATCACCGGCGACCTGAATGTGGCCGATCGGCTCGCAAAACGTGGTCCGGACGACGCCGGCAGCATCGCAGGCGCGCACGGTGAGCAGGGTGATTTCGTAGTCGAAGTCAATCACGCCTTCGACGATCACCCGGCCCTGGTTAACGCGCCCGCCACTCGCTGCGTAATCCCAGGCGGTCTGCAGGTCGCCAGGCCCGCGCAGCAGCGACTGCCCCTTGCCCGACGACGACATCACCGGCTTGACCATGCAGGGATAGCCGATGCCACTGTCGATTGCCGCCTGTAGCTCGGGCAGCGAATCGGCAAAGCGATAGGGCGAGGTCGGCAGGCCGAGTTCCTCGGCGGCGAGGCGGCGGATACCTTCGCGGTTCATCGTCAGCCGGGCGGCACGCGCGGTCGGAATGACCTCGGCCAGGCCATCGGCTTCGACTTCGACGAGGATATCGGTCGCGATGGCCTCGATTTCGGGCACGATGACGTGCGGCTTCTCCTCTGCGATCAGCGCGCGCAGCGCGGCGCCGTCAGTCATGTCGATGACGTGCGCGCGGTGCGCGACCTGTTGGCCGGGAGCGTTTGGGTAGCGATCGACGGCAATCACTTCGACGCCGAAGCGCTGCAGCGCAATGATCACTTCCTTGCCGAGCTCTCCGGCGCCCAGCAACATCACGCGCAGGGCGCTGGCGGACAAGGGGGTTCCGATTTTCATGGCAATTTCCTTCTCTTCCGTGAAGCGGGCGAAAGGCCCGGGCGAGGCCATCGATACAGCCGGCAGCGGCGTCATGCGCCAGACCAGGCGTCGGTCGGGCCATGGCAGGGTGTATGCCGTGCCAATGAAGCCGCCTGCTGAATGGCGAGTGATCGTGCGCCGGGCGCCCCCTCCCGAGCAGCCTCAAACGAAACTGGCGCCGGCTTCGCTGCCACCGTTCTCCACGCGCTCGCGGTCGAGACAGGCAAGCAACTGCGAACTCGTCTCGCGTAATCTGTGCGAGAGCATCACCACGAGTTCCATCAGGATCTTGGCGCCCAGAATGGGCTGTTCGAGAATGATGCTCGCCAGGCTTTCTCGCGTCAGCACGCCCATCACCGTCACACGGTCGGCAATACAGCTTGCGGAACGTGGATCACCGTCGATCAGCGACATCTCGCCAAGCGTCTTGCCCGCCCCGACGACGGCGATCAGGCGCGGAGCATCGTTGTTGCCCTGTTTGAACACCTGGATGCTGCCCTCGATCACGAACATCATGAAGTCGCCGGCGTCGCCCTCCCGGATCACTTCCTGGCCGACCTGTGCCCGGAACACCTGCAGGAACTGGCTCAGCAGTCCGATCTCGGCGAGATTCAGGTTCTCGAAGAGAGGCCAGTAGGGGAGCATGGCGTGTAATCGCGACGCGAACGGCGTCGCGTCGCCGAGGTACTCGAGTTCCGCCAGGCGCTGGTCGCCCGAAAGTTCCACTTCGCGTCCCTTCTCCTGAAAACACCCGCCAGGGAACCGCACTCACCACGCTTCCGTTGGCGCCAGGTCGCTGCTGGAACAGCAAAAAGGCCCCAGCTGGTAACTGGGGCCTGGCGCTTGATTTCTTTGGCTCCCCGACCTGGGCTCGAACCAGGGACCTACGGATTAACAGTCGGGCCCACACTGATTTCTATTGTACCAAAGCCGAAGATTCTTAACGCCTTTTTCTCTTCGCTTCCGACCGACCGGGTCGCACCGAGCCTATCCCGAACCCCTGCCATCGGCGTTCGCCTTCCTGGGGCGAAAACTCGACCCTTTTCAACGAAATAGCGCTGATTCGATCGACCGGCAACAGAACCGCCTGGCCGGCCGACCGCCGGACTCCGGCGCCGCGGCGAGTGGGGGGGCCGGTGATCCCGCGCCCAGCGATTGCGCCGAGACGGCTCTGGACGGCCCCACGAGGGGCCACCTCGCGATCGGGGATTCGGCCTCGGACTCGCAGGCACGCAAGCTACTTGTCGGCCCCGACGGGTGCTTTCTGGTCGAGTGCTGAACGCGTACAATCGGCCATCAAGAGACGCTCGTTTGAGGAAACTGTCGGTCCGCTCAAGACTGGTTGCCGACGCACAGGTTCTGCGGCTGGTGGACGGAACCGAGCCAAACCCCTGTGTTGCCATTCACACCGTGTATGACGGCTTACGCTTCCCTTGCAGTCGCTCCGGTCGGCTGCGAAAACTCCCCCTGAGGCATTGGCCGGCCAAACAGGAAGCCCTGGTAAGCAGTACAGCCATTGGCGGCAAGAAATTCACGCTGTGCCTCTGTTTCTACGCCCTCGGCGATCACGGCTAGACCCATGCTTTGCGCCAGGGCTACGATGGTTCGGGCGATGGCGGCGTCGTTGGGATCCGTCAGCACATCCCTGACGAAGGACTGGTCAATCTTGAGTTGGTCGAGCGGCAAGCGTTTCAGATAAGACAGCGAAGAATAGCCCGTGCCAAAGTCGTCCAGTGAGAAGCCGATACCTCTGGCTTTCAGCACGGTCATCTTGGTGATGATGTCTTCCACATCATCCAGCAGCAGGCTCTCGGTCAGTTCCAGTTTCAGTTTCTGAGGGTTAACTCCGGTGCCGTCGATTATCGCCAGTACCTGATCCACGAAATCCCCATGGCGGAACTGGCGGGCGCTGACATTGACCGCCACCGTGAGATGAGACATCTTCGGCAGGTCTTCCCAGGCCACCAGTTGGGCGCATGCAGTTTCAAGTACCCAACGACCGATAGGAATGATCAGTCCCGTTGCCTCGGCCTGGGGAATGAACTCGACCGGGGGCACCAGGCCGCGCCGGGGATGCCGCCAGCGCACCAGAGCCTCGGCCCCCGTTCGGTTTCCGGCGCTGTCCACCTGGGGTTGGTAGTAAAGGCAGAACTGGCCCTCCCGCACCGCCTCGCGCAGATCGCTATCGAGGGTGGCGCGGGCAGCCACGACTGCCTGCATCTCCGGATCGAAGAAGCGCAGCGAGTTGCGGCCACCGGCCTTGGCCTGATACATGGCCGTGTCAGCGCGTCTCATCAACTCATCGGCCGAGAGGGAGTGGCCTCGAAACAGGGTGATGCCAATGCTCGATGTGCAGTGATAGCTGCGCTTGTTCGTCAAGCCCTCTCGAAGAGTCAGATCGAGCAGGTAAGGCTGGCTAACGACGTGCAGAATCTTCACGGCAACGTTTTCTGCCTGCGTGGCGGCGAGCGTGTCTTCGCTGAGATCTTCGAGTATCACCACAAACTCGTCGCCGCCGTGACGCGCGACGGTATCGCCTTCACGGACGGCGGCTTGCAGGCGGCTTGTCACCTCTACCAGAAGCTGGTCGCCGACGTCATGCCCCAGCGTGTCGTTGAGCGTCTTGAAATCATCCATGTCTAGCAGCATCAGGGCGCCGTAGCGATGGTGGCGGGTGCTGCTGGACAAAGCCTGTTCCAGCCGGTCGAGCAGGAGCCGCCGGTTGGGCAGATCGGTGAGCGGGTCGTAGAAAGCCAAGCGTTCGATCTTGTCGGCCGTCGCCTTGCGTTCGGTGACGTCGGCGTTGGTGCCAACCAGGCGCAAAGGCTTGCCGTTGGCATCGCGGCTTACCACCATGCCGCGGCCTAGCGTCCATAGCCAAGTGCCATCCTTGCAGAACATGCGAAACTCAATCGCGGCCGAGCGTGTCTTGCCGTCGATATGGGCCTGGATTGCCGCCATCACCTTGGGCATGTCCTCCGGGTGGACACGGCTCGACCATTCGGAGGAGTTATTCCCGATCTCACCTTCGGCATAACCGAGCATTTCTTTCCATCGTCTGGAGTACACCGCGTCACCAGTCTGGATGTTCCAGTCCCAAACGCCTTCACCCGCGCCTTCGAGCGCAAACTTCCAGCGTTCCTCGCTTTCGATGAGTGCCGCTTCGGCTTGCTTGCGCTCGGTGATGTCCGTAATGAAGCCATGCCAGAGTACCGATCCATCGACATCCCTCTGAGGCAGGCTATTTCCGAACACCCAGTGCTCTGTGCCATCGTCAACTTTCAGCCGATATTCGTGCTGCCACGGTGTCATGTCTTTAGCCGACATTTGTATCGAGGCCATGAGGCCTTCGACATCATCCGGATGCGCTCGCATCAGCGCCTTGGTCGCGTCCTCGCGCACTTCATTTGCAGTGAGCCCGAACATCTCCCGGAAAGCGCCACTCACATAGGGCATGCACGAGCTGCCATCGGGGCGTAACCGGAATTGATAGACCACACCGGGTACCAGTTGGGTTAGTTGTCGGAACCTATCCAGCGCGTCCTGACGTAAAGCCTCCACTTGCCTACGTTCGGTGAGATCCCGACAAATAACGACATACCTCTCATCGCCTTCAAGTCTGGCGAATCGAACGGTGACATCAACGGGAAGCGGTTTGCCATCAGAACGCCGGTTTTCCCACTCGAAGCGCACCACTTCACCCGCTTTGGCGCGGGCAAATACTTCTGCGGCCATTTCATCGCTCCGGCGTCCTGCTGGCTGAAACTCCGGCGACCAACTTATCGGAGAAGAGCCAATTATCTGCTCCCGAGTACAGGCAAACAGTTCCAGGGTGGCTTGATTACACTCGATTGCAAGCCCCTGCACAGAACTCACAATGATTGCGTCGCCCGCCGCATCGAAAAGAGATCGATACAGACGGAGGTCGTAGTTTTCAGATACTGTTGATTCGCTCATAAAAATACCCAGACAATCACACCCGCGAACATTCCGTGTGGCAGTGAAGTGTTGCCATAGTACTTCGACTGACGCTTCTCCTCGCGCAATGTAGCTGGATACGGGTGATCTTCCTGTGTCGTCGCAACGGCAGATCTACCCTGACACCGGCCGATCAAATCTGATGCTTACGACATCGCGAATGACTCAAACCGCCGCGTAACCGAAGTTCAGACTGACGGAATCGGTGGCGCCGATTGAATGGCGGCTTCGGAGAAATCACCCCAAGCGAACGTCAGCAATGGACGAGCGGCTTGACTGTCTCCTGATAACCGGATGCCGACGGACCCCATCCCGCACACACTGGCCGCTCTTCCTTCAAAGCTACCCGTCAGGCAAGAATAGCACTCCTAAAATCGAACGCCAGCTTCCGTGTGGCGGGCGGTTGCGAGCAACGGCCGCCTTCAAGACAAGAGCCCCACCGTCTGCTCTGGGTCGGTTGCCGACAGCAAACCACGAAAACTCAGTGGCCGCTTGGGGTCCTGAAGCAGCCCGCTCGATGGGAAACCGCCGAGGCTGAGCATCAAAGGCCGGATCAGACTGGAAGCAGTCATTCGGATTTCTTAGGCTACCGGCTGCTACCGACCCTTTGCGGCCGGTCGAGACTTGAAAAGCAGACAATCAGGAACCTGATACTTACGAAGCGCGAACCCGGCGCATCCCAATCGAATCGTTGTTAGGCGAGCCGTCAAGCTTGATGCTCGTCATTAGTCGGGGGAATATTCGACCAAGATACCCTTGCATAAGCTCCTTCGCCCTTTGATAGAAGCTTACGTTTGATGAAGCGCCCCTCAAACTCAAGCTGCTCGCTGATTTTGATTACCAAGAGCCTATTGAAATTTCCGGCGCGTTTAACTTGAACTTGCTCCCCATCTTTTTCAGGAGAGATGGTCTTTACCTCTACGAAATCGTTTCCAAGCTTGCCATCTGAACCTCTGGTATGAGGTTTGTGGAGCTTGATGCCATATTTGACTTCAGCATATAGCTCTCCTAGTTCGCCCCAAATTTGCAGGTAGCGCCCTGTAAGTTTATGGTAAGACCTTGCGTTGTCGACCAAGCTCTCGAAAATCATCTCTAGTTCAGGGTCGACCTGTGGGCAAAACACCGAGAACTCTTTGTCATCCTCATAATCAGGCCCCCACTCCCAAGGGTTATATCCACAAGCAGCGGCATCAGCTATCTGCTCGGAGCTATGGCCAGCATGGTGCATATCGTGTAGAAAGTCCCAGTCGCTCATAGATTTCCCTTTCGAAACCCTAAATTGGCTTACACGCACCTATTTACATGGCATCTTATCAGACGTGTGTCCTCTTTCGGTTATGTTCAATAGGTCTGCTATTGGCCGGTTGCCGACCGACATCCTGCTACACCGACTGACCGCTTTCCGAAGCATAAGGGCCAGTCCGCCAAGAAAACCGATACCCCCAAATGGCCGCTTACGCCTTAACGCCGCAGATCACCGCCGGCTTGGCAAGAAGGTCGCCCCTGTCTGCTGCTGACCCCGCCCACCCTCTGCTCGAATTCTACCCGTTTGAACGGCAGGTTGACGCCGCAAGCGCCCCCTCAAGCAATCACGATCACCTTAGCGGGGCTGTCAGCGACGGCTTTCGGCTGGCGCTGCCAAGGGATGTGCTGATCCGCGAAGCAGACCGCGACACCCGTGATCTCAGAAAGGCGCCCGCACTGTGCCATTTCGCGCCCCTGATCGTAAGTCACAAAAAAAGGCGCCGTTGCGGATCAATACGATTGAGGACGGAGCCAAGGACCAGCACTCGACACTTGTCATGCCTATTTGCCCTGAAGGAAATGTCACGCCCGCCCTACACCCGTTCTTCATACAGATACTTCTGAAACCCGCTGAACACCCGCCGAATCTCCTCCGGCTGCCCAAGGTCATCCAGCGCATCCTTCATCGAGTCGTGATAGCGGAGCTTCAAGAGCGGCGTCAGCTTTGCCTGATCCAGTTCCTCGACGCCCTCTTCCACGTAGTGCGACAGCACGAAAGTCAGAAACGCCTGCTGCCGTGAGTTGAACTTGGCATCGATCACTGCCTTCGCCCTGGCCGCACGTTCCTCTCGGGTCAGTGGTTCCTGGGCATAGGCCACGTACGCCAGCACGTCGAAGATGTCGCTGTTCTCGGCGTCGATGACCTTCTGCATCTCGGCCAGTTGTTCCTTGCCGAAGCCCTTCTCGTCCAGGCCGTCCAGCAGCTTTCGGCGTGTTCCCGGATCGCTCCATAGCGCCCGCAGTTCGTCTTCGTCGGCGAAGAACTCCGGCAGCTTGCCGAACAGGGCTTCGAGGAACTGCTGCGCTGACATCGGCGTGCCATCCGGGTGCCAGAAGGTCGTCGCGGAAATGAACATGATCTTGCGTTCCTTACCGTCCGCGAGTTTGACCTTCGCTTTCGTCTTCTTCTTGCAGACACAGGGTCGCTGGCCGCAGTCCGCGCAAGGCTCCTGCGGGCAGGTGCAGGGCGTGTTGCCACAGAGGTAACAGGGAGGCTGAGGCTCCTTGACGCAGACGCAGGGATAACAACCGCACTGCTTGCAGGTTTCCGGCTCGACAGGCTCGCCATCCCAGTCGGGGTCGTTGAAGTGATGATGCGCCTTCACGAAGTCGTAGATGGTGAAGTAGTCCTTGCCGTCGTACAGACGGGTGCCACGTCCGATGATCTGCTTGAACTCGATCATCGAATTGACCGGACGCAGCAGCACAATGTTGCGCACGTTCCGCGCATCGACGCCGGTCGATAGCTTCTGCGACGTGGTCAGGATGGTCGGGATGGTCTTCTCGTTGTCCTGGAAGTCGCGCAGCCATTGCTCGCCCCGCGCGCCATCGTTGGCCGTCACCCGCTGGCAGTAGTCGGGATCGCTGCTGGTCTTGATCTGGTTGATCGCATCGCGGATCGCCAGCGCATGCTCCTGTGTCGCGCAGAAAACTAGCGTTTTCTCGCGCTGGTCGATCTGCGCCATGAACTGCCTGACCCGCGCCTTCTCGCGTTCCCTGATCTCGATGATCCTGTTGAAGTCGGCTTCTTCGTAGCGCTTGCCCGCCTCGATCTCGCCCTCCACCACCTTGTCGTCGGGGGTGTAGACGTACTCGTCCAGCGTCGAGGCGAACTGCTTGACGCGGAACGGGGTCAGGAAACCGTCGTTGATCCCGTCCTTGAGTGAGTAGATGAACACCGGCTCACCGAAGTAGAGATAGGTATCGGCGTTGTCCTTACGCTTGGGCGTGGCGGTCAGGCCAAGCTGCACGGCGGGAGCGAAGTAGTCGAGGATGCCGCGCCAGTTGCTTTCGTCGTTGGCTCCGCCTCGGTGGCACTCGTCAATGACGATGAAGTCGAAGAAGTCCGCCGGGTACTCGCCGAAATAGGGTGACGGATGCCCATCCTTGGGCGGGCCGCTCATGAAGGTCTGGAAGATGGTGAAGAAGATGCTGCCGTTCTTCGGCACCTTGCCTTTCTTCTTGATGTCTTCCGGCGCAATGCGCACCAGCGCATCTTCGGGGAAGGCCGAGAAGGCGTTGAAGGCCTGATCGGCAAGAATGTTGCGGTCGGCGAGGAAGAGGATGCGCGGTCGCCGTGTCGGATCGCCCGATTTCTTCCAGTCGTTCAGGTTCCAGCGGCTATGGAACAGCTTCCAGGCGATCTGGAAGGCGATGAACGTCTTCCCCGTGCCAGTCGCCAGGGTGAGCAGGATGCGCTGCTGCTGGTCGGCGATGGCATCCAGCACCTTCTGGATGGCGATATCCTGGTAGTAACGCCCCTGGAAGAAACCGCTCTTGTCCTCGAACGGTATTGCGGCGAAGCGGTCGCGCCAGGCGTTCTCGGTGGCGAAGGTCAGACTCCATAGCGCTTCAGGCGTCGGGAAACTCGACTGTTGGCCTTCGGCCCCGGTCGCCATGTCGATACCGTAGATGCCTTGCCCGTTGGTCGAGTAGGTGAAGCGTACCGCCAGCTTGCCGGCGTAGTCCTTGGCCTGGCCGACGCCTTCGGTGAGCGCCTTATCCCAAGCCTTGGCCTCGACCACCGCCAGCTTGATGTTGCGGTATTCGAGGACGTAGTCCGCCGTCAGCGGCTTGCCGCGCTTGCCGCCCCCTTCGAGCCGGCCAAGGGTGATCGGATACTCGCGCCGGATGCGACTGCCTTCAACGACGCCCCAGCCAGCAGCTGCCAAGGCGGGGTCGATGTGTTCGGCGCGGGTTTCGGCTTCGTTCACGGCGGCTTCTGGGTCAAAAGCCTAATTCTTCAAGTGCTGCACGGGGGGACAATATCTGCAAATCGCCCAAGGGATGCAAACACAGCAAATCGTTGTCGCCCGTGATCAAGCGAGTTGTTTTGGCCTCGATGGCGGTATGAATAAATACATCGTCCGCACTGTCACGGGAATAGCTGCGCGATGCCGTCCCGGCTGTCACCCCAACCCAGAACGCGCCGGCACTGGCTTCGTGAAGCACGCGCCGGCGGCGCTCCATGGGCAGGTAGCGGTCAAACTTTGGCAACCAGATACGTGCTTCCAGTTCGGCGAAGGTAGCCTTGGAAAACACCAGGCTACCGAATTCCAAGACGCAATCGACCAGCGTAGCGGCGACTCCATTTGGGGACAGCGCTGCACTGAGCAGGACATTGGTATCGATCACGACTCGCGCATAAGTTTGGGCGGTGACTTGACTAACTTTCATCGGCTAGCAGTTCAGCCAGTTTTTCTTCGGTTAAACCGGCAGCAGCTGCACCTTCCGCGGTCTCACGCAGGGTTTGGCGCAAACGGTCGGCGTAGAACCTGCGCATCGCCTCATAGTCCTCGGCGCTGACCATCACGCCGACCACGCGGTCGTGGCGCATGACGCGCACCGGCTCGCGCTGCACGCGGTCGAGAAACTCGCCGAAACGGGTCTTGGCTTCATTGGCGGTATAGGTTTGCATGGATCGGTCCTCACATCGAAAGAGCAACGATCTCAATATAGACAAATCGTTCGATCCGGTCAAATCGAACGATTCAGTCGGTGGTAATTGGTCACCGCTTGCCCGCCCATGAAAGCAGGTCGACGCTTTACAACTGGCCGCTGAAGGCCTGGTGCAGGAGGGATTTCTTCAGGTCGTCGAGGGCGGTCAGCTTTTGCTGGTAGATGGTTTCGAGGCGTTGGGTTTCTTCATTCAGCGAATCAAGTTTAGCCACGATTGCCTTTTGCTCCGCAACTGGCGGGAATGGAAACCTCTCGTTTTCAAACGTACCCATGTTGATGTTGGCCTGCGCGCTTCCTTTGCCCATCGATTGGATGCGAGCCTTGAACGACTGGAGAAGGTACTCGATAAAATCGACGTCAGCTTCCTTGGGGTTAGCAACAACGCCGATGACGCTATCGGGAAAGCACGCATCGAAGCCCAAAATAGCCGTTTCCGCAATGTTCGCAGCGATGGTGATACAGATTGTTCCTTTCGGCCAAAGCTTGCTTTGAGTTAACCCAGCGTCGCTGTAGGTTTGCGAATACTCAGTGATGACATGATCTGCATTGCGAATGTCGCCTGTTTGGACGAAGGGAAACTTTCCGCCGTAGAGATGTGGCGCATTTCGCGGGCGATGCCTTGATTTACCTCGACCAAATGCAGTGGCTATCTCTTCCAAGGTTTTTTGCTTCCACCCGTCACCCCGCTCAGTGAAAACGGATTGCAGGT
Source organism: Candidatus Accumulibacter necessarius (assembly GCF_036625085.1). NCBI lineage: Bacteria > Pseudomonadati > Pseudomonadota > Betaproteobacteria > Candidatus Accumulibacter > Candidatus Accumulibacter necessarius. The sequence continues at coordinate 479,263 of NZ_JAZKUM010000005.1, read as the reverse complement.
GGCTTTCAAACAAGGCGCGGGCGTTCTGGAGGTTCTTTTCGGCGTTGGCCTTAGCGGTGGCGATACCGTCGAAGACTTCGTCGAGGATGGCGACGATGCGGTGCTGTTCGGCTGTGTCCGGATACTTGATCTTCAATTCTTTGAGCAGCTTGTAATGCCGTGCATACCCAAGTGAATCAAGCTGTGCAGTTTGCAACTGGTAGTAGAAGAACTTCGGAACCAGAAACGCTTTCGGCGGCAACAGCTTGACGCCATCCGCACCAAGGACAAAGTCAAAGTCGATGTACTTTAGAACCTTGGTGTGATCACCAAAGATCACTAGCGGAGTTTCAACCAGAAACACATCATCCGCGCTGTCCCAATAGCCGTTGATGAAGGCGTCCTCTTGCGACACCACCGGGAACGCCCCCGCATCCAAGAAGTCCTTACGCTGAATCTTGGTCGTATAGGTGACCTTATCAATGCAGTCCTCGAACGGCTTTGATTGCCACCCCGCCCTCATAGCAGCGCCCTGATATTCGCCAACACTTCCGCGCTCTCGGCATCCAGCGCGGCGATCTCGTCCATGATGTCCTGCGGGCTGCGGTGGACGACTTCCTCGCCGCCGTTTGGATTCTTCACCGACAGGTCGTAGGTCGCCGTGTTGATGGTTGCGGCATCGACGCTCCAGCTTTTCTCGGTATCGGCCTTGGTCTTTTGCAGCTCGATAAATTCGGCGAGATCGGCATCGTTGAGCGGGTTGGTCTTGCCCATGTTGCGACCCGGATCAAGCTGGTAGTACCAGACCTTGCGCGTCGGCGCGCCCTTCTCGAAGAACAGCACGACGGTCTTCACGCCCGCCCCCAGGAACGTGCCGCCAGGGCAGTCGAGGACGGTGTGCAGGCTGCATGATTCCAGCAACAGCTTGCGCAGGCTGACCGAGGCGTTGTCGGTGTTCGACAGGAAGGTGTTCTTGATGACGACACCGGCCCGTCCGCCGGCCTTGAGCATCTTGATGAAGTGCTGGAGGAAGAGGAACGCCGTCTCGCCGGTGCGGATCGGGAAGTTCTGCTGCACTTCCTTGCGCTCCTTGCCGCCGAAGGGCGGATTGGCGAGGATCACGTCCATGCGATCCTTGTCCTGGATGTCGGACAGGTTCTCGGCCAGCGTGTTGGTGTGGATGATATTCGGCGCTTCGATGCCGTGCAGGATCATGTTCATGATCGCAATCACGTAGGCCAGCGACTTCTTTTCCTTGCCGTAGAAGGTGCGCTCCTGGAGCGTCTTGCTGTCGCTGGTCGAGAGGTTTGGCTGCGCCTTGAGGTAGTCGTAGGCTTCGCACAGGAAGCCGGCCGAGCCGCAGGCGCCGTCATAGACGCGTTCGCCGACCTTCGGCTTGACCACCTGGACGATGGCGCGGATCAGCGGGCGCGGGGTGTAGTACTCGCCGCCATTGCGCCCGGCGTTGCCCATGTTCTTGATCTTGGCTTCGTAGAGGTGCGACAACTCATGCTTCTCGCTCTGCGACCGGAAGCGCAGTTCATCGACGTGATCGATGACTTCGCGCAGGTTGTAGCCACTGTGAATCTTGTTCTTGATCTCGGCAAAAATCTCGCCGATCTTGTACTCGATGGTATTCGGCCCGATGGCCCGCTGCTTGAAGCCGTGCAGGTAGGGGAAGAGCTTGCGGTCGACGAAATCGAGCAGGTCGTCGCCGGTCAGTGCCTTGTTGTGGTCGAGATTGCCGTCAGCCCCCTTGGGTGCAGCCCAGCTTTCCCAGCGGTACGGTTCGTCCAGGATGTAACTGTATGAACGTCCTTCGAGCGCCGCCTCGGTCGCCTTGTCCTGCTCCAGACTGTCGAGGTACTTCAGGAACAGTAGCCAGGAGGTCTGTTCGGTATAATCGAGTTCGGTGGTACAACCCGCCTCTTTCCAGAGGACATCGTCGATGTTCTTGAAGGCTTGCTCAAACATTGTTCTTGTTCTTCGATGATGACAAAGGGGAATGATGCCTCAAACGGCCACCCTTTGCGAAACACTGAATCGCCCAGCTTCCACAGACACCCTTGAGGGGCGTTCGGCAGAGCAACCCCGGGGCGCAGCTTGACGCTGACAGCGTTTCCTCCAACTAGCACATTGGTAGGGCTGTCAGTGACGGCTTGCGGCAGTATCGCTACATCGAGGGGTGACCAGCAGCTTCGGCCCGACGAGCCCTCGCTGGCTTCCCGGAATCTCGCCCGTATCTGGTGTTGTTGCCCTTGCCTATGTCGCCGACCGGTCGGCAACCGCAGGTTCCCGACAGCACACGCACCTGGACTCTCCATGCTGAACCCCAGCAGCAAACGCCCGCGCCACCCCCAGAAGCCCTGACCGCGATCGCCCCACCCCACCCGGAGGCGCCACCAGGTCGGTATAGGCCCGGACGCAACCCCAAAACGCAAAAAGCCCGACCTTTACGGACGGGCTAAGCGCTTGTACGGCAAGAAATTTCTTTGGCTCCCCGACCTGGGCTCGAACCAGGGACCTACGGATTAACAGTCCAGCTCACACCGATTTCTATGGCGGCAAACCTGAAGATTCTTAACGCCCTTTTTCTCTACGTTTCCGACCGACCGGTTCGCACCGAGCCTATCCCGAACCCCTGTCCGCGGCGTTCGCCTTCCTGGCGCGAAAACTCGAACCTCTTCAACGAAATAACGCTGATTTCGATCGACCGGCAACAGAACCGCCTGGCCGGACGACCGCCGGACTCCGGCACCGCGGCGGGTGGGGGCCGGTGATCCCGCGCCCAGCGATTGCGCCGAGACGGGTCTGGACGGCCCCACGAGGGGGCACCTCGCGATCGGGGATTCGCCCCTTGACTTCTCAGGCACGCAAGCTACTTGTCGGCCCGACGCCTGCTTTCTGGTTAAGTGCTGAACGCGTACAATCGGCCATGACCAGCCATTCACCTGCTATCCAAAGCAGCCATTCGTGAGGCCGCTCCACACAGGAAGCTGCCGGAAAGTCTACTTATACAGAACACCCGGAATGGCGGCGGCCCAGTAACTGCTGTAACCCCGCCACCTTTTTCTGGCATCCGTCGCCAATACTGACATCGAGCCAGCGACCTGCTCCCAACCCGGCAACGCTCCGTACGGGGTCGATGTTCTTCTACACGCGGTTTTTTCGAGAAACGACCATGCGTCCGACCCGAAATTCAGTTCCAGCCCTCTCTCCTATTCCTGATTCCTTACGCCTGCGGCCGGCTGCCCTGGCCCTGGCGGTAGCCCTGCTGCCCACCATCGGGCATGCCGCCGACGGGATTTTCGACCTCGGCACCCTGGGCGGACTGAGCTCCGATGCCTGGGACGTCTCCGCCGACGGCAACCTGATGGTGGGGCAGGCCAACACCGCAAACAATGCGGCCGCACACGCCTTCCTCTGGACGCAGGCCGGTGGCATGTTCGACCTCGGCACCCTGGGCGGAACGTACTCCGTTGCGTACGCCGTCTCCGCCGACGGTAACGTGGTGGTGGGGGATGCTAGCAACGCCAACCAGCAAGACCGCGCCTTCCGCTGGACGCAGGCCGGTGGCATGGCCGACCTCGGCACCCTTGGCGGAACGAGGTCCAGTGCCAAGGCCGTGTCCGCGGACGGCAATGTGGTGGTGGGACAGGCCAACACCGCCAACAATGCGGCCGCACACGCCTTCCTCTGGACGCAGGCCGGTGGCATGGCCGACCTCGGCACCGTGGGCGGACGGAACTCCGCTGCCTTTGCCGTCTCCGCGGACGGCAATGTGGTGGTGGGGGATGCTAGCGACGCCAACAGGCAAATCCGCGCCTTCCGTTGGACGCAGGCCGGCGGCATGGCCGACCTCGGCACCTTGGGCGGACCGGACTCCTATGCCAGGGCCGTCTCCGCCGACGGCAATGTGGTGGTCGGGGCTGCTAGCGACGCCAACACGCGAAACCGCGCCTTCCGTTGGACGCAGGCCGGTGGCATGGTCGACCTCGGCACCCTGGGCGGAACGTATGCCTATGCCTGGGCCGACTCCGTTGCCTGGGACGTCTCCGCGGATGGCAATGTGGTAGTGGGGGATGCTTTGAACGCCGACAAGGTATACCGCGCCTTCCGCTGGACGCAGGCCGATGGCATGATCGACCTCGGCACCCTGGGCGGAGTGAACTCCCATGCCCATGCCGTCTCCGCTGACGGCAACGTGGTGGTGGGGTGGGCTAGCATCGGTCCGACCTCACGCGCCTTCCGCTGGTCGCAGGCCAGTGGTATGCAGAGCGTCGAGCAGTGGCTCGCCGCGAACGGGGTGACGGTGGCACCCGGCCTCGAAACCGACAGCGCGACAGGCACCAGCGCCAACGGCAGCGTGGTGGTGGGGGAACTGAAGAACGCCCGCGCCTTCCTGGCGCGGGTTACGTCTCCCGTGACACCTCCTCCCGGTAGTGGGATCGGGTCGGGCCTGATCGATGTCCTGGATTACAGCAGCACCCTGCAGGGCGCTGGCTACGCGACGGTGCAGGTCATTGGCCAGGCCGATCTCGTGCTGAACGGCCTGAACGGCAGCCCGCTACGCGGCCTGCCGGCGGCCGGACGGTTTAACACGTGGCTGGCGGGCGACTGGGGCCGGCAGAAGAATACGGCGGGCGACGGTGACATCGGCGCCGGCGAGGTGGGTTTGGCCTACGGGGTGAGTGAGCCCGTCCGGATCAAGGTGGCCGTCGGGCGAACCTACAATGACCAGGGCATGGCCTACGATGGCAAGTCCACCTTCAGGGGCACCTACGTCGTGCCTGAAATCGTCGCCGCGATCCCCGGTTCGTCGCTGTACGTGTCCACTTCCGGCTACTACAACTCCGGCGATGCCGACATCAAGCGCGGCTACCTCAATGCCGGCACCCCAGTGAAGTCTGACGGCTCGCCCGATACTAGCTCGGGTGCCGTGCGTCTGCGGCTCGACTGGCTCAATGCCGTGCAGGCAGGCCACCTGCGCCTCACCCCGTACGGCAGCCTCAGCCGTTACCGCGGACGCACCGACGGCTATACCGAGACAGGTGGCGGCTTCCCGGTGCGCTGGGATGCGCGCACGGAGTACTCCTCCATAGGCCGCGTCGGTGCGGAGGCCGCCTACGCGCTGGATGAAAGGTGGGCGCTCCTTGGCAAGCTCGAATACGTGCATCGCTTCGATTCACAGAGCGCCGGTGCCTCGGGCACCGTCCTCGGCCTGGGCACCTTCGCCACCAACGGGCTGGACTACAAGGAAAACTGGGGGCGCGCCAACGTCGGTGTCGAAGGCAAGGTCGGCCCGGGCGTCGCCGCCGTCATCCTCAACGCCAGCACAGAAACCAACGGCCCGACCCACTGGGCCTACGCGAGCTACCGGTACGACTTCTGAGCGGCACTTTTTCCCATGCTCGCGCCGGCGTCACGGGCGCCGGCCGGGGGCAAAGCCGCCTGTCGAGTTCGCGGCCTCCGTCGGTGAGCGCCGTAGCCTGGCGGTGTTCTTCCTTGCTATTCTGACGGTCGGCTGCACCCGCCAAATAGCAGCCGTTGGAACATCGAATCCAGAAATGACCGCAGAGGGTCGGTGGCTGCCAGTGGCCTGAAAAATCTGAACGACTGCTTCCAGTCTGATCCGGCCGTTGATGCTCGGCTTCGGCGGTTTCCTATCGAGCTGGCCGCTCCAGGACCACAAGCGGCCACTGCGTTTTCGTGGCTTGCTGTCGGCAGCCGACCCGTTGCTGCCGGTCGAATTTCTCCGAAGGAGTCGGTCGCGTAGGTCGGCTAGCCTTTCATTACGCTCGCGGCACACCAGAGGCCTACGGTAACATTGTTGGCTATTACTCTGAAAAATGTGGGGCGCGATAATGGATACGAACGATAAACCTTCGTCCAGAGATCAATGGGCTCTCCTCCGTTTTGCTGTCGTCGGACCAATACTTGCGGCGCCACCAGCGGTCGGCGAACTGCGATCAGTTTTAGTGGTGCTGTCTGAAAAAGACTGGCGCAACCCTATTACGGGCTGTGAAGTTCGGTTTAGTGCATCAACGATTGAACGCTGGTACTACATCGCCCGTGCTGCCAGCAATCCGATTTCAGCTCTCAGAAACCGCCCGCGCGGCGACCTTGGTTGCTTCCCCAGTATTGACTCCCGTACTGCAGAACTGCTGACGATGCAATATAGGGAGCATCCAGACTGGCCGTTACAACGACATGTGAACGCCGTCCGCATTGCCTTGGCCGACAGCAACTCACCACTGGCGTCATATCCGACGATACGACGCTATGTTTTGGCCCATGGAATGCGCCCGATATCCCCCAAACACAATACAAAGTCATCCGCCCTGGGCGAACGATGGCATAAGTGGGTGGATTCCATGATGCGGGGTATCGTGCCTGACGCATCCAGCAGCACGTTGGCAGGTCGAGATTTACTGATTGAGAACTTGTCAGGCTCACACTTTCAAAGACAAAAAGCACTGGTGGTGCTGGCGAATGAGCAAGGTTTCTCAAGCAATCAGATTACCGCATTTCTCGGAGTGAGCAGTTCATCCGTTTGCAGGTACCTCAAAACTTTTCATGCAGGAGGAGCGGAAAATCTATTTCAGCGAAAATCTTGCCCTCACAAGGACAATGACGAGGCACTCAAGACGGCCGTGTTTTGTCTATTGCATGAACCTCCGTCCTTGTCTGGACTGAATCGCACTACATGGAAGATGGCAGATATCAAGAAAGTCCTCAAAGAAAGAGGCTTCCCAGTCTGCATTTCAGTCATTCGAACAATAATCAAGAAAGCGGGCTTCAGATGGAAAACGGCGAGGGTCGTGCTGACCAGTAACGACCCAGACTATCGTGAAAAATTGGACTACGTACATGAGGTGTTAGCCAATCTCAAACCAGACGAGCGTTTCTTTTCTGTCGACGAATATGGTCCCTTTTCCATCAAGATAAGGGGTGGGCGAGTTCTTGTACCACCAGGGAAACAACCGACGGTTCCTCAATGGCAGAAGTCAAAGGGTTGGATCATTATGACTGCTGCTTTGGAGCTTTCGACGAACAAATTAACGCATTTCTATTCGACGGCGAAGAATACGGTTGAAATGATCAGAATGGCCAAAGTCCTGACGCAAGAATATCGAGGAACGACCAAGATATATCTCTCATGGGATGCGGCATCTTGGCACATGTCAAAACAATTACTAGAATTCATCGAAGAGCACAATCTAACTGCGGCAAAAAATGCTTTACCGCTGATAAATTTGGCACCATTGCCAGCAGGCGCCCAATTTTTAAATGTTATTGAATCAGTGTTTAGTGGAATGGCGCGTGCGATCATTCACAACAGCGATTACTCGTCAGCGTCGGAAGTAATGCAGGCGATAGACCGCTACGTATCAGATCGAAATAGCTACTTCCTTGCCAACCCAAAGCGCGCAGGCAAGAAAATATGGGGAATGGAACGTAGCAAGAGTGAGTTTGACGCAAGCAACAACTGCAAGGACCCAGAGTATCGGTGATCTATGTAAATTGGAAGACCACCTCGACCGGCAGCTCTTGGCCGGATGCCGACCGACATCCGGCGACACACACTGACTGCTTTCCGAAGCGTAAGGGCCAGTTCAGCGAGAGAAGTGACATCCTCAGCCGAATGACCGCTTACGCGCTGATCCCTCCAGCTCTGCGTCGGTTTAGCAGGGAAGTCGCCGCCGTCTGCTGCTGGCCGCGTCCCGCCCACCAGCTGACTCGAATTCTACCCACTTGACCGGGCCGGTTGACGCTGACAGCGATCCCTCAAGCTATCACATTGGTAAGTCTGTCCGAGACGGCTTTCGACAACATCGCTACAGCGATGGGCGACCAGCGGGTTTGGCTCGACGAGCCATCGCTGACTTCCCGGAAGCTCGCCCACCTCTGGTCTTGGTGCCCTTACCCTCGCCAATGGCTACAGCACCCGCACTCTCGATGCCAAACCCCAGCATCGCTCCGCCGCGCCACCCCCAGAAGCCCTGACCGCGATGGCCCCACCCCACCCGGAGGCGCCGCCAGGTCGGTATAGGCCCGGACGCGACCCCAAAACGCAAAAAGCCCAACCTCGGGGGCTGGGCTAAGCGCTTGTACTACCAGAAATTTGTTGGCTCCCCGACCTGGGCTCGAACCAGGGACCTACGGATTAACAGTCCGACGCTCTACCGACTGAGCTATCGAGGAACATGCGAGCGGGGAGTTTAGACACTCGACGTCTGTTCGTCAACACTCCTCGGGCATTTCCCTTGCTTGCTGCCCGTGGGAGCATTTCAGGGCGAGCCAGGATCGAGGTCGTAAACGTTTCGGCGCCCACGCGGAGCAGCGGCAACGCCGCCGAGGGGGATGAGCCCCATCGCGGCACCGATGTTCGGTGGCATGCTCTCCTCGAAGGTACTGACCCACGCCGCAACGCCAGCATTCGCCCGGACCACGCGACGTCGACCGCGGCGCGGCGGGCACTCGGTATTGCAGCGCACCATCTACAGCCCCTTTCCATTAGAATCGAGCCCTCGGCCAGCCCAGGCCGGCAGCCAGGAGGAAGCCCGATGACCTTGCAGAGCAAGCCCAACACCGACGACGTGCGGATCAGGGAAATCAAGGAGCTGGTCCCGCCAGCCCACGTTTTCCGTGAATTTCCGGTCGGCGTGCGTGCTGCGCTGACGACCTATAACGCGCGCCAGAGCATCCACCGTATCCTGCATGGTGCCGACAACCGCCTGCTGACAGTGATTGGGCCCTGTTCGATTCATGATGTGGATTCGGCAATCGAGTACGCGACGCGACTGCAGAGGGAAGTGCCCCGCTTCGAGAACGATCTGCTGATCGTCATGCGAGTGTACTTTGAAAAGCCGCGCACGACGGTCGGGTGGAAGGGCCTGATCAACGACCCACGGCTCGACAACAGCTTCCGGATCAACGAAGGGCTGCGCCTGGCGCGAGGACTGCTCCTTGAAATCAACGACATGGGCCTGCCCTGCGCAACCGAGTTCCTGGATACGATCACGCCGCAATACACGGCTGACCTGATTGCCTGGGGTGCTATCGGGGCGCGCACCACGGAATCACAGGTGCATCGGGAGCTGGCTTCCGGTCTGTCATGCCCGGTCGGTTTCAAGAACGGGACGGATGGCAACATACGCATCGCCATTGACGCCATTCGGGCCGCTCAATCGCCACATCATTTTCTGTCGGTGACCAAGGCAGGCCACTCGGCGATCGTGTCTACCGGAGGCAACGAGGACTGCCACGTCATCCTGCGCGGGGGCAAGGTTCCAAACTACGACGCGGCGCATGTCGACGCGGCGTGCAAGGAAATCGCCGCCGCTGGCCTCGCTGCCCGCCTGATGGTCGATGCTTCGCACGCCAACAGCAGCAAGCGATTCAAGCAGCAGATTCAGGTCGTCACGGACACCGCCAGCCAGCTCGCCGCCGGCGACGAGAGGATCATTGGCGTGATGGTCGAATCACACCTAGTTGAAGGGCGTCAGGACCTCGTGCCTGGCCAGCCGCTGGAGTACGGCAAGAGTATTACTGACGCCTGCCTGGGTTGGGAGGATTCGCTGATGGTTCTGGAAATGCTCGCCAAAGGGGTCCGGGCTCGCCGCCTGGTGGAAGCCGCAAAATGATTGTGGGCGTGAACCCCGCACGCGCAGCTTCCACCCCTGGCGGCGGCTACCTGCCGCCGCCCCGCCCGCGCGTGACGGTGCGCTTCAGCGCAGCTTGATTTCCTTGTAGATCACGTGCTTGCGGGCTTTGGGATCGTACTTCTTGATCTCCATCTTGCCCGGCATCGTCTTCTTGTTCTTGGTCGTGGTGTAGAAGTGTCCGGTACCGGCGGTGGACTCGAGCTTGATCTTGTCACGCATGGCTGCTCTCCTTGTCAGATCTCGCCGCGGGCACGCAACTCGGCGAGCACGACGTCGATGCCATTCTTGTCAATGGTTCGCAAACCGGCGTTCGATACGCGCAAGCGCACCCAGCGATTTTCGCTCTCGATCCAGAAGCGGCGATACTGCAGATTCGGAAGGAAGCGGCGCTTCGTTCTATTGTTGGCATGGGAAACATTGTTCCCTGCCATCGGGCCCTTGCCCGTAACCTGGCAAACACGCGCCATGACTGTTGCTCCAATTGTCGGGGGAAGAAAGCCCGCGATTCTAGCCCATGCAGGCGGTCGGGTTCAAGCGATTTCCTGTTTGGAACGATTCCGACAGCTGTCACGCCGCATCGAATGAGACTTGCTGGTCATCTTCTGCTGCTTGCCGCGTTCGCGCTGCTTGGCATCAAGGCGGCTTTCGATGATCACGAATCGTGCGTGCTGCTGGCCGGGCTTGGCGTTTTCCTGTACGGGTTGCTTTGCGCAACCTATCTCGTCATGTCATGCAGCGGGTGGTTGTTGACGGTCCACGCGCTTGCCGCTGACGCTCCGCCCGCTCAGAACGCTGGCAGCAAACGCCGACATCATCCGTCAGAAAACGCTGGGCCCCTGGACCACAGAAGCGGCCACGTCGCGGCTCCGTTGGCTGGCCTCTATCCTTGACGTTTATTTTGCCTATACTTGCGAAATGCTGTCGCAGTCGAAAAACACCTGCACAACGATGATCGGGAAAAGGATGGTGCTCTTCAGTCTGGACGAAGTGAACCATGACCGACCGATCACCGCGCGAGGTCATTGCTTCCCATATCTTCCATTACAGGCCAGGACAATGAAGACAACGGTTAAAGGCATGTTTGCTTGCCTCCTCATGCTGAGCGTGGCCCTATCACAGGCCGAAATGGAACTGCTTGCTCCCGATGGGAAACGGGTGTTACTCAAGGACGATATGACCTGGCAGTATATTGAGCAGGCCGACGCCCCTGGCAGCCAGGACCGTTATGCCCACCTCAGCGTCGCATTTGTCGACGAGAAGGCCGCTTCCTGCCGCATAGGGCTGCGCATGCGTAACGGCCTCGCGGATGGAATCGACAGTATCGTTCTGAGGTTTTCTGCCTTCACGAAAGACGACATTCTCTATGAAACCGTCAGCAAAGGCTTCCATAGTCTGAAACCGACCAACAATCAACACCAGGAGATCAGCTTCAGAGGCATACCCTGCAGCGACATCAAGGGCATCCGCGTGCATGGCGGTGATCGTTGCAGCATCGGCGAGCTGAACAAATTCTCGGATGCGCCAGGCCAGTGTCTTGGCAAAGTCGCCATCGAAGCCAGCGACAAGATCTCGATCTACAAACGCTATAGCGACAAGGTATCGCCGCCGCCGAGCAGCGCTGGCGGCGCCGACGATTCCGCCAAATAGGGTCGACGAGCACATCCTGCGACCCCGCGTGCTGGTCTTGGCCGGTAGTGTTCCGGCGCCGCCTTGGCGTGCATCACCCGCGACCAGCCTACAAAAGCCCCCGCTCGGCAAAGGAAAGCGGCGGCGCCTGGGCGGCGACGATGAAATGATCGAGCACGCGCACTTCGACTAGCGCCAGGACATGCTTGAGCTCACTGGTCAGCACCTCGTCAGCACGCGACGGCTCAGCGACCCCGGAGGGGTGGTTGTGCGCCAGGACCACTGCCGCCGCGTTGTACCACAATGCGCGTTTGACCACCTCGCGCGGATAGACACTGGTCTGCGTCAGCGTGCCGCGAAACAGCTCTTCTGCGGCGATCAGACGGTTCTGCGCATCCAGCCACAGCGCCACGAAGACCTCGTGCTCGAGGCCGGCGAAATGCAGCCGCAGGTAGTCACGGACAGCGCCGGGCGAGGCGAAGGTACTGCGCTGTTTCATCTCCTCGGCCAATGACCGCCGCGCCAGTTCAAGGACTGCCTGCAACTGTACATACTTGGCGGGTCCCATGCCGGGCACTTCCGAGAACTCGGCCAGGCTTGCCGCAAACATCGGGTTGAGGCCGCCAAAGCGGCCGATCAGATCACGCGCCAGATCGACGGCGCTCCGGCCCTTGCTACCGACGCGCAGGAAAATCGCCAGGAGTTCGGCATCTGATAGTGATGCCGCCCCACGGGAAAGCAGTCGTTCCCGCGGTCGCTCGTCCTCGGGCCAGTCGGTGATCGCCATCTCGGAATCTCAAGTAGAATGTTCCGGCAATCATTCTAACCAAGTCGAAGAGCCGAGCGCATGGAACTGGCAGGAAAACACATCGTCCTTGGCGTCACTGGCGGCATCGCTGCCTACAAGGCGGCCGAACTGGTTCGCCTGCTGGTCAGGGAAGGTGCCGCGGTGCAGGTGGTGATGACCGAGGCGGCGACCCGTTTTGTCACGCCGGTCACTTTCCAGGCCCTCTCCGGCCGGCCGGTGTTCACCGACCAGTGGGATCCCCGCGTGGCCAACAACATGGCGCACATCGATCTCTCGCGGCAAGCCGATGCCCTGCTTGTCGCGCCCGCCTCGGCCGACTTTCTTGCCAAGCTCGCGAATGGGCTGGCGGACGACCTGCTGACCACCCTGGTGCTCGCGCGCGACTGTCGGCTTCTGGTCGCGCCGGCAATGAACCGCCAGATGTGGGAAAACCCGGCGACCTGCCGCAATCTCGCGACGCTGCGCAGCGACGGCGTGGACATCCTGGGTCCCGCTTGCGGTGACCAGGCCTGCGGCGAGACGGGCTTGGGACGAATGCTCGAAGCGGAAGAGATCCTGCTCGAGATGGTCGCCCACTTCCAGCCCCGGTTGCTGGCCGGGAAGCGCGTGTTGCTGACGGCTGGCCCGACCTTTGAAGCGATCGACCCGGTGCGCGGCATCACCAACCTGTCGACGGGAAAAATGGGCTACGCCATTGCCCGCGCCGCGCGCGAAGCGGGAGCACAGGTCACCCTGGTCTCAGGCCCGGTCAGCCTGCCCTGCCCGCGGGGAGTCCGCCGCATTGATGTCGGCAGCGCGCTGCAGATGCACGCGGCGGTGCACAGCAGGGTCGCTGAAAACGACGTGTTCGTCGCCGTCGCCGCCGTCGCCGATTACCGGCCGGCCACGCCCGTCGCGCAGAAGATCAAGAAAGGCGCTCAGGCCACGCCACCGCCGATCGAACTGGTGCAGAATCCGGACATCCTGGCGGAAGTCGCCGCGTTGCCAGCGCCGCCGCTGTGCGTCGGCTTTGCCGCCGAAAGCGAGAAGCTGCATGAATACGCCGAGAACAAGCGGCGCAGCAAAAGGATCCCACTGATCGTCGGCAATCTGATCAACGATGGCTTTGGCGGTGACGACAACACGCTGATTCTGTTTGACGACGATGGCCAGCACCCGCTGGCACCGGCGCCCAAGCTGCAACTCGCGCGCCAGCTCGTCGCCCGCATTGCCACCCTGCTCGCACAACGTCAATGACCAACCCGATGAACCTGCAGGTAGACGTCCGGCTGCTCGACCCACGCCTGCGCGACAACCCGCCGCACTATGCCACCATCGGCTCTGCCGGACTCGACCTGCGGGCCTGCATCGCGGCACCGGTGGAAATCAGGCCGGGGGAAACGCTGCTCATTCCCACCGGGATGGCAATTCATCTTGCCGATCCTGGCCTCGCGGCAATGATCCTGCCACGCTCGGGCCTGGGCCACAAACACGGCATCGTCCTCGGCAATCTGGTCGGGCTGATCGATTCGGACTATCAGGGCGAGATCATGGTATCGACCTGGAACCGCGGCCTGCAGCCCTTCACGCTCAGGCCGCTCGATCGCCTGGCGCAACTGGTGGTGGTTCCGGTCTTGCAGATGAGCTTCAACGTGGTTGAAGAATTTGCCACCAGCCCACGCGGTGACGGTGGTTTCGGCAGCACCGGCCACGCCTGATTCGGCCCGCCGCACCACGTTGCTCGCCGTGTTCAGCGCTCTGGCAGGCTAACCGCAGGGTTGCTGACGCTCGCGCGCCCTGCCAGCAGCGTGCCCGCAGCGATCAGAAACGCAAGGAAACAAAGGCCCGACCAGACGGCCATTGACAAGCCGAGGAAGAGCCAGTCCTTGCTCGTACAGAAGCCGGTGGCCATGAACATTGCCGGCCAACGCATTCCAAACCAGTCGACGATCTGCTCGATCAGGGTCGGATCACCAAGACCGCACTCCATGCTCGTATCGGGCAGATACTGCAGCCAGCTCTGGTAGGCCGCAGTTGCCAGCCCGCCGGCTGCCGTCAGAGCGAGCAGCAGTCCCCAGAGACGAGGCCAGGCGGGCATCAGCATACCGGCCAGCGCCAACAGGGCGATCAGGAGATAGAGCAGGCGCTGAAAAATGCACAAGGGACATGGCTGCAGCCTCATCCACTCGCCGATCCACCATCCGGCGATCGTCAGGCCAATCGCCGCCAGCGCCAGCAGGCCAAAACAGGCACGCAACGACAGGCGCATCATCCTGCCCGATCAGGCCAGCACGTAGCTGCGCAAGCGCAGCGAAAGTTCCTGCAACTGGCGCACACCGGAGTTCTCGGCACGCTCGCACCAATCCTGCAGCGTCTTGAGAAGGTGCTCGCGGGAGACATTCGAGCGTTCCCAGACGGCCACCAGATCCTGGCGCATGGCGTAGGCCGTTTGCAGGGCACGGCTCTCGCCGAGCAGCAGTTCGAGCCGTCCGCGCTGTTCCTGCGGGACGGTCCCGGCATCCGCCGCCAGCCAGCACTTGAGCCCCTTGAAACGGCTGCCATCCTGCAAGGTGCCAAGCTCTTCGCGATACACCTGTTTCAGCGACCGCGCGTACTGCGACAGAACGTCATAGCGGTTGGTGATGACCGCTTGCAGGGTATCGAAATCGACTACCGGACGCAGGCTGCCCAAACGGGGTCTCGGCGCCACCTTCTTGACCTGCGCCAGGCCAAGCGCGGTGAGGATGCGGATATAGAGCCAGCCCACGTCAAATTCGTACCAGTGGATCGACAGCTTGGCAGAAGTGGGAAAGGTGTGATGATTGTTGTGCAGTTCCTCGCCGCCGATCAGGATTCCCCAGGGGCTGATGTTCGTACTCGCATCGCGCGGACTGAAATTACGGTAGCCCCAGAAATGCCCAAGACCATTGACCACACCCGCCGCCCAGAACGGAATCCAGACCATCTGTGTCACCCAGATCAGCAAGCCTGGCAGTACGCCAAAGATCGCCAGGTCGATGGCCAGCATGATCACCACGCCAAGCTTGTGCCACGGCGAGTAGAGATGATTCTCGATCCAGTCGTCTGGTGTACCCCGGCCGTAACGCTCGAGCGTGTCGCGGTTCCTGGACTCCCTGACGTAGAGAAAGACGCCGGTCCAGAGAACTCGGTGGATGCCGTACACCTGCGGACTGTGCGGGTCGTCCACGGTTTCGCACTTGGCGTGATGCTTGCGATGGATCGCGGCCCATTCCTTGGTTACCATGCCGGTACTCATCCACAGCCACAGGCGAAAGAAATGTGCGACCACCGGGTGCAGATCCAGAGCGCGATGCGCCTGATGCCGATGCAAGAAGATGGTCACCGCGGCGATTGTGACATGCGTCAAACCCAGTGTTATCAACACGTAAGCCCACCAGGGCCAATCGACTAATCCGGCATACATAGACCATCCTCAGGAAAGCGAGCACGAGATTCTAAGACAATATGCCGCAGCCACCAAACCGTATTGCAGCCACGCCGCCTCCGCTGCAGCCGGTGCGGCGATCTGCCGCTCGACCGATTCGCGTCTTGTTGCCCGCGAACGTTTATCCCACACCCACAACCCGTTATGATTGCGCCATGAAGACACGCATACTGCTGGTCGAGGACGATGAGCGCCTTGCCAAACTGACCGCCGAGTACCTGTGCAAGAACGATTTCGCAGTTGACATCGAGCCGCGCGGCAACACAGCCGAAGCGCGCATCCTTGCCGAGCGACCCGACCTGGTCATTCTCGACGTCATGCTCCCGGGCAAGGACGGCTTCGAGGTCTGCCGCGCCGTGCGCTCGCAGTACGGCGGGGTGATCCTGATGCTCACCGCACGTGACGAGGATTTCGACCAGATCCTGGGTCTGGAACTGGGTGCCGACGACTACATTGCCAAGCCGGTTCAGCCCCGCCTTCTGTTGGCACGCATCAAGGCCTTGCTGAGGCGCTCGCCGGTCAGCTCCGGCAGCAGCACGGGCGAGAATACGGCGCCAAGCGAGCCCGCCGAACTGGCCTTTGGCAGGTTTCGCATCAGCCAGGGGACGCGCAGCACCCACCTCGGCGATGACGCCATCGACCTGACCACCGCTGAATTCGATCTCCTGTGGCTGCTTGCCCGCCACGCCGGCAGCATCCTGTCTCGGGACGACCTGCTGCAGGAACTGCGCGGCATCGGCTTCGACGGGCTGGACCGCTCGATTGACGCACGGATTTCCAGGCTGCGCCGCAAACTCGGCGACGACCCGGAGAACCCGACCCGAATCAAGACCGTGCGCGGCAAGGGCTATCTGTTCAGCAAGCATGACTGGCAATAGCAACAAGCTGCTCGCCATCCTCGGCGCTTACAAACCTGCACCGTGGCGAGGGCGATACAGCCTGTCCCGGCTGTTCTTCAACTTCTATCTGCTGGTCATGGGCTCCTTCGTGGCCATCGCGATCTTCGCCGACTTCGTCATTTCGACTGCAGTCAAGGGCATTACCGACGACTACACCAGCCGCTTCATGGGCGGCACCGTCCTCCTGATCGAAGAGGAACTGTTCCGCAAACCTCGTTCGGAGTGGCCGAAGACGATTGCCGCCCTCGACCGGAAGTTCGCCTACCGGCTAGAAATCGTTGACCGCTGGTCACTCCAGCTGCCGCGCAAAGAAGCAGAGAAGCTCGATAACGGCGAGTTGGCGATTGACGCGCAGGGCGACATCATCTACCACCGCCTCAAGCAGACACCGCAGATACTGGTCGTCGGCCCGCTATCGCCGGAACGTAACCCGGAGTACCAGCGCGGAATGCCGCTGGATCTACGCATCAGTCTGCTGACCTGGAGCCTGATCGGTGTCTGCCTGGCGATTGTCGTCTGGCTCTGGGTGCACCCGGTGTGGCGGGATCTTGAAGCCATGCGGCAGACCACGCGTTCGCTGGGCGAGGGCCTTTTCGAGGCGCGCGCGCCGAAGATGCGCAGCAGCGCCTTCAGGCCCCTGGCCGATACGCTGAACGGCATGGCGGAACGCGTACAGCGGCTGATCGCCACGCAGAAGGATCTGTCCAGCGCCATCTCGCATGAACTGCGCACCCCCATAGCGCGGCTGCGCTTCGCGCTGGAGATCCTGGCAGACACCGATGACCCCAGCGAGCGCGAGCGCTTGTGGCGAATGATGGAGTCCGACCTTGATGAACTCGATGGCCTGATCGATTCGAGCCTGACCTATGCCCGCTTCGAGCGCGAGCAGCCTGAGCCGCAGCTTAGTGCGGTCGACCTTGGACCCTGGCTTGAAGAGCAGGTCGAGGGCAGCCGCCTGCTGGCGCGCGATTTCGACCTGCAGGTCGACATCACCGCCCTGCCGCCACAGCTGCAGGTCGAACTCGACCGCAAGAGCATGCCCTATGCCGTGACCAACCTCCTGCGCAATGCCATCAAGTACGCCCGGCTTCGGATCAGGGTGAGCGCGGAGGTTGTCGCTGATCAAATTCAGGTGCATGTGGACGACGACGGTATCGGCATACCGCCGGCGGAACGCGAACGGGTCTTTTCTGCCTTTACCCGCCTCGATCGTTCGCGCGACCGCTCGACGGGAGGCTACGGCCTCGGGCTGGCGATTGCGCGACTGGTGCTGGCACAGCACGGCGGCACGGCCAGTGCCGAGGAATCACCGCTTGGCGGCGCCCGCTTCACCCTGAGTTGGCCACTGTCACAGAACGTCACTGAAAGCTGACGCAATCACGGAAGACACCCGCCCGGCTCGCCCCTATCATTGCGGCCATCTGATAGAGCAATGATCGAGGAAACGAAATGAGCGAATTCAAACTGAACTGCGAGTACTTCCTTGCCACCACACGCCAGCACTTCTTCGCCAGCGACCTGGCTGCCGCTGCCCAGCAGGGCGATCCTGCAGACGATTTTTCCGGCGCCCCCGGCGAGGCAGCACATCACGCACACGCCGGCACATGAGCGCCGTGGCAGAACCTCCTCAGCCCATCCCACTTGCCGAGGGAATCGGTATCTTCCTCGGGATCGTCGGCTGGGACGTGCTTACTGCCGGCGAGGTGGAACTGCTCAAAGCATCCGTTATCGCCGCTGCTGGTGCGCTGGCTTGGTACGGTGTGCGCTGCTGGCGGGCAAGCCGCGACAGGCGACACTGAAACCGCAAGACCTTTGGTAACTGGTTGACCCTCCCTGACGCCCGTCGCCACGATGGGCTTTCAATCCCGCGCATCCCCGGCGCGGGATTTTTTTGTCCACGGAATCGCAATCCCGCCGGCCCGGAGGGTCAAGCCGCTGACGGCGTACCGCCGATCAGGCGGACTTCGCGCTGTGGAAACGGAATCTCGATGTGATGCTCCGCAAACGAACGCCAGATCGCCATGTTGATCGCCGAGCGGACGCCGCCGGTACCCTCCTGCGGGTCAGCAATCCAGAAGCCGAGATCGAGATTGATCCCGCTCTCGGCAAAAGCCGCCAACAGTACCTGTGGCGCCGGGTCGGCGAGCACTCGCGCCTGTGCCTGCGCCGCCGCCGTCATCAGGCGCATGGCTTGTTCAAGATCGGTACCGTAGGCCACCTGCACCGATACCACCACGCGCACGCGTGAGTCCGAGTAAGACTCGTTGCGCACGATATTCGACACCAGGTACTCGTTGGGGATGATCACCTCCGTGCCGGTCAACGTGCGCAGGACCGTGTAACGAGCGGTGATCTGGGTCACCACACCCGAGGTCGCTGCGTCAAGCGCCACCACGTGGCCAATGCGGATCGAACGGTCGAGCAGGATGATGAAGCCACTGACGTAGTTGCTGGCAATCTTCTGCAGACCGAGGCCGAGGCCGACAGCGAGCGCACCGCTGAAAACTGAAAGCGCGGTGATGTCGATGCCGACCATCGACAGACCAAGCAAGAGCGCAATCACCGACAATACGGCCTTGACAAGGCGGCCAAGCACCACCCGAAGATTGGAGTCGAGCGACTCGTTGGCCAGTACCCGTCCCTCGATTTCGCCCGAGAGCCAGAGCGCGGCCAACACCGTGACGACCACCGTCACCAAGCCAGTCAACAGGGTCCACAGGTCGAGCCGCTGGCTGCCGGCGTGGAAGCTCACCTGTTCGAGCATCTCCATCAGTGGTGCCGCAAGTCCCGTGATGTACAGCGCCAGACAGAGCCAGATGCTGGTGGCAATGAAACGCTCCGAAGACGCCAGCCAACTGCTCGGAGAAAAGGCGTGGCGCAGGACATAGATCGCTGCGCGCACCAGCGCCATCGAAAGCAGGAGCGGCACCGCCAGATCGAGCAGGCTGACCGGCCCCAATTGCCAGTACTTGAACGCCTTCCGCACAATCACGACAAACAGCAGCGACAGCAGCGGGAAGGCGACCCGCTTGAGGCTTCCGGTACTGAAGGCCCGCAGCGCACCGTAATCAGCACTTGCCTGTGCGAACTCCTGCCGCTCCCCATAGCGCGACAGACCCCAGGCAAGGAGAACACTCAGGCCCAGCGCGAAGACCTGCCAGAGAAAGGCCGGATCCTGCAAATCCCGCCAAAGCTCAAGCAACAAGGCAAACACGACTTGTTCGTTCATTTTCGCTCCATCACCGCCGCATAGAAGGCATCAGTCCCGTGGCGGTGCGGAAAGAGCCGCAGACGCTCGCCAATGTCAATCGCGATCTCCTGCCTGGCCAGAACTTCCTGCGCCGAGCAGGCAGAAAACTCCGGGTGCCGTTCCAGGAAAGCCTGGACCACGACCTCGTTCTCGGCCTCGAGCAGACTGCAAGTGGCATACACAAGCCGCCCGCCCGGTTTCACCAGACTGGCAGCGGCCGCGAGAATCGCCGCCTGCTGGGCACACAGCTCGGCAACGCTGGCCGGCGTCTGCCGCCATTTCATGTCCGGATTGCGCCTCAAGGTGCCCAGCCCGGAACACGGCGCATCAACCAGTACCCGATCGACCTTGCCGGCAAGCCGTCGGATTCGGGTGTCCCGCTCGGACTCGATACGCACCGGATGCACATTCGACAGACCCGAGCGCGCCAGCCGCGGCTTCAGTCTGGCCAGCCGCCGCTCGGCGACGTCGAAGGCATAGAGCCGGCCCTGCGAGCGCATCAGTGCGCCGAGCAACAAGGTCTTGCCACCGGCACCGGCGCAAAAGTCGGCGACCATCTCACCGCGTTTGGGTTGTAGAAGGAAACCCAGCAACTGGCTGCCCTCGTCCTGCACTTCGATGCTGCCGTCAATGAACAGCGGATGTTTCGACAACGCCGGCTTGCCCGCCAGGCGAATGCCAAGCGGCGAATAGGTACAGGACTCGGCCACCAGTCCGTCCGCGAGCAGCCGCGCCAACACCCCTTGCCGAGACGCCTTGAGCGAATTGACGCGCAGGTCAAGCGGCGCCGGCTGGTTGAGCCCCGCTGCCAGTTGCACCACTTCGTCAGCGCCGAACTGTGCGCTGAACTCCGCGTACAGCCAATCGGGCAGATCAAGGCGCACCGCTGGCGGCAGCTCTTCCATCTTCACCGCCTTGGCCTGCGCCAGCCACTTGCCTTCGGACTCGCTCAACACGCCCTCCAGCTCACGCCGGTTCATCCCCTGCAGACAGGCCAGCGCAGCGAGCAGCAACCGCCGCGAAGTCACCTCGTCGGCGCAACGTGCCGACAGCGAGCGTTTGCGACGCAGGACTGCGAACACCGCTTCGGCAACGAAGCCGCGGTCGGCATGGCCGAGTTCGCGATGCTGGCGAAAATAGTGGCTAACCACCTGGTCGGCAGGAAAGGGCGAGCGCAACAGTTCAGAGAGCAGCGCTTCGGCATGACGAAAAAGGGCAGCACTGAAACGCATGGTCATGGCTCCTGGCTGAGTTCGATGGCGGTCGCCACCTGCACGTAGAGATTGCCCTTGCGATCGACGTGCTGGATCTTCACCGGCAGCAGCGCACGGTCGTACGCCAGCCAAATCTCTGTCGTCGCCACGCCCGGAACGCGCAGATGCAGGGTGCGAAAGGTCCCGGCCGGAATCTCGATGTCCTCGTCACCGACGACTTCGAGTTGAAAGTTCGCATACTTCTTGCCAGTTGCAATCGGCAGGCTGCCGCCCGAGGCGAGGTCGGCGATCAATCCCAACTGGTAAGGATAGGACAGCAGGTCCTGCGATCCCAGGCTCAATGCCTGCGCTGGCCGATTGCCCATGCGCAACTGCATGCTCTCCCAGTCAAACTCGGCGCTCTCGCCAGTGGCACGCCCCTCGCGGCGGGTCATGAAGTGTTCGGGTACCAGTCCGGCAGCCGTCAGCCGGCCGCGACTCTCGACCTCGATCCGCAGCGGCTTGAAAAACGCGACCAGGCCGGTGGTTTCGCTGACTGCGGTGATCCGGTAGGCACCGTCGGCGGCTTCCCACTCGTGGATCGAAAAACCGATCTGGAAACCCTGGTCACCGCGATCGACGCGATAACGGATCAGGCCTCGTGCCGGCAGCGTCGAGGCCACCGGCAGGGGTTCGGCAAGGGGCGACGAGGGTACTGCAGGCTGCAGGTCCTGCTCGGTATCGTGCTCCAGCATTGGCTCCGGCGAGGGCATGGGCGCAGGGATCGCCAACGGCGAGTCGGCTTCGGTCAATAGCGGCAAAGGCGCCGCCGGAGCAGGCGGTCGCCGACGGCTTGCGGTGCTCCGGATCGGGCTGTCTTTCGCTGCTGCCGCCTTTGCCTCAGGTTTCGCCAGCGGCGGGGGTGGCGGTGCTGGTGGCGTTTTCAGTTCGACCACCAGCAGTGGCGGCTCGCTGACGGTCGACAAATCGATGTCCGGACCAAAGAGCGCCAGCGCATGTGCGCCCAGCGAGGCAGCAAAGGCGATGATCAGGACCACTGGCATCGGCTGGCGAACCTACCTGGCAGCGAGCTGTGGCGCGATCAGCACCGCTTCGCCCGACAGCGGCGCGTCCAGCTGGACGCGCCCTTCCTGCAGACGCAAGCGACCTTCGGCAAACCAGCGGACAGCCAGCGGAAAAACCCGGTGCTCCTGCAGCAGGACACGCGCCGCAAGCGCCGCTTCGTCATCTTCGTCGAGTACCGGCACCGCAGCCTGGATAATGATCGGTCCGTGATCCAGATCCGGTGTTACGAAGTGTACGCTGCAGCCATGAATCCGGACCCCCTCGGCCAGCGCCCGACGGTGCGTGTGCAGGCCAGGGAATGCCGGCAACAGCGATGGGTGGATATTGATCAACCGTCCCTCGTAATGGCGCACGAAGTCGCCACCGAGAATCCGCATGAATCCTGCCAGGACGACGAGATCGGGCGCGAAGCCATCGATTGCCGCCGCCAGCGCGGCATCGAATTGTGCGCGCTCGGCGAACAGCCGGTAATCCAGGACGCGCGTCGGCACGCCGCGCAAGGCAGCAGTCTGCAGACCCTGGGCGTCAGGCCGGCTGGAGATGACGCCGACGATCCTTGCCGGCAGCTCGCCGGCGTCCGCCACCGCCAGCAGTGACGCCATATTGCTGCCGCGCCCGGAGATCAATATCACCAGCGAGATCATGCACTAGGCCTTTCGGTGCTGCAGCCAGCCGACGAACGCCGGCAGCAGCGAAACGACGATGATCGCCAAGATCACCGCGGTCAGGTTCTGCTGAATCCATGGCAGGTTGCCGAACCAGTAGCCCGCCAACGTCAGCGAACCGACCCAGCCGACACCACCCACCACGTTGAAGAAGCTGAACTTCGCGTAGGTCATCGCGCCAATCCCCGCCACGAATGGGGCAAAGGTGCGGAACAGGGGCAGGAAGCGAGAAATGACCAGGGTCTTGCCCCCGTGCTTCTCGTAAAAGGCATGCGTCTTTTGCAGTGCCGCCTTGTTGAAAAAACGCGACTGCTCCCAGTGGAAGACCTTCGGTCCGAGGTAGCGGCCAATCTGGTAGTTGAGCATGTTGCCGAGGACCGCAGCGGCGATCAGCACCGCAAGCAGAACGCCGATCTCCATGCCCCCCAGCGCGGCCAGCGCCCCAGCCACGAAGAGCAGCGAATCGCCAGGCAGAAACGGTGTCACCACAAAACCGGTCTCACTGAAGATGATCGCGAAAAGAATGACGTAGATCCACTGCCCGTACTGCTGCACCAGCAGCGCCAGGTGCTTGTCCAGATGCAGGATGATGTCGATGAAGGCAGTCAGGTATTCCATGGGCCGCAAGACGGTGGCAGACGCAAAGGCGCGATTCTACCGGAAGCCGAGCCGGTATAATCAGTCGATGCCTGAAACCGCGAGCATCCATCTCCTGCCCGATCTGCTGATCAGCCAAATCGCCGCGGGCGAGGTCGTCGATCGGCCGGCTTCAGTGCTCAAGGAACTGCTTGAGAATGCCCTCGATGCCGACAGCTCGGCGATCCAGATCCAGCTTGAAGAGGGTGGCGTCAAGCTGATGCGCGTCAGTGACGACGGTCGCGGCATCGCGCGTGACGAACTGGCACTTGCCCTGCTCCGTCATGCGACCTCGAAGATCACTTCGCTCGATGATCTCGAACGGGTCGCTACCCTCGGTTTTCGTGGCGAGGCGCTGGCTTCGGTGGCTGCCGTCGCTCGCCTGACGCTGACCAGCCGTCAGCAGGGCGGCACAATGGCCGGACAGCATGCCTGGCGGCTCGGCAGCGAAGCCGGAGCGATACCGGCGCCGGCGGCACTGGCAATCGGCACCGTGGTCGAAATGCGCGATCTCTACTACAACACGCCGGCACGGCGAAAATTCCTCAAGTCCGACAACACCGAATTCGCCCACTGTGCCGAGACGGTCAAGCGCATCGCACTGGCGCATCCCGAAGTCGCGTTCACCCTCTCGCATAACGGCCGCGTCAGCCTGCACCTGGTGAGCAGCGACACCCGCGGGCGAGCCGGCGCCATCCTTGGCGACGACTTTCTCGCCGAGGCGCGCCAGCTCGAGGCCCGGGCCGGCCCCCTGCGAGTTTCTGGTTACTGCGCCCTGCCGTCCTATTCGCGCGCGCGTAGCGATGCCCAGTACTGCTACGTAAACGGCCGCTTCGTACGCGACAAGCTGCTCGGCCACGCGCTGCGCGAGGCTTACCAGGACCTGCTGCACGGTAGCCGTTACCCGGCTTACTGCCTGTTCCTGGAGGTCGATCCAGCCACCGTCGACGTCAATGTGCACCCGCAAAAGACCGAGGTTCGCTTCCGTGATGCGCGCGCAGTCCATCAATTTGTCTTTCATGCCGTTCAGCGCCTCCTGTCCGGTCCGCTGGTGACGCAGCCCTTCGCCTCGCCTGCCAGCCAGGGGATAGCGCCGGACGGCAGGAAATCACTCGCCCCGGAACATGCGGCCAGCGCGCCGCCAGGTATTCCAGGCAGCCCTGCCTTTGGCTACCGGCTACCCTACCAGGCGCCGCTACGCACAGGCGAAGCCGTCATCAACGACGCCTACCTGAGCTTTGTCCAGGCGGCGCAGACCCCGGCCATGCTGCCGCCCGCCCAATCGCCGGGGACGCTGGCCACCGCCGACAGCGAGGTAGCGCCGCTCGGCTACGCCCTTGCCCAGTTGCACGGCGTCTACATCCTGGCGCAGAACACCCAGGGGCTGGTCGTCGTCGACATGCATGCGGCGCACGAACGCATCCTCTACGAGAAGCTCAAGCGGGCGTTCGACGAACGGCAATTGGCAACCCAGGCACTCCTGATTCCAGCGGTGTTCAACGCCGAAGCGATCGACGTCGCCACTGCCGAAGAACACGCCGAGACGCTGCAGCAGCTTGGATTTGATCTGGCACCGGTGGGACCCCGGCAACTGGCCGTCAGAAGCATCCCGGCACTGCTGCTGGCCGCCGATCCCGCCGCGCTGGCCCGCTCGCTGCTCGGCGAGCTGCGCGAGCATGGCGTCACGCAACTGATGACCGCCCGGCGCAACGAATTCCTGAGCAGCCTGGCCTGCCAGGGAGCCGTACGTGCCCGGCGCCTGCTGTCGCTGGCGGAAATGAACGGACTACTGCGCCAGATGGAAGAAACCGAACGTTCCGGCCACTGCAACCATGGCCGTCCGACCTGGACCCAACTGAGCATGGCCGACCTCGACCGCCACTTCCTGCGCGGCCGATGATCGACAACACAACGCCTGCCGGACACCTGCCGCCGGCCATCCTGCTGATGGGGCCCACTGCCAGCGGCAAGACGCGGGTGGCGATCGAGCTGGCGCGGCGTTTTCCCGTCGAACTGGTCAGCGTTGACTCGGCGCAGGTCTTTCGCGACATGGATATCGGTACGGCCAAGCCCGATGCGGCGACACTGGCCGACTTTCCTCATCGCCTGATCGACCTCATCAGTCCCGAGGAAACCTACTCAGCCGCCCGCTTCCGCGCCGACGCCCTGGCGGCGATGGCCGAGATCACGACCCGCGGCCGGGTACCGCTACTCGTCGGCGGCACGATGCTGTATTTCAAGGCGCTGATCGAAGGCCTCGTCGATCTTCCGCCAGCCGACCGGGCAACGCGTCTGGCGATCGACCAGGAAGCCGCTGCCCGCGGTTGGCCGGCGGTGCACGCCGAACTCGCCAGGGTCGACCCGGCAACCGCCGCCCGGCTGCACCCCATGGACTCGCAGCGCATCCAGCGCGCGTTCGAGGTCTTTCGCCTTTCCGGCCGCCCGCTTTCGGCGCTGATCGCCATCGGCGCCAGGCCTGCGCCACAATACCGCTTCCTGTCGATTGGCCTGCTGCCGTCCGACCGCGCCATCCTGCACCAGCGCATCGCCGATCGCTTCGCCCACATGCTCGCCGCCGGGCTCGAAGCCGAAGTCGAAGGTCTGCGCCAGAAGTATCGCCTGCGCGCCGAGCTGCCGTCGATGCGCTGCGTCGGCTACCGGCAGGTGTGGGACGTTCAGGCAGGGCTCGCACCCCGCGGCGAACTGCGCGACCGTGGCATCTACGCCAGCCGCCAGCTCGCCAAGCGGCAGATCACCTGGATCGGCAACACCCTGCAACCGCAGATCGTCGATTGTCTGCACCCTGACCTGCCAGGCGAGATCAGCCGGCTGCTTGGCCCAATCCTTGACCCGATGGCGAACGCAACGGCCAAGCCGGCGGTCCGGTGATCATCGGCGGCCGATTGCACGATCGCTCCACTGGGAGAGAAATGCGTGTATTTGAAGGTGTCGAGTGTCGGATTTCTTTACACCCCGCAGCAATGGTAATCATCAATTCATTGAATCATAACGTTTAATAAAACTGGCATAGGTATTGCTTTATGTTCAGCGTAGTCAATTATCCATCACCAGCACAGGAACCCATACCATGTCCAGCTTACTCAAAGTTCTCGTCGCATCGCTCGCCGCCCTCGGTATGGCCCAGGCCAACGCCGGTATCTTGAAGGTTGGTGTGGGCGCATTTACACCCGCAGCCGGCCTGATCACCTTCAGCGAATTCCTTGGCGGTACCGTCAATCCAACCTATCTTCCCGCCACCTACGGCGGCGGCGCGGGTTCGCCAACCGTGACCTTCGACGGCTTCTTCAACGGCCAGTCCTTGGGCGCCGGCTGCGGTGGCGCGGCTACGGGCTGCGTCGTGGGACTCGGCACCACCAGCAATCCGCTAAGCCTGGATGCCACCGCACCCGATACCTTTATCACGGATGATGGCGCTAACCCCACCACTCCGGTGCTTTCCGGCTCGCCAAGATTCAATGGCCCGATCGCGATCCTGTTCAGTAACGATCAAGCCGGTGTCGGGCTGGATGGTGGTTTTTTCAATGCCATTGGCGGCACCGCCATCACGGCTTTCGACCGCAACGGCGTCGAGTTGGGCAGCGTCAAGAACGAGGCGCTGGGTATTGAATTCCTCGGGCTGGTCACCGACGATGGATCGGAGAAAATTGCCGGTCTGCTGTTCAGCCTCGTCGGGGCCGAACCCGCCGGTTTTGCCATCGACAACGTTCGTTTCGGCAAGACCGGCGAAGTGATCGTCCCCGGCGTCCCGGAACCCGCCTCGCTGGCCTTGCTGGGTCTTGGCCTGGCCGGTCTCGGCTGGTCGCGCCGCAAGGCCTGAAGGCCGCTCGCTGCCCGCCCTTCGCGGTGGGCGTAGCAGGTGGCGTAGCGGAAAAAGCCCGGCATTGATGCCGGGCTTTTTCGTTCTTCCCGGCCAGTGTTCGATGCGGCCTGGCATTCGTCGTCTACGCTTGCCGGCCAGCACAGGCGCTTTCGGGGATCAGTCCCGCAGGCTCAAGCGGTCGAGCCGCAGGCGCTGGCGCTCATCAAAAAGCCGTCGGGCGGCAAAGCTGACCGCCACCATGGTGCCGAAGCCCGTGCCGCCAGCGATCAGGAACATGACCAGGATCTGGTACTTGACGGCTTCGACCGGTGGCGTGCCGGCGAGAATCTGGCCGGTCATCATGCCGGGCAGACTCACGATGCCAGCCGCGGACATGGCGTTGATGATCGGAATCAGGCCAACCCGGATCGCTTCGCGGCGGCTGTCGGAAATCGCCCGCCGCCAGTCATGGCCGAGCGCCAGACGGGTTTCGATGACCAGCCGTCTCTGTGCAGCATCCTGGGTCAGACGGTCGAGCCCCAGCGAGATGCCGTTCATCGTGTTGCCGAGGATCATGCCAAGCAGCGGAACGGCGTACTGCGGCGCGTACCAGGGGTCGGTGCCGATGACCACGACCAGCGCCAGGACGGTGACCGCAAACGACGACACGAACATTGACAGGGTGCCGACGCCGAACCCCCACCAGCCAACAAAGCGGCGCCGCTGGCGCACCATCACTTCCCGCCCGGCGACCGTGAGCATTACCGCCGCCAGCAGCGCGACCCACGCCGGGTGGGCATGGTCGAAGAGAACCTTGAGCACAAGGCCGATCAGAAACAGCTGCACCGTGCTGCGCAGCGCCGAAATCAGCAGTTGTCGTTCGCTACCGATCTGCATGCGCCATGAAAGTCCGGCAAGCGCCAGGATCAGCAGCGAGGCGATGCCGAGGTCGGCCGGCGAGAGCTGAACCACGTTCATCGCGGCAGCTTCTCGGCCAACTGGCCGTCATCGAGGATGAAGCGACGTTGTGCCACCCGTTCGATCTGGCCGGCATCGTGACTGACCCAGAGCAATGCCGCCTGCCGCTGCCGTTGATACCTGGTCAGCAGCCCCTCAACCCGCTGGGTGCTCTCGTGGTCGAGATTGCCGGTCGGTTCATCAAGCAACAAGGCCACCGGCGCCTGCATCAGTGTGCGCAGCAATGCCAACCGCTGTCTTTCCCCGGTCGAACATCGAGCGATCTCCCAGCTCATGGCCGAGTCCGGCAGGCCCAGTTGCGCCAGCCAGGCCCCATCGACGCCCTGGTCGAAATGGTCGCCGACCCGTTCCGACCACCACTGGCTCTCGGCCAGCACCAGCGCCACCGAATGACGCCAGGCCGGGGCCGGCAGGCTGCTGCAGCTCGCTCCGTCGAGGTAGGCCTCGCCTCCGTGGGGGTCAAGATCGGCGATGGCGCGCAACAACAGCGTCTTGCCACTGCCCGACGCTCCCTCGATGCACACGCACTCGGCAGCACCGATGGAGAGTTCAATCGGACCCACATGGCGAGTGACAAACTGGTCAATCCGCAGCTTAGCCAAGCTTCCCATCATCCCCACAATCCCGGGCACTGCAGCCGAGGCCATCGGACCCCTCCAGGACTGCCCTGGCAACCCTGCCCAGACACGCGATCAAAGCCGTCACGTCAGAAAAAAGGGGCACTTGCGGTGCCCCTGGTTGACCCCAAATTCGCTGCCGATCAAAGGATCGGTGAGTGGTCTACGTCTGGGTGGACGGATCCACTCGGTTCATAAACCACGTGCGGACGGCCGACGAGCAGCGGATCGATTGGCCCGATCGCTTCGATGTCCTTGCCCGTATAATTCAGCTTGTGCAGCACGTAGCGCATGGCGTTCAAGCGAGCCCGCTTCTTGCAGTCAGACTTGACCACCGTCCATGGCGTTTCCGCCGTGTCGGTATGGAAGAACATCGCTTCCTTCGCCTTGGTGTAGTCATCCCACTTGTCGAGCGAGGCGAGGTCGATAGGCGACAGTTTCCACTGCTTGAGCGGGTGCACCTCGCGCTCCTTAAAGCGGCGGCGCTGCTCCTTACGGCTGACCGAGAACCAGAACTTGATCAGGTGAATGCCACTGCGCACCAGCGTCCGTTCGACTTCCGGCGTCTGGCGCATGAACTCCTGGTACTCCTCGTTGGAGCAGAAACCCATCACGCGCTCGACGCCGGCTCGGTTGTACCACGAGCGGTCGCAGAAAACGATCTCGCCGGCAGTCGGCAGGTGACGCACGTACCGCTGGAAATACCACTGCCCGCGCTCCTCCTGCGTCGGCTTTTCGAGCGCCATGACGCGCCCACCACGCGGGTTGAGGTTCTCGGTGAAGCGCTTGATCGAGCCACCCTTGCCGGCCGCATCGCGCCCCTCGAAGATCACGACTACGCGCTGCCCGGTTTCCTTGACCCAGTTCTGCATCTTGATCAGCTCCACCTGCAGGCGATACTTCTGCTTCTCGTATGCCTTGCGCGACATCAGGTTGCGATAGGGGTAGGAGTTGTTGTCCCGCCAGCCGCTGGCCAGTTCGTCGTCCGGGCTGGTCGGCGGCTTCGCTGCGGGCGGTGGCTCCTTTTGGAGCAGCGCCTTGCGCAAGGCCTGAGCGTCGTCGGGCGACGAGCCGGTCATGATGGCTTCAAGCGTCTTGGCCAGCGATGCCGTGTCGCCAACCTTGGCATGCGCGATGATGTCCTGCAGGGCGACCTTCTTCTGCTCGATCGCCGAACTGGCCGCTTCGGCGACGTCGTAGGCCTCCATCGCACCGGGCGTGTGCGCCGGCGCCACGTCACCCGCCGATGCCCTACGCGGCTGCGCGGCACGCGTCGAGGCGGAAGCGCGTGCCCGCGGTGCTCGTCCCGCCGGCTTGGCAACCGGGGACTCGGCATCATCGGTGGGCTCTGCTGCTCCCGCCGTAGTGCTGTCGGTGCCTGGTGCAGGCGGCGGAGTTCTCTTGTCCATCTATTTCTCTCCAGTGGGGAATGTCCTGTGACAACAAATTTGACGTCGGATCGACGATCGACGGTATCTAGGATAATAGCGCCGATATGCCAGACACTTCAATCGCTTGAAGGCCATTGACTGCTACTTTTCCACGCTTATTTTGCTTTTCCCCGCCTGACCCGAGAAAAGCAGCGCCGACGTTGAGAACCATGCTCAGTAGGGTAAGGCTGAGGAGGCGCCCCGTCATGACCAGCGTCCTGGCTTATACTCGACCCGTGTGGCGATCGGGCCCTGCCGCGACTGCCAGGCTGGACGACTTGCTCCTGGAGGTTCGCATGCTGCTCCCGATAACGATTGCGGTGATCCGCGTCCCGCCCACCTGGCTGCTGAGGGTCGCAATCCTGGTCACACTCGCCTCCGGCATGATTGCCTGCACGCCGCCCGAACCGCTGCGCATCGGCTTCCTCGGTGGTCTCTCGGGGCGTGTCGCCGACCTTGGAATTGGCGGTCGCAACGGCGCCATCCTGGCGGTCGAGATGCGCAACCAGCAGGGCGGGATCAAGGGTCGGCGGGTCGAGTTGATCGCGGAGGATGACCAGCAGGACACCGAGGTGGCCAGGCAGGCCGTCGCGCGCCTGCTGGCGCGCCAGGTCCCGGTGATCATCGGGCCGATGACCAGCGCCATGGCGATGGTGGTAGTGCCCGAGATCAATGCCGCCGGGATCCCGCTGATCGCCCCGACCGTCACCACCAATGCACTGACCGGTATCGACGACCAGTTTTTCCGCGTCGTCGCCCCCACCGCGACGCATGTCTTGAAGTCGGCAGAGTACCACTTCGTTGAGCAAGGCCTGCGTCGCGTAGCGCTGGTCTGTGATCTGCGCAACAAGGCCTACAGCGAGAGCTGGGCTGGGGATTTCCGGAAGGCGTTCGCAGCCATGGGGGGCAGCATCGTCGCTGAGCTTGGCTTCGATTCGAGTGATTCACTGGCAGCCCTGGCAACCAAGGTCCTCGCCAGGAAACCTGATGGCGTGATGATCATCGCCAACTCGGTCGACACCGGCCTGCTCGTGCAGCAGATTCGCATGCGTAACGCGTCCGTCCGCCTTGGCACGGCCGAGTGGGCAGCAACCGAACGTTTGCTCGAACTGGGCGGCAAGGCGGTGGAGGGTCTGGTCGTCGCCCAGTACGTTGACCGCGAGAGCAAGGCGGCGGCCTACCTCTCGTTCCGCCACGCCTATCGCCAACGCTTCGCCCAGGAACCGGGTTTCGCCGGACTCACCGCTTTTGACGCGACCAATGTCGCACTTGACGCGCTTGCCGGCCAGTCGAGCGGCCAGACGCTCAAAGAGGCGATCCTTGCCCACGGCGAGTATGCCGGCGCGCAATCGCCGATCCGCTTCGACGCGCATGGCGACACCCGGCGGGACACCTTTCTGTCAGTCATCCGCGACGGGGAGTTCAGGTCCCTGCGCTAGCTTTCACGGATCAAGTGCCAGGGAGTGGCCGAGTACAGGTAACGAGTTCAAGTGCCGTTTTGTATTAGTATCCGCGGCATGGCTCGATCTCTTCGCTTCTGGCTCACGCTGGGTCTCTCCGCCGTGGTCGGAGTGGCCATCGTGGCCGTGGTGGCCGTCTTGCTTGGCGTCTTGCTGCCGCGCCTGAACGATCAGGTCGCGAACAGCAACAGAACCCTCGGGGTGGCGCTATCGCGGCAGGTTGACGATTTCCTGCGCGGCTCGGCAGCGGCACTGGAGCGAGTGGCCGCCGAGATCGAAGCCCAGCCCCGCGCCACCCCCGAGCGCACTCGCGTCATCATCGATACCCTGACCCACGCGCACGCGCCACTCGACGCGCTCTACGTCCTCGATGCCAGTGCACGGGTCGTCGATGTCGGCCTGCCACTGGACCGGCGGCAACGTCGCCACGAGCTGTTGGGACTCGACTTCTCGGCGCGCGGCTTTGTCAGGGCGGTGCGGCCTGCCGGCTCCGTGCGCTGGTCGGACAGCTATCTGTCGCAGCGCGGCAAGATCGTCGTCGCCGCCACCGTGCCGCTGCGCGGCCAGGCCGCGCTGACGACGCCAGAGCACTGGACGCTGGTGGGCGAAATCGACCTCGAACGACTGTCTGACCACATTGCCGAACTCGGTGAGGCGGCCACCGTGCTGCCGATCATTCTCGATCGCCTGGGCCAGGTCGTGGCGCACCCGGATGCCGGTGCGGCTACGCGCCAGGAAAACCTTGGCTACCTGCCGCTGGTGCAGGCCGGGCTCGCTGGTCGCTTCGAAACCGGGCACTTCTCGCTCGCCGGGCGCGAATACATCGGGACGGTAACGCCGATTGGCGCCTCCGGCTGGCTGACGCTGGTCGCCCAGCCGACCGAATCTGCCTTCGCCACCATGCACTCGACCTTGCGGGCCATCGCTGCCGGGGTGGCAGCCGCCTTCGCTCTGGCCCTGCTCAGCGCCTACCTTTATGGTCAGGCGCTGGTGCGACGGGTAGCCGACTTCAGCCGCCACGTCCAGGCGATTGCCGACGGCGACTACGCAGCGCCCCTGCCGTCGTCGCGAGCACTCGAGCTGGCGAATCTCGCGCTGAGCATGCGCCGCATGGCCAACGCCATCCTCGACCGCGAGGTCGCGCTGGCCGACTCCGAGGAGCGCTATCGCGCCCTGTTCAGCGACGCACCGCTGGCCTATCAGTCAATCGATGCGAAAAGCCTCCGGCTGGTCGAGGTCAATGACGCCTGGCTGGCGCTGCTGGCTTACCGCCGCGACGAGGTCATTGGTCGCCCGATCACCGATTTCCTTGACCAGCGATCCTTACCGGTCCTGGTCGAGACCTTCCCGCAGTTCATCGCCGACGGGCGAATCGACGAACTGATGTGCCACCTCCGGCAGAAGGACGGAAAGGCGCTCACAGTCCTGATCAACGGCCGCGTCCACCACGGACCTCACGGGCAGGCGCGCACCCATTGCATCCTCATCGACATCACGGAGCGCCAGCGCCTTGAACAGGCAAGGTCGCAGGCCGAAGCGCTAATCAAACACCAGGCCGAACGTGCGCTGGCCATGCTCGAGTTACCCAAGGCTGCCGAACAGATGGACGAAGCGTCGTTCCTTCAGCACGGGCTCGAAGTGGCCGAGCGACTGACCGGCAGCCAGACATCGTTCTTGTGTTTCGTCAACGCGGACCTGCGCACCTTCGAATCGGTCACCTGGTCGCGCGACGCGTGCCGAGGTATCCCCGCCGCGCAAGCTGACCCGCTGGCGACGGTCGCTCTGCAGGGCATCTGGGCCGAGGCCCTGGAGAAGCGCACGGCCATCCTTTGTGATCCGCCTCGGGCAGGCGTCGACAGAGCTCTGACTGGAATTGCCGGGATCGAGCGCATGATCAGCGTGCCGGTGATAGAAGGGGGTGTCGGCCGCATGCTGCTCGGCGTCGGCAACAAAACAGCGCCATACAGCCAGCAAGAGACAGAGACCGCGCGCCTGATCGGCCAGGACATCTGGCGAATCGTCAATCAACGTCGTGCCGAAGACGCGCAACGACTGGCTGCCAGCGTATTCTCGGCGAGCACTTCAGGTATCTGTATTGCCGCTGCCGACCAGCGAATCGTCTCGACCAACCCGGCGCTGACCGCGATCACCGGCTATACCAGCGACGAAATCATCGGCCAGACACCGAAGCTGTTTTCCTCCGGGCGCCAGCGTGCCGGCTTCTATCGCGAAATGTGGAACTGCATCACGGTCCGCGGCGTCTGGCGCGGCGAGATCTGGAACCGGCGCAAGAATGGCGAGGTCTTTCCGGCCTGGCTGACGATCACCGCCGTCAGGAACGGGGACGGCGCAGTGACGCACTACATCGGCAGCTTCTACGACATCACCGAACGCAAGCGCTCCGAAGAGCATATCCACTTCCTCGCCCACCACGATCCGTTGACCAGACTGCCGAACCGAATGCTGCTCGACGACCGGATCCGGCAGGCAATATCCAGGTCCAGGCGCAACGCGGACCACACGGCGGTGTTTTTCCTCGACCTTGACCGCTTCAAGCTGATCAACGACACGCTCGGTCATGACACCGGCGACCGTCTGCTCGCACGCATCGCAGAACTCCTGACCGGGGTACTGCGCGACACCGAAACCGTTGCACGGCTCGGGGGCGACGAGTTCATCCTCGTTGTTCCCGGACTCACCGACGTCGCAAGCGCGGCGACTTTGGCCAGGAAGGTGCTAGAAGTCGTCTCCTCGCCACAGCTGATCGACGAACGGCCGCTGCACGTCACGCCCAGCATCGGCATCAGCGTCTATCCGGATGACGGTGAGGACGCAGCGACCCTGCTGCGCAACGCCGACACGGCGATGTATCACGCCAAGGAGCGCGGTCGCAACAATTTCCAGTTCTTCACGCCGGCAATGAACCTGGTGATTCAGGAGCGGGCTTCGCTCGAGCACGACCTGCACTCCGCGATCGAGCGCGACGAGTTCGAGCTTTTCTACCAACCGCAGGTCAATTGCCGCAGCGGCGAGGTCACCGGTATGGAGGCATTGCTCCGCTGGCGCCACCCGCAGCGTGGTCTCATAGCGCCCGATCGCTTCATCCCGATCGCCGAGGAAACCGGTCTCATCGTCAGCATCGGTCAATGGGTGCTGAATGCGGCCTGCCGCCAGGCGCGGTGCTGGCGGGATGCCGGACACACCAGCCTGCGCGTCGGCGTGAACCTGTCGGCGCGGCAGTTGCAGCAAGCCGACCTCTGCCACCAGATCGACACCACCCTGGCCGCATGGCAGTTGCCGCCGTCGACCCTCGAACTCGAACTCACCGAGAGCATGCTGATGGCCGATACGGTCACCGCCATCACATTGCTGCACTCGCTTGCAAGACACGGCATCCGGATGACCATCGACGATTTCGGCACCGGCTATTCGAGCCTCGCTTACCTCAAGCGCTTCCCGGTCACCCGCCTCAAGATAGACCGTTCCTTCGTGCGTGACCTGACGACCGACGCCAATGATGCAGCGATTGTGCGCGCCATCGTCGCGATGGCCGAGAGCCTGAAGATGGAGGTCATTGCCGAGGGGGTCGAGACCGTCGAACAGTTGTACTTCCTTGAGTCGCATGGTTGCCCGGAAGTCCAGGGTTACCTCTTCAGCCGGCCGCGACCCGCCACCGAGTTCACCTGCTTCCGCTTCGACTTGCCACCTGCAGCGACTGACAGCGCGGCGGCGGCCACGATCGGAAACCCACATTCTCTTCTGCCGACACCCTTTTCAACCCATGGAAAATAAAGTCATGCCGCGCAATCTCGTTGTCTGCAGTGATGGAACATGGTGCACCCCGGAGCAGGAGATGGCCGTCCTGCCCTGCCCGACCAACGTCGTCAAGCTCCACAACCTCTGCGTCGCCGACGATCGGCAGCTCACCTACTACCACCCGGGTGTCGGTGCGGAGGGCACGCTCCTCGAACGAGTACTCGGTGGTGGCATCGGCCTGGGTCTGACCCGAAACATCCTCAGCGCTTACCGCTGGCTGTGCGATCACTACCAAAGCGGCGACCTGATCTACCTCTTCGGCTTCAGCCGCGGCGCCTACACCGTGCGCAGCCTGGGCGGCTTCGTTGCCCGCTGCGGCCTGCTCGACCTCAGCGGGAAAAGCGACCAGCAGGCCTGGAATGCGATTCAGCGAGCCTACGACCGCGGCTACCGGAAACGCGAAGCGCCGGCCAAATGGAGTGCCGGCTACAGTTTCCTGCGCGGCGACCTGCCAGACGACAGGGTGGGCATTCACCTGATCGGCGTCTGGGATACCGTCGGCTCGCTCGGGGTCCCCGATGATCTGGTTCTCCTCGACCAGTTGCTCGACAACCCACGCAACTACCGCTTTCACGACGCCGAACTAAGCGCCCTGGTCCGCCATGGGCGGCATGCGCTGGCGATGGACGAACAACGGGGAAGTTTCGCGCCGACGCTGTGGACCGGTGGCCAGCGCCCGGCCGACGGCAGCCTGTTGCAGCTCTGGTTTGCCGGCACGCACAGCGACGTCGGTGGCGGCTACGCCGAGTGCGGCCTCTCCGATGGCGCGCTGCAGTGGATGATCGACGAAGCGACGGCGCTCGGCCTGCGCATCAATCCATTGCTTGCCAGCCAACTGGCCCCTGACCCGCGCGGTCTCTTGCATGACTCGGCGACAGGCATCTGGAAGCATCTGCGCACCCTGCCGCGCGCCACCCCCTGCGTCGCTGCAGGCAGCGTCGGCAGCGAACTGGCGCCACAGGTGTGGGAGCGGCATCAGGTGCCACCGCTGACCCAGGCGCCGTACTGGCCAACCCGCGTGCTCGCCGCCGGCGACTCGGCCAGCGTCGCCGTATACGCCCGCCAGCACTGGAATGCCAGCGGGCTCCATCTTGAAGCCGGGGTGAGCTATGACCTCTCTGCCAGCGGTGAATGGCTGGACAGCAACATCGCCTGTGGTCCGGGGGGGGCGCGCGACGGCAAGTTCAAAATCGGCGAAGTGGCCTACCTGTTCGGCAACGCGCTCGGCGAGGCCGAGCAAATCTACAAGCGACTGACCGACAAGCACGGTGCAGACTGGTGGGGCTCGCGCCGCTGCGAGGATGCCCCATGGTTTGCCCTGATCGGCATGATCGCCAACCAGCCAAACATGGATGCCAGTGGCACGCCAATCGAAGGCGAGACTTTCGTCATCGGCAAAGGACTCCGATTGACGCCGAAGCGCTCGGGCTATCTCTACTGCTACGCCAACGATGCCTGGAAGTTCTACGCCAACAACCGGGGTCACGTGACGCTCAGCGTCAGCCGCCGCTAAGCCGGAACGGCCGCGCAGGCGCGCCCTCGCCGGGTCGATGATGACCGGCCTGCTGCGCCGACTGCGCGGTCAGAACATCACTCGCGCCAGCAGCAGGCCGGTAGTGACCGCCACCACGGTCGCCACCAGACCGGGAATCATGAAGGAATGGTTGAGCACGTACTTGCCGATCTTCGTCGTTCCCGAAAGGTCAAAGTTGATCGCGGCAATCAGTGAGCCGTAGGTCGGGATGAAGAAGTAGCCATTGACCGACGGGAACATCGCGATCAGGAATTGCGGCGGGATGCCCAGGGCAATGCCGAGCGGCATCAGTGCCCGCGTCGTCGCGGCCTGGCTGTAGAGCAGCACCGACGCAAAGAAGAGGCCGAAGGCGAAGGTCCACGGTGCCGCCTCGGCCCAGTGGCCGATGGCCGGAACGATGACGTCCTTGTGCGCGGCGATGAAGCTGTCACCGAGCCAGGCCAGGCCGAAAATCCCGATTACCGCCACCACCCCCGCGCGCAGAGTCGCCGTCTTCGGCACTTCGTCGACGTTCACACGGGTCGCCATCAGCATGATCGCCGCCACCGCCATCATCACGATTTCGATCACGATCGGCATGCCGAGCGGGGTCTTGGCACCCGGCAGCCTGCGCAACTCGGGGAAGAAGCCGAACAGCACCACCAGCGCCACGCCGGCCAGAAAGAGATAGGCTGACAGTCTGGCCGCCGGCTTCAGGGGGGGCCGATCAGCCGCGGCCTTGGGTGTCGGAATCTGCCCCGCTTCCAGGCGCGCCTGATACTCGGGATCGTCCTTCAGGTCCTTGCCGAGAAACATCGAGACGATCGCCGCCACCAGGACGCCGGTCAGTGTGGCGGGAACACAGATCATCAGGATTTCGGGCAGACCCCACTGGGTCATTCCCTTCTCGGCAAACAGCCCGATCATCGCCGCAGTCGCTGCCGCCACCGGGCTGGCCGTGATCGCCTGCTGCGAGGCAATGGTGGCGATTGCCATCGGCCGCTCGGGACGGATGCCGCTCTGGTGCGCGGTTTCGTAGATCACCGGCAAGAGCGGATAGACGATGTGCCCGGTGCCGGCGACGAAGCTGAAACTCCAGGTCGTCAGCGGGGCAACAATCGTCACGTACTTCGGGTTGGCGCGAATGATCCGTTCAGCCAGGCGGACCAGGAAATCGATACCGCCGGCCGCATCCATCACCGAGGCGGCCATGATCACCGCCAGGATGATCAGCATCACGTCGATTGGCGGCGACGTCGGCGTGACACCAAAGCCGACGACCAGCACCAGCAGCCCGACCGCACCCCACAGGCCAAGTCCGACGCCGCTGTAGCGTGCGCCCATCCAGATCGCCGCGAGGACCACCCCGAACTGCAGGAAGATCGCCATGCTCATGATATCTGTTCTCCGGCAAAGACCAGCGAGGGGCTGACCATCAGGGCCACCCCCGGACAACTCGAGGCAGCGGGAAACCGCCGCAAGGAAACGGCTACTCAGACTGCGGACTGATCAGGTTCTCGAACGAAAAGACCTCGTCCCACTGCGCCTGCGTCATCAGTCCGCGCTCGCTGACCACGATCTGGTGCAGAGACTTGCCGGTTTCGTAGCCCTCGCGCGCGATCTCCGCACACTGCTTGTAACCCAATGTCGGCTTCAGCACGGTGACGATTCCGAGCGAGTTGAGCACCATCTCCCGCGCGTGCTCGACGTTGGCGCTGATCCCCTGAACGCAGTTCACCCGCAGGCTGTTGACCGCATTCTCCATGGTGAAAATCGAGGTAAACAGTGCGAAGGTGATCACCGGCTCCATCACGTTGAGCTGCAGCTGCCCGGCCGACGCGGCCAGAGTCACGGTCAGGTCGAGTCCGATCACCAGGAAGCTGGTCTGGTTGACCACCTCGGGAATCACCGGATTGACCTTGCCCGGCATGATCGATGAGCCGGGTTGCATCTGCGGCAGGTTGATCTCGTTGAAGCCGCACCGCGGCCCCGAGGCCAGCAGGCGGATGTCGTTGCAGATCTTCGTCAGCTTGGCCGACGTCCGCTTGAGCACGCCCGACAACTGCACATAGGCGCCGGTATCCGAGGTCGCCTCGACCAGGTCACCGGCAAGGATGAATCGGGTCCCCGTCAGTTCGGACAGGTAGCCGGTGACCAGTTCGGGGTAACCCGGCGCAGCCGTGACCGAGGTGCCGATGGCAGTGGCGCCAAGATTGATCTCGTGCAGCAACTGGCGCACCTCGGCAATACGGCTGACTTCCTCGCCGATGGTCGTACCCCAGCCGTGGAACTCCTGCCCGAGTGACATCGGAACCGCATCCTGCAGGTGCGTGCGGCCCATCTTGAGAACCTTCTCGAACGTCTTGCCCTTGGCGTAGAAGGCATCCTGCAGCCGCCGCAGTGCGTCCATGTAGCTGGCCAGGCGAAGGATCAGTGCCAGCCGGAACGCCGTCGGATAGATGTCGTTGGTCGATTGCCCGTAATTGACATGGTCATTCGGGTTGACGTACTGGTATTCGCCTTTCCGGTGGCCGAGACTTTCCAGCGCCAGGTTGGCAATCACCTCGTTGGCGTTCATGTTGGTCGAGGTACCCGCACCCCCCTGGATGAAATCGGTCACGAACTGGTCGCACATCTCGCCGGCGATCAGCCGGTCGCAGGCGCCGACAATGGCATCGGCCACCCTTGCATCGAGCACGCCGAGATCGCGATTGGCCAAAGCGGCTGCCTTCTTGACATAGCCGAAGGCCTTGACGAAATAGGGCTCTGCCGACATCGGGATGCCGGTGATGTGAAAGTTCTCCCGCCCACGCAGCGTCTGCACACCATAATACGCGTTGTCCGGCAGTTCCTTCTCACCCAGAAAGTCCTTCTCGATGCGTGCCATGGTCATTCCTTTCGTTTGATCAAGAGGTGAAGTTCTGCGCAGCCCACCGGACCATTCTAGTCCATCGCGTGGACGGCTACCACCGCAGCTTCCTGCGTTGATGGTCCACGTACAACCCGCGAGCAAGCCGGCAGCACTGTCCGGGCCGGTGCCCACATAACCGACGTACAATTCGCGCCCAGCCCCGAGAGACCGCGATGAGACGCCTGCTGCTGATCCCTGCCGAAATCGCTGCCCACCTGCAGCGCGATCGTCTGCTTCTGCTTCTGGTTCTGCTCTGCTTCGGCCTGAGCCTGTTCGACCCCGACGCGATTGCGACCTACCCTCAACACGTGGACTGGCCAACCATTGCCGCGCTCGCCGGTCTGCTGCTCCTGACGACCGGGCTCGAGGAAAGCGGCTTCCTGCAGCACGTGGCTTACCAGGTCATCACGCGCATGCACAGCGAGCGCCATCTGGCGCTGCTGCAGCCAGGACTGGCGCGTGATTGCCTGGGCGGTTAACGTTGGCGGCTTCGGCTTCCTGATCGGATCTCTGGCCAATCTGATCGCACTGCGTCTGCTGGGCGACCGACGTGCCTGGCTGAGCTTCCACGCCTGGTCCTTGCCGTTTCTCGGCGTCGTTGGCCTGCTGGGCTACCTCTGGCTATTTGTTCGTTAACTCGGCCGCCGAGGCAGGAAGCGAAGGTGCACGCTGCCCGTTGCCCACCCCTCACGTGGAAACACAGCTTCCAACGATATTTTCCTGACTTAACTTTGATTTCTGTGGAATTTTTCAGGTCTTCTTTCTATACTGCGTGAATAATAAGAAAGGCCCTGTCATTTCCAGAGGAGACTTGCCATGGAGATCAATTTTGCCGGCTGGCTGCCGGAAGCGCTGTTAGTCGATTTGCCCGAAATAGATGCTCAGCACGAGGAAATATTCCACCGTATCGAATCGCTCAAGACCGCCTGTTTCGAAAACAGCTACGTCCCGATTGATGAGTTCGATGCACTGTTCGAATACTTCGCAATGCATTTCGCCACGGAAGAGCGGATCGCCGAGGAAGCGGGCCTGGAGTTCGCCGAGCACACGAAAATCCACGAGGACACTCTTCGCATGCTGCGCCGCGCTTTGACCGAGGTCCGCAGCAAGGCGCGCGACGCCCACTCCTTCCTGCGCTACTGCGAATACTGGTTCGAGCGTCACATCGCCGAGGACGACCGGCTCTTCATTTCCATCCTGCAATCCGGCGCCTTCAATCGCTCCAGCAGCCTTCGCCAGGCCGGCCGTCCCCGCTTTTCCGCGCAGGCGTGATGCGGCACCTGCCGCGCTGGAGCGGCGGTGTACGGATCAGCCAGTCAGGCGGTCACCTGTAAGGGGTGACCTGGTGGGGCCGGCAATTGCCCTTCTTGGCCTGACCCGGCGGGCAGTGGTAGCCATTGCCGTGGCCCTGCCCCTTGCCATGGTGCTTCTCCCAGTAAGCGGGGTCTCGCCAGACTCTTCCGTCCCAGTAGTAACCGCGCCTGTCGCGTTCGCCAAAGCTGATCGTCGTACCGCCGGTCTCCACCCTGATGTTGCCCACGTTTACCTGGACGTCACCGGCAGGAGCAAGCACGGGCACCGCCGCCAGCAAAAGGCAGCCAAGCAATCGTTTCATCCGTTTCTCCCCATACTGCCTGAAACATAGACGTCGAGAATGTGCGCCTCGCATGGCGGACCCTCGACGCGCTGATCTCTAAGTGACGCAGAAATTCGCCCAGCGCACGACCGCCGCTTATCCGCCGGCCGAAGGCGCAGGCAGCCCGGCCAGGTAATCCTGATGCACGGCCAGGCTCAGCGCGTTCGGTCGCAGCGCCTTGACAGCGCGTGTCGCTTCATCTTTTGGCCAGCCACGTTCGACCAGGATCTGCGCCGCCATCAATCCGGTACGGCCTGAACCGCCCTTGCAATGGATCGCAATCTTCTTGCCGGCGTCCAGCAGTCGATGGACCGCCGGCCGCTGTGTCTGCCAGACTGCGTCGAAATCCGCCTTGGGGGCATGCTCATCCTCGATCGGCAGATGAAACCACTGCAGACCTCTCTGCGCACAAAGCTGCCCGAGGTCGGTCACCGCATTGCTCGCCATTTCAGCTGCCGGCATCAGCGTGATCAGCGCATCGGCGCCGGCCACCTGGAGTTGTTCGAGCGCAGTCGTTGTCTGCACGCCCCTGGTTCCCGGGCACGGAGTCAGGATCAATCCTGCACCTTCCTGGTCCAGCGGCAGTAAATCAGAGGGATGGCTATTCATATGGGTTTGACCTGTCATGGATGGGTGATGCATGGATGGGTGATGATCGCTGCAAGAATGGCCCTGAAGCCGAGTCCAGACAATAGACCGTCGGCTTCCGGCACGGATTTTCTTCCTGGCGCATTTTACCCGACTTGAACACCGGCGATCATCGCCGGATACTTGCGGCTGCAGCACTGGAAGTGGTCGCAGCGCACGCTTCAGGCGAGGAGTCCCCATGCAGGAAGACCGTTCTCAGCACCTACCGACGCAGTTCATCCTGCCAGATCATTGGCTGCTCTTTGGTGGATGGCTGCTGCTTTGCGCCCTCTGGCCCCTGACCGCCTTCGCCCAGGTTTTCGAAAGCGAAGGGCAGCGCGTCCGGCTGACGATTCTCACCGAAGGTCTCGAACACCCCTGGAGCCTCGCCTTTTTGCCTGACCGACGAATGCTGGTCAGCGAGCGCCCGGGCCGCTTGCGGCTGATCGATGCCGATGGCCGGCTCGATCCGGAACCCGTGCGTGGACTGCCACCGGTCGCCGCGGTCGGCCAGGGCGGGCTGCTCGATGTGGCCTTGCACCCCGGATTTCGTGACAACGGCTGGATCTATCTCTCCTACGTCGCCGAAGGAAAAGGCGGCTACGGCACCGAGGTGCTGCGTGCCCGGCTGAAGGGAAAGACGCTCGGCGACGTGCAGGTTTTGTTCCGGATGCTCCCCAAGTCGAACGGCGGACGCCACTTCGGCTCGCGCCTGGTGTTCGATCGGCAGGGCTTTCTGTTCATCACCCTCGGCGATCGCGGTGACCAACAGCGGGCACAGCGCCTTGACGACCACGCCGGGTCGGTGATCCGCCTGCATGACGACGGGCGGATCCCGGTCGACAATCCGTTTGTGCAGCAACCCGGCGCTCTGCCGGAAAAGTTCACGATCGGCAACCGCAATATCCAGGGCGCCGCCCTGCACCCCAAAACGGGCGAGCTATGGACGCACGAACATGGCCCGCAAGGCGGCGACGAGATCAACATCATCCGCGCCGGGCTCAACTATGGCTGGCCGGTGATTACCTTCGGCAGGAACTACGGTACCGGAACACAGATCGGCGAGGGAACGGCAAAGCCCGGCATGTCCCAGCCCGTGCACCAATGGACACCGTCGATTGCGCCCTCGGGAATGGCTTTCTACACCGGCGACCGCTTCCCGGCATGGCGTGGCGATCTCTTCGTCGGCGCCCTGCGCGACCAGATGCTGGTCCGCTTGAAGCTTGAGGGTTCGCGCGTCGTCCGTCAGGAACAATTGCTCAAGGCAGACATCGGACGCATTCGTGATGTACGCAACGGACCTGACGGCTTCATCTACCTGTTGACCGACAGTCCACGCGGCGTCATCGCGCGCCTCGAGCCGGCGCGCTGAGCAATCCATGCCGACAAACACACGAGGCCACTGATGCCAGGCACGCACCCAGCCGCCATTGTCGATGCCGAACCCACCGCCGCTGCCAGCCGCTTCGACTGCCGCGACTGCGGCGCCTGCTGCGCAAGTTTTCGGGTATCGTTCTACTGGGCCGAGGCCGATGCCTTTGGCTTGCCCGAAACCGTGGTCGAGCAGCTTTCACCCTGGTACGCCTGCATGGCCGGAACCAATGCCGCGTCACCGCGCTGCCAGGCTTTGCAGGGCGAGGTCGGGCACTGCGCGACTTGCGCCGTGTACCGCCAACGCCCGTCACCATGCCGTGAGGTCCAGCCAGGCGACGCCCAGTGCAGCAAGGCGCGCCTCGCCTGGCGCCTGCCGGTGCTCGTCGTGCCGAGCACGGAGAAGGTGCCGGGCCTGGATGCCTGCGCACCCTGCCCGGCTCAACCGCCGCTGACCGGCCCACCCCTCTGCTCAAATACTCCGGAGAAACTGATGCCCGCCGATCATGACCCTGCCTCGAGCCCCGTAGCCATACCTTCCCCGAAAACAGAACGGCGAGCGGCTGGCCTGACGGGCGCGCTGCTGACGCTATTGTCGGGACTGGTCGCGCCAGTTGCCGGCGCCCCTGTGGCAGCTGCCGACATTGACTACGCGGCCGCGCAAAAGCGTATGGTCGAGCAGCAGCTGATCCCATCGTCACGCGGCATCACCCACCCGGCGGTCCTGCAGGTAATGGCCACGGTACCACGGCACGAGTTCGTGCCCGCGGCCATGAAGCGGCACGCCTATGAGGACCAACCGCTACCGATCGGCTACGGCCAGACCATTTCCCAGCCCTACGTGGTCGCTTTCATGACCGAGAAGCTGGTGCTGCGGGAAACCGACCGGGTACTCGAAATCGGCACCGGGTCGGGCTATCAGGCAGCCATCCTGTCCGGTCTGGTGCGCGAGGTCTATAGCATCGAGATCGTCGAGCCGCTGGCCAAGCGGGCCACGAGCGATCTGGCGCGACTCGGTTACCGCAACGTCAGCGTGCGCCATGGCGATGGTTACCAGGGCTGGCCCGAGGCGGCGCCTTTCGATGCCATCATCGTCACCTGCGCGCCCGACCACGTGCCACAGCCTCTCGTCGACCAGCTCAAGGAGGGTGGCCGAATGGTCATCCCGGTTGGCGAACGGGA
This sequence comes from Candidatus Accumulibacter necessarius, assembly GCF_036625085.1. Lineage (NCBI taxonomy): Bacteria > Pseudomonadati > Pseudomonadota > Betaproteobacteria > Candidatus Accumulibacter > Candidatus Accumulibacter necessarius. The sequence continues at coordinate 434,647 of NZ_JAZKUM010000005.1, read as the reverse complement.
TGATCAGAAGCTGTTCCTGCTGAGAAAACGCGGCGACAGGCTGGAGCGCGAAGCCATCCTGCCGGTGCGCTTCGTACCGATGACCGGTGCCGCTGAAGGCACGAAAAGGTGAACGCCCCGGTCGCCACCCGCCGGCTCGGCCTGTTCTCGGCAACGACGCTGGTGGTGGCAAGCATGGTCGGTAGCGGCGTCTTCACCACCAGCGGCTTCCTGCTGGCGGATCTGCAGTCGCCCTGGCTGGTGCTGCTCGCCTGGCTGGTCGGCGGCGGGCTGGCCGCCTGTGGCGCCCTCTGCTATGGCGCGCTGGCTCGTCGACTGCCCGAGTCCGGCGGCGAATACCTCTTTCTCTCGCGCACCCTGCACCCGGCCGCGGGCGCTATGGCGGGCTGGATATCGATCGTCGTCGGCTTCGCCGCCCCGCTCGCCGCCGCGGCACTCGCCTTCGGAGAATATACCCGCGACTGGTTGCCAGGCAGCTCGCCGCAATGGCTGGGCAGCGGGCTGCTATGCGGCTTGGCCCTGATCCACGCGCTGCGCATGGAGGGCGGTGCCCGCCTGCACAATCTGACGGTTGCGCTCGAGATGCTGCTGATTGGCGCCTTCGCCGTCCTCGCCCTGGCGCGCCTGCCGGCCGAGGTGCTGACTCGCCCGACACCGGACAGCAGCAGCGCCGCCGGCTTTGCCGTCGGCCTCATCTGGGTATCGTTCAGCTACTACGGCTGGAATGCCGCCGTCTATGTTGCCGGCGAGGTGCGTGATGCCGAGCGTAACCTGCCGCGCTCCCTGCTGATCGGTACCGCCTTGGTAACCGGTCTCTACCTGGCTCTGAACGCTGCCTTCGTGTTTGCGGCGCCGTGGGAGGAACTCGCCGGCCAGGCGGAGATCGGCCGCCTCGCCGCGCAGGCGCTGGGCGGTGCGCTCTGGGCCGATACCCTGACGGCGCTGATCGCCCTGGTCCTGGCCGCATCGGTCTCGGCGATGACCGTCGCCGGGTCGCGGGTCTATGCCCGCATGGCGACCGACGGCGAGCTGCCGCGCCTGTTCCGGGCGCAGGCCGGCGTGCCGCGGCTGGCGATCGCCATGCAGTGCACGCTGGCGCTGGCGCTGATGTGGAGCGCCAGCTTCAAGAGCCTGCTGACCTACATCGGCTTCACCCTGAATCTCTGCGCTGCCGCCACCGTCGTCGGCCTGATCCGGATCAGGCTGCGCGAAGGCGCTCAACTCAGGGTCGTCGGCTGGCCCCTGGCACCAGCGACCTTCCTGCTCGGCGTCCTGTGGATGGCCTTGAGTGCCGTCGTCCGGCAGCCGGTCGAGAGTCTCTGGGGCCTGGCCACCCTCGCCATGGCCTGGCTACTCTGGCGCCTTGGCCGGGCGCTGCGCGGCGAGCAGTCCGGACACTGAGACTAGATCCGGGGCTTTCGTTGCTCCCGAGACCCAGCTGCGAAGGATGTTCCGGCAACGCCCGTGGATAGCGACACGGCGGCGAGGAGCAGCAGGGCATTCGGTTGCGTCGATTCAATCTCCTCTCGGACTGCAGCTTCCGGTGTCGGATGCGGAATGCAGCCATCCACCGGTGAAAAGCAGTTCAGCGCATCTCGAAGGCTTCCTGATGGAAGCGCAGTCGCCTGCCGAGCCTGTCGAGCCCGTTGCGCAGGGCGTCGGCGAGCCCGCTGGGACCGCAGAACCAGACCTCGGCCTGCTTCTCGCTGCCAAGCGAACGGCTCAGCGATTCCGCCGTCAGGCTCGCACCCTGACGTGCACCATGCACATGCAGGCGAATGCGGGGCAGCGTCGCGCACAGGCGCTCAAGGCGCGGCACGAAAGCATCCCTGGCCTGATCACGGGTACAGTAGTGCAGGTCAGCCTCCGGTGCTTGTGCCGGTGCCGACTGGAGCGACTCCAGCCAGGCAAGAAAAGGCGTCACGCCGATGCCGCCCGCGATCCAGATCTGACGGGCATGCGGATTGCAGCGGGCAAGATCGAAGCGGCCGTAGGGGCCTTCGACACGCATGTCCTGTCCTGCTTGCAGGCGAGCGGCAAGGCTGCCGGTGTAGTCGCCGAGGGCCTTGATGTCGAAGCGGATCACCCGATCGCCCTGGTCGGCACTGGCGATGGTGAAGGGGTGTGCCCCCTCTTTTTCGTCGAAGGTGACAAAGGCGAACTGGCCGGGGTGGTGACCGCGCCAGCCGCGATCAAGGCGGCAGCGTACGGTGGTGATGTCCGGCGATGGCTGCTCGACCGCGAGGATCTCGCCGGCCGCTTGACGCGTACGACCAATGCCGCCCTGCAGCGAGCGAAAGGCGCCATACACCCCGACGGCCAGCAACGCGGCAAGCAGCACGCCTGCCGGCTGCGCCCAGTAATGCGTGGGGGCCAGCAATGCCGCGTGGAAGGCGAGCATCAGATAGAGCACGGGCATGGCACGGTGCAGGCAACGCCACGCCTTGTACGGAAATTTCTTCCACAGGGTGATGACCAGCATGATCAGCACGGCGTAGATCGCCCACTCACCGATGTCTTCGGCCAGATCGCGCAGCACTTTCAGCAGACCGGCAAACTTCTCCTTCGGGATGCGCCCCTCGCGGCCAATCGTCGATTTCAGGATGTCGTCGGACATCTCGATCAGCCAGTGCAATGCGGCAAGTGAAATCGCGAGAATGCCCGCCCACTTGTGGGTGCGGTACACACGATCCATCCCGCCCAGCGGTGCTTCCAGCCAGGTCGGGCGGGTAGCCAGGAACATCGCCAGCGACATCAGGGCGATCGACAGATAGCCGCTCAGATAGAGCGCCTCCTGGCGGCTGATCCATAGCGGATGCGCGCTGGCCGGGTACGATGTGTTGAGCACGTCCCAGCCCCAGACGGCGGCGACCAGGGCAAGCAGACTGGCGAGTAGTGGTTTCATGGCGATTCGCTCGAAAAAGTTGCAGGCCGATTACCTGGCCGACGGTTGCGCTGGCGGGGCGCTCTGCGGGAGATCGTCGCGACAGCGGCGCTTGCTGGATTCGGCGGACATCCTGCTGCCCACAAATCCACGTTCATTGTGCGAGGCTCTGACTGAATGCGCCCTGAAGCATCTGTGCATGTCTGGCGTTCATGGAACATGCCGTTCATTCGTCGTAGTAACCGAGTTCGGCGTCGGTATGGCAGGCGGCACAGTTGGCCTTGGTCCGCACATCCTTGTGCTTCCACTCCCAGTCCGGCACCTTGCGGTGTTCCTTCACCCACTTCGGCAATTCGGTGATGCGCAGCGGCGCGCTGGTAGTCGACACGCCGCGCAGCCACTTGTCGCTGTAGCGCCGGCCACCAGTATCGGCCGCGTGGTTGACCAGATACTCGGTAATCCTTGCTGCCAGCGCGGGATCAACCGTGGCATCGTCACCGAAGTGATTTCTGAGTTCGCCCATCATCCGCTTCCATGAACTGGCCGGCAGCATTGAAGGGGCAAAGGCGATGTGGCAGCTGCCGCACTCTTCCCTGACCACCGGTTCGGCAACGGGCGGGAAATAGTGGCTGCCACCGGCCTGTGCCCTGCCGAGAACAAGCGCCGAGAAGGCAATGGCGAGCAGGCTGAGGGCCAGAGGGCGGGCGGGCATCTTCATGTTCGGCTCCTTGAATGTTGGGTGGCTCACTGGCTGATCACAAAAGTCAGCCAGTCGCCTTTCTCCAGCGGCGTGCATTCCCGACCGAGCACTTCGTTGCAGTTGCGTTTGAACCACTTCTCGACTTTCGCCGGGTCGGTGTAACGTGAGGGCGAAGCCGACAGCGCCATGGCCTCGATGGTCTTGCCGGCGGGATTGCGGCCAGCGCCGCGCGTGTCGTTGCCGTGGCATGAGGTGCAGGCCGGCGTAGCCGGCTTGCCGCCGGCGAAGGCCTGGGTGTGCAAGGTCTTGCCGCGCGCAGCGGAGAATCCGGCGAAGGCTGGGTTGGCGGCCCTGGCAGCACTGGCGTACTTGTCCAGTTGTTCCTCGCGCGGCCCGGCGATGCTGGGGCCCGAAGCAATCAGGGCCAGGCTGGCGGCAAACAGGGGGGCGGTGATCTTTCTGCTCATGAGTCTCTCGTCGCTTTCGTTTGGCGTTTGGCGGTATGGGAGCCATAGTGCAGGCAGGTGACTGAACGCCAGCTGAACCCGGCGTTCATCCTGCGTTCATCAATTCCCGGCTATAACTGGCGCATGCTGAAACAGGACAACATCGTCAATCGCCCCTCGGGCCGCTGCCGCTGCCGCGGCATGGCCGCAGGTGCGCTTCTTGCGCTGTGTCTGGTCATGGGCAGCGGCGCCAGCATGGCCAGTGAGGATCACGACCGCGCCCGGCAGGCGGTGGAAGCCGGCGAAGTACTGCCGCTGCGCAGCATCCTCGAACGGGTCGAACGCGACTATCCGGGGCAGGTAGTCGATGTCGAACTGGAGCGCGAGCGTGAAAGCAGCCAGGAGCGCTGGATATACAAGATCAAGCTGCTGCGCAGCGGCGGCGCGCTGATGAAACTCAAGGTGGATGCGCGCGATGGAAGCATCATTGGCAAAAAGGCCGCGGGCGGGCATGAGCGCGAACGGGAACAGCAAAGAAATCGACGCGGCGGAGAAGACCACTGATGCGCATCCTGATTGTTGAAGACGAACCAACCCTGCAGGCACAGCTGGCCGACGGTCTGGGGGCGGCGGGCTACGCGGTGGATGCTGCCGGAAACGGGGTGGACGCCCACTACCTGGGCGACACGGAGCCTTACGACGCGGTGATTCTCGATCTTGGGCTGCCGCAGATGGACGGCATCACCGTCCTGAAGAAATGGCGCAGCGCCGGTCGCACGATGCCGGTGCTGATCCTCACGGCGCGCGATGGCTGGCACGAGAAGGTCGCCGGCATCGACGCCGGCGCCGACGATTACCTGACCAAGCCCTTCCACATGGAAGAACTGCTGGCCCGCCTACGCGCGCTGATCCGCCGTGCCGGCGGCCATGCCAGCGCTGAATTGATCTGCGGGCCGCTGACCCTGGATACCCGCAATAACCGCGCCACGGTCGATGGCCAGGCGCTGACGCTGACCAGCCACGAATACCGGGTGCTCACCTACCTGATGCACCACCGCGACGAAGTTGTTTCGCGCAGCGATCTGGTCGAGCACATCTACGCTCAGGACTTCGATCGCGACTCGAACACGGTCGAGGTCTTCATTGCCCGCCTGCGCAAGAAACTGCCGCCAGGGCTGATCGAGACCGTGCGTGGCCTGGGTTATCGTCTCAGCGCGCCGCAATGACGGCTGCAGCGACCAGGGATGGCGCATCTGCCTTGCCACGAGGCTCGCTGCGCTTGCGCCTGCTGTCCGGCACCCTGGTCTGGATCGCCGCATCGATCGTCGTTGCCGGCTGGGGCTTGAGCAACCTCTTCCACCGGCATGTGGAAGCCCAGTTTTACGCCGAACTGCAAACGCAGCTCGACCAGCTGACCGCCAATCTCACGCTGGATGCACGCGGACTCCCGGTGCTCGCGCTGCCCCTGAGCGACCCGCGCCTGAGCCGCCCCTATTCCGGCTGCTACTGGCAGATCGACCGCATCGATAAGGACAATGATGAAAACAATCGCGGCGCAGCCGCAGGCGTCGGGCTGCTGCGCTCGCGTTCGATGTGGGATCATGTACTCACCGTGCCGGCGGATACGCCGGCCGACGGCGAACTCCACCGGCACCGCGTCACCGGCCCGGAAGGCGGCGTGCTTGGCGTGATCGAACGCAGCGTGCGCATCGACGACACCCCCGATGGCAAGCCACGCACCTTTCGCCTGATCGCCGCCGCCGACGAGCGCCAGATGTCCGAACCGGTCTCGCGCTTCAGTGGCGCACTGTGGCTGGCGCTTGGTGCCCTCGGGGCCGGCCTTGTCATTGCCGCCATGGTCCAGGTTCTTGTCGGACTGGCGCCGCTGCAAAAGCTGCGCGCTGCGCTGGGCAAGGTGCGCAGCGGCGAAATGCAGCGGCTGGATGGCGAATTTCCGGCGGAAATCATGCCCCTGGTTGCCGAATTCAATACCGTCCTGGCGCAGAACGCCGAAGTCGTCGAGCGCGCCCGCACGCAGGCAGGCAACCTCGCGCATGCGTTGAAAACACCACTCTCCGTGCTGTTCAACGCCGCCCAGAGCCCGGACACCAAAGACAGGGAACTCTCCGGCCTGGTGATGGATCAGGTCGGCATCGCCAGAAGGCAGGTGGACTACCACCTGGCCCGGGCGCAGGCGGCGGCAAGCGCCCGTATCCCCGGTACCCGCACGCCGGTATCGCCGATCATCGAGGGGCTGGCGCGGACCATGCGGCGTATCCATGCCGATCGACAGCTGGTGTTGACCGCAATGCCAGCGTCGACGTCGCTGAGTTTTCGCGGCGAAGCGCAGGATTTGCAGGAAATGCTGGGCAATTTGCTCGATAACGCCTGTAAATGGGCTTCGCATCGGGTCGAAATCAGCACCTGCAGCGAGGACGATCAGCTACGCATCGTCGTTGACGACGATGGCGCCGGCTTGGCCGTCAAACAGCGCAATGCCGTCATCCGTCGGGGTGCTCGCGCCGACGAGCAAGTACCGGGATCAGGTCTCGGGCTGGCAATTGTCGATGATCTGGTACGCCTGTATGGCGGCCAGATCGTGCTCGCTGATTCGCCGCTCGGCGGCTTGCGCTCGGTCCTTGTTCTCCCGCTCGCTCGATAGTTCGGCGGCTGCCTGCGCGTGCCGTGGTTGTTAGCCTGCAGTTGATCCGGAGCGGCGTAGGCTGGCGAAAAACACGAAAAAAGGGAGGGAACCGGGATGACCTCGCTGGCCTTGGCACTCTGGATCGCGGCAGCTATCCTGCTGCAGATCGCGGTCTATCTCGCCATCGGATTCTGGAATCACTGGCTGGAGTATCGGGCCTTGCGGCATCGTGCCGATGAATTGAACCTGCCGGCGCTAGAAGAAACACCCGACGAGGAATTCGTACCCAATGTGGCTTGCTGGTCCGGGCTCCGCAGCTTCCGTGTTGACCGCAAGGTCTTCGAAGATGTCGCACAGTCGATCTGCTCCTTTTACCTCGTGCCGGAGGATGGACAGGCGCTGCCGCCATTCAAGCCCGGCCAGTTCATCACCTTCACCCTCGGCATTCCGGTACCGGGTGGGCAACAGAAAATCGTCCGCTGTTATTCGCTGTCGGATGCGCCACGGCCGGATTACTACCGCATCTCCGTCAAGCGCGTACCGGCACCACCGGGCAGTGATCTCCCGCCGGGGCGTTCATCCAGCTTCCTCCACGACCAGGTCGCCGTCGGCGATGTCTTGTCGGTGCGTGCGCCGAGCGGCCATTTTCATATCGACCGCAGCGACGCGCCCGTCGTCCTCATCGGCGGGGGTATTGGCATTACGCCCATGCTGAGCATGCTGAACTGGTGCCTGAACGAGCAGCCGGGGCGGGAACTGTGGCTGTTCTACGGTGTGCGTAATGGCCGCGAACTGGTCATGCAATCGCAACTTGCGACGCTGGCAGAGAAACACCCGAACTTCCAGTTGCGCTTCTGCCTGAGCGACCCCTTGCCCGAAGGTCTGGCCGAAGAAAAGTTCCAGATCAACGGCCGTGTCGATGTCCCGCTGCTGCGCATGCAGTTGCCACTCAAGCCATACCGCTACTACATCTGCGGTCCCACGCCAATGATGGAAAGCCTGGTACCGGCGCTGGCGGAGTGGGGGGTTCCAGACAGTCATATCCACTTCGAGGCCTTCGGTCCGGCATCGATCAAGCGCCAGTCTTCGGCAGCCGTTGCTGCACCGGTTGATGAGGCTACTGCCAGCGGCAGCGAAATCATCGTGAGTTTTGCCAAATCGGGGAAACAGATTCCATGGCGGCCGGCCGCTGGCAGCCTGCTGGAATTCGCCGAGGCTAATGGCATCACCGTCGATTCCGGCTGCCGTGTCGGTGGCTGCGGCACCTGTCAGACCAGGATCAATCTCGGCGAGGTAGCCTATCGGCAGGCGCCGGATTTCGACCCGGAAGCGGGCACCTGCCTGCTCTGTGTTTGCACCCCTAAAACCAGCGTGATTCTGGAGGCCTGAATGATCAGCTCGCTCTGGCGCCGGCATGTACTGCCCTTCACCCTGCTGCTCGGGCTTTTGGCAGCCGCGACCCTGATCGGCGATTACTTTCTGCACCGGCTGAATCTGGTCTGGGTTGGCCGCTATCTCGGCATTCCGGGCACCATCCTGATCATTGCCTCGCTGGTTTATTCGCTGCGCAAGCGCAAGTTCATTTCGACGGGGAATCCGAAGACGCTGCTCAACCTGCACGAGATCGGCACCTGGCTCGGCTCGCTGATGGTTCTACTCCATGCGGGCATCCATTTCAACGCCATCCTGCCGTGGCTGGCGACAGTGGCGATGGGGGTCAACGTAATCAGCGGCATGGTTGGCAAGTTGCTGCTCGATCGCTCGCGCCGCCACGTGCAGGGCAAGCGCGAGCACTTCGCATTGCGCGGGCTGTCGCTGCCGGACGTGGAGCAGGCGGTTTTCTGGGACGCTGTGGCGGTCGATGCAATGAAGATGTGGCGGAAGGTGCACATCCCGATCTTCATTGTCTTCGCCACCCTGGCGCTCGGTCACATTTTCAGCATCTTCCTGTTCTGGGGTTGGTCATGAACCCAATCCTCAAGGCCATCCTCGCCGTTAACCTGATCGCCATTGCCATCCTGGTTTTCGTCTACCCGCATCTGATGGTTGGACCGGGAAAATTGATCCCAGGCCACCAGCAGTTGAACGAGGACTGCTTCGCCTGCCATGCGCCGCTGACGGGAGCCGACTCGGCACGCTGTGTCTCCTGTCACAAGACGGCGGACATCGGCCGCCTGACCACGACCGGGCTGCCGGTGACGCAGCCCCTGACCACTACGCCTTTCCACCAGAAGCTGATCAATCAGGATTGCATGGCCTGCCACAGCGACCATGCCGGCGCCAAGCGCTACCGGCTGCAGGGGCGTTTCAACCACGCCCTGCTGCAGAAGGAAACACGAGACCAATGTCAAAGCTGCCACAAGACACCGACAGATTCGCTGCACCAGCAGATCACCGGCAATTGCGCCCAGTGCCACAGCCAGGAGAAATGGAAGCCCGCGACCTTCGATCACTTCAAGCTGTTCGAACTGGACCGCGACCATAACGTCAGTTGTGCAACATGCCACGTGCGCAACGACTACCGGAACTACACGTGCTACGGCTGCCACGAGCACACGCCGGAAAAGATCCGTCGCGAGCACATCAAGGAAGGTATCCGCGAGTACAGCAATTGCGTGGAATGCCACCGCAATGCCGATGAGCATGACATTCGCGGCCCCTACGCGAAGCAGTCGGGCAAGCGGGAAGAGAAAAACGACAGGAAGAAGGAGCATGACGACTGAGGGCAAGCTGCCACGCGTGTTCAGGGCGCCGGCCGCGCGTGCCATGACTGGCCATCGCCATGCAATGCAGTATGACCCCGGTCAGTGGCCGCACTCCGGCCCGCCAGCCGCTTGGTCGATCACTTTCCCTTCTCCCTCGCGACAGTAAGTCGCTCGAACATTTGCTGCGCGGCGGCGCGGATTTCGGGTTCGAGTTCGGCCAGTTTGTCGGCGCGGCTTTCTATCGCGGCCTCGAGGGCCAGCAGTAGCGGCCGGGCGTGTCTCTCGAAGCCCAGCTCGCGCAACACGGCAAGCACGGCCGTGCCGTGGCAGTCTGCCAACACGAGTGCAAGGAAGCCTTCAACGAAGTACTCGCTGACCAAAATGGTGGCGATGCCCTATGGCTGCAATCTCACACTTCTCATCATCGACTGACTGCTTGACATACCGGGGCGACCATCTATGAGGTTGAGTGCAAAAAAATCATATCGCTAAATTTTCTTTGCACTTGCCCTGGTGGTGGCCTTGGCGCCGGGATCCGGCTTGGTGCTCTAATGGACAGGATCTTCGGCGTCGCTTTCACGCGAACGTTCCAGCGCGTGGCAGTGGCGGTCAAGAACCGCCGATAGCTGGCTGCGAAGCGTAGAAGAGGCGCCGGCGCGTTAGATGCGCCGCTTGGACCGGTCCGTGCGGCCATGAGACAGAGGTGGTGCCCTGGGTCATTCGACCTCGTGCGGCCGCTTCGCGCGACAGGGCTGGAGGATGGCCGCAATGACGATCGCGTTCTGCATCGAGCGACGATTGCCCAGCAGAGCCCAACGCGAGAAGCGATGCGCCTCACCAGACACAGACGCCGGCAGCGTTCGGGCACGCTCCGTTGTCGCGCGCGACACTTCAGGCAGGCTCGCCGTCTGCAGCCAGGGGGCAGGCTCGGGTTCGGCTTCTTCTACCTGGAGCGCAGTTGCGGTTGCTGCAGGTGGGTGCGCCGTGCGCCTCCGCCACTGCGCGCGCAGGATCTGGAACAGCACGATCGCACCGAAGATGAGGAAGAAGATCAGGTCCTGCGGAATGCCATTCATCGCAGCCTCCGCTACTTTTTCCGGCCGCCGGCCGCGTCATCCGAGGGGTTGGCGATTTCCTCACGCATAGAGGTGTCGGCCTGCAGGTTCTGCATGCGGTAGTAGTCCATTACGCCCAGATTGCCCTGGCGGAAGGCCTCGGCCATGGCGCGTGGCACTTCGGCCTCGGCCTCGACCACGCGCGCGCGCATCTCCTGCTCGAGCGCGACGGCCATGGCGCGGCGCTCCTCGGCCTTGGCCTGGGCGATCTGCTTGTCGGCATTGGCCTGGTCGATCTGCAGCTTGGCGCCGATGTTCTCACCCACGTCCACGTCGGCGATGTCGATCGACAGGATCTCGTAGGCCGTGCCTGCATCCAGACCTTTGGACAGGATGTGCTTGGAAATGTGGTCCGGGTTCTCCAGCACGTTCTTGTGGCTGTGCGCCGAGCCGATGGTGCTGACCATGCCTTCGCCAACGCGCGCGATGATCGTCTCTTCGCCCGCACCGCCCACCAGCCGGTCGATGTTGGTGCGCACCGTGACGCGCGAGACGACAATCAGCTGGATCCCGTCCTTGGCCACCGCAGCGATGCGCGGTGTCTCGATCACCTTGGGCAGCACCGACATCTGTACCGCTTCCAGCACGTTGCGCCCGGCCAGGTCGATGGCCGCGGCACGCTTGAAGGGCAGCGGGATGTTGGCCTTGTCGGCCGAGATCATCGCATTCACCACGCGCACCACGTTGCCGCCGGCCAGGAAATGCGCCTCCAGGTCGTTGAGCGAGATGTCGATGCCCGCTTTGACCGCGCTGATGCGCGCGGTGACGATCGTGGTGGGCGGCACGCGGCGAAGTCGCATCGCGATCAGCGTGAACAGCCCTACGTACGCGCCCGAGGCCCAGGCAGCGATCCACAGTGGGATCGGCACCAGATAGAGCACAAAAGCCAGTACCGCGACGACGATCACCAGCGCGCCCACACTCCCGATCATTTCGTACATCGATCACTTCTCCTTGTTGATGTGCCCGATGCGGCGCACGACAATCCGGTTGCCATCGACGCGCATCACCTCGATGCGCTCCCCTGCGTCGATCAGCACGCCGTCGGCAACGACATCGACGCGCTGGTTGTCGATCTCCGCGATGCCCGCTGGCCGCAGCATCGACGCGGCAATGCCTTGCCTACCCAGCCAGCGCTGGTCGCTTTCCGGTGCCGAGCCATGCGCTGGGCCGGTGCCCAGGTTGGCGTCAAGCACCAGCCGCCGTGCAAAGGGCAGGCGTGGAAAGAAGCGCAGCAGCACCAGACCGGCCAGCAGCGCGACCACGAGAGAGATGACGATGCGCGATCCTGCCGCGACGATCGTGGCGGCCGTATCGCCGGCCCCGACCATGCTCAGCGCCAGGCCGCCGAGCAGCGCCGCGATGCCCAGCGCACCGACCACGCCGAAGCCCGGCGTGACGAAGATCTCGATGGCCAGCAACACCAGGCCGACGGCGGCCAGCAGCAGTTCCTCCCAGCCCGCCAGCTGCACCAGCCAGTGGCCGTAGAAGAACAGCGCCAGGCTGCCGATGCCCAGGCCCCCAGCCACGCCGAAGCCCGGCGTGCGCAACTCGACCATGATGCCCAGCATGCCCACACTGATCAGCAGCGAGCTGACGACCGGGTGCGTCAGGAAACGCACCAACTCCTCGGCCCAGTGAGGCGAGGCGGTGCGCACCTGCGCTTCGGCCAGGCCCAGTTGCTTGAGTACGCCGTCCAGCTTGTCAGCGCGGAAGTCCGCCACTCTGTGCTTCAGCGCCTCTTCAGTGGTCAGCGTCAGCAACTTGCCCTTTTCGATGATGCCCGCCACCTCGACGTCGGCATCCACCATCGCCTCGGCCAGGTTCTGTGGCCGCTTGCGCGCCTCGGCGGTGGCGCCGAATTCCTTGCGCACGTAGGACGCCGTCTTTTCCTGCACCGGCAGCGCCTGGGCACCGGGCATGCCGACCTGCACCGGCGCGGCCGCACCGATGGTGCCGCCGTTGGCCATCGCGATGGTCTCGGCGGACAGCGCGATCAGCGCGCCGGCCGAGATGGCGCGCTTGTTGACGAAGGCCACCGTTCTGATGTTTGCATCGAGCAGCGTGTCGCGGATCTGCACGGCCGCATCCACGCGCCCGCCGAAGGTGTCGATGTCCAGAATCAGCGCCGCCGCGCCGGCCTGGGTAGCCTCGTCCAGCACGCGCGCCACGAAAGGCGCCAGCCCGAGATCGATGACGCCCTCGATGGGCAGCACGTAGACCACCTGTCGCGGTGGCTGCGGCTGCGCACGAGCGACATCGCCGAGCAGGCCGCAAGCCAGGAGCAGCAAGCCGAGTGCCAGCGTCAAAATAGGCCGGGGCATCGATCTCGTCCGTGAATGATAGGGAAACCAACCGCACCAGAGTGAGTATAGGAGCGCCCACCAAGCGGCGTCAATTCTCCAGGTTTGTTCCTGGAGCGCCTGAAAAGTTCTCCGAATCCCGCCCCGCTCAGAGCCTTGGGTCATCCGCCAGGAAAAAGGAAAGACTTGACCCCTCTCTCTTGACCCCTCTCCCTTGTTGTAGCGCTAAAGTTTTTTTGTGCTAAATCTTCTTTGCAATCGCCCTGATGCTGGCTTTGGCGCCAGGATCCGGCTTGGTGCTCTCATGGACCGGATCTTCGGCGCCGCTTTCACGCCGAACATCCCGCGCGACAGCCGGGCGGGCGCCATCCGCAGCAGACGCTCCAGGCGTGGGCGGCCGGCGCCTTCGATGCGGACGCTGGCGTCGAGCGACAAGCCGCCACCGTGATCCCGGTTCGCCATCGTCTCGGCGTCTTCCGGCGCAAGTAGACGGGGTCAGCGCGCGCAGCAGACCGCGGCGAACCTTGGCCTGCACTTCGTCGCGAGAGGTCGGCCAAGGGTCGGGCTGGCAGCGCCAGCCCGCGACCGGATCAGGACGCCGCCGGGCCCTGCAGGCGGCTGATGATCTCGTCCGCCATCTGCGTCGTGCTCAGCTTGCCGCCGAGATCGGCGGTGCGGGCGCCGGCGCTGATCGTGGCATCGACGGCCTGCTCGACTGCGGCAGCTTCCGCCTCCAGTCCCAGCGAGTGGCGCAGCAGCATGGCGGTGGACAGGATCATCCCGATCGGATTGGCAATGCCCTTGCCGGCGATGTCGGGGGCCGAACCATGGATCGGCTCATAGAGGCCAACGCGGCCCTGGCCGAGACTGGCCGAGGGCAGCATCCCCATCGAACCGGCCAGCACCGAGGCCTCGTCGGTCAGGATGTCGCCGAACATGTTTTCGGTCACCACCACATCCATCGAAGCGGGACCGGTGATCAGGCGCATGGCGGCGGTATCGACCAGAACGTGCTCAAGGGCAACGTCCGGATTCGCCGCGCCGATCTGGGTGGCAATCTGTCGCCATAGCCGCGAAGATTCGAGCACGTTGGCCTTGTCCACCGAGGTGACCTTGCGCTGGCGACCCTTGGCCAGGTCGAAGGCCAGCTCGACCACCCGACGGATTTCGTAATCGTAATACTCGAGCGTATCGACGGCGCGCTCGCGGCCATCCTTGACGTCGCGGCCCTTGGGCCAGCCGAAATACAGGCCGCCGGTCAACTCGCGGATGACGAGAATATCCACCCCGCGAGTTTTTCCGGCTTGAGCGGCGATGAATCGATCAGCGCCGGGTGAACCTTGACCGGCCGCAGGTTGGCGAAGACGCCCAGCCCCTTGCGCAAGGCAAGGAGGCCGCGCTCGGGGCGATCCTTGGCGTTCGGATCATCCCATTTCGGTCCGCCGACGGCGCCCAGCAGCACGGCATCCGCCGCCTGGCAATCGGCCAGGGTTTCGTCGGTCAGTGACGAACCGAAACGGTCGATCGAACAGCCGCCCATCAGGCATTCCTGATAGACCCATTGGTGCTGGTACTTGCCGGCAATCGCATCGAGAACGCGAACGGCCTCGCGGACCACTTCGGGACCGATGCCGTCACCGGGGAGCAAGACGATATTTGCTTTCATGATTGTTCCATTCGACAGGTGCGCAGCCAGGCTGCGCGGGTACACGATTGATCCGAAGCATGCGCCATCAGTGCGCTACCGACAGTCCGTACTCGACGGCATCGACCAGCGCCTGCCAGGAGGCTTCGATGATGTTGGCGCTGGCGCCGACGGTACTCCAGAGCTGGGTCGGGCTGCGGGTATCGATCAACACGCGGGTGATGGCATGCGTGCCGTCCGACCATCCAGGATACGGACCTTGTAATCGGCCAGATGGAAGGAGGCGATTTCCGGGTAGTGCCCGATCAGTGCCTTGCGCAGGGCGATATCCAGCGCGTTCACCGGGCCGTTGCCCTCGGCGGCGGTGTGCAGCACTCACCCTTGACCTTCACCTTGACCATCGCTTCGGAGAAGATGCCGCGTCCCTGGCGATGCTCCACGTTGACCAGGAAATCGACCAGCTCGAACGGCGCCTGGTAATCCGGCTGCTGCCGCTTGAGCATCATGGCCACCGATGCCTCGGCGGCCTCGAACGAGAAACCGCGCGCTTCGAGTTCCTTGACATCGTTGAGCACGCCGACCACGTCCGCCACGCTGCCGACATCGAGACCGTGCTCCTCGGCCTTGCTGAGGATGTTGGCCCGCCCCGACAGCGCCGAGACCACCACGCGCATCTTGTTGCCGACGCGCTCCGGAACCACATGCTGGTAGGACTGCTCCGAGCGGCGCATGGCCGCCACATGGACGCCGCCCTTGTGGGCGAAGGCGCTCCGGCCGACGTAAGGCAGGTGGTCGTTGGGGGTGACGTTGGCCACCTCATCGACCACATGCGACAACTCGTACAATTTGTGCAGGCGGCCTTCCGGCAGGCACGGTGGCCCATCTTGAGCTCCAGGTTAGCCATGACCGAGCACAGATTGGCGTTGCCACAGCGTTCGCCGACGCCATTGATCGTGCCCTGCACCTGAATCGCCCCCTGGCGCACGGCGGTCAGCGCGTTGATCACGGCGCAGTCGCCGTCGTTGTGCGTGTGGATGCCAAACGGGTGGTGATCGACGCCTTCATCTCGCGGATGATGCTTTCGACTTCCCAGGGCATGGTGCCGCCGTTGGTGTCGCAGAGCACCACCGTCTCGGCGCCGCCGCGAATGGCCGCCTGCAGCGTTTCCAGCGCGTACAGCGGATCGGCCCGGTAACCGTCGAAGAAATGCTCGGCGTCGTAAATGACCCGACGGCCCGCGGCGCGCAGACAGGCCACCGACTGCTCGATGATGCGCAGGTTGTCTTCCAGCGTGGTGAGCAGGACGTCGGTGACATGCAGGGTCCAGGTCTTGCCGAAAATCGTGCACACCGGTGTCCGCGCCCCGAGCAGCGCCTGGATGTTGGCATCCTCGTCGGGGCCGCCCTTGACCCGGCAGGTGGAACCAAAGGCGGTGATCAGCGCGGTTTTCCACTCGATGTCGCGGGCGCGCTCGAAAAACTCGGCATCTTCGGGATTGGAGCCGGGCCAGCCGCCTTCGATGAAGGCCACGCCGAGATCGTCCAGCCGCTGGGCGAGGCGGATCTTGCTGTGACCGGAAAGGCAGAAGCCTTCGCTCTGGGTCCCGTCGCGCAGGGTGGTGTCGTAAATCTGAACGGCTGCCATCGGCTTATCTTCGCGCTTCAAAGGCGGCGATTTCCTTTTCGAAGCTCAGGATGTAACCCAGTTCGTCGACACCGTTGAGGAGGCAGGTCTTGTTGAACGGGTCAATCGGAAAGGTCACCGATCCACCCGGGAAGGAAAGCGTCTGCGACGCCAGGTCAAGGGTCAGTTCGACCCCGGGATTTTCCTCCGCCAGCGCCAACAGCGCCTGATGCGTCGGCGCATCGACGATGATCGGCAGCAGGCCGTTCTTGAGCGCGTTGTTGCGGAAAATGTCGGCGAACGAGGTGCTGATCACCGCCCGGAAACCGAACCCGGTCAGCGCCCAGGGCGCGTGCTCGCGCGAGGAGCCACAGCCGAAATTGTCGCCGGCCAGCAGGATCTGGCAGCCCGCCGCCTGGGCTGGTTGAGCACGAACTCGGGTTTCGGCGAACCATCGCCCCGATACGCCAGTCGGCGAACAGGTTGTCGCCCATGCCCATCTTGTCGGTCGCCTTCAGGAAACGGGCGGGGATGATCTGGTCGGTGTCGATGTCGTTGACCGGCAGCGCGACAACCCGGGAGGTGAGGGAAGTAAACTGAGCCATCTTACCGGTCTCCTGCGACGGTACGCGGGTCGGCCACCGCGCCGGCCAACGCGCTGGCAGCGGCGGTCAGCGGCGAGGCGAGGAAAGTGCGCCCGCCCTGCCCCTGGCGACCTTCAAAATTGCGGTTGCTGGTGCTGACGGCGTACTGGCCGGGCTGCAGCTGGTCGCCGTTCATGGCGATGCACATGCTGCACCCGGGTTCGCGCCATTCGGCGCCGGCCGCCTTGAACACCTGATCGAGTCCTTCGGCTTCGGCCTGCTGCTTGATCACCTGCGAACCCGGGACGACCATCACCCGCACGTTGCCGGCGACCTTGCGGCCGGCAGCAGCGAGGCCGCCTCGCGCAGGTCGGAGATGCGCGAGTTGGTGCAACTGCCGATGAACACCACATCGACTTTCTGTCCCAGCAAGGCCTGGCCGGGCTGCAGGCCCATGTAGCGCAATGCCTTGTCGAGCGCGGCTTCTGGTTGGCGTCAGCGAGGCTGGCAGGGTCAGGGACCCGCCCGCTGATGCCATGCCCATGCCGGGATTGGTGCCGAAGGTGATCATCGGTTCGAGCGCCGACGCGTCGAGGGTGATGGTGTGGTCGTAGGTCGCGCCCGGATCGCTGGCGAGCGTTCGCCAGCGGGCGACGGCCTGGTCCCATTCGGCGCCCTTAGGGGCGTGTTCGCGGCCGGCGAGATAGTCGAAGGTGATGTCGTCGGGGGCAATCATGCCGGCGCGCGCGCCCGGCTTCGATCGACATGTTGCAGACCGTCATGCGCTGCTCCATCGTCAGCCCGCGGATGGCGGAGCCGGTATATTCAAAGACGTAGCCGGTGCCGCCGCCGACGCCGATGCGGCGATCAGCGCCAGGATCAGGTCCTTGGCCGAGACGCCGGCCGGCAGCGCCATCGACGCGGACTTCACAGGTTTTCGGCCGGGTCTGCAGCAGGCACTGGGTGGCGAGGACGTGCTCGACTTCGCTGGTGCCGATGCCGAAGGCCAGCGCGCCAAACGCGCCGTGGGTGGCGGTGTGGCTGTCGCCGCAGACGATGGTCATGCCCGGCTGGGTCAGACCCAGTTCCGGGCCGATGACATGCACGATGCCGCGATGGGCGCTGGCCATGCCGTGCAGCGTGATGCCGAACTCGGCGGCATTGCCTCCATCTGCCGGATTTGCGCAGCGGCCAGCGGGTCGGCGATCGGCACGCTGAGCGGCGTCGTCGGGATCGAGTGATCCATCGTGGCGACGGTACGCTCCGGACGACGGACCTTCAGACCGCGCTGACGCAGGCCGGTGAAAGGCCTGCGGCGAAGTCACCTCGTGCACGAGGTGGAGGTCGATATACAGGATGGCCGGGGAATCGGGTCGTTCGGCAACGACATGCGACTCCCAGACTTTTTCAAAGAGTGTTTTAGGCATGAGGCTGCCATTCCTGGCACCCGCTACGCGTGTCGGCGCGGATTCGGATTTTCCCACGGTTTCCGGATTGGCGATAGCCGGCAATTCCGGTTTGACGCCGGCTTCCTGACTGAGGATACTTGGATCGTGCGCTGCGGCGGCTTCCGCCCCCACCTGACATCTCCCGGCGCCGGCAAGGCGACACTCATGAAACCGATCGAATCCTCATTGTTTACCGCCCGACTGGGGGTCCTGCCGGGGCTGCAGCACCCATTCCCCTCCCGGCTGGTCGTACCAGAAGCTTTCCGGACTGGCCTGACCGGTTGACACACTGCGCTCGATGCGCAGGCCGGCTGGACAACCATCTCAGAAATTGCCCGTTTTCGAGCGTCGACCGGGACCGGCCGGCGAACAGGTTGTCGCTCATCGGTGCGGCTTCGGCAGGTGCTGGCGGATCCAGACGATGGCGTCGTCCACGTAGGTGAAGACGACCGGGATGACCAGCAGGCTGAGGAAGGTCGAGGTGACCAGGCCGCCGATGACGACGATGGCCATCGGCGCGCGGAAGCTCGGGTCGGTGCCGATGCCGATGGCGATCGGCAGCATGCCGGCACCCATCGCAATGGTGGTCATGACGATCGGCCGCGCCCGCTTGCGGCACGCGTCGAGCAGGCGTTCCAGCGGTCGAGGCCGTGGTCGCGGCGGGCGAGGATGACGTAGTCGACGAGCAGGATCGAGTTCTTGGTGGCGATGCCCATCAGCATGATGAGGCCGATCATCGACGACATCGAGATCGCCTTGCCGGTCACGAACAACGCAAGGAAGGCGCCGGGTATCGAGAGGACGAGGGCGGCGAGGATGGTCACCGGCTGCACGAAATCCTTGAACAGCAGGACCAGCACGATGTAGATGCAGAGCACGCCGGTCGCCATGGCGAGGCCGAAGCTCTGGAACAGCTCGGCCATCGATTCGGCGTCGCCGATCGTGGTCTGCAGCACGCCCGGCGGCAGGTTCTTCAGGCTGGGCAGGGCCAGCGCCCGCTGCTCGATCTCGCCGAGCGGCTGGCCATTCAGCTCGATCTCGAAATTGACGTTGCGCAGGCGGTCGTAGCGGTCGATCTCGGCCGGCCCGCCGGCGATGGCCAGCGTCGCGACGTTGCCGATGGCCACCGGCCCGTGCTTGCCAGGAACCGCCATGCGTTCGATCAGGGCGAGATCCTGGCGGGCGCCGGGCGGCAGCTTGACGACGATGGGCACCTGGCGCTGGGCGAGGTTGAGCTTCGCCAGCCCCTGGTCGTAGTCGCCGGCGGTGGCGATGCGCAGCGTGTCGGCGATGGCCTCCGAGGTGATGCCGAGGTCGGCCATGCGCGCGAAATCGGGGCGGATGACCAGTTCCGGGCGGACCAGGCTGGCGGTTGTGGTCACCGCGCCGATGCCGGGCAGGGTGCGCAACTCGCGCTCGACGATGCGGGCGTGTTCGGTGAGCACGGCGCCGTCCTCGCTCGCCAGCACCAGGATGTACTTCTCGCCGCTCGAGCCGCCGAAGCCGACCTTGACCTGAACCCCGGGCAAGACGGCGAGCGCCTCGCGCAGCTGGCGCTCGACGTCCTGCTTGGTGGTGCCCGAACGCTCGCCGCGCGGGGTCAGGTTCAGCGTCAGCGTCGCCTTGCGCACCTCGGCGGCGCCGCGCGGCATGAAGGGGTCGCTGCCCGAGGCGCCGCCGCCCACCGCCGTATAGACCATCTTCACGTACGGGTTGGCATTGACGATGGCGCGCGCCTGCTCGGCTGCGGCGACCGTCTCGGCGAGTGTCGCGCCGGGCGGCAGGGTCACGTGCACCTGCGTCTGCGAGAGGTCGTCGGCCGGCAGGAAGCCGGTCGGCAGCAGCGGCACCAGCGCGAAGGAACCGAAGAAGAAAACAGCCGTGGCGGACAGCGTCGCCAGCCGGTGCCTGAGGCACCAGGCCGCCCAGCCCTCGTAGCGCACCAGCCAGCCGGGCGTTGGCTTGTCGGCCACCGGCTTCATCAGGTAGGCCGCCATCATCGGCGTCAGGAGGCGGGCGACGACCAGCGAGAAGAACACCGCGATCGCCGCGGTCCACCCGAACTGGACGAAGAACTTGCCGGCCACCCCGCTCATGAAGGCGGTCGGCAGGAAGACGGCGATCAGCGTGAAGGTGGTGGCGATGACCGCGAGGCCGATCTCGTCGGCCGCCTCCATCGCGGCCTGGAACGGCGCCTTGCCCATGCGCAGATGGCGCATGATGTTCTCGATCTCGACGATGGCGTCATCGACCAGGATGCCGACCACCAGCGACAGCGACAACGCCGTCACCACATTGAATGTGAAGCCCATCAGGTACATCACCGCGAAGGTCGGGATCGCCGACAGCGGCAGCGCCGTGGCCGAAACGAAGGTCGCCCGCCAGTCGCGCAGGAAGAGCCAGACGACGATGACGGCGAGAATGGCGCCCTCGATCAGCAGCACCATCGACCCTTCGTAGTTCTCGATCACCGGGTCGACGAAGTTGAAGGCCTCGGTAATCGTGATGTCCGGGTGCTCGGCGTTCAGCTTTTCAAGCGCGCTGCGCACCACCTCCGCCACCTCGACCTCGCCGGCACCGCGGCTGCGCGTGATCTCGAAGCCGACCACCGGCCGACCATCGAGCAGCGCCGCCGAGCGCGGTTCGCCGACCGTGTCGGACACCGTCGCCACCTGGTCGAGACGGACGCGCCGGCCGTCCGAGAGCACGATGTCCATCGCCGCCAGTTCCTCGGCCGACTGCACGGTGGCGATGGTGCGCACCGACTGCTCGATGCCGCCGACGTCGGCGCGTCCGCCCGAGGCCTCCTGCTGGATGCGGCGCAACTGGCGCGAGATGTCGGCGGCGGTGGCGTTGAGCGCCAGCAGGCGGGCCGGATCGAGTTCGACCCGTATTTCGCGGGTGACGCCGCCGACGCGGGCCACCGCGCCGACCCCGCGCACGGCGAGCATGGCCTTGGTCACCGTGTTGTCCACGAACCAGGAGAGTGCCTCGTCGTCCATCCGCTGCGAGGCCACCGTATAGGTCAGGATCGGCGCCCCGGACACACTGATGCGGCCGATCACCGGGTCGCGCAGGTCACCCGGCAGGTCGGAGCGGATGCGCGAGACGGCATCGCGCACGTCGTCGACCGCCTCCTGCACCGGTTTCTCGAGGCGGAACTCGACGGTCACCGTCGCCGTGCCGTCCTGGACCTTGGTATAGATGTGCTTGATGCCCTGCACGGTGGCGACCGAGTTCTCGATCTTGCGTGCGACCTCGGTCTCCATCTGCGCCGGCGCGGCGCCAGGCAGCGTAGCGGTGACGGTCACCGTCGGCAGGTCGATGTCCATGAACTGCTGGATCTTCATCGCCCGGAAGGCAAAGATGCCGGCCAGCGTGAGCAGGACGAAGAGGAGTATCGCCGGAATCGGGTTACGGATCGACCAGGCCGAAACGTTCATTTCGCGGCGGCCGCGACGACACGCACCGGGTCGCCGTCGGCGAGGAAACCGCCGCCGGTGGCCACCACGCGTGCCTGCGGGTCGAGGCCGGAAACAATCTCGATGCGCTCGCCGAGGCGTCGCCCGGTCGCTACCTTGGCCTGGGCGACGCGCGCCTGTTCGCCGTCGCCCTCGAGGCGGAAGACGTAGGCGAAACCGTCGCGCAGGACGACTGCCGACTGAGGCAGGGTCAGCGCCGGGGCGCGTCCCAGCTCGAACTCGCCGCGCGCGAACATGCCGGCGCGCACGGCTGCGGCTGACGCCGGAATATCGACGAAAACCAGTCCGTTGCGCGTCTGCGGGTCAACGCTCGGTGCGACGAGACGCACGGTGCCACGCACCGCCGCGCCATCCGGCCCGGTCAGCGTCGCCGCTCCGCCCGGTGCCACGCGGGCGAGGTCGGCGGCCGGCACCTCGGCGCGCCATTCCAGGCGCCCGCCGCGGATCAGGCGGAACAGTTCCTGCCCGGCTTCGGTCAGTGAGCCGACCGTCGCGCCGCGTGCCGAGATCACGCCGTCGTCAGGGGCCAGCACGCGCGTCTTGCCCAGCTTCAGCTCGGCCGCCTGCTGGCGGGCGCGGGCAGCGGCAAGGCGCGAACTGGCAGTGTGCTCGGCGGTCTGGTACTGGGTTTGCAACTGGGCGCTGTAGAAGCCCTTCTCGCGCAGTTCCCTCGCACGCACGGCGTTGGCGCTGGCCTCGGAGGCGCTCGCCGCCAGTTCGGCGACGGCGGCGCGCGCCTCGGCCGCTTCGCTGGCCACCGTATCGTCGGCAATGCGGGCGAGCACCTGGCCTTTCTTGACGATGTCGCCAACGTCGGCCTCGACGGCGGTGATGCGGTAGTTGGCGATCTCGGCACCGATCACCGCTTCCTGCCAGGCGACGATGTTGCCGTTGGCGGCCAGCGTGCGAGGCCAGTCTTCGTTCTGCGGGGCGACGGCAGTCACCGTCAGCGCCGGCTTGCCGGCCAGCGCCGCGGCCTTGGGCGCGGGTGCCTCGCCGCAGGCGGCGAGGGCAAGTACGAGGAGGAGGAGGTGGGCGGCTGGCTTCAGCATGTTGATATTGTTGACCGAAGAGTCAGCATTGAAAACCCCGGCGCCGGATGGTTCCCCGGCGTTTTCCGATCGCCCAGACGCCCTGCTTGAGGCTGGCCGCGATGAAGCCGTCGAGGCCGCCGTCGAACGCTGCCTGGGTGTTGCCGTCTTCGAGGTACGCTGGCGAGGTCAGATCTACCCTTCCAACACCCAACGCTTTGGCCAAGCGTAGCATGTTTCGCCCGATCTTGGGATGTTGAACTTGACCCCGCTGACGCGCCGCAAGCCGGTCGCCAGGGAATCGCTGCGGCGGCGTTTCGCGCTACGCTCTCCGGGGTGGCGAGAGAGACCGGTCACAACGCTCCTGACACCTCGCCGACGCCAGCCACCCGCGCGCCCTGCCGGCGCACGCGGCCCAGCGCTTCCAGCGTGTCGACGATCTGCGGCAGGCGTTTCTTCCACGAGCCCTTGCCGGTAAAGCGCGCCGCGAGTTCGCCCTCGGAGAGCGGCAGCGGCGAAGCGGCGAGCAGACGGGCGACTGCCGCGACCTGCGCCGGCAGCGTCGCCGGGGAGCGCACCCTGCCGGCCGTCGTCGAGGACCATGTCCGCTTGCCGCGGCTGTGCGGTCGGCTGCTGGTAATCGGGACGCAGCCAGCGGATGTGGCCTTTCGCCTCTTCCGCCGCGCGTTCGGCGTTGAGCGCGACCAGGCGGACGAGCACCGCTTCCTCAGCGACCGCCTTCTGCGCCGCGTCGGCGTGTGCAGCCAGCTGCGGCGCCAGGTCGCTCCAGCCATAGGCATCGAGCACGGCGGCGTCGAGTTCGTCGTGCAGCGATTTCAACACGCTCACCAGCCCCTGCTCGTGGATGGCCTTGTCCTTCGCGTTGAGCGCCTCGCCGCGGCGGAGCTTTTCGAGCACGTTGTACATGCCGGTCAGCGTCAGCGCCGGATGCACGGCCTGCTGGCGCTTGCGGTGCGCGTCGAGTTGTTCGGCGAGGTCGGGGATGCGGGTGGTTTGTTCGGCGGTTGGGGTGGGGAAGGGGAAAGCGTCGAAACAAGATGTCTTGTTGTAGACCGGACGATCCTCCAGGGTTGCCCCAGTCGCGAGTGCCCACACGACATGCAGGCGGCTCGAGAGCACGCCGAGCGCAATGGCAATCAGCTTGTCGTCGGGCAGGATGGCTGCGTAGAGGAATTGGAACAACCGATGCTCGGCCGTTTGGCCAGTGGCGATGCAGCGTCGAAGCCCGCAAAGAGAGCGGCGCATTTCGTCATTGTTGCGACGATGAAGCCACCATCTCTCTCGCAAGTCCTTGTCGCGGTGCGCGTCACGGTCGGGTTTTACCCGATCAGCCAGCCATTGATACAGTTTCGGATAATCCTGACGTATGACGTCAATTCCGAGGCCAAAGCAGTTCACAACCCAGACGCCACGGGGAATGTCCGTGAGGTCTCTTCTGTTACGATAAGGCCGCACGGGCGCGTCCGGTTCGAGAGAAGCACGCTGTTCATTGGTGAGGACCATCCCTGCACCATGGGGGATAACCCCTCGACTACTGAGACCGAAGTTCCCAAGCATAGGTCTTGCAGCTGCGACGTTCGCTCCAATCCGCAAGTCGGCGTGCAGCAGCCCGACCTGCTCCTGCAGCGTCACTCCCAGCCCTTCGCCTTGCCTTCACGCTCGTCGATCACGCTCAGCAGCCGGCCTTCGCCACCGGCCACTGTGCCGACAGTCATGGCGGTGCGCACGGCGGCGCCGTCGGCACTGTCAACCCACGGATGGTCAGGGATGGCGAAAGCCAGCGAAATGCCTTTGTCGAGCGCGCCCTGCACGACACGACGGTTGAAGGTCTGCGTCAGGCTGTTGGTCGTGATCAGGCCAAAGCGCTGCGTCTTCCCCGTCGCCACGAACTGCGCAGCATGATGCCACCAGAACATCACGAGATCGGCCAATTCGGGCATGTCTTTCCACACGCCGCGCAGTGCTTCGACATACCCGTCACCGAGCGCATCACGCATCCGCTTGTTACCGATGAACGGCGGATTGCCGACGATGAAGTTTGCCTGCGGCCACTCCGCCTGACGAGGATTGAGGTAGCGCTGCAGCGGCAGGCGCTCATTCTCGTCCGGCACGGGTTCGCCGGTCACCGGATGGGGCTTGGTCGTTACCCCGTCCCAGCGGCTGACCGGTTGGCCGCGCTCGTCGAGGACGGTTTCGACCGCATCGCAGGCCAGCACGGCGTCACGGCATTCGATGTTGCGGACGTCCTTGCCTTGAGGATCGGTTGCGGCGGCAGGCCGCTGCCGTTGGTGCGGAAGTGCCACTGCAGGTAACCGATCCAGAGGACGAGTTCGGCGATCGCCGCGGCGCGCGGGTTGAGCTCGAGACCGAGGAACTGGTGCGGGTCGACGGTCAGGCCTTCGGCTTCGAGACGCTGCTGGGAACCGCCAGCGGCCCGGCCGAAGGCGTGCAGCTGATCGAGCACCTCGCCTTCGAGGCGCTTCAGGTGTTCGAGCGTGACGTAGAGGAAATTCGCCGAGCCGCAGGCGGGATCGAGCACGCGCACTTGGCACAGGCGGTGATGGAAAGCATCGACCTCGGCGCGCGCAGCATCCAGCCGGCCCTCGTTGGCGAGCAGGAGCGCCGCCGCCTGGACGTTGCGCCAGTCGCTGCGCAGCGGTTCGACGACGGTCGGCAGCACCAGCCGCTCGACGTACGCACGTGGCGTGTAGTGGGCACCAAGGGCGTGGCGTTCGCTGGTCGACAGCGCGCGTTCGAGCAGGGTACCGAAGATCGCCGGTTCGACCTGCGTCCAGTCGGCGTTCGCGGCTTCGATCAGCAGGCCGATCTGGTCGCGGTCGAGCGCGATCACCACGGGCTGCTTGAAGAGCTTGCCATTGAAGCGCGGCAGCGTCGCGCGCAGGACAACGGAAAAGCCGCCGCTGTCCATCTCGCGCCAGAGGGCGGCGAGCAGCGGCACGAACTGCTGCGGGTTGGCCTGTAGCGTGGCGAGCAGCGCGCTGAACGCGCCCTTGCCATCCTGCTTCGGCAGCAGGCCGACATCTTCGGCAAACATCGAGAACAGGCAACGGGTGAGGAAACCGGCGACGAGTTCGGGGTGGTGACCGACGCCTTCGAGCGTCTTGGCGATCTTCGCCAGGTGTCCGGCAATGTCGCGCGTGACTCTCGCCGAGGCGCGCGTCGGGTCAAGCGCCAGCGGGTCGAGCCACAGCGTTCGCAGGCGGATGCGGATCGCTTCGTCGGCCAGATCGGCGAGCCGGATACGATGCGAGCGCGGGTCGGGGAACGGCGTGTAGGTGGCGCCGGAGCGGGTAAAGTCGGCGTAGAGTTCAATCACCCGCCCGACGTCGATGACGATCAGGAAGGGTGGCCGGCCTTCCTCGGCCGGCAACGCGCGGGCGTAGCCTTCGGCTTGGCCACGGGCGCGCTGCATCGCGTCGTCGAACACCTTGCTGCCGACGCCGAGTCGGACCTTCTTGGCTTCGAGGACGTAGGCGCTGCGCTTGTAGCAATCAATGCGGCCCGTCGACTCACTGCCGTCGCCATGGCGAAAAGTGACCCGCCGCTCGAAGACGTAGGCGTTGTCGCGCGTGTCGTCGCGCGCCGGATCGGGCGCCGGCACACCCAGCAGCTGGCAGAGGTCGGTGATGAAGAGCTGGTAATTGGCCAGTTCGCACCCGTCGGCATCCTGCCAGCGGCTGATGAAGGCATCGAGCGAAAGGGCTGCGGCGCTGGCGATGGCATTCGGGCAAGGTGGTTCGGTCATGCCCGGGAGTATGACACGGAGACACCGGCGACGGCGCCCTGCCCATCCTGCACTCAGGGCAATTGCATGAATCTTATACAAGACCGAGCAGTTCCGCGCGGAAGGTATCGGAGGTAGCGGCGATGAGGCGCTGAACCTTGAGACCGCCCTTGCGCTTGGTCGGGGAGAGGCGGATGAGATTCAAGACGAACTGGCGTACGACAGCGAGGTTGTGAGCGGCATGATCGGTACGGGCCCGCATCTGGTCGTCGCCAAAGACCACGTCCATGCACCAGTGCAGACTGTGGCAAGTCGGCCGGAGGAGTTGCACCCCCGGCCTCTCACAGAACGGTGCGTGAACCTCTCGATTCACACCGCTCCCATCAAGCAAACGCACCGACCATTCCTTTCTGCCAATGCACGAAGAGATACGGCTGCGTCTCGGAAAGCTGTTCGAGAAACCTGCTCGCCCGTATCTTGTGGCCCTTCAGCCGTCTGTACTTCCTCATCGCCCAAGCCACCAACGTCTTGTTGAAGTGCCTGAAGACGGGGTACATTGCCGACCGATAGAATCTTCCGTAATACGCGAGCCAGCCCCTCAGGACTGGATTGTGCAGTCGGGAAATGTCGGCTAGGCTCAGCTCCGTCCGATTTCGGTAGCTCAGTTTGCGTGTCGTTGCCCGCATCGCCGTAATCGCTTTGTTGCTGACCGCCGGGGTGAAGCTCACAAACAGGCTGTTGCGCTTGCTGTTCTTCACCACCCTTGGCCGGAAGGTATATCCGAGGAAATCAAACTGCGTGACCGGATACCTCCCCTTGCGACTACCGTCTTTGCAGTACACGATCTTGGTCTTGTCCGGATGCATCTGCAGGGCGCATTGCGCAAACCTTGCATCGAGCGCCGCCATCAGGGCCTGCGCCTCCTGCTCGGTCCGACAATGGACCAACCCATCATCCGCATACCGGCACCAGGGGTTGTCCGGATAGTGTTTCGTCATCCAGACGTCAAACGTGTAGTGAAGGAACAGGTTGGCCAACACCGGACTGACGACGCCGCCTTGCGGTGTCCCCCGGGTACGTTCTACCCGGGTTCCGTCCGCCTGTTGCAGCGGCGCAGTTAGCCAGCGCCTGATATACAGCATGGCCCATTCACACTCCACGTGCTTCTCGAGCGCCTTCTCCAGCAATGCATGGTCGATGTTGTCAAACAGGCCTTTGATATCAAACTCTAGAACCCAAGAATACTTCCAGCATCGTTCCCGCGTTACCCCCACGGCATCCAGCGCCGACCTTCCGGGCCGATAACCGTAGGAATCCGGTAGAAACTTGGCTTCAATCCCGGGCTCTATCACCCGCTTGACAACCGTCTGCGCCACACGATCTGCCACCGTTGGAACACCCAATATGCGCTCCCCGCCATTCTTCTTGGGAATGGCAACCGCTTTGACCGGCGGCGGAAAGTAGCTTCCCGACGACATCCGGTTCCAGATCTTGTACAGGTTACCCTTCAGATCCTTCTCGAAGTCGCCGATCGATTCCTTATCCACCCCTGCCGATCCCGCATTGGCTTTGACCGCTTGATACGCTTCGTACACCAGCCATTTGTCAATGGCAAATGGTTTTGTTGCACTCATCCGTTTCCTCCTGTTGCCAGTTGAACGCCAAGTGCAACCGCTTGATCCGACCCCTTTGCTCCAGCCGCATTACCAGCCTTCATCGCTCGTACGGGTCGGTCCGTCCCAGTGCTCCGCATCGGTACTCTCGCCTCGTGGTTTCTGCCACTTGTGCTTCTCCCTTGACATCGGAACGACTGGTTCCCGCAGTTCCACACAAAAGCCTGGATCAGCTTCACGCCTCCTATACGCCGGCCGCCGCTTGCCCAGTAGTCAGGTGCCCGGCAAGCTTGTCCCAGAAGATAGAAACGCCCCTGGTTTTGACGACAAGTCTCTGGATTACGACGCGTCAGCGAAGGTTCACTTTCGTTCGTCTCTCTGATCCTTACCTGCTCGAGGTACGTCCTCGACGCTTTGACCCCAACGCTCACCACCACGGCTCTTGACCGCAGCAGCTTGGGGTGGTTTGAGGCCCGCTCCTGAAAGCCGACCCCGAGGGACCTACCCTCATCTTCCGTGTAGCTTCTACACAGTTCGTCAGTCCATTACGAACTTCCTTTCTGTGTGCCTGCGGCACACTCTCGACACGCCAGTGCTGGCGGACGCTCTGATTCATGCGCTGAGCGTCAGGTGGCAAGCTACTGAGATACACGCGCCGTTCAGTCGAAGTCGCTTTCCCCCTGATGGTCCGTTCGCTGGTGATCACCGCAAACGATTTCAGGTCTGGCCAGCGCTCGGGGGCGTGCAGACAGTCCAGCTGGTTGAAGACGTAGCAGCGACGCACTTCGATCCGGCCATGATCCTTCTTGATGACTTCGTGGAACTGGTGGGGCGTCTTGGCTGGTGCCGCCACGAAAGCGCCGAAGAAGTCGTCGATCGATTCGGCCAGCCTGGGCTGATTGTCCTTGACGGCCAGGAGGTAGTCCGCGCCGCGGTCACGAATGGCCTGCGCAATGTTGGGCTGGGTGCCCATCGCATCGATGGTGACGATGCTGCCTTGCAGTGCCAAGGTCGCCAGCAGTTCAGGGATGGCGGTCTTCTCGTTCGACTTCTTGGCGGTCGCGCGCTGCCCGAGCACCACACCCGCTTGGGCCGCAAAGGCGCTGACCAGGTGAAGGGGTGTGGCGCCCACCTTTCCCGACCGACGACTGGTCTTGCCGTCGATGGCCACCACGTCGCCGTTTGCCAGCACGGGCAACACCTGGCCCACCCAGCGCACGAAGGCCGCCCCGAATTCGTCGGGATCAATCGCCGCAAAGACCCGGCCAAAGGTGTCGTGCGAGGGGATGCCCTGTTCGAGTTTCAGATACTCCCGCAACCACTCCAGCTTCTCTTTCGCCCAAGCCTCGATTTCGACAAAGGTGTCGGCCCCTGACAGGACCGCACTGACTGCAACCACCAGCAACTCGATCAGGTCGTGCTCGACCTTCGTACTCTGCCTCGGATCGCGCACGCCCACCCAGACGTCGACCAACCGGAACTTGCTTTCTGCCCTCATGGAAAACCCCAAAAAGACAGAAAACTACACAAATCAGGGGGCTGTGAACAGCCCCTTTGTAACTCGTTGAGCGTAAACGATTATTTCGGAGGGTTCACGACGATGGCATTCATGCGATTGCCCTGATCCTGCACTCGACCTGCCACCATGACCATTGACTGCCCGGCGCTGCAGGAACACCGTCCCGCCTCAATTTCGGGGACGGTCAATTTCAGGGACGCAATTTCGGGGACGGCAATTTCGGGGACGGCAATTTCGGGGACGGTATACTAAATTTATCAAAAGAGACACGGCAGACTGGCCCAAAGCGAATGCCCGAACAAGCTTCTTCCAACAATAGTCGTTGCTGACGTTCGTCCGACAGTTGCCTCCATCAGAAACGAGGACGAGGCCATTTCGAGTCTCAAGGTATTTACTATACTGTCCCCCTTTTTTTTGCCCCCTTTTTTTACCGGAAGGAAAGGAGCATCTATGAGCAAGCAGTCTAAACCGCTGCCCAAGTTCCAGAGCGAGGCCGAAGAACGCGCTTTCTGGGAGAGCACGGGAAGCGACTCGACGGAATATCTGGACTGGAGACAGGCCCAAAGCGTCGTGCTACCGAACCTGAAACCATCGACAAAGACAATATCGCTGCGCCTGCCGCAACATCTGCTCGACTCGATCAAGGCGGCAGCAAACGCCCGCGACGTGCCCTATCAGTCGCTTATCAAGGTGTGGTTGCAGGAAAAGGTGGAACATCACTGATCGGCTCCACAATTTCGGGGACGGTATACTAAATTCATCGAAAGAGAAACGGCAGGCTGGCCTAAAGCGAATGCCCGAAGCGCCCGGCTTTCGCTCAGTTCTGGTCGAAGACGGCATCCGGCTGACGCGCTTCAGCCATACACCTCGTCGTGGCTGCCGATTTTGAACAGCAGGATTTCATGCTCGGTGATTTGCAGGGTGAGAGTGATCCGCAGCTGTCGGCCAGGCCGACGGTGTCGCCGCCGACCTGAAAGTGGTCTGAACCTGACGATTTGAATCTGGTGAAGAAGCGCCCTGTTGCCGTGCATCTTCTTCCTGCTTTTCTTATCGCCGCTGTCGCTTCTTCCGCTCCCTCCGTCTTCTTCGGTTTTCTTCGTTATTGCTTGGCAACGCCGCACCATAGCCGGGATGAATTCCTGTCGCGAGGTTCGGGATGGGTCGAGAAGCGGAGCGTAAGTGCCTGAATTGCGGTAAGTCGTTCAAACCGGACGCGCGGAACGTGCGGCACCAGCAGTATTGCTCGGCCACCTTGTGCCAAGGGGCGAGCAAGCGGGCCAGCCAGGCGCGTTGGCTGGCCAAAGCCGAGAATCGGGGCTATTTCATGGGCGCGCAAGCCGTCGCCCGGGTACAGGTGTGGCGTGCGGCACACCCGGGCTACAGCCGGCGAGGGCCGACGGGGGAGCAACCGCCCCCGAGCTCTGAAGCGTTACAAGAAGTCTTGCCGGCCCAACCCTCTGAATCCTCGATGATTTCTTGTAACGCCCCGGAACCCGTCACAGCACCGTTACAAGATGTCTTGAGCCGGCAACCGACTGTAATCATTGGGCTTATTGCCCATTTGTGGGATAGCCCGTTGCAAGAGGACATCGCGGCGATCCTCCATCGTCTGCTACAACTAGGCGAGGATATCGAAGGAGGACGCCATGAACATTCGCAAACGCTTGCTGGTTCCGGAACGTCGGCGGGAGTTGCCGGCACATTTCAGCTGGCTCGACCACCGGCTGGTGCAGGAGCATCACATCGAGCGGGCTGAGGTCAGCGCCTGGGCGCTGTATCTCTTCCTGGTCACTGTCGGTGATGCCGACGGCCTGAGCTACTACTCGGACGCCGCACTGGCGCGACGGCTGGGCCTGGATCTTTCGCGTCTGGTGCGCGCGCGCAAGGCGCTGCTGGGACTCGACCTGATCGCGTTTGAGCCGCCGCTGGTTCAGGTCCTGAGCCTGGAAACGCCGGTGCCGATCGCTGACCGCTTCGCGCATCTGCGGGCGGTACTGCAGGGATCGACGGGAGCGCAGCCATGATCGATTACGCCACCTGGTGTGCCATCCGCGACGGTGCGGCCCGTCATCTCACCCCCGCGCAACTGGCCGAGGAACTGGGTCTCGATATCAAGACTGTCCGGCGCTGGATCGACCGGCCGTATGCCCCTCGGCAAACCGCCAGACGTGCAAGTCAGCTCGATCCGTTCAAGGGCCGCATCGTGCGCTGGCTGGAAGCGCACCCCTTATCCGCCCAGCAGGTCTTTCAGCGCTTGGGCGAGGAAGGGTTCGCCGGCGGGATCAGCATCGTCAAGGACTACGTGCGCCTGGTTCGCCCGCGTCCACGCGAAGCGTTTCTGACGCTCTCCTTCGCCCCCGGCGAATGTGCACAAGCCGATTGGGGCGAGTTCGGCACCTTGGCAGTGGGTTCGGCCCAGCGTCGCCTGTCGTTCTTTGTCATGGTCCTCGCCTATAGCCGACAGTTGTACGTCGAGTTCAGCCTGGCGCAGACGATGGAGTTCTTCCTCGGGGCGCAGATCAATGCCTTCAACGCCTTTGGCGGTGTCCCGAAGAAAGTGATGATCGACAACCTGCGCTGCGGGGTTGTGCAGCACCGGCGCGGCGAGCCGCCGGTGTTCAACCCGCGCTATCTGGATTTCGCCCGCCACTACGGCTTCGAGATCGTTGCCTGCAATGTTTGCCGAGGCAATGAGAAGGGGCGTGCCGAACGCGGCGTGGGGTACGTCAAGCATAATTTCCTGCAAGGCCGCGAACTGCCCGAGTTCGCGGCGCTCAACTCGGCGGCGGCGCTGTGGCTGGAGACGGTGGCGAATGTGCGCGTGCATGGGGAGACGCATCGCCGTCCGGTCGATCTGTGGACCGAGGAACGCGCCTTCCTGCAGGCGGTGAATCCGCGTCCCTTTGATGTCGGAAGGGTGATGACGGCGCGCGCCGATCGCCAGTTCCGGGTGACCTTCGAGGGCAATCGTTATTCGGTGCCGGCGCGCTTTGCCGGTTGTCCCGTGGTGCTCAAGGCGTATCCGGATCGACTCTGCGTTTATCGCGAGGAGCAGTTGATCGCACGGCATGCCCGCTGCTTCGATCGCCATCAGGAGCAGGCGGACCCGGATCATGCCAAGCCCCTGCTTGCGCAGCGCCGACATGCGCGGGCGCAACACGCGCTGACGCGCTTTCTGGCGCTATCCGCCGAAGCCAGGGCGTATCACGCCGGTTTGCTCGAACGGCGGGCTCATGCCGACGCGCACGTGCAGAAGATTCTGGCGCTGCTCGAGATCCACGGGGAAGCACCGGTGCTGCGGGCAATCGCCGATGCGCTGGCTTTCCAGGCGTTTAGCAGCGAGTACATCGCGCACCTGGTCGAGGCTCGCCAGCGCCAGTTGCCGGAAGCGAGCCCACTGCACTTGACACGCCGGCAGGACTTGCTGGACCTTGAATTGCCACCGCCCGACTTGTCGCGCTATCCGGTCCCGCCGCTCGATGGAAGTCCCTCATGAAATCCGAGATCCTGCTGGAGCAGGGCCTGGCGCGCCTGCAGTTGCCGTTCTTCGCCAAACATCATGCCGCGATCAGTAGCGAGGCGGCGCAGGCAGCCTGGAGCCATGCCCGCTTTCTGGAAACGTTGGTCGTCGGGGAAGTCGCTCGTCGCGATGAGGCGCTGATCCAGCGCCGGGTGAAGGCGGCTCGCTTGCCGGGGATCAAGACGCTCGATCAGTTCGACTGGAGTTTCCCGCACAAGATCAACCGCGCCCAGATTCAGCACCTCTTTCGCTTGGGCTTCCTGAAGGAACACACCAATGTGATCCTGCTCGGCGGCGTCGGTGTCGGCAAAACGCATCTGGCAACCGCCCTGGCGCACACGGCGTGCCTGCATGGCCAGACGACGCTGTTTACCAGCGCGGTCGATATCGTCAATTCGCTGGCCGCCGTTCAACTCGCGGGGGGCATCAAGCGCGAGATGGCGCGGCTCGCGAAGCCTTCTTGCATGCCCTGGAGTTTGCCGGTGAGTGGATGCAGGCGCAGGCCGGGCGCGAAGGGATCGGTGGGCAGTTTTTCGAGCGTATCGGCAAACCGGGGCCGCAGGTCGGGGTGGCGGGCGAGGAGTTTGCGGGTGCGGCGGTCGAGGCTGACGGTGGTGACGAGCTTCCAGCTCATTAAGCGGATTGGTCCAGATGCTTCAAGAGCGCATCCACGGTGCGGTGCCGGGTGGCGCGGCCGGCCTTGGCGTCCTCCAGCGAGGCCTTGATACGGGCGAGCAGAGCTTCTTCCTGCATTTCGAGCAATTCCTGGTAGCGCGCTTCGGTGAGCACGACGTATTGCGCACGATTGTTCTTGACGATGTGGACCGGGCCTTGGGCCAGCGCTTCGCCCACGGCGGCGATACCGCGACGAGCTATTTAGTATACTGTCCCCTTTTTAAGCTGTCCCCTTCTTCAAGCGCTGACAGCAACACTGGCTCAGGCGAGGCCGTTCCATCCCATCTGATGGCCGTCGTGACAAGTATCACGTCGCCGGACCGGCTTATATGTTTCAATCTCTTGGCACAGGCAGCAAGCCGTGCGCGCCAGTGACCACCCCAACAACAGGCTGTGACCGACGATGGCATGCGCGGTTGCAGCGACAGTCCAGGACAGTCTTCCGAACAGGTGACCAGGTGAAAAAGTTGCGAATTCCGGCCGGGCTCTACGATGCACTGCCCTGCTTCTATGTCGGCGCCGGCCTGCTTGCGATGATCGTGCTGCACAACGGGCTAGCGGTCTTCATGGGCCTGGCCCTGATGTCGGCTGGCGGCATCCTGGGCCTGCTTCGCTACCAATGCCGTCGGAGCCTCCATCGAGGCACGGCTGGCGTCGATCTACCCGAGACAAAGGGAGTACAGGCACCTGCGCAAGGACCTGTCCAGATTTCGTGGCTTCACGCGTTCGACAGCGGACATCCGGTCATCGACGGGCAACGCCGTCGGCTGTTCGGGCTGGGCGGCGAACTGATCAACGGGGTTCTGCTGAAGCAATCCCGCGCCCAGGTGGAAAGGCTGATCGATGAGCTGATCGAACGGATCATTGAGCATTTTCGTACCAAGGAGGCGGTCCTCGCCGAAACGAATCAGCCAGCTCTCAAGAATCATCAGGAAATCCATCGCGCCTTGCTGGCCAGAGCCGCCAGTGTTCGTGATCATTTTCTCGGTGGCGAGATCCCCGCCAGTGAGCTGGTGGGGTTCGTTTCGTGCGAAGTCATGTCGGACTACCTGATCAGAGACAGCCAGGAACTTGCGGGTGAAGCGAAGATCTGGCCTCGCGGCACGACCAGCGAGTCTGCACCGACTTCAGGATGTGGTCGGTGGTCGATGCCACAGACGCCGGCCGAACAGGACGAAGAGGCCGAAGAAGCCGGACAGTCAGCTCCCGGGGCAGTGCCGGCGCTTCGCTGAACCTGTTTGCGCTGCGGTTTCCCGCAGCGGCTTCTGCTCCGACCGATCAGACAGCAGTCGCATGCGGTGAGTCTGACAAGGCGACGTCGACCACCCGTCCTCCGGTCATGGCCAGCAACTCCTGCGGCGAGAGCTTGAAGACCGCGTGTGGGTGTCCGGCGGCGGCCCAGATGCTGTCGAAGCGAAGCAGATCCTGGTCGACCAGCAGCGTCGTATCCTTGACATGGCCGATCGGGCACACGCCGCCGATCGCGTAACCCGTGTGCTCCCGCACGGAGCGGGCGTCCGCCTTGCCGAGCGGGCCGACCAGCGCCGCCACCTTGCGTTCGTCAACGCGGTGAGCGCCGCTGGCGACGACGATCACCGCCGCGTCGTCCTCGAGACGGCGGAAAACGATCGACTTGGCGATTTCGGCGACGCTGCAGGCGAGGCCGGCGGCCGCTTCAGCCGAGGTTCTGCCACTGGCGGGCAAGAGGACGACCGGCTTGCCGTGGCCGATCTTCTCCAGCAGATCGGCGACTCTTTGCGCGCTATCGGGCAGTTTGTTTGCAGAATCCATGGGCACACCTTCCTGCGTTGATTGACCATGACCCCCGTCGCCGCGGGTGTTGCAGCGCCAGGCGCGCCGACGCTCCAGGGCGAGCAGGCGGGAGTATGCCATTCAAAGGGAGCTTGAGCCACGCTGCGCTAGGACAAGCGTCGGTTCTGCGCATTTGGCGAGGGCTTCCTGTCCTTGCGCGACCACGCCCTGGCTGTTTCCGGAGACCTGCCTTGCCTGGAGGGTGTCGGCTTTCTTGACACTGAAAAGCCGAAACGCCTGCCCTGCCTAGCCAGTTCATTGCTTTAACGAGCGATTATTTTTTGGCATGTTTCGTGCTTTGAAGAAGCGAGTCTTCGGGATGACCGAGATCTTCCGCAATAGTGGTCAACATCAGGAGAAAAGAAATGAAAGTCAAACGAATCAACAAGGCACTTCTTGCCGTTGCTGCGATCTCGCTCGGGCTGGCAAGCGCCAGCGCCGGTGCCGCCCCGATATTCTGGACCGACTGGACCGGAGCCAATGTCGGTTCCATCGCAGGCGCGTTTCAGGCCCAGGGGACCCTCACCACCAATCAGTCGTCAGTGACGGTCACCTACAGCAACCCTCAAGGTATCGGCTTTTATCAAGCGAGCGGCGGCACCGACTATTGGCAGAACAATCGCGCCGGGAGGAATCCGGCGACGTCGCCGTACACTAGCGCGGCGGTGGATAACATCCCGACTGATACCGACATCGTCGCCCTGAGGTATGCGGGGATGCAGACCCTGAACTTCTCGCAGGCGATCGCCAACCCGGTTTTCGCCTTCGTCAGCCTCAACGGCAACGGTTACGCCTTCAACCGGGATTTCGAGCTGCTCAGCCTAGGCGGTGTCGATGGCAACGATTGCGGCTATTGGGGTTGCGGCGGTGCCAGCAAGGTCGTCGTCGATCTTGGTGGGGGAAATTTCGAATACCAGCTCAACAGCAACAATATTGGCGGATCAGAACCTCATGGCGCGCTTCGCTTCTTGGGAGCATTCGATTCGGTCGCGTGGCGCAGCACCTCGAATGAATACTGGAACGGTTTCACAGTCGGCGTCCAGGGCACGGCCGAGGAGGTCTTCCCTCCCGGACCGGACCTGCCTGAGCCTGGCTCGCTCGCACTTCTGGGCCTCGGCCTGTTGGGTCTCGTGACAGCCGGCAGGCGCAAGCAAGCCTGAGTCGCCACAGGCAGCCCCCAAGACCCCGCTCCGGCGGGGTTTTCATTGCTGACTGCCCATAATGGCAGTTTCGGGAAGACGCCAAGGCATGGGCGTCTCGAGCGATCGGCGATTTGCAGAGAAAGCCGAAGCCTTGTTAAGCTCCCGCCGCTGGCGCACACGCGTGCCGCCGTGCTGAAAGCCGGCGGATCGCCTGCCGGATGGCCATCGCCAGCTCCTGCAGTCGAGCCGCGACAACAAGGACGACGACCATGCTCACCCCCCCCGACGAACACCAGGAAATTCGCGACGCCGTCCGCGACCTTTGCCGCCAGTTCCCCGATGAGTATTTCCGCAGGATCGACGAGCAGCGCGCCTATCCCGAGGCCTTCGTCGATGCGCTGCTCGGCGCCGGCTGGCTGGCGGCGATGATTCCCGAGCACTACGGTGGCTCCGGCCTCGGGCTGACCGCGGCGAGCGTGATCATGGAGGAGATCAATCGCAGCGGTGGCAACTCGGCCGCGGTTCACGGCCAGATGTACAACATGGGAACGCTACTGCGCAACGGCAGCCAGGCGCAGAAGGAGAAGTATCTGCCGGCGATCGCCGCGGGCAAGCTGCGCATCCAGTCGATGGCGGTGACCGAGCCGACCACCGGCAGCGACACGACGAAGGTCCGGACGACGGCCGTCCGGCAGGGTGACCGCTACGTCGTCAATGGCCAGAAGGTCTGGATCTCGCGCGTGCAGCACTCGGATCTGATGATCCTGCTGGCGCGCACGACGCCACTCGCCGAAGTGAAGCGGAAATCGGAAGGGATGTCGATCTTCATCGTCGACCTGCACGACGCCATCGGCCACGGCCTTTCCATGCGGCCGATCGCCAACATGGTCAATCATGAGACCAACGAACTGTTCTTCGA
Organism: Candidatus Accumulibacter necessarius; assembly: GCF_036625085.1. Taxonomy (NCBI): domain Bacteria; kingdom Pseudomonadati; phylum Pseudomonadota; class Betaproteobacteria; genus Candidatus Accumulibacter; species Candidatus Accumulibacter necessarius. The sequence continues at coordinate 397,071 of NZ_JAZKUM010000005.1, read as the reverse complement.
CAATCTAGAGGTTCCTGCAGAGAACCTGATCGGCGACGAGGGCCAGGGATTTCGCTACCTGCTCGACGGCCTCAACGCCGAACGCGCGCTGATCGCCGCCGAGTGCATCGGCGACGGTTACTGGTTCATTGAACGCGCCAGCCGCTACGCCAGCGAGCGCATCGTCTTCGACCGGCCGATCGGCATCAACCAGGGCGTCCAGTTCCCGATCGCGGAAGCCTTCATCGAGATCGAGGCAGCCAATCTGATGCGCTTCAGGGCCTGCGCGCTGTTCGACGCGCAGCAACCCTGCGGCGCGCAGGCGAACATGGCCAAGTACCTCGCCGCCAAGGCCTCGTGGCAGGCGGCCAACGTCTGCCTGCAGACGCACGGCGGCTTTGGCTTCGCCAGCGAATACGATATCGAGCGCAAGTTCCGCGAGACCCGCCTGTATCAGGTGGCGCCGATCTCGACCAACCTGATCTTCTCCTACGTCGCCGAGCATCTGCTCGGCCTGCCGCGCTCGTTCTGAGCGACCGGAGTCCATGGAGGCCACCTTGCGCCCGCTCGACGGCATCACCATCGTCACCCTCGAACACGCCATCGCGGCGCCGTTCTGCACCCGCCAACTGGCCGACCTCGGCGCCCGCGTGATCAAGGTCGAGCGCCCGCGGAGCGGTGATTTTGCCCGTGCCTACGACGAGCGCGTACGGGGGCTGGCGTCACACTTCGTGTGGACCAACCGCTCCAAGGAGAGCCTGACGCTCGACCTCAAGCATGCCGAAGCGCCGGGCATCCTGGCCAGACTGCTCGACGTCGCCGACGTCCTGGTGCAGAACCTGGCACCCGGCGCCGCCGCCCGCCTTGGCCTGTCGTATGACGCGCTACGCGGGCAGTACCCGCGGCTGATCGTCTGCGACATCTCCGGCTACGGCAGCGACGGCCCGTATCGCGACAAGAAGGCCTACGACCTGCTGATCCAGAGCGAGTCGGGCTTCCTCTCGGTCACCGGCGCGCCCGACGCGCCGGCCAAGGCCGGCTGTTCGATCGCCGACATTTCTGCCGGCATGTACGCCTACAGCCAGATCCTGGCGGCGCTGCTGCAGCGCGGCAGGAGCGGGCGCGGCTGCCACATCGAGGTGTCGATGCTGGAAAGCATGGTCGAGTGGATGAGCTATCCCCTGTATTACGCCTTTGACGGCGCCAGCCCGCCGCCGCGCGCCGGCGCCGCGCACGCGACAATCTATCCCTACGGCCCGTTTCCCACCGGCGACGGCAAGACGGTGATGCTCGGCCTGCAGAACGAACGCGAGTGGGCCGTCTTCTGCACCGAGGTGCTCGAGCGCCCTGATCTCGCCAGCGACCCGCGCTACGCTTCGAACGCCCTGCGCACGGCGGCGCGCGACGAGTTGCAGCCGCTGATCGTCAGCCGCTTCGCCGGCCTCAGCGCCGAGCAACTGATCGCCCGCCTCGACGCGGCGCAGATCGCCAACGCCCGCGTGAACGACATGCACGACGTCTGGCAGCATCCGCAGCTGGCGGCCCGCCAGCGGTGGACCGAGGTGGCGACGCCCGCCGGCCCGATTCCCGCCCTGCTGCCACCGGGCAAGGTCGATGCCTTCACGCCGCGGATGGATGCCGTACCGGCTCTCGGCCAGCACACCGACGGCATCCTCGGCGAACTGGGTTGGGACGCGGCAGCGATCAGCCGCCTGCGTCAACTGGCCGCCATCTGAGGGGCTGTCAGTCTTTCCGTGGCGACGGCAGGTCGTACCGCCATTCCCGCGCAAGAAGAAGCCACCGACTGTATCCAATTGTCTTTGCAATCCATTGTTTGAACGGAGCGGATTCAGATCGTCGTCCGCCCGATGGCGCCGACGATTCGCCGCAGCAGCCACTTCGGCGTTGCGCGCCCGGCCAGGGTCGCCGCCTGATTGAGCACCCCGGGCACCCGGATCACCTCGCCGTCCATGCACGCCTGATAGCCTTCGGCAGCCACCGCGTCAACGTCGCCGATCAGGAAGCCCGGCAGCCGGGCGAGCGCCGCGCTTGCCTCGACGGCAGAGCTGAGCATCGGCGTCGCGGTGATGCCGGGGCAGAGAACCGTGACAGTGACGCCGCTGCCGCGCAGTTCCTCGGCCAGCGACTCGCTGAGCGAGAGCACGTAGGCCTTGGTCGCCGCATAGGTGGCGAGCGAGGGAACCGGCTGAAAGGCCGCGATCGAGGCCACATTGAGGATGCGTCCGTGCCCGCGCGCGACCATGCCCGGAACGAACTGCGACAGCATCGCGGTCAGGCCGGAGACGTTGAGATCGATCATCTGCTGCTGGCGCTGGGCCGCCATGCCGACAAACGGGCCGTGCGCGAGGACGCCGGCGTTGTTCACCAGCACGTCGATGGTCAGGTGCCGACGGCGCAGCCGCGCGGCGAGCGCGGGCACCGCGCCCGGCTGCGACAGATCAGCCGGCAACGCCACGGTGCGCACGCCGAACTCGCTGGCCAGCGCCAGTGCAAGCGCCTTCAGCTTGTCGCGGCTGCGCGCCACCAGAACCAGGCAGTGACCGGCGCGTGCAAAACAGCGCGCCAGGGATTCGCCGATACCCGACGAGGCGCCGGTGATCAATGCCGTCGACACCGCGGCGCCCTGCCCTGTTGCCATCGCTCTTTCCTCAAGGAAGTGTTGCCCGGATCAAAACCGCGGACCGCCCTGCCCCCACCGGCCGTGCAGGCAGCACGCGGGACGAGCCGACCCGGGCTCCTGCCGCCGGCCGCCAGGCGTCGGGCCTGCGTCCGCAGCGGGCAGACACGCCACCGCGGCCACTTTAGCTGCCGCCGTCGGAGGGGTCAATCGCCGCCGGGCTGGCATTCGCGCACCGGGGCGTCTATCCTTGTCTGTGAAGCGCCAGGCCAGCTTGTGGTGATGGCCGAGTGACGGCGCTACCGCGGCGCCCCTGATGATCCTCGATCGCCTCACCCATCTCGTTCCCACTCGCGAGCAGCTGGCTGCAAACCGCTGCCTGCGTTGGCTCGGCCCCTTGCTGCTTGACCCCCGCCTGTGGCGCTGGTCGCGGCGGGGAGTTGCCCGGGGCGTCAGCATCGGCGTCTTCTTCGGCCTTCTCGTCCCGGTGGCGCAGATCCCGCTATCGGTCGTCACTGCCGTCGCCCTGCGCGCCTGTATCCCGGCTGCCGCGACCAGCACCCTGGTCACCAACCCGCTCACCTTCCCCCCGGTCTACTTTGCTGCCTATAAACTCGGCCTCTGGGTAACGGGCGACGCGGCTGGCGTCGTTCCGCAACAACCAACCATCCAGGACGGCGATGAGCGCAGCCTCTGGCAGAAAATTGCCGGCATCGGCCGCCCACTGCTCGTCGGACTGACGATCACCGCCACGATCGCCGGACTGGCCAGCTATGTCACGATCAACCTCGGCTGGTACGGGTGGCTCGCCATCCGCCGGCGTCGGCGAAGAGTTCCGCACGCCTGACCGGGACTTCCGGGCTGCCCACGCGGCATCACTACTGAGTATTTGACAAGACCCCGCCCGGACCCACGTTGCTCTCTTCGGGAGGCTCCAGCTGTTGCTGCTGTTGCTGCTGGGGCTGCTGTTGCTGCTGGGGCTGCTGGGGCTGCTGGGGCTGCTGGGGCTGCTGTTGCTGTTGTTGTTGTGGCTGTTGTTGTGGCTGTTGTTGTGGCTGCTGCGGCGCCTGCTGTCGCTGTTGAGGTGGCGGATACGCTTGCTGCACGGCAGGGGGCGCGGCCTCCGGCTTCGCCTGCGCAGGCGCCGCCGCTGGCCGCTTTGCGGCCGTCTCGGGCAGCTTCGGGCCGATCGGCAGCAGCAGCACTTCGCCACCATCACTCCCTGCCGCCAGCCACTCGGCGTAGCCAGGCGTCTGCGTTTTGCGCGCCTCGGCCGGAAGGCGGCGTGCGACATCGGCCACCAGCGCGCGTCCGCCGAGCGCACCCGGTGCGCTCGCCAGGGCATTGGCCAGGGCAGTGGAAAAGTCCCCGGTATCCATGCTCTGCTGGCCGGCGCCCGCCGAGTACAGCAGGCCGCGCGCGCCGCTGCTTGCGGTCGTCGCTTTTGGCAGGGTCGCCAGCCGCCCCGCCTCGACCGTATCGACGATGGTGAGGATCTGCCGCGCCGGAATGGCGGCAATCCGGGCGGCGAATTCGGCGCCGGACAGTTCACCGGTCGCCACGGACGCGCCGCCACTGCCTGGCGGCAAGTGGAAGCTAAAGCTGCGTTCGCCCTTGCCATACTTGCTGTTGCTGGCGGCGTAGCTGCCGAAACCCGAGAAAAAGATCAGCAGCCGGTCGCGCGGCGCAAGGCTGACAGCCAGTTCGTCGAGGGCCTTGAGAACTTCGGCCCGGCGCGGGTTGTCAAGCCGGGTAAGCTCGAAGCCGTAGCGCCGCTGCAACACCTCGGCCACCTTGCGCACGTCCGGCAGCGGACTCTGAAGGCGCGCGCCGGGGCCCAGATCGGCGACCGCGATCGTCAGCAGGACGTTGCGGCCCGGCTTTTCGACTCGCCACAACTGCACCTGCCGTTCGCTGTCGGCCAGCGCCAGCGTCAGGCCGTCGCCGGACAGCGCCACCGGGCCGGCGGCCTGCAGGCCATCGAGCATCGTCGGCTCGGCCTGGCCGGCGCGCAGGAGCAGCAGTCTGCCCTCATCGTCGGTCGCCGCCAGCGTCGCGCCGTCGGCACTCACCGCCAGGCCGCGACCCCAGGTCCCGGCTGGCAGCTTGCCGCCTGCCCGCGCACTCGCAGTGAGCGCCGCGCGCAACGGCAACACGAAAACGCGACCATCGGCAGCGAGCACTGCCATCTGCTCTGCGCCCTGCGAGACGGCGCAGGCCACCGGCTTGCCGCCGACGATCCCGGCGAGGAAGCCGGCACCGACCGACAGGGCCTCTGCGGCTGGCGCGTCAATTGCCACGCACAACTGATCGGCGGCCGGCCCCGACGACGACCCCGCCTGGAGCTGGAACTGCCCGTCCGGCGCCTTGCCGTAGAGCGCCGCGCTGCGGACCGTGCTCGCCCGCAGGCGCGCCAGCGTTGCGTCGATGGCGCCACCGATGGGCGCGCGAACCAGCAAGCCGGCCTGGCTGACGCCAAGCATGCGCCCGGCGCCGAGCGCGACGGCACTGATGGCGTCCGCCTCCGTCGGCGTTTCCGCCGCCACCTTGTTCCAGCCCTGCTCCGTTTCCTGCCACGCTTGCAGCCCACGGTGGCTGTCGCCGATCAGCAGGCCGCGGCCCTCCGCATCGAGCGCGATGGCGGTCGGCAGGCGGACGACCGCGACCGGTGTCGGTCCGACGACCAGGACCGTTTCGCGCCAGGGCAAGACCGACTGCAGCAGCACCACGCCGAGCGCGGCGACAAACAGCAGCGGCAGCGGCCGCAGCCCGGCCAGCGGCAGGCCATGGCGGTAGAAGATCCGCCGCAACGCGTCGCTGGCACGCACCCCGAGTGGGTTCGAAGGCGCACTCATGAAGCGCAGGAAGACGCGATCCTCGGCGGCGGGCAGGACTTCCACCGTCGGCGGCCCACTGCACAGCGCCTTCAGGCCCCGCCAGACGTCGGCGAGAGCGGAACGGCGGGCCGGTGGACCGGCAACGATGCGCAGTGCTCCGGCATCGCCCGGCGCCTCCCGCAGACGGCTCAGGAAGTCGTCCAGTTCGGCCCGGATCAGCTCCTGCGCCGCGGTGGGCAGCCGCGCCAGCAGCGCCTCACGCAGCCAGTCGGGCATATAGCCATGCCGCAACCAGGGCAGCTGGGCCAGCGCTGGCAGTCGCTCGGCAAGCTGGCGCTCGTCGGCAATCAGGCACGCCCCGATGCGCAGGGTAATGCCCCAGTGAATCTCGGGGTAGACCGCGCATCCCGCGAGCCAGGTGAACGCTGCCGGCGGCAGGTCGTGCTCAAGCGCAGCGATCACCCGGCTGATGAAGGGCTCGCCCGGAGACTCGGCGTCGAGCAGCCGGTCGAGGTCGCGCAGGTAGGCGGGACGCGGGCGCTCGGCAGCACGGCTGTCGGGAGGCGTGATCGCGCGGTCACGCCCGATGACTTCAGCGAGCCGCTTGAGGCCGACCGCGTCGAGCGGCAGGATCGTGAAGCCGGTCCGTTCGACGAGCCATTCCTGGCGACCCCACTCGGCCTGGGGCCGCGGCGTCATCAGCACTGGCCGCCCCCACTGCAATAGGCGCTCGACGCTCGCCACCGGCCGGCCGCTGTAGGGATCGAGGAGATCGCGGCCATCACCGAAGACGATCAACCGCCGCTCGCTGAAGCGCGCAAAGAGCTGCGCGAGGTCCTGCGAACCGAGGTCGCGGGCCCCGTGCTTGAACGGCTGATGGCGGCAGCGGGCGGGGTCGCGGTCGTAGAAGAAACGTTCGAGCGAGAGGCCGCGGTCGTAGAGGCCGCGCAGCAGTTCGTCGGCCATCAGGGCGAAGTGATCGCGCAGGCTCGCGCGGTCCACCAGGACGAGAAATTCCGATTCGATACGGGAGCCGAACACCGGCGTCAGCAAGCCCCCCTGGCGGAGCGTGGCGGCAACGGTACGGTCCACGTCCAGTTCCGCCGACGGCATCAGACGCCGCCGGCGCAACTCCCGGCCGAGCTGGACCAGCTCCGCGTGCAAGGCGCCATGCAGTTCACCCCGGTCGGACTGAAGGCGCTTCTCGGTGTCGCGACCGCCGGCCGGCAGGCGCTCCAGCCAGCCACGTCGACGCAGACCATTCCACAGCCAGCCGCCGGCAAGCAGGAGCAGGAAGGCGGCGGCGACCGCCAGGTGATCGGGAACGAGACGGTATTCCTTGCTCACCGTCGGCGCGGGGCTCTCGGGCGCCGCGGCCGCGATGCGGCCGGCGGGCGAGAAGCCCGGCGGCACTTCGGGCGGTTTCGACGGCTCGACGGCCTGAGCCGCGGTGGAACGTTTGAGGACGAGGCGCACTTCCGCGGGTAGCGGTGGTGCCGGCACGGTCAGTTCGCCGGCTTCGAAGTCGGCATTTTCCGGCTGCGCCCGCAGCGTCAGCGGCAGGTGGTAGCGCCGGTATTCGACGGTGGCGGTCGGTACGGTCGGTGAAACCGAGACACTGTGATCGGCAAACGAGAGATCCAGCCGGGCGCCGAGCGCTCGGCCGTCTTCGCCTTCGACACGCACCGCCAGCGCCAGCGGCCGCAGCCAGACGGCGGTGACGAGGCCGAGGAAGAGCATCAGTGCCAACAGGCCGGGAAGCCAGACCGGCGGGCGGCGCAGCGGCGGGAGCGGCGCGGGCGGCGGTGGCGGTTCTTGGTGCAGGGAATCCAGCCCCCAGGCGTCGATCCAGCTGGCGAAGAGGGGGAAGAACTGCTGCTGTTGCTCGGGCGTATTGCAGAAGACCGGCGCCAGGTAGGGCGCCAGATCGCGCGGCGCCGGCGGCTCGTCGCGCAGGGCCAGACCGGCGAGCACCCGGCGAGCAGCGATCAGCTCGTGCGCGCTGACGTCAAAGTCGTTTCGCCTGAGCTTCTCGCCCAGGTCAACGAGTGCTTCAGTACTGAGCATTGTCCGGCAGCGCGCCGAGTTCCTGCACTGCGAACGCGCGCACGCGTTCGAGGTCGTCGCGGGTCTTCACCAGCACGCCAAGCGTGCCCTTGAGGACCAGGGCAATCTCCGGGAGGTCCTCGGCAGCGCGTGCGCCGCGAGCGCGCAGGGCCTTCAGCCAGCCCACCAGTTCGGCAGTGGCGGGCGGCTTGTCGAGTTCCAGTTGCCGCAGCTGGTAGAAGAAATCGACCGCTGCCACGGTACAGGCGAGCTCGCCATCGAGGTTGGCGCGAACGATCTCCAGCATCGCGGCCTTTTCCGGGAAGGGGATGTGGTAGAACACGCAGCGGCGCAGGAAGGCGTCGGGCAGGTTCTTTTCGCTGTTGCTGGTCAGCACGACGACCGGCCGGAAGTCCGGGTCGGCTTCGATGGTGCGCATTTCGAGTTCCGGGATGCGGAAATACTGACGTTCGATCTCGTTGAGGATGTCGTTGGGAAAATCCCGCGGCGCCTTGTCGATTTCGTCCACCAGTACCACCGACTGGCGCGGCTGGCGGTGATCGGGCAGCAGATCAGCGACCTCGCTGCCGGACCGGGAGCGCAGGATCGCCTCGCCGAGGGCGTTGAAGCTCAGATAGTCCTTGTTCTCCCGGCTCATCGCGGGATCGTGGGCGGCGTGGAAGCGACGCAGGTTGTCGAACTGATAGAACAGATCGCGCGCCGCGCTGGTCGATTTGGTCTCGAACCTGAGCAGCGGCAGTTCCCCCTCGCCCATCTGAGCGCCGAGCGTGCAGGCCAGGTGGCGGGCGTAGGTGGTCTTGCCGGTGCCTGGCTCGCCAGTCAGCAGCAGCGGCTGGTTGAGCTGGATGGCGACCTCGGCGGCGATTTCCAGGTTGGCGTGGGAAATGTAGCGGTCCTTGCTGTCGGGCGTGGTCATGGGGGCTCCTGGGTCCGGGTCAGCCCGGTGTGGCGAGGCGGTCGCGCAAGTCGTCCATGGTCCACAGCGGGCGCTCGGCGAACAGCTGGTTGATGATGGCCTTGAGGCGTGTTCCGAAAAGCTGCCTGACAGATTCGTGGTTCAGCCAGTTCTCGATGTCCTCGCGGGTGATCGGCGGCAATTCCGGCAACTTGACGATCTCCGGCGCCAGCCCGACGGGCGGCACGGGCGGGTTGAAGCTGGCCACTTCCTCGAGGATGCGCCGGCGCTCACTCGCCAGACCGGCGCTGCTTTCGTCTGCCGCGTAGCGCACGCAGGCGACAAGCACGAAGAGGTGGCGGGCCGGTTTGTCCAGCCAGCTGCTCAACCAGGCGGCAGCGCTGGCCAGGAAAAGGCGCTCCTTGCCGCGGATCACCTCGCTGGTGGGCTCCAGAGCGAGGATGAAGATGCGCCGCTGTTCGGCCGTCATCCAGCGCTGCAGGTCTCGCCAGGAATCGAGATCCGGGTTCCGGACCCCGTCGCGAATGCCGCGCAGGATCGAAATCCCGAGGGTCTCCGGCGTCGCCAGCGACAACTTGCCAACCACCGGTACCAGCGCCACCTGCTCGGGCGTCACGCCCGGGATCTGGTTGCGCATTTCGTACTCGCGCACCCGCTGCAGGAAACCACGGTGCCCCTCGCGCGTGCCGCCGGGCAAGACGCACAGAATGCCTGCGCCAGGCCGGGCAAGCTTGACCCGCTGGCGCATCGTCTCGGTGAACAGGTCGCGTACGTCCTCACGGTCGCAGAGGTGTATCAGGTGATCGAGCCGATCGGCCAGCTCAGCGGCGCTGACCGGAGCGACGACCATCGCGGGCACAGCGCTCAAGGCCGGCGTGGCCTCCGGCGCGTCGACCGGCACGGCCTTGCGGATGAACTGCTTGAGGTGCTCGCGCAGGAGGTCGGTGAACTGCTGGTCGTGGAGAAAGTCGTTGAGACCGAAGCGCAGGGATCCGTCGGCCGCCCGCGAACCGGCGACGAAGGCCTTGAGGCGACGATACTGCTCCTTCTTCTCTTGCTCCTGTGGATCGTCGACGTCCATCTGCGGCGGGCGGGCGTAACGGTAGATCCACACCTCCCGCCCGGCGCTGGACGCGTCCTCGAGTTCCCAGACGGTTCCGGAGGCGTAGACGGTGCCGTCGGCCCGCCGGTTTTCCGGCGGCAGCGGCGTGCCTAGGCGCCCCCACAGCAGAACGATCGTCAGGTCGCACTCGCGCGGCAATGCCAGATAGGCATTCACCGAATCCTGCGGTGGACGCACGCCACTGAGGGGAACGGCGGCGCCCTCGGTATCCCAGGCAACCACCTCCAGCGCGCAGCGCTCGGCCACCAGCGGATCGACGTTGAGTGCGTCAACCACCTCGCGAACGATCTCGCGCTGTCGCGCGACATCGCCGGGAGAGGAGAGGAACAGCCGCAGAATGCGCTTGTTTACCGGCACGGCATCAACCTCGCTTCAGCGTACAACCCGAATGGCTGTGCAATTTCTCAGTCTAGTCCTTTCGGGGTGACCGGCTGAAGTATAGGGGCGTCGCGTTCCCAGTCAATCAGGGAATACTTTGCGACACGGACAATCCATGCCACGGGTGAACTGCCAGGGCGCAGGCGTGCGCGTCTCAAGCCCGGTGACGACGGCAGCTGGCCCGCCGGCGCGCAGCAGGCCGACGCCTTCAGGCTGGCTGCGCGCCGAACAACAGGCGAGTCGCCGTTGCCACTGTATCGCCTGGCGACCGCCCGGCTTCAAGCACGAAAACATGGCGGTTAACCGGCAGTGCGGCACGCCGGCTGGCCGGGACTGCGGCAAGAAACAGCGATTCCGCCAGGTCAACGCGAGTGCTGGCATCGACCAGGAGCACGATCGGTTTCTCGCCAAGGCATTCGGCCAGGCGGCCGATCTCGTACTGGCAGCCGAGCCTGCTTTCGTCAAAGCCGCGCAGATCCATCAGGATCGCATCGCAGCCAGCAACCAGGGCATCGAGCGTGCGCTGCCAGGTATTTCGATGGCAGAAGAATTGTGTCACGCGGTACAGACCGTCCGGATCCTGACGCTCGTCAAGCCGCGCCAGGCGCTGCGCCAGATCAGCGCCGTCCTTGACGAATTCGCGCGCCAGGCCACCGGTCAGGAAGCCGTAGAGTTCGCTGGGATCGATGTTGCGCAGCGCCAGGTCGGGGCCGGCGATCAGCGCCACGGTACCGACCGGCCGCCAGCGTAGCGTCAGTTCATCGAGCAGCCGTTCGCTGCGCCGGCCATGGCCGAACACGCGCAGCAGGAGCAACCGCGCTGCGGGTGGGTCCTCGCTGCGGCGACCGCCGATCAGCGCACGACTGACAAGCCAGTATGCGGCAAAGCCGCCCAGTGCGATCAGTTGCCCGAGGCTGTCGCGCGTGATGACGAGAATGGTGGTCTCGATCAACGTGAGCAGCAACCACCAGATGTCGATGGACAGCATTTGTTCGCTGCTCCGCTTGCTTTCATACCAGCCGCAGATGTGCCGCGCGACGGGCAGCGCCAGCAGTGTGCCGCCCGCCAGCCCTGCCAGACGGAACAGCCAGATACCTGCACTGTCGCCGACGATGAGCCGGCCAAATTCAAGGAAGACCAGCCAGCCGAGGCTTGCGCCGAACGCCAGCACCAGGATCAACGGCGCGGCAGCGCGCCAGTAGCGCAGGTTGAAAATTGCGAAAATCACAGCCGGGATCAGGATGTAGAGCTGGAATATGCTCCAGACCAGCCCGCGCGCCGCACCGGCCGGAAGCAAGGCCGCCACCAGGCCGCCGACAGCCCACAGGGCGCGGACTGCGGGCCGCGGCGAGAGGACCTGCGAGACCGTCGGCACCACGGGCAGCGACAGCATGAGCACGACGGGCAGCCCGATCGCCAGGCTGGTGTAGGCACTGGCGCCGCCGAGGAGCAAGACGAGTGCGATCACCACCGCCTGCGCGACACCACCAGCAACGTAAGCCAGCGCGATCCGCCGCAACTTGCCGTGGGCCTGCTGTGCCAGGGAGCTTTCGCGCGCAGCGACAACAAGCGCGTCGCCGGCACGAACGCGCGGCAGTACCGGCTGCACCGCTTGCTGCACGGCCGTTGGCAGGCTTGCCCCGCTGCTCTCGAGGGGATCGGCAGCGTGCGCAGCGCGGTTCATCGACGCCGTCACCTTTCGCCGGAAGACACCTACCACCACCGGTGTCACCAGCAGCGTCACGGTCACCGCGAACAAGGCGCCGAGGAGCAGAAACTTCTGCAACACAAACGATTCGGACATGGCGAATGGCTGCTCCCTGACGGCGCCGCTCGCGGCTTGACCGGTTTGATCACGACCCGGACCTGACGGTGGCCTTTGCGGAGACAGAGGTTTTCACAGCAGGCAAACCCGAGGAACCGCCGCTGAGTATGCGTAGCGCCATCAGTTGCTGTCAATCGCGCATTCGGCCGGACGGGCTGCTGCCAACTCACCACAATGCCACGTCCGCCGATTCCGCCCGCTTTGCCCCCGCTTTGCCCCCGCTTTGCCCCCGCTTTGCCCCCGCGTTCCCCCTGGCCAGACTGGCTGGGTGAAGGGTTACGTCCAACGACGGGTGATGGGGGCTCGCCTTGCTCACTCTGGCTCGGCGATAGCCATGCGCTGTCCCGTGCATCAAAACGGTGCGCTGGCGAGATGTTGCGAGCACCGTGATGGAGCGCACAGACAGCCAGAACCACTGCCGATACGCTGTGACTGGATACGAAAGAATGCGTTGCTGAAGCGGCAGTTGCGCGCACGATTCTTGCTTCCGATAGGAAGTTTCTTGGCTGAGATCAGAGCAATGACCAATGTCCACCGTCTCGAACGACCTTCGTTTGGCGAAGCGCTGCCGCCTGAGGGGACGCGCAGAATCATCGACAACGAGGAGCGTGTGCTCTATGACGGTTACTGGATCAAGACTTACCCGGTTCCCTCCGATTCCCTGCAGGCAAAGAAGCTGCTGATCGAAGCGCTGACCCGGCGCCTCTTCAACCACACCGAGCACGGACTGAATATTCCGGGATGCCGACTGGCAGAAGCCCGGCAGAGTTATCAGGCGGAAACCGACCCGGGCCGGCGGCGGGTCAAGGCGGCGATGCTCGCCGGCGCCCTGTTCAATCGCGCCACCGACATTTTCCGGAAGCTGGTCGAGCTACAGGCGGACGGCATCGAGGTCCCCAGCGACGACGCGCTGATGCGTGAGTGTGGCCAATGTCTGCTCGATGCGATGGACCTCGGCCACGTCGTCCTTCACCGCAGCGGCGAGGAAGGGATCGATGAGCTGTGGGGCGAGCCCTTCCGGGCCTTTTCGGTGTCGATCGAGGAGTTCTACGAGAGCCGCTACATCAAGATCGGCCAGAGCATGCGCGACATCGACTGCATCGCCAACGCCATGGTCGCCAACTTCAGCGGCATTCCCGCCTTTGCCGCGATCGAGGCACCGGTGCGGCACTTTGCCAATGCGGCCAGGATCAAGGCGGAGACCCTCCGTACCGACCCGAACATCTTCGATGTCTGGGCACAACTGGTCACGGCTGGCGAAAGGCTGGCCAACTTCACGCCGACACCGGCATCAAAACCGCTACGCGGTCAAACCACGCGGCGTTTGCACCGCGTTTCCGATGGCCTCCAGTTGCTTCGTAACGGTCGCGCGCTCGTCTTCTACATCGCCCGTGCGCGCACGCCGATGCCCAGGAGCACGTGCGACTACATCGAACGCTGCCAGGCTTACCTCGCCACTGGCCGGATTCCTGTCATGGCGGCGCCGTTGCCGGCATGAGTCGTTCAGGAAACAGATTCGCTGCCTGACAGACGCTCGCCAGCCAAGCATTCACCAGATCTCAGTTGGCCGCTTTTGTCGCAGCCGCAGTTCGCGCGGTTGCTTCTCTCGGCAGTTCGGGACTTTCCCGGTCAATTCGCTGGCTGTGGCGACGAAGGCTGCTGCTCAGTTGCGAGATGATTTCCGAAGCAGCGTTGATGATCTGCCTGGATCCGAAGCCGGCACGGCTCATTTCCTTGAAAAAGGATTTGGCCACGATCCTGGCCACTTGGTCCGGATTCGGCAGAGTGCTCGCCAGGGCCCGCCCGATGTCTTTCTCCGCGGCCTCGACGAGCGCCAACTGGGCAAAACGCGAATTCAGGATGTTCTGCAACTGCACCGCCTGAATGGTTTTCCCGACGAACAGCGCAACCACCTCCAGCAGCCGCAGGTCACCGGTGTTGAAGGCGCGCCCGTGCCGATGCGCGCTGATGTTGAGAACGCCGACAATACGACCATTGATCAGGACCGGCGAGCAAAGCAGGCTCTTGTGTCGATCATCGGCACGCCGCGCACAATGTGCAAACTCGGATTGCTGAATGTCCTCGATCAAAAGCGCTTGGCCGGTAGCGACCACCCACCCCGAAATTCCCTGACCGCTATCGGTGGACTCGTTGTAGGCGGCCGCGGGCAGCGGCCCGAAGCTGCCGCAGACGCGCATGCGGGGGCTTTCCGGTTCGCCGTCGCTGAGCAGCATCAGCGAACAGTTTTCCGCATTGAGAACGCTTGCCGACATCGCAGCCAGCCGCTGCATGTTGTCGTCAAAATCCCCCTCTTCGAGAAAACTGGCCAAGTCCTGAAGCTTGATCAATGAGCTTTCCGCGTAGGCCATCGCAGTCCCCGAGAATCCAACGGCAATCGTACCATAGGGAGGCCGACAGCGAACCGATGGACGTCACCCTTTACGTGACGGCTTTCCCTGATCCGTCATCGCAAGCATGGGTTGCCCTGAAGACCAGCAAGTGACCTGGCTCGGTCAATGCTGCCCGGGAAATGGTCAATAGTTCGTCTGGCTCTGGGCAGTCCCCGCATGATTCGCCCATTGCGTCGGTTCCGGTAGAATACCCGCTCGAACTCTTCCCTCATGACCACCCTGAGCGTCTGCTCGCCACCGTCGTTCTCTCACGGAAACCGGGACCATGCCTGTACCACCCAAGGTGTCGTGTTTGGCGCCAGGGGCGTTGACGCGGCTCGATGTTGCCGGCTGCCAGGCGACCCGCAGGGGCCCTGCCGAAAGCACCGCCCTCGACCTCACCGCAGTACGCGCGCTCGAGACTGCCGACCGCACGCACACGCTATGGACCGATGCCGACCGGGCATGGGCGAGTCGCGCAGCCGCCGAAGTGGTTGGCCAGGGCGGCTCGCCGCAGGCTTTCCTGGCGCAACGCGCGCGGCTGGCGCTCGCTCGCCTGGGCGAACGCTTCAAGGCCGTGCCGCGAGCTGCGCGCACGCTGCGCTGGCGACCCTGGCTGGGCACCGTCATCGTTGCCGCCGCGTTCGCTGCCGGCGTGGTGATCGACCGCATCGGCAATAGCCAGGGAATCAACGTGCTGACGCCGCCGGTACTGACCTTGCTGGCATGGAATCTCGCGGTTTACGGGTTGCTCGCGGTCCGCCTGACCACCGGCTACGGCAAGGAGGCGCCGTCGGGACCATTGCGGCAGGCGGTCACACGACTGGCTGCCGGGCTGCTGACGCCGCACGCCGGAGGCGAACTCGGTACTGTGCTTGCCCGCTTGGCAAGCGACTGGTCGCGCATCGCCGCCCCGCTCTACGCTGCGCGCGCGGCGCGCATTCTCCACCTCGCCGCCGCACTGCTGGCCGCGGGCCTGCTGGCCGGCCTCTACCTGCGAGGCATGGTGTTCGAGTATCGTGCGAGCTGGCAAAGCACCTTCCTCGATGCCGGTCAAGTGCACCAGCTGCTCGGCATCGCACTGTCTCCGGGCACGGCGCTGACCGGCATTGCCGTTCCTGCCGCCGGGGAGATCGAGGCGATCCGCGCACCCGGCGGTGAAAACGCCGCCCGCTGGCTGCACCTGATGGCTGCGACCGTGGCCGTCGTCGTGATCGTCCCGCGTCTGCTGCTCGGATTGTTCGCCTGGCTGATCGAACGTCATCGCGCGACGAATCTGCCGATTGCGCTCGAAGATCCGTACTTCCAGCGGCTGCTGCGCGACTTCGATGGCGGGCCAGCCCGGGTATCTGTCGTGCCCTACAGCTATACGGTTCCGCCGACGGCAACGGCCGGGCTGGAGCGACTCGTCGCGCGCGCCTTCGGCGCTGGTGCGGCGCTGACGATCAGCCCGCCGGTCGGCTATGGCGGCGAGGATGCGCTGCCCATGGTCCCGGCCAGCACTTCTGCGGCGAGCGTGATCGTCCTGTTCAACGCCACCGCAACGCCGGAGCGCGAAGCGCACGGGGCCTTCCTCACCGCTACTGCCGCCCGCTTCAGACCAGCCGGCGCGCTGCTAGCGCTGGTGGACGAGAGTGCCTTCAACGCCCGCTGGGGCAGAGGCGCTGCACGCACCGAGGAACGGCGTCGCGCCTGGCGCGAACTATGCGGTCAACAGCAGGTGCCCTGTGCCTTCGCCGATCTCGCGGCGGCGGGGGCGGACCTCACGTCGGCCGCTGCGCAACTGGCCGACGCCCAGACGGCCATCGAAACTGCGCTTGCCGAGGCGACCCGATGAGCGGCGCCGCTGGTGCGATTGCGCTGTCGCTGATCTCGCACACCAACGCCGGCAAGACGACGCTCGCTCGCACGCTGCTCGGGCGCGACGTTGGCGAGGTGCGTGACGCGCCGCACGTCACGACCGAGGCGACACCGTATCCGCTGATCGAGACGCCGCAAGGCGACGCGCTGGTACTCTGGGACACCCCCGGCTTCGGTGACAGCGTGCGGCTCGCGCGGCGACTCCGGCAGCAGGGCAACCCGATCGGCTGGTTCCTCTCGCAAGTCTGGGACCGCTTCCGCAACCAGCCCTTCTATCTTTCGCAACAGGCCGTACGCAACGTCCGCGACGATGCCGACGTCGTCCTCTACCTGGTCAACGCCTCCGAAGCCCCGGCCGACGCCGGTTATCTCGCCCCCGAGCTCGAAGTGCTGGCGTGGATTGGCCGGCCCGTCGTCGTGCTGCTCAACCAGACGGGAAGGCCTCGCCCGCGCGCTGCAGAGGAAACCGATGAAGCGCGTTGGCGTGAGGCGCTGCGCGCCCACCCCCTGGTCCGCCAGGTACTCGCACTGGACGCCTTCGCGCGCTGCTGGGTGCAGGAGATCGTGCTGCTGCGAGCCCTCGCGCCG
This sequence comes from Candidatus Accumulibacter necessarius, assembly GCF_036625085.1. Classification (NCBI taxonomy): domain Bacteria; kingdom Pseudomonadati; phylum Pseudomonadota; class Betaproteobacteria; genus Candidatus Accumulibacter; species Candidatus Accumulibacter necessarius. The sequence goes on along the minus strand of NZ_JAZKUM010000005.1, from coordinate 380,470 downwards.
CTCGTCGCCACCGATAAGGGCGACGCCTACCAACGGCTGGTCGGTGCCTGGCAGACGCGGCGCGACCTGCAGTTCGACCAGGCCATGACGGCGCTGGCCGCACCGATTGCCGCCGCTGCCTGTGACGTCGAAAGGCTTGCCAACCCGCGCTTCCGGGACACGCTGCGCGATGCCTTGCGCTCGCTGGTCGCCGGCCAGCAGGAAAACGACGACCAGCAGCGGGCAGCGCGCGCGCTCGCCAGCCGCCTCGACGCCGGCCTGCGCGAGAGCACCGAGCGCCTGATTACCATCCACGGCCTCTCTGGCCACGCCGCCGACGAGGTGCGCGAGCGGCTGATCGAGCATGTGCGAACGCAGGGACCGATGCACCAGGGCAAGGCCGCGGCACTCGGCGGCGTGGTGTCGGGCGCCCTGTCGGGCCTGGCCGCCGACCTCGCGGCAGGCGGTCTGAGCTTCGGTGCCGGCACGCTGCTCGGGGCAATCGCCGGCGCCGCCGGCGGCGCCGGGCTGGCACGCGGGGTCAACGTCCTGCGCGGCCACAGCGACGCGCAAGTGCGCTGGGACGACAAACTGCTCGATGGGCTGATCACCTCCGCCCTGCTGCGCTACCTCGCGGTGGCGCACTTCGGCCGTGGCCGTGGCGAATGGAAGGAAAGCGAGTACCCGCCGTTCTGGCGCGAAATCGTGCAGCAGACCGTGGCAGCCCGCCAGCCAGCGCTTGCCGCCCTCTGGGCACAGCGCACTCTGGCCGCCAATGCGGCAAACCTTGAAGCCGGCGTGTACAGCTTCCTCAGGGAAGCCGCACGTTCGCTGCTTGACGAGCTCTATCCAGGGGCATTGGCCGCAAGCTGAGCGCAACCAGATCGCTTGTTTCCGGCAGAGTTGCCTCTTTTCATTGATCTTCGCCCGCGTTTTCTATAATGTGAGTATCTCGTCGAGGTCTGCTGTTGCACCATCGCTTTCCCTGTCATCACCTTCCACTGTGAGGTTCGCCATGTCTGAAGTTACCGATCTTTCCACCGCCAACAAACAGAAACTCGTCTCCGACATGAAGGTTGTGGTCGCAGACGCAGAGGAAATCCTGCGCGCCACTGCCGGCGTTGCCGGCGACAAAATGGGTGATTTGCGCGAACGCTTTGGCGAACGTCTACGCGATGCCAAGCTGCGCCTGGCTGATGCCGAAGCCGCGCTGGTCGACCGCACCAAAGCCGCAGCGCGTGCCACCGACGACTATGTGCACGAAAATCCGTGGCGCGCGGTTGGCGTTGCCGCCGGGATTGGCTTGCTGCTTGGCGTGATCATCGGCCGGCGTTAAGCGGACCCGTCCGAGAGATGAGCGAATCCGCCAGCAGTGCAAGCGGCGGCCTGTTGGCTGCCACCAGAAACAGCGCTGCGACACTGCTGGCTACCGGGCGCACGCGTCTTGAACTTCTCGCCAACGAAATCAGCGAAGAAAAGCTGCGTGCGGTCCACCTCCTGCTGCTGTCGCAGGTGGCGGCTTTCTGCCTCATGGTCGCCACGATTCTGGCCATCGGCGTGCTGCTCGTCCTGTTCTGGGACAACCGGCTGGCCATCCTCGGTGGCCTGACCGCCTTCTTCCTCGCTGGCAGCGGCCTCGCTTATCTCGCTCTGCGACGTACGATGACGCGCAGCAACCGCCTGTTTGCAGCCAGCATTTCCGAGCTTGGCAAAGACCTTCGTCAGTTGCAGGGCGCGGCCGGCAATGAATCAAGACCTGATTAGCCTCGCCATCGAGCGCGGCAGACTGCTCGAACGCATCAGCAACCAGCGCCAGCTGCTGGGTCAGCAACTACAGCCGGTTGGCGACGCCCTGGAGACCGCTGATCGTGCAGTCGCGGCCGTACGCAAGGCCGGTACTTACCTCGGCCAGCACCCGGAAGTCGTCGCTGCCGGTGTCGTCGTGCTGGTTGTCCTGCAACCCGGCCGCGTGTGGCGCTGGAGCAAACGCGGGTACTTTGTCTGGCGCACTTGGCGCCTGCTGCGCCGAAAGATGTCGGAACTCGGCATCAACCCCGCCCGTCGCGGCGCAGCCGGTCAAGCGTAGGAACGTCGCCATTGCCCGTTGACTCGGGCCAGAGCCGGACAGGCAGGCAGTTTCAATCCCAGACGCCCAGGGCGACCAGCTGCCTGGTCGCCGCTTCCGCCCAACCGCGGTTGGCAACCGGGCTCGCGGGACTCGGATGCAGCACGCGACCGATTCTTGCATGCGTCCCCGCCAGCGCTTCGGCGGCACGCGCTTCGGCGAAAGCGCCAATGCCAATCACCCATTCCGGCTGCATGGCGGACACCAGGGCCAGCAAATGAGCGTCACAGGCCGCCCTCAGCGGCGCCGCCGCCGCTGCCGCCAGCTTGTCCGGGGTCAGGTTGCGGCCATGATCGAAGAAAGCCAGGGGACAGTAGTTGGCGACAAAGTGCTCGGCAAAGAAAACATCGGGGCTGCCGAAGCGCTCGCGGAACAGGCCCCAGAGCCGTCGCCCACTGACCTCCGAACGTGCGCAGGCGAAGCCTTCGATCGGCCGCGCCGGGTTTTCCGCTGCCGGCTTCTGCACGATCGCCTCGAGCCCCAGCCAGTCACGGACGACGGCGATTTCACCGAACGGCACGCCGGTTTGCACCATCCCGAAAGGGCCCGGGTTCATGCCCAGGAACACCACCCGCCGGGTACTCGCAGCATAGCGGCGCAGATACCGCTCATGCACCGCCCAGGCATAGGTCAGCGGGTTGTAGAGATGGCTGACCGGTGGCGCAAAGGTGAGCGTCGACAGACTTGCCGACAACCGCCGGGCGGCAGCGATCAGGCTTTCGGCGACGGGGGTATCTCGTTCCATGGCGCAACCTTGAGCAGCAGGGCCATGCCCGGCGCAGCAAGGACGAAACAGAGGATGAAGAAGCTGACCCAGCCCATCGACTCGACCAGCGCGCCGGCGCTGGCATTGATGAAGGTCCGCGGAACAGCGGCGAGACTGGTGAACAGTGCAAACTGGGTTGCCGTGAAGGCCGGATTGGTGGCGCGCGCAATGAAGGCGGTGAACGCCGCCGTACCGAGACCGACACCCAGATACTCGGCAGCAATGACCCCAGCGAGCGCTGCCCGGTCAAAGCCGTCGATGCTTGGCTGGACGCCGCGCCACGCCAGCCAGGCGAAACCAAGAATGGTCACCATCTGCACCAGCCCAAACAACCACAGCGCCCGGTTGATACCCAGGCGGACCATCCACAGGCCACCGAGCAAGCCACCGAAGACCGCCGGCCACAGTCCGGCATGCTTGGCAATCATGCCGATGTCGGTCTTGCTGTAGCCGAGGTCGAGATAGAAGGGGGTGGACAGCGCCGTGGCCAGCGAATCGCCCAGCTTGTAGAGAAAGATGAAGCCGAGCACGGTCAGCGCCCCCGACCATCCCTGGCGACCGATAAACTCGTGAAAGGGCTCGACTACCGCCTGGCGCAAGGTTTTCGGTGCCCCGACCACGGCCGGCTCTTCGACCAGCAGCACCATCCCCATGCCCGGCAACATGAAGGTAGCCGTAATCCAGAAGACCTGCCCCCAGGGAAGCAGGTCCGCGAGGATCAGCGACAGGGACCCGGGGACCAGACCAGCGATCCGATAGGCGTTGACGTGCACCGAGTTGCCCAGGCCGAGTTCCTGATCGCTGAGAATCTCGCGCCGGAAGGCGTCCAACGCCACGTCCTGCGTCGCAGAGAGGAAAGCCAGCGCCACCGACAACCAGATCACCGGGGTCAGATTAGTCGACGGTGAGAAGCCACCGAGCAGGCCAATCGAATACAGCAGGCCAATCTGCGAGACCATCATCCAGCCGCGCCGCCGACCCAGCGGCAGGCGATAGCGATCGAGCAGCGGCGCCCAGAGGAACTTCCAGGTGTAGGGAAACTGGATCAGCGCGAACAGGCCGATGGTCTTGAGATCGACGCTCTCGCTGCGCAACCAGGCGGGCAACAGGTTGAGCAGCAGGTACAGCGGCAGGCCCGAGCTGAAGCCGGTAAACACGCAGATCAGCATCCGCCTGGTCAGCAGCAGGCGTAGCCAGTCGGGCATCAGGATTTTCGTCCGAGGCGATAGAAAGCCAGACTGCCGTTCAGATTGGGATCGTGGCTGACCTCGCGACCCGTTTCGTCGAAAGCCAGACGCTCGCGAATCTCGATCCCCAGCCTGCTGCACAAGTCCTCGAAGTCAAAAATCGTGAAGAAGCGCACGTTCGGCGTATCGAACCAGTCGTAGGGCAGGTCCTCCGAGACTGGCATGTGCCCTTCGGCAATCGCCACCCGGTTGGCTCGATAGGCAAAATTGGGAAAGCTGACCACCGCCTCGGCCGCCACCCGCAGCATCTCGGTCAGGATGCGCTCGGTGGTGCGCATCGTCTGCAGCGCCTGCGAGATGACCACATGGTCGAAGGAGTTGTCCTCGAAGCCGGACAGCCCACACTCGATGTCCATCTGGATCACATCAACCCCGTTGCGAATACAGCCGAGAACGCTTTCATGTTCGATCTCGACACCGTAACCACTGACATCCCGGGTTTCGCTCAGGTAGCGCAGCAATCTGCCGTCACCGCAGCCCAGGTCGAGAACACGCTCACCGGGTGGAATCCAGCTGGCAATCACGGCAAAGTCGAAGCGCTCCCGCTGCTCGGCCCTGACTCTCCTCTCGTGCTCCGTCATACGATGATGTTCTCCAGATAGGCGGCCAGCAGCGCATGGTAGTGTCCATCGTCGAGCAGGAACGAGTCATGCCCGGCGTCACAGTCGATCTCCGCATAGACGACATGCAGGCGATTGTGCAGCAGCGCAAAGACGATCTCACGCGAGCGTACCGGTGCAAAACGCCAGTCGGTCGAGAAACTGGCGACGAAGAAACTGGCCCTGGCGCGCGCCAGCGCCGCCGCCAGACTCCCGTCGTACTCATAGGCAGGATCGAAGTAGTCGAGCGCCTTGGTCATCATCAGGTAGGTATTGGCGTCGAAGAAGCCGGCGAACTTGTTGCCCTGATAGCGGAGATAGGACTCGATCTCGAAATCGACGTCGTAGCTGAACTTGTGCTCGCCGTGACGCAACTGCCGGCCAAACTTCTCGGCCATCTGGCTATCCGACAGATACGTGATGTGGCCGACCATCCGCGCAAGTCGCAAGCCCCTGGTCGGGATGACGGCATGGTCAGCGTAGTAACCGCCATGGAAATCGGGATCCGAGATGATCGCCTGCCGTGCCACCTCGTTGAAAGCGATGTTCTGCGCCGACAGCTTCGGCGCCGAAGCGATCACCATCGCGTGCCGGATGCGGTCAGGAAACTGCAGCGACCACGCCAGTGCCTGCATGCCGCCGAGGCTGCCGCCGATCACTGCCGCCCATGTCTGGATGCCAAGATGGTCTGCCAGACGTGCCTGTGCCGCTACCCAGTCCTCGACCGTCACCATCGGGAAATCGGCGCCGTAGCGCTTGCCGGTCTCCGGATTGACCGACAGCGGACCCGTCGAACCATGGCAACCACCCAGGTTGTTGACGCCGACAACAAAGAACTTCCGGGTATCGAGCGGCTTCCCCGGACCGACGAGATTGTCCCACCAGCCGATGTTCTCCGGATCGTCGGCATACTGCCCGGCGACGTGGTGGCTCCCGGAAAGGGCGTGGCAAACCAGCACGGCATTGGAGTGCTCGCCGTTGAGCGTGCCGTAGGTTTCGAAAGTCAGTTCGAAGCCGGGCAGCACCGCTCCGCTTTTCAGCGTCAGCGGCTGGGCAAAGTGCACTCGCTGCGGCACAACAACTCCGACAGAATTCTCTGATGACATCGCGATCGTATCGGTACCAGGACAGAAAGAAAAACCCAGTCGGCTAGCAAGGCGGACTGGGTGTGCCGCGCTTTAGCCGTATTTATAGTGCGCCCGCAAGCTGATCGTTCAAATCGGCGCCAAGGCGGCGAAAGTTACCCGCAGCCCGCGAAAAAGTCAATTCAGACGCTCGTGTTGAGCTTCTCCAGTTGCTCGCGAATCTTCGCCGGCTCTTCATAGCGCAACATGCGGCGAACGATCGGCGCCAGTTCGGAACAGTTGCTCTGCATGATCTTCTGCTTGACCAACAGGATCTGCGCCGGATGCATCGAGAACTGCCGCAGCCCCATGCCCAGTAACAGGCGCGTCAGCGTCGGATCGCCAGCCAGCTCGCCACAGATCGAAACCGGGATCGCCACCTTCTCGGCGCTCGCGATGGTGTGCGCCAGCAGCATCAGGACCGCCGGATGCAGCGGATCATAGAGGGCGGCCACCTGTTCGTCGCTGCGATCGATGGCCAGGGTGTACTGGATCAGGTCGTTGGTCCCGATCGAGAGAAAATGTACGCGCCGCAGGAAGAGACCCACGGCCAGCGCAGCGGCCGGGATTTCGATCATCGCGCCGACCGCGATCGCTTCGTCGAAAGCAACCCGCTCGCCGCGCAGGCTCGACTTGGCCCGCTCGATGGCGGCAAGCGTCTGGTCGATCTCGTGGGCCTGCGAAAGCATCGGGATCAGCAGCTTGATCTTGCCGTACTTCGAAGCGCGCAGGATCGCCCGCAACTGCGTCTGGAACATCTTCGGCTCGGCCAGCGACAGGCGGATGGCGCGCAGGCCGAGCGCCGGGTTGCTTTGCAGGCGATCACCGTGCACCTTTTCCGGATGCAGATCCTTGTCGTAACCGAGGTCGAAGGTGCGGATGGTGACCGGTCGGCCGCCCATCCCCTTGACTACCGTCCGGTAGGCCTCGAACTGCTCATCTTCGGTCGGCATGTCGCCACGATCGAGGAACAGGAACTCGCTGCGAAACAGCCCAATGCCCTCGGCGCCGCCGTCCAGCGCATTGGCCACATCGCCGGGCAGCTCGATGTTGGCGTGCAGATCGATGTCAACGCCATCGAGGGTGACCGACCTCGCCGTCTTCAGCCGCTTGAGCTTGGTGCGTTCGAGCTCGATCTGGCTTTTTCTCAGCCGATACTCTTCCAGAATGCGCGCATCAGGGTTGACGATCAGCACGCCACGCGTGCCGTCGACGATCAGGACTTCGCCATCGTGGATCAGTTGTCGGGCATTGAGCAGACCGAGGACGGCAGGAATCCGCAGGCTGCGCGCCAGAATCGCGGTGTGCGAGGTCGAGCCGCCGACATCGGTCACGAAGGCCGCAAAATGATGCTCCTTGTAGGCAATCACATCGGCCGGCGAGAGATCATGCGCGACGACGATCAGATTCTCTTCCCTGATGCCTTTGCCTGTTCGCAGCGACATCCGGCCCGGCTGGCCGACAAGTTCCTTGATCACCCGCTCGACGACCTGGCGCACGTCATAGCTCCGCTCGCGCAGGTACTGATCGTCAAACTTCTCGAACTGGGCGACCAGGATCTCCATCTGCTGCACCAGTGCCCATTCGGCGTTGCAGCGACGCTCGCGGATCAAATGCTTGGGGGTTTCCGCCAGCTCGGGATCGGAAAGGATCATCGAGTGCAGATCGATGAAGGCACCAAACTCGGCCGAAGTGTGCTGCATGCGCCCTTTCAGAGCCGCGAATTCCTCGCGAACCCGCTGCAGCGCGGCCTCGAAGCGGGCAACCTCCTTGTCCACCATGCGCGGCGCGATGACCAGGTGAGAGACTTCGAGCGTCGCGTGCGACATCAGATGCGCCTGACCGATTGCGATGCCACCTGAAACCGCCAGACCATGCAGGGTAAAACTCATGATGTACCTACTCCGCCTCGCCAAACCGGTTCGCGATCAGTTCGAGGATCGCCTCGCTCGCTGCCAGCTCGTCTGCTCCATCGGTCTCGACGATCACCGTCGAGCCCTTGCCGGCGGCCAGCATCATCACCCCCATGATGCTCTTGGCGTTGATCCGGCGGGCCCCCTTCTCCATCCAGACCTCGCTCCCAAAGCGGCTGGCGAGCTGGGTCAACTTGGCTGAAGCACGCGCGTGCAGGCCCAGCTTGTTGAGTACTTCGGCTTCAACACGTACCATTCAGAACTCCTCTGGCCCCGGGGGCCTAGGCCGGCGGTGGCAACTTCACCACGCCATCATGGGCGCCGCTGATCGCCTTCTGGAGCATCGTTTCCATGCCCTTCTCGCGATACGTCAGCGCACGCAACAACATCGGCAGATTGACTCCGGCAATGCCTTCAATGCGTCCCGGTTCGAGCAGCTTGAGCGCCAGGTTGCCGGGCGTCGCCCCATAGACATCGGTCATCACCAGCACACCCTCGCCAGAGTCAACCTCTCTCAGCAGCAGGCGCGCCAGCGGCAGAATATCAAGCGGGTCGTCCTGAGCGGCCACACCGAGCTGCGCAATCAGTGGCGGACGCTTGTTGAGGACATGGCATACGTTCTGAACCAGGCTTTCACCAAACGAACCATGCGTTATCAGTAAGACACCGATCATTGCACTTATCCCTTACGACAGGCCGCCATTCTAAGCGATTCCCGGTCGCCCGGCAGCATCGGCAGGCCGGTCACGGGATCACGTCGAGCGCCTTCGGCTGACCACCGACGTACACCAGCCGGCCCTGCATGGCACTGCTGACCTGCAGGCGACCGGTCGCGTCGACGCGCAGGACGTGCTCGACCTGCAGCTTCTGTGCCAGGCGTGGCCAGTCGCTGCCGGCGATGAACAGGGGTTTGGAGGCCACATCGGACAATGCGCCGGCCGCCGGGCGCGACGTGATCAGCACGGTCAGCGCCTGCGTGTGCATCACCGGCTGGCCGCTGCGTGGATCGAGCAGATGGCAATAGCGCCGGCCATCGAGCTCGAAATAACGCTGATAGTCACCCGAGGTGCCGATCGCCTCGCCATCGTCTAGCTCGACCGTCGCCAGCGGGCCCGGCTGGCGCGGATGCTGGATTCCGACCCGCCAGCGCTGCCCGTTCTTGCTGCCGAACGCCATGACGTTGCCGCCGATATTGATCAGCGCGTGCTGTACGCCCTGCGCCTTGAGGATGCTCGCTGCGCGGTCGAGCGCGACCCCCTTGAGATAGCCGCCAAAATCCAGCGCCAGCTGCTGCTGGCGACTGCTGGCGTAGTTGCCGTCAAGCCGAAGGTCGACGATGCTCGGCCGGGCCGCTTGCCAGACAGCCAGAGCGCTCGCTTCAGGCAGCCTGGCGGGCAGCTCGTCCGACTGGAAGCCCCACAGGCTGACCAGACGACCAATGCCGGGGTCGAAGAGTTGCTCGCTGAGTCGCGTCAGGCGCTGCGCTTCGATGATCAGCTCGGCCATTTCCGCCGTGACCGGTTGCCGCCTGCCAGCCGCGACGGCCTCGTTCAAGGCGCTCAGCTCGGACGGCCTCCAGGCGTGATAACTGCGATGCAGGCGATCGAACTCGCTCAGCACGGCGGCCGCGGCCGGTCGCGCCTCCGCCTCGGCCAGCCCGGCAATCAACACTTGCACCCGGGTGCCGAAAACAAAGGCTTCCTGTTGATGCAGCGGCGCTCTGCTGCAGGCCGGCAAGGCCCACGCCAGAACCAGCAGAAGCGCTAGGCAGCGGCCACGCACTGGCGCTCCAGCGCGGCAATGAACATTTCGGCGGCGTCGAAACCAGTCTGCTCGGCGATCTCGACCATGCAGGTCGGGCTGGTGACATTGATTTCCGTCAACCAGTCGCCGATCACGTCGAGACCGACCAACAGCAAACCGCGGGCAGCCAGCACCGGCGCCAGCGTGCTGGCGATTTCCCGGTCGCGTGGGCTGAGTTCGCGTGCCACGCCGGTGCCGCCGGCAGCCAGGTTGCCGCGCGTTTCGCCGGCCTTGGGAATGCGTGCCAGGCAATAGGGAACGACCTCGCCACCGACAATCAGGATCCGCTTGTCGCCATCGGCGATCTCGGGGATGTAGCGCTGCGCCATGATCGTGCGGGCACCATCGTGGGTCAGCGTCTCGACGATCACGTTGCGATTCGGGTCGTCGTGACGGACCCGGAAGATCTCGCTGCCGCCCATGCCGTCGAGCGGCTTCAGAATCGTATCGCGTTCAAGGTCGATGAAAGAGTGGATCACGGCCGGCGCACGCGCCACCGCCGTCGGTACTGTAAACTGCCGGAACTCGGCCACCGACAACTTCTCTGAATGGTCGCGCAGAGCGCGCGGTCGATTGAAAACGCGCGCGCCCTCGGCTTCGGCTCGTTCGAGCAACCAGGTGGTGGTCACGTACTCCATGTCGAAGGGCGGATCCTTGCGCATCAGGACAGCGCGAAAATCCCGCAGCGCGACGACGTAACGATCGACCTCGACGAACCAGTCCTGGTCGTCAGCCAGCATTTCCAGATGCACCGCTTCGGCACAGACGCCGTGCACGGGCGACCAGTGTATCGCCGCCTGCTGCACCGCCCAGACGGCATGCCCGGTAGCCTGCGCGGCGCGCATCATCGCGATGCTCGTATCCTTGCAGGCCTTCAGCGACGGCAGCGGGTCGACAATGAATGCTATGCGCATGATATCAGCTCCTCTCGTGGCGCGGTACGTTCGAGTTCAAGCGACGCGGCGAGCTGCGCCAGACGAGCCACCACGCCATAGGCGTAGAAGCGGTTCGGCGCCGCATCAGGGTTCTGGCAGTGATCGGGCAAGGAGCAACTGGTCTCGAAGGCGAGTGGCTCGAAGTGCATTCCCGGTGCATTGAGGTTTTCGTCCTTGCCACGACCGCTGTGCACGCGGTAAAACCCCCCGACGACAAAGCGGTCGATCATGTAGACCACCGGTTCGGCGACTCCTTCCTCGACTCCGCTGCCCACCCGCTCGTAGGTATGCACCCCTTCCTGGATGATCACCTGCGACACCGCCAGGCCTTCCTTGACAACTGACATCTTGTTGCGCTGTCGGCGACTCAGACCGGTCACCTGGGAAGCGTCCTTGACCGTCATCACGCCCATGCCATAGGTGCCGGCGTCGGCCTTGACGACCACATAAGGGGTCTCGTCGATGCCGTATTGCCGGTACTTCTCGCGGATCAGGCCGAGTACGGCGTCGACGTTGGCTGCCAGGCAGTCCTCGCCCTGCCGCTCGTGGAAGTTGACGCTGTCGCAGACTGAAAAGTAAGGGTTGATCCGCCACGGGTCGATCCCGACCAGTTTGGCAAAGTTGCCGGCGACCTCGTCGTAGGCGGCGAAGTGGTTGGACTTGCGGCGCAAGGCCCAGCCAGCGTGCAGCGGCGGCAGGACGAACTGCCCGTCGAGATCCTGCAGTATCTCCGGGATGCCCGCTGACAGGTCGTTGTTGAGCAGGATGGCGCAAGGATCGAAGTCCGCCAGCCCAAGCCGGCCAGCGCTGCGCCGCAGGGGCTCGAGGAGCAGCATCGCACCGTCAGGCAGGGCAACCGTCGTCGGCTTGTCAATCTCCGGCAGCAACGAACCTAGGCGCACTTCAAGTCCGGTCAGGCGCAGGATCGCCGCGATCTGGGCCACATTCTGCAGGTAAAACAGGTTGCGCGTGTGGTTCTCGGGAATCAGCAAGAGCTTCCTGGCGTCCGGGCAGATGCGGTCGATGGCCGTCATCGCGGCCTGGACGCAGAGCGGCAGGAAGGTGGCAGCCAGATTGTTGAAGCCGCCCGGGAAAAGATTCATGTCCACCGGTGCCAGCTTGAAACCCGCGTTGCGCAGATCGACCGAGCCGTAGAAGGGCGGCGTATGCTCCTGCCACTGACCGCGCAGCCAGCGTTCGATCGCCGGCATGGCGTCAAGGAAGCGGCGCTCGATCTCCAGCAGTGGGCCGTTGAGGGCAGTCGTCAGGCGTGGAACCATGGGCTCATCTCCTCCCCGCGAACACCAGGCGGCGCCGGGGATACTTGGTGGCGAAGCATGCCGCAGCGGCAGCGGACGCCGCTGTTCAATTGGCTATTTTAACACCGCGACCGGGCGCGAACGCCCGGAACGACTCGGGCAGCGGCGTCTGCTCAAGGCTGCGCTGGGCAAACAGGAAGCGGCCGTCGCAGACGAAACCGAGGTCAGCCCAGTCGACCGCATTCAGCGCGGCAGCCAGTGCCTGCACATCGACTGCCGGGTCGTGCGGAAAAATCGCCAGCACCGATCCGTCATAGTTCGTACACGGGTGTACGAAGAAGGGCTGCAAACGGCGCGTCTTGTTGTTCACATAGACCCGTGGCTGCTGTGACTGGTAATAGCCGCGGCCCCATTGCCACCAGTTGGACTCGTCAAAAGGCCGAATGCGGCGGGCGATCAGCCGTTCCCTGTACGGCAGCAGCACCGCCGGCGGCGGCTGGCCCGGCTCGCACCAGAGCATGCGGCGGGTTTCACCGCTGCTCACCGTCGCCGAGCAGACGAAGCTGCGATTGCCGTACGCCTCGCTGACGTAGAGTTCATCGGCACCGGACACGGCACCGACCTTGACAAAAGCAATGTCGGCCAGTTGCAGTCCGTAGTCACCGCGGGTGAACAGCAGGTGCCCACCGCTCTCGACAAAGTGACGCTCCTCCCACTGCAGCCGCGCCAGGCCGCGCAGACCATCGGCGACGCCCTGCGCCGCATAGCGCGTCCGCCGCGAGAAATTGTCGCGCTCGTAACGCCAGATGGCGCAATTCGGCGTCGCGTCGTCGAACAACCGTGAATCGCCGAGGTCGACGAAATCGGTGATCGTTCCCGCCGCGTGGAGCAGCCGGTTCAGCGGCACCGCGGAAGTCGCCTTGACGAAATCGCGTGGCGTGATGAACACCAGTTCACCGCCCGGCGCCAGATGCCGCAGACACTTTTCGATGAAGAAGAGGTACAGGTTGGCGCGTCCATCGAGCACGCTGCGCCTGACCAGCCGGCGCGTCGCAGTGGCGATTTCCCGATAGCGTACGTAGGGCGGATTGCCGATGATGGTCGCGAAGGCCTCGTGTTCGGGCAAGGCAAAAAAATCCATCACGCGCGCCCCCGGTGGCGCGTGCCGCGGATCGATCTCGACGCCGAGCGCAAACGGAAAATGCTGCAGGAAAGCGCCGTCGCCACAGGCCGGCTCGAGCACCCGACCACAATTGCGGACCAGGGCAAGCATGGCATCGACGATCGCCGGCGGCGTAAACACCTGACCCAGGCGGCCGACGTCGTACTCGGTCGGCGCGCAAGAATTGGCGGTCATTGCCGGTCAGAGGACGGGAAGGGCTGCGGCAGCGTCGAGACTATCGGACCTCGCTGACCAGAGCGTCGGCGGCATGCCGGAACCGCTGCCGCCTGCGGCAAGCCCGCAGGTGAGGTCAGTCCGTCCACCTTCAGCGCCCGCCCCAGGGCATCACCGGCACGGTCGAAATGCTGTTCGCTGGCGCACCGTCGATCAGCTTGCGGCTGATCGCGAGGTAGACCAGCGTCCGGTTGGCCTCGTCCCACATCCTGACGACTCGCGTCTCCTTGAACAGGATCGAGGTGTCGTCCGAAAAAACGGTCGCGTCTTTCGGCAATTTTGCCGGCAACGTGATCGGACCGGTCTGTCGACAGGCCAGCGCGAACTGCGACGGATCCTGCGCCAGGCCTAAGGAGCCCTTGACACCACCGGTTCTCGCCTGGCTGACGTGGCAGGTCACACCCGACACCTGCGGATCGGGAAAACTCTCGACACAGACCCGGTGATTGGCGCCGACCAGCTTCCACTCGGTGGTCACGCAACCCACCTGCTCGGCCAGAGCCAGCCCGCTGCAGAAACAGGAAACGCCCCAGATGGCCACCTGCCCGCCCAGCTTCCATTGATTGCTGCCCATCAGATTTTCCCTCCTGCCGGCAAGTCTCGGTCAATCATCACTCATCACTCCGGATACGCCTCGAGCGTCACGTTGGTCATTGGTCCGACGGGCGAGCCGCGCCGCGCTCGCAAGGCGAGATGCCGAGCCTCGGAAGCCAGCGTCTTGACCCGGTTCCGGGCGGTCCCCTTGATCATCACCCGCGATCCCTGCATCGCGATCACCGCCCGCAGCGACTCCGCGTCGCGCAGACCAATGATCTGAACGCCCTTGCCACTCGCCAGGCGCTTCATCTGTTCGAGCGGAAAGATCAGCAGTCGACCATCTTCCGATAATGCGGCCAGATGATCCTTGCCGGCAAGCCTCACCGGCGGCAGGATACCGGCGCCCTCTTCGACGGTCAGGAAGGCCTTGCCGGCCTTCTGGCGCGAGAGCAGATCGCCGAACGTGCAAATGAAGCCGTAGCCCGAGGTCTTGGCAATCAGAAGCTCGTCCTCCGGCAATCCGGTCAACACATGCGCGATCTTGCCGCCACCCAGCTCGACGAACGATGACAGTGGCGCGCCCATGCCGCGACCATCCGGAAGACTGGCGATCGGTACGGTGAACGCGCGTCCTTCGGTCGAGACGATCACCAGCGAGTCGACCGAACGGCACTCCTGCGCCGAACCGGCGCGGTCGCCATCCTTGAAGACGACCCCCGACAGGTCCAGACCATGCCCCTGCCTGACCCGCGCCCAGCCCTTCTCGGAGATGATCACCGTGACCGGCTCGTCGGCAACGGCAGCCACCTCCGAGCGCGAAGCGGTGGCCGCCGGCTGGATGATCGTCCGCCGGGCATCGCCATGCTTCTCGGCATCGGCCTTGATCTCGCGGATCACCTGCCGGCGCAGCAGCGTATCGCTGCCGAGCAACTTGAGAAACCCTTCCCGTTCCCCGCGCAGCTTGGCGAGTTCCTGCTCGATGCGGATTCCCTCGAGCCTGGCCAGCTGGCGCAGGCGAATTTCCAGGATATCTTCGGCCTGCCGATCCGAGAGCGTGAAACGTGCGATCAGCGCCGCTTTCGGCTCGTCGGATTCGCGAATGATCCGGATCACCTCGTCGATGTTGAGGAAGACGATGTGCCGGCCTTCGAGAATGTGGATGCGGTCGTCAGCCTTTTGCAGGCGGAACTCGGTGCGCCGATGCACGGTCCGGATGCGGAAGGTGCACCACTCGCCGATCAGGTCGGCCAGGGATTTCTGGCACGGCCGGCCATCGATGCCGACCGCGACCAGGTTGATCGGCGCCGAGGTTTCGAGACTGGTATGCGCGAGCAGCAGCGCCACGAACTCCTGCCGATCAATCCGCGAGCTGCTCGGCTCGAAAACCAGACGCACATCGTCATCCTTGCCCGACTCGTCACGCGCCCGATCGAGCTGCGACGCCATCAGCGCCTTCAGTTGCGCGACCGACTGCTCGATCGCCTTCTTGCCC
Organism: Candidatus Accumulibacter necessarius; assembly: GCF_036625085.1. Classification (NCBI taxonomy): domain Bacteria; kingdom Pseudomonadati; phylum Pseudomonadota; class Betaproteobacteria; genus Candidatus Accumulibacter; species Candidatus Accumulibacter necessarius. Next base: position 365,295 of record NZ_JAZKUM010000005.1, on the reverse strand, counting down.
GGCTTGGGCTGTGGATTGAGCAGCACGCCGATCTCGGCAAGCACCTTGGCCGACGAAACACCCGGCGGCAACTCCTTGAACACCACTTGCCACGCCCCGCGCGCCATCTCCTCGATCTCGTAGCGGGCGCGCACGCGCAGGCTGCCGCGACCGCTGCTGTAGGCCGCAGCGATGTCGCCCGGCGACGAAATGATCTGCCCGCCACCGGGGTAGTCCGGCCCGGGAATGTGCGCCATCAGTTCGCTGACCCCGGCTGCCGGCTGCTCGATCTTGTGGATCGCTGCCGCTGCCACCTCGCGCAGGTTGTGCGCCGGCATTTCGGTGGCCATGCCGACGGCAATGCCCGAAGCACCGTTGAGCAACAGGAACGGCAGGCGCGCCGGCAGGAAAGCCGGCTCATCGAAGGAACCGTCGTAATTCGGCTGGAAGTCGACCGTGCCTTCGCCAAGCTCGCCGAGCAGCAGTTCGGCGATTGGCGTCAGGCGCGCCTCGGTGTAGCGCATCGCCGCCGCATTGTCGCCATCGCGCGAGCCAAAGTTTCCCTGGCCATCGACCAGCGGGTAACGCAGCATGAAGGGCTGCGCCACCCGCACCATCGCATCGTAGGCCGAAGTATCGCCGTGCGGGTGGTACTTGCCGATCACGTCACCAACAACGCGAGCCGACTTGACCGGCTTGGCCGTCGCCGACAGCCCCAGTTCTCGCATCGCGAAGAGGACGCGACGCTGCACCGGCTTCAGGCCGTCCTTGACATCCGGCAGCGCGCGGCCCTTGACCACCGCAATGGCGTATTCGAGGTAATCGCGTGCAGCCGAGTCGTGCAGCAGGATGCTGTCATCGTCTTCGCCCGGCGGCTGCGTCGCTGCAGACGGCGGCACGGCCGGGGGTGCCGGCGGCAGTTGGTGGTTGGCCGGCAGGTCGGCAAACAGGTCTGGCGTTGAATCTTTCCTCACCTTCGGTTCACCCTCAGATTTCTGCGCCGATCAGGGCGCCGTTCTCTTCCATCCACGCCCGCCGGCCGGCGGATTCATTCTTGCCCATCAACATGTTCATCACCGGCCTGGCCGTCTCGGCGCCAGGCATCCGGATGCGCATCAGGCGGCGCGTGTCGGGTGACATCGTCGTCTCCCAGAGCTGTTCGGGATTCATCTCGCCCAGCCCCTTGAAACGCGAGATCGAAACCGCCTCCGGCTTGATCCCTTCGAGGCGCAGGCGATCGATCGACGCCTCGAGTTCGGCGCTGTCGAGCGCATAAATCTTGCGCGGCGGACGCGTCTTGCCGAGGCCAGGCACATCGAGACGATAGAGTGGCGGCTGCGCAAAGTAGAGATGGCCACTGGCGATCAGCTTCGGAAAATGGCGGTAGAAGAGCGTGCACAACAGAACCCGGATATGCGAGCCATCGACATCGGCGTCGGTCATGATCACCACCTTGCCGTAGCGCAGATTGGCCAGTACCGAATCCGGCGCGTTTGCCTGGTGCGGGTCGATGCCCAGCGCCACCGCAATGTCGTGCACCTCGCGGTTGGCGAACAGGCTGCCGGCTTCGACCTCCCAGGTATTCAGTACCTTGCCGCGTAGCGGCAGGATCGCCTGCAGCTCCTTGTCGCGTCCGGATTTCGCCGAGCCGCCGGCCGAGTCACCCTCGACGAGAAAGATCTCGTTGCGACTGACGTCCTCGCTTTGGCAATCGGACAGCTTGCCGGGCAGGATCGCCACCCCCGACTGCTTGCGCTTCTCGACCTTCTGACCGGCCCGCGTGCGCGCCTGCGCTGCCCGAATGGCCAGCTCGGTGATCCGCTTCGCCGCCTCGGGATGTTCATTGAGCCACAATTCCAGACTGTCGCGCACCATGCGCGCCACCAGCCCTACCGCATCGCGCGAGTTCAGCCGCTCCTTGGTCTGCCCCTGGAACGAGGGATCGAGCATGCGCACCGCGAGCACGAAGCTGGCGCGCGCAAAGACGTCCTCGGCAGCCAGCTTGATCCCCTTCGGCAACAGCGCGTGGTGCTCGGCGAAGCTGCGTATGGCGTCGAGCACCGCCTGCCGCAAACCGACCTCGTGCGTTCCGCCGGCCGTCGTCGGGATCAGGTTGACGTAGGATTCGCGCGCCACCCCGCCCTCGGCCGTCCAGCAGATCGCCCAGGCGGCGCCCGAGCCGACGGGAAAGTTCTCGTCTCCCTTGCCGGCGTATTTCTCGCTGCTGAACACCGGCGCCACCGCCTCGCCGTCGAGCTGCTCGACCAGATACTGCTGCATCCCCTGGGCGAAACACCACTCGCTGCTGGCGCCGTCCTCGACGGTCAGTGCAACCTGCAGCCCGGGCAGCAGCAGTGCCTTGCTGCGCAACAGACGTTCGAGCTGCGGCAGGGGAACGTTCGGCGAGTCGAAGAAAGCCGGGTCCGGCCACGCCCGCACCCGCGTACCGCTCGCTCGCTTCGGGGCATCGCCGACCCGCCGCAGCGGCTCGATGACCTCACCCCCGGCGAAAGTCATCTGATGCCGCGCCCCGTCGCGAACGACCTCGACCTCGAGCCGGGTCGACAGGGCATTGGTCACCGAAACGCCAACACCGTGCAGACCGCCCGAGAAGCGATAGGCCGAAGCCTGATCATCCTTGTTGAACTTGCCGCCAGCGTGCAGCCGGGTAAACACCACCTCGACCGTCGGCACCTTTTCCAGTGGATGCATCTCCACCGGAATACCACGGCCATCATCCTGGACAGTGACCGAATGATCGCGATGGAGGATCACGGCGATGCGTTTGCAATAGCCGCCGAGCGCCTCATCGGCAGCGTTGTCGATCGCTTCCTGGATGATGTGCAACGGGCAATCGGTCCGCGTGTACATCCCGGGACGATGGCGCACCGGCTCCAGTCCCTTGAGGACAGCGATCGATTCTGCGGTGTAGCTCATGACTCCAATATCTCCAGCAGGCCGCCTCGGCAGATTGCACGCCGGCGGCCATGAACGGTTTCTTGTCGTGGAAGCTTGCCGCGGTGCAGGCGGATCGGCGAGAGCCGGCTTTCTGCCACAAGCTCACCAGGCCAGTCAAAACCGGGCAACGCCAGAGGGAGGCCTGGCGCCCTGAGCTTCGAGGTGCGGAGTGTACTACCGAATACGAGCGAATACGACCGAGGCGCTGAGGCAGACTCATTCGTCGCCACGATCCCCGATCAGTTGGCAATCCGTAGTTGCTCCGGTTGCAGAATCAGAAAACGCGCAAAGCGGTCGTCATCCCGGCTGCCGTCGTCACTGACGATGATGATGCACTGCCGGCCATCGATGACCGCCGGGCTCACCCCCTCGGCATGTCCGAAACCGGACAGGCCGGCAACACTGACCCGGCGCGGGCGATCGTCGCTGCCTCCACGCCAGAACCAGAGCTGGAATTCAACCTGTTCGCGGGCAACGGGACCGGCGACGACCAGATAGCCGGCAAGAAAGGGCACCCAGGACATGCCGCGAATGCCGTTGCCACCCAGATCGAGTGTCGTCAGGGTGACGCCGATCCGCGGCCGCTCTTCGGCATCAAAGATGGCACCCGGATTCTCGATGCTGGCGATGATCGCTCGCTGGTCGAGCAGCGGACTGCGAAATCCAATCAGCAGGCGCCTCTGGTCGGCGCTCATTGCCAGGGCCTCGATGTTCAACCCGCCCGCGCTCTTGACTTCGCGTATCCCGGCAGAAGCGGCCAGTTCCGGATGAGCGGCCGTCAGATCGCGCTTCAGGCTGCCGACCACCCTCGGATCGACGACGTTGTCGCCTTCGATGCGGAAGCGCACCAGTCTTTCCCTGGATTTCCGCTCATCGCCGTTGCTGTCGCGGGAATGCGAGGTGATGGCGTAGAGGTTGCCCGCGCCATCGGCAGTGATGCCTTCGAGGTCGTCAAGCTCCCAGAAGTCGCCGTTACCCCACGACCAGAAAGGGGCGCTCAGGGCCGTGTGACTGACTTGGCCGCCAGTGATACGGAGGAGACTCAACGCATGCTGCTCTTCGTCCTCGACAACGAGAAAGCGGCCGTCGGCAAGTTGCTGGATGCCGGACGGCTCGTAGACCCCGGTCAGGGGTTGAAAGATCGGCAGGTCATTTGGCGGCATGGCGGTCCCCAATCACGATTGCCGGCGCCACCGGTGCGGCGCAAGGCGCCCCCGGGCGCACCGCTCCGGCTGCGCCGAAAAGGCAAGGCCTGGCAAACCCGCGCCCCTTGGGGCCGGTGTCCATGGCGCGCTCAGTCGCTGCCTCCGGCTGTCGAGCGCTTGCGGAGGCGTGTGGCCAGTCGATAAGTGTCGTCGCTCGCACTGGGCAGGACGGCGAATGTCCGGTCGGCGCTGGCTGTGGCAAAGCGCTTGCCATCCGCGCTGAAGGCAACCTCGCTGACGGATCCATTGTGAATGGCCATCGTTTTGACGGGTGCACCGGAATGCGCGTCGTACAGGCGAACCGCCGAGTCCTCGCAGGCCACCGCGACCTGCTTGCCGTCAGCGCTGAAAGCGACGGAATAGCAGTATGTATTTGACGGCAACCTGATCGATTTCTGCGGATTCGCCGTCGACCGGACCAGATCCGCATAGGGCCAGAGGTACAACGCTCTCGGCGCCAGGGCAGCCAGTCGGCTTCCGTCAGGGCTGATGGCGACATCGCCGAGGCGAACCCCATTCAACGAGATTTCCCCGAGTTCCTCGCCAGCGCGACTCCAGCGCCTGAGCGATCCTTCGCTGCTCACAGTGACCAGCGTTGCATCGCCCGGGTGAAATGCGACGGCCATGATCTGCGAAAACTTCTTCGCGCGCACCTTGGGAAGAAGCACGGGATCTGACTCGGCACCGGAATCGTTCCAGCGGTAGAGGCGCGCATGGCCATCGGCGCACGCCGTAGCCAGGTAAGCGCCGTCCGGGCTGAAGGCAACATCGCGCAATTGGTCCCCGTGTCTGGCGACAAACTCCAGGGATTGTCCCGTCGCGACATCCCACAGGCGAACGGTGTTGTCGAAGCTGGCCGTTGCCAGGCGTCTGCCGGTCGGGTCAAATGCGACGCGATAGACCTCACCCTTGTGCCCGCTCAGGGTGAAGCGCAACGCCGGAAGGTCGCCGGAAACGTCCCAGATCTTGGCGCTGCCGTCGGCCGCCGCCGTCGCCACCACCATGCCATCCGGGCTGAAGGCGACACCATGCACCGGCGCGGTATGGCGGCTGATGTCCCACACCTTGACCAGGTTGTCCCGTCCACCGCTCGCCACGTGTCGACCGTCGGCGCTAAACGCCACTGCCTCGACCCAGCCGCGGTGTCCCTTGAGCACCAGCAGACTCTCACCGGTGGCGCTGTCCCAGATTCTCACCGTCTGGTCGCCGCTAGCGCTCGCGATGCGCGATCCGTCCGGGCTGATGACGATGTCGCGGACGCGGCCGGTGTGGCCCGCAAGGACATCGATGTCCCACGGGACATCGATGCGTTCCCGGCCGGAAACGGCATCCGCGGCAAGCATCTCGTCGAGTTCGCCTTTCGCCGGCTCGAAGATGCGAATGCGGTTGTCCCGACCGGCGATCACGATCTTCCTGCCGTCCGCCGCAAATTGTATGGCGTCGCCCGGTTGCCGATTCGGCAGGCTCAGCAGACGCTTGCCGGTGGCGATGCCCCAGACCTCGGTATGGGTTCTGTCGGCTGCGCCTTTTTCGACGCTGACCGTCGCCAGACAGCAGCCATCGGGGCTGAAGGCCAGCCCCATCACCCACGCGCCGCCCAGGTCGATCACCGACAGCGGCTGATCGCCAGGGGATTGCGGATCCCAGACCTTGATCAGGCGCTCCTTTCCGTCCACGCCCTGACCCGCTGTGGCCAGCCGCTGGCCATCGGCACTGATGGCAACCGCGTCGTAGATCAGGCTGCCGTGTTCGAATGCCTTGGCGACCTCCGACCTGGCGAGATCCCAGACGTGGGCGACCTTGCCCGCGCTGACGAGCAACCTGGCATCGCTGCCGAGGAAGGACACCGTTCGCACATCCTGATCGAAACTCATGTGCGGCGCCGACGCGTCCGGCCCGTCGGTGTTCAAGCTCCACACCGTCGCCTTGTGATCCCGGGTACCGACCGCAATCCTGTCAGAACTCGGGCTGAAAGCGACATCCCATACCCAGTCGCCGAAATCGGCGGTCCTTGGCTCGTAGCCCGTGGCGAGGATCGCCTGGCGCAGCGCATCCTCGGCCTCGGGGGTTGTCGGCAGGAAGAATCGGCGCGTCTCGTCTACCGCCGCAATGGCGACGTCCAGGGCTCGCGCCGGGTCCGTCTGGGCAATCGCGGCGACGCGGGCGGCGCGGGCGTTTGCCTCGGCACGGTGATGCTGGGTGAAGGAATACAGCCAGCCGGGAACCGTAATCAGCGCAAAGGCCGACGCAACGATCAGCAGGCGTCGCTGCCGCCGGCGGCGAGACTCCTCCTGCCGTTGTCGGCTGGCGGTTTCGCGCGCCTGTTTCTCCACATAACGATTGCGCCAATCGACCAGCGCCGCGGCGAGCACGTCATGATAGATCTCGTAATACGTTGCTTCGGGCTGATCGATCGCCGACGCGGTCGTACGCAGGATGCGCTGTTCCGACAAGGCGTGCAGAACCTGCGGCACGTGCTCCCGCAGCGGACCGGCCCAGCCCACGAGGTCGTCGCGAGCACAGGCCACCTTGCCCCCGCTCGGCGTGACGAGGCGATCGAAGAAGGTGGCGCATACCGCCTGGCTGGTCTCGTCGAGGTGTGACATCACGGCCCCCAGGTGGCTGCACACGATTTCCTGCGCACCGCCGAGGCGATCGAACGTGACCCGGCGCAGCACCCGGGATTGCTCACTCATTTCCTGCGACCACAAACGGGTCAGCACCAGTTGCAGATAGGGCGCTTCGACAAGCCCGTCCTCATTCCTCAATGACGCACCGCCGGACTGGCGGCTGACCGACACGCGCCCGGCGCGGACCTGTTCGATCAACGCCGACACCAGGTCGTCCTCGACGGTAACCGGCGGTACGGACGCGCTCTTGCGGTTCCACACTTCCAGGGGGCGGCGAATGGCCTCGGCCGCGCCGTCCGCGTCGAGGTGCTTGAGGCGCAAGCGGTTGCTCAGCAGGTTGGGGATGCGCTCCTGAAAGCGGTCCAGTTTTGCCAGGCTGTCCTCGCGCAACGCGATGAGGAAGCCGACATCCACATCCTCCCGGTTGATCGCGCGCGCAAGCTGCGCCTCGAAGGAGGTCGGCGCGTTCGCTTTTTGGTGGTAAAGAAAGTATTCCTCGAACTGATCGAGGATGACCAGAACGGTTTCGCGCGCACGCGCACAACAGGCACGCAAGAGCTCGTCCAGCGGCAGGTCCTCCGCCGGCAAATCCGCGTCCCCGACGCAATTCTTCACAGACGCGATACAGGCCCGGGCCAGCCTTTGCTGAAACTCATCGCCGACCCACTCACGGAAGACGACAACGGGAATCCGGGGCCGGTCGCGGCGAAGTTGCGGAACGACGCCCGCCATCAGTACCGAACTCTTGCCGACGCCGCTGGACCCATAGAAGACCGTCAGCGGCGACGCCAGCACGTTGGCGATGATGATGCGCTGATCCTTTTCGCGCCCGAAGAAGTACTCGCGGTGCTCCTCTAGAAACGGCTGAAGACCGACGTACGGACAGGTGTCAAGGTCGCGCGCTGCGGTCATCTGGGCGCCCTCGCCCGCAATTTTGTGACGAACTCGTCGATCGCGACCTGGAAGGGATATACCCCGCGCCGCCGCCAGAGTTTGACTTCGAGTTCCGAAATCTGCTCATCGACGGCCCACGAGGGTATTTCCTCATCGGCGTCCGCCGTCGTGCGGCGCGCGAAGTACCGACTCAGACTGCGGATCGCAACACGCAGGTTCCAGTCGTGCAGGCAGCAGCCGACGAAGAGCAGACTGCGGTCACGGAGATACGCGAAGAACAGCGACGGAATCGCCGACTTGGCCGCCACCCGAGAGAGGAACTCCACGTGGTCGTCCTCGGTGATCACGAACCCGTCCCACTCGTCGTTTTCCGGGCGTACCGAGCCATGCATCTTGAAGATCACCGTCGTCGTCGCGAGATCGATGTCCAGTTCGTTCGGCGCCGGCGTCCGCGGCTGAGTTTCGCCGTGAGGCCACCAGAGGACGGCGCTGGCCAGATCCTTGCGGTCGGCGGGATAGATCACCAGATCGTAAGGCTTGCCGGCCGCGCGGAATGCCTGTTCGATCAGGGTGTCGAAGCCAGTGCTCAGAACCAGAAGCGGAACAGGCACCTCAGCGAGAAGACGGTACAGCGGAGGAACGCGGATTCCGGAATCCGCCTGCGGAACCAGGATCTGGCGCAAGCGCTCGCGCAGCGCCGGGCGGCCCTGGAAAGTCTCATAGTAGGAGGAAATCTGCGCGAGATCGTCATCGTCCTCGTGCAGCGCCATATCTTCCGCGAGGACGTGCGACAGCTCGGCGCCGCTGGGAAGGAAGATCTCCGGCGCACTGCCGGCAACCGCGTCGGGCGAGCGCCCCGCCGACATCGCGCGATTACCGATGAACAGCACCACGCGTCCCTTCCAGAGGGCGCGGGCGATCTCGCCGAACGGCGGCGGTGCCTTTTCGGATGAGCGCGTTTGCTCCTGTGCCTGCCCCGCAAGCCGCTGCTGCACATAGGCGCGCAGGTCGTTGCGCAGACGGTCGCGGAAGGCTTCGGGCGAGTCGTACTCGGAGAATGCGCCGCGCAACGAGCCATCCAGGTTCTTGAAGCGGTCGAAGAACTGCCGCACGCGCCCGCGCTGTTCGAGCCTGGACGCCGCATCGGGCTGGTCGGGATCGATGGAGACCGCGCTGGTGCAGCGATAGACCAGAACATGCGGTGGCGAAACGGGTGAATTGCCTTGCAGCGCATCCTCGTACTCCCACTCGCTACCCGACAGATAGGCCGAACCATCCGCCCTGCGGAAGGTATCCGGCAACGGGGTGCCCATGCGCGACCACAGGATGACGATGACCACGTCGCATTGGGAGGGCTTGGGCAACCCCCGATTCACCGCTTCCTGCGGTGTCAGGGTTGCCGGCATGGCCGCCGGCGCGGCCGGGTCGTCCCAGCGCACCGCCTCGCATGTCACCAGCCCGCGCAGGAGAGGATCCTTCGGGATCTCCTGCTCGACCACCTCCTGCGCCAGTGCCCTTTCCCTGGCAACGTCTCCTGGCGACGAAATGAAAAAGCGGAGGTGCACGTGTGGTTGATCTCCATGTCCTGGGTCCCGAATTGACTGTAGCACCGAAGAAGGGGAATTACAAAGGACGGTCGGCAATCCGCACGATCCAAGCTCAGAAATCCCGCTGCCCTTTTCCAGGAGTAATCCGGGCCATCGAATCGTGGTCAATCGTCGCGTTGACGAGCGCACGTCAGAAAACCGCCAGGGACGAAGTCCCAGAAGAGGATAGGCCAGCGGGCTGGCTCTCTTTCTCCTTCCGGATCTCAGATGACACAGAATGCGTCGAATCCGTGCGCCGGGATCTGAAACTGATGACCGAAGAGCGCAACGAGCTGGTCCATCATTTCCTGCCGCGGTGGCAGCCGGATTTCCCCGACAAGATGACTGGAACCTTAGCCTACCTCAACGCCCAACGCGAAAAGATGCTGCCGATGCATGAGCATCCAAGTTTGTTATCGGGAGACAGCTCGCATAGGTTTTTTCGGGGACAACATACAAAATTGCTCATTGCAACCTCAAAGTGCCGAAAAGGGTCGATCCCGGTAGAGCATGCAGCGCTGCGAATTAGCTATACTGTCCCCAGAACCCGACCCGGGGAGACAAGACTGACCGGTCCGCGCCCGCGAGGGGCGCTGTCCGGCGCCAATACCGCTCGAAGCTGCTGTATTGGTCAACATTCAACGCACAAGGAATGCATGCTTCATGATCAAGATTGATTTTGAAAAAATGGGCGGGTTGATTCCTGCCGTGATCCAGGATGCCGATAACGGCGAGGTGCTGATGGTCGCCTTCATGGACGAAAAGACCTTGAATCTGACCCTGGAGTCCGGCAAGACCTGGTTCTTCAGTCGCTCGCGCAACAAATACTGGATGAAGGGCGAGGAGTCCGGCAACACGCAGGACGTTGTCGAGGTATTCACCGACTGCGATGCCGATACGGTGGTCATCAAGGTCAGGCAGAATGGCCCTGCGGCCTGTCATACCGGTAACCGCAGCTGCTTCTTCGTGAAATGGGAAAGCGGGGCCTGGGTGGAGCATTCCAATCCCCTGTTTGACCCGGCGCAGGTGTACAAGAAATGAAGCAAGCCGTGATCGACAATCTGCTGAAGTTCGGCATCCCCAAGGGAAGCCTGGAGGAGGCCACCGTCGAGCTGTTCCGCAAGGCCGGCTGGCGGATCACCACAGCGTCGCGCAGCTACTTTCCAAGCGTCGACGACGAAGAGATGAAATGCAGCCTCATCCGTCCGCAGGAGATGGGCAGGTACGTAGAACGGGGCACCATCGACGTCGGCATTGCTGGCCGGGACTGGGTCCGGGAGAGCGATTCGGATGTCGTGGAAATCTGCGAAATGGCCTATTCGAAGGTTTCCCGCGGCACGGTGCGCTGGGTCCTGGTGGTCAATGAGGGTTCCGAGGTTCGCTCACCCGAGGATCTCCGCGGCGGCACCATTTCGACGGAACTGGTGGGCTTCACCCAGCGTTACTTCGCCGAGCGCAATATTCCGGTCACCGTTGAATTCTCATGGGGGGCCACCGAGGCCAAGGTGGTCGAGGGGCTGTGCGACGCCATCGTCGAGGTCACCGAGACGGGTTCCACCATTCGTGCCAATGGCCTGCGCATCGTCTGCGACCTGATGGAGTCGCTGCCGGTCATGATCGCCAACCGGCGAGCATGGGAAGACCCCTGGAAGCGGGTCAAGATCGAGCAGATCGCTACCCTGCTGCAATCGACGTTGCGCGCGGAAGGGATGGTGGGCCTGAAGATGAACGCTCCGGGAGACCGTGTTGCCGCCATCACTGACATCCTCCCCAGCCTCAACAACCCGACCGTTGCCCATCTGCACAATTCCTCCTGGGTTTCGATCGAGACCATCCTCCCGGAAATCAAGGTTCGAAGCATCGTTCCGGAACTGATGAAGCTCGGTGCCGAGGGAATTGTCGAGTACCCGTTGAACAAGATCATCTGAGCAATTCGGCCCGGTGTGGACTTGCAGGACCCGACGCGCTCGTCGTGGGACAACTCGTGCCTGTGGTCATCCGCCGGTCCGGATCGGCGGATGACGACAGGCGCTCAGGGGCGGGATTCGGATGACTTTTCAAGGGCCGCCGGGGCGAAATCCGAGATTGACGCTCCTCAATGAAGGCTCATATACTCGCCTGGGTGCCGTTGGATTTCCTATCCTTGGCGTCGCTCGCCACCGAAATAGCGGCACAATGGTCCACGCTCTGCCGAAGAGGGAAGCTCGATGCCCGCGGGACAGGAGTTCCGGATCTATATCTCGTCGACGATCGACGACCTGAAAGCCGAGCGCGCGGCCGCGGTCGAGGTCGCCGGCCGTTATGGTGTGCTGGTCGACAGCTACCGGCTCACCGAGGAGGCGCACACGACGAAGTGCGTGGCAGACGTGCGTAGCGCACACCTCTACATCGGCATCCTGGGTCGGCGCTACGGCTGGATCGCCGAGCAAGGGCCGCCACCGAAGTCGATCACCGAACTGGAGTTCGAAGCCTGCGAGATGCCGGAGCAGCCGCGCATCCCGCGCCTGATGCTGTTGCGCACGACCACCGCCGACAAGGACGACGACAGCCGCGACGGCAAGTTCGCGCCGGCCGAGCGCGAATGCCGGCGGGTCGCGGTCGACGCATTTCGTTCCCGTGCAGCGGCCACCGGCATCGAATTCGCCGACATCGCCGACTTGAAACTGCGGCTGCAGGAGGCGGTGCGGACCCAGCGCGACCGGCACTACCGCGCTGCCGCCCCCGAGCCGGGGATGATGGAACAGCGGCGGCAGTGGCAGACGCGGCTCAAGCAGGTCGCGCTGCTCGCGCTGCAAGGGGCCGACGACGCGTTGCACCAGCGGTTGGCGCTAGGACGCGCCAAGGACTTCGAGGCGACGCCGCTGCGTATCAACGATGCTGCACTCGGGCGGCAGGCCGAGCAGGGACTGCGGGTGGCGCAGCTCGGTGCCTTGCTGCTTACGCCGGCGGCGCTGGCCATGCTCGACAGCCCCGAACGGCGCCTTGCGGTGGGCCGGCTGCTGGCGACGCTGCGCCGCCGCTTTGGCGTGGCGCCGGTGCTGTGCCTGCAAGGAGCCGAAGCACAACTGCCGGGCGAATGGCCAGCCGTGGACGTGCTGCCGGTCGACCAGGCGCAACTGCTCGCCGACGCAGCGGCATGCGCGACCGACGTGCTGGCGCGGCTGCGGGTGCTCGCGCCGGTTTCGGCACAGACTCGGCTTGCCGTACCGACGCTGGTGCTTGCGCCCACCGAGGCCGAGGCGCGCGCGCTGATTGACGACCCTGCCGGCGCCTTCGCGTCGATCGCCGACCCAGACACACGCAGCCAGCGCCGCAAGCAGTTCGACGCGCTGGTCAAGGCGCTCAGGCGCAGCCATCCGAACTGGCCGGACGGCTTCTACGCTGCGACCCGCGAGCAATGGCGCTGTTTCGGCCCCGGTAGCCAAAGCGCCGGCGAGCTGATCAATGGCGCGCTGCACGCGATCAACTCTGCACTGCCCGGCTCGCGTGAGCGCGAAGTGCTGCAGGATGCCGAGCTGGTGCGCCGTTCGTACGAGCTCGACGAATACCTCCTCGACGATTCCGGCGGCTCGCGCGCCGTGCTCACGGAAGCCTGCGACCGCGGCGCGCTGGTGCTGGTCGACGAGTTGGTGCTGCTGCATCCGGCGCTGCGCGACAGCGCGCAGCAGCTGCTGGCCGCCGAGCGCGGCGCAGTCGCCACCGTCAGCGCCTGTGACCCGGCGCATCTGCCCACGCACAAGCTGTTCGGCGAGCTTTCGTTTCTTCGCGTGGCCGCCGTGCTCGAGCGCTTCGCGCGGCGGCGCGACCTGCAATGCGAGCTGGCGCTCAACTGCTCGACACGCGTCGAACGCTGGCTGCGCGGCGCCGTGCCACGCCTGGTGGCCGACCTTGGAGGGCTGACCGGTGAGCCCTCGCTCGTGGAACGGGTCGACGACCTGCTGCAGTGAGCGCGATGATCTTCACCTTCTACAGCTACAAGGGCGGCGTCGGTCGCTCGATGGCGCTGGCCGCCACGGCCCGCGCGCTGGCGATGCGCGGATTGCGTGTGCTGGCGGTCGACTTCGACCTCGAGGCGCCGGGGCTCGAACGATATTTTCTCGACGGCGAAGGCAGCCGCAGCCGGCGCGCCGAACCGGGCCTCATCGACCTGATCGCCAAATACAAGGAAGCGCTGACCAGCCAGGCCGCCTTCGAGCGCGCCGACTTCCGCCAGCTCGACGCCTACCAGCTGCCGGTGATCCACAGTGCCGGCACACTTGGCGGCTCGGTGCACCTGCTTTCGGCCGGCTGCCGCGAGCCGGTCGACAAGCTGCGCGACTACGCACTCGCGGTGCGCAATTTCAACTGGCAGGATTTCTTCTACAACTGGAAAGGCGACCGCTTCTTCGACTGGCTGCGCCGGCGCTGGCTGGCCACCGACGGGCGCGGCTTCGATGCGGTGCTGGTCGACAGCCGCACCGGCGTCACCGAAATGGGTGGCGTATGCACCTACCAGCTCGCCGATGCGGTGGTGATGCTGAGCGCGCCAAACTGGCAGAACCTTGAAGGCACGCGCGATGTGGCGCGCGATTTCACGTCCGACAACGTGCGCGCGCTGCGCCGGGGCAAGCCGCTGCAGACGCTGGCCATACCCGCACGGCTGGCGGCTGAGCACCCCAAGCGGCAGGCGTTTCTCGACGATTTCGCGCGAGAAATGGGTGTGCTCGGGATGCCGCAGGTGCTGGCCGAAGCAGGGCTCGGCTACGAGCGGCTGGCGCTGCGCTACGAAATCGCGCTCTCGGTGGGGGAGATGGCGGTGGGTGCCCCACAGGCGGCCGAGCTGACCGGCTTTCACGCCGATATCGAGCGCTTGGCCTCGGCGCTGCTGCTGCTCACCGACGGCAGCGGCGCCTTCGAACGTCCGCGCGCGGAAGCCGAAGCCGAGTTCGCAGGAATGGGCGTGCCGCGGGCGCAGGCAATGGAAGCCGATACGACGAAGACCTCGGCGGGGTACGACGCCTTCATCGATTACGGGCGTGATGACCACGCGTTCGCGATGAAATTATGGGAGCGGCTGAGCGATGAGGGCCTTCGCGTCTTCATCGACCGAACCGAACTCGAGCCGGGAGCGCATTTCGCCCAGCGCATCGAAGTCGCGTTGTCGTACAGCGCCAACCTGCTGCTGCTGTTCGGGCGGTCGTCGGGCTCAGGCTGGCGCAGCCGGCTGCTCGCCGAGGCACGCAAGCGGCGCGGCGTGCGCATCATCCCGGTGTTGTTGCCCGGCGCGGACGAAAAGGCGCTGCGCTCCTTTGGCCTGGATGAATTGCACTGGCTCGACCTGCGTCACGAGTCCGAGGCCGGTTACGCAAGACTGTTGCAGGGGCTGCTCGAGCAGGCACGAGCCGACGAACCTGCGGCTGCGCGCGGCACGCAGACTGCCAACCCGTTCCCCGGTGCGCTCCCTTTTGACGAAAGCGACGCGACACGCTTCTTCGGTCGTTCAAGCGAAACGATGCGCATCGCGCAGGCGCTCGACGGACATCCCGTGGTCGTGTTGCAAGGCGCGGCACGGGTCGGCAAGACCTCGCTGGTGCGCGCCGGCTTGCTGCCCGCGTTGCGCGAGCGGAAGGCGGGCGCGCGCTTGCGCAGCACGACGCTAATCGATGCGCGGCAGCCCGCATGGCCCGAGCTGCCGCCGTCGCACGCACCCACGCGCGACGCGACCTTCGACCTGGTGATCGTCGACCATCTGGATAGCGAGACCACGACCGGCCTCGATGCGGCGACCCGCGCCAGGCGCGTGGACGCCCTGGTGCAAGGTTCGCATCAAGCACGCAAGCTGCTGCTCGTTTGTCGCGGTATCGAGCCCACACTGCTCCCCGCCGCAGGTACGGCAACGGTACTGACGCTCGCAGCGATGGACGCGGCCGCGCTGCGCGAAGCGATCGAGGCGCCGGCCCGCAGCACCGGCCAGCTCCTCGAGCCCGGCCTGGTCGAGCGCCTGATCGACAGCGCGGGCCCGGCACGCAACGCGGTGTCGCAACTGCAGCCGGTGCTGCACCTGCTGTGGGAGCAACGCCGGCGCGGCTGGATCACCAACCAGGCGCTGGACGAACTGGGCCACCTGGGCGGCGCGTTCGCCAAACGTGCGCGTGCGACCCTTGCGACGTTTGACGATCCCACGCGGCATTGGGCGCTGCTGCTGGCGCTACTGAGCGTGGACGCAAGTGGTGCCTGGTTGCCGCGCGCGCGGCCGTGGCCAGTGTTGGCCGGGCTTGGCGCCTTGCGCACCGACCTTGCCGCAGCAGTGGCGCTGCGCGACCGCCTCGCCGACGCCGGGCTCGTGGACCTTTGGTCCGAGGCGGGCCCCGACGGCGCTTGTACCGTGAAGCTCTCGTCGGTGCGACCCGATTCGCGGCCGTTGTTCGAGCCCGACGCGGCCTACGCGGGGTCGACCGCTTTCCTGCGCTGGCGTCAAGCGGTCGAACCGATGGTCGCGGCGTGGGTGGCGCAGCCCGATAGCGACCAGGGCCTGCTGACCGAACGCGCCTTGGAAGACTCGCGCCACTGGCTCGGCCAGGCCCCGGGCTGGTTGCTCGCCGAAGAGCGCCGCTACATCGAACGTTCGGTCGAGCGCGGTGTGGTGCAGCTCGCTGCGGGCGACTCAACAACGACGGAGGCGGTGGCGGGCCGCGACGTCGTGATGTTCCAGACCGTAGACGGCTCGGAGATCACGCTGCACCCGGAATCGGCGCGCGAGCTCCTTGCGCCACAGCGCGCCAGCCGGCCGTCGTTCCTGTCCGGGCTGTTGCTGCGCGGCTTGAAGGTGATGACCGTATCCGGCAGCGACAACCGGCCGTTCATCGAGCTCGTGCGCGAGCTCGAAGGCCCACCCGGCCGCCTCGTTCGTTGCGACAGCGACCCTCCGTTCGGCGGCCCCGCTCCATCGTCACCTGTACGCGTCGAAGACGCGCGCCAGCCGGTGCTGGTGCTGATCCCGGGTGTGCTGGTCGACAGCGTGGTCACCTTCAGCGGCCTGTGGTCGAAACAGCCCGCGCAATGGCAGCGGCTGCGCAAAGCCTACCCCGACCAGGTCTACGCCTCGGCCCATGCCGCCATCGGCACCGACCCAATCGACAATGCCATCGGGCTCGTCGAGGCGTGCGCCCCGGGCACCCGGCTGCATCTGCTCACGCATGGCAGCGGCGGGCTCGTCGCCGAGTTGCTGGTGCGGGCATCGGCGCTCGATGCCGCCGGCGCGACCGCGCTCGACGAAGCGACCAACGCGCGGCTGGCGCGCCTGGCGTCACATCTGCAAGCCAGCCGCATCCGCATCGAGCGCGTCGTTCGTGTCGCCGGCCCCCTGCGTGGGCAACTGTTGATGTCGGGTAAGCTCGACGCTCATCTGGCGGCTCTGGTCTGGTCGGCCGAGCATGCGGGTGCTGTGCTGCCCGCTCCGGCACGCGAGCTGCTGATCGAAGCCGCGCGCCAGCGCATCGACCCGGCCACGCTGCCCGGCCTGGCGGCCAGCCTGCCCGGCAGCCCGCTGCTGCGCTGGTTGCCGGCCGCCGACGAGCCGGTCGACTCGGTGCTGCGCGTGATCGCGGGCAAGCGCGTCGGAGGCAGCGGTGACGGCTGGTTCCGCAGCCTCGCCACCGACGCGTTCTTCCTGAGCGATAACGACCTCGTCGTGCCGACACGCTCGATGTTCGGCGGCGCTTTGCGGCACCAGCCGGCGTTGTTCTTCCTCGACGAATCGGCGCAGACGCACCACTTCGGCTATTTCGGCGACACGCGCTGCGCCGAGGCCATCGTCGCCGCACTGCTGGACGAAGCGCCGCCGCAGTTCAGGCCGATCGGGCCGCTGTCGTGGGCGGGGGATTCACCGACCGGGTCACGCTGATCAAAACGCAGGGGGCGCGGGCACCAGGCGGATCGCGCAGATGCAGCCGTACGCCGCGGGTGCTGCGGCCTCCGGGACTTTTTTACCCGGGCATACCCAGGATCTGATTGCGAGGACACGGGATAAGAGCAGCCGAGAGCCGGTTCAACCTGCGGATCCTCCTGACCGACCGATTGGATCGCCCCTTGCCACTCGCCGCTGGCGCATCTCAGCCTCTCCCTGGTTTACGGCGCATTGCCTGAAGCACCGGGAACAGCGCGAAGGCAATCTGCCCGGCCAGCCCCAAGAGATGCGCCACCTCGGAGTAAAGCGCCAGATGCGCCGTGAATGTCCGATTCGCCAACAGGATGGACATCGACAACTCCGCAATCATCAGCAGCACAAAGGCAGCAGCGCCCATCACGACCGCTTCGCCCGAGGAAAGCGGTGCTCGCCGCAGAATGCGTCGGCAGATCAACCAGGAGGCGCCAAGAATGATCGGCAGCTCGATGAGTACCGCCGCGGTTTCGCCAACCCGAGGCACCAGCACCAGGGTGCGCAACACACCGAGGAGAAAGCCGACGGCGAAAGCCCCGGCAAAGTAGGTACAGCCCGCTCGCAGCGCCTTGGTCATAAAGGACTCACGTGGCGATGATCACATCGCTGACCGGGCGGCGCAGGGAACGCGGCATCGGTGCGGCATGGCCATAACGGACCATCAGGTCGACACGACGATCACCCACCCCCAGCAGTGCCCCAAGCTGCCGGCGTATGGGTGCGATCTCCAGCGGCTGATTGAGATGCGCATGGCGGATACCGAGTGCGGTCGCCTGCAGGGCAAAGCGTTGATAGCTCCTTCCGGCCTGAACCCAGTGCGCCGGATCGTCGCGCTCCGAGACAAAGACCGCCAGCCCGGCACTGGAGCGCACCTGCCGGGCGTAGCGCACGTTTTCTGCGGCCGGCTTGAAGAAGGCACCGAACAGGATCGACCCCAGCCAGGTCGGCAGCGTCGGATTGCCGGAACAGCCGACATACAGGCCATCACCACGCTCGACTGCCGCGCGGGCATTGAAACGCAGCCAGGAACGCAGTTCCGCCACGAAGGCCGGGTCGGCGACCTGGACCGTGGTGGCCGCCAGGATAAGCTCAAGCACCTGTTCGACCCTGGCCCGATCCTCGATCAGCAGCAACTCGCAACCGTCGACCCGTGCCGCCTGCAGCAAGACGGTTCGGTCTGCCGCGCCGAGGGCTCGGCCATCATAGTCGGAACGGGTGCACTGCCGGTCGGGAATGGCCTCGAAGAGGGCATCACGCGCGGCACCGGCCCGCCCGGTCGTCACCTGGACTCGCCCTGCGCCTGCCGGATCGAAAGTCAGCTCGCTCGATCTCCCGGCCGCCCGGACCGCCAGCATCAGGTTTTCAGCGGCGCAGCCGAGCGAGGCGTAGAGGTGATGATTGTCGGCATCGACCACCGGCAGCGCGCGAGTGAAGTCCGGCGCGATCACCACAGCCACGGGCGTCTGCCGGAAGTGCCAGGGCTGGGCGTTGTGGCTGTTTGCCGCAAGGGTCGCGTAGTGGACCAGATCGGCGAACCCCGCGCCGCTGGCAGACGACCGATGCGACCACAAGTTGGCCGCCACTGAGTCATAATCCGGACCGCGCGTCAGCCAGTGAACTCCTGCGCCCGTAGCCGCCGCGACGCCGGCACCGACGAGGAAGGTTCGCCGCTTCATGATGATCATCCCTGAAAGAAAGTCCCCTGGCTGGTGCAGCATGGGCGCCTTGCCGGAATTCGGTGTTGACGACCGTCAGTGCCTCGGTGAATCGTCGCATCCTTGAACCATGATCACCGGACTGGCGGACGAGCACACGCCCGTCGTCACCCGCTATCCACCCCATATCCCCCCATATCCACCCCATATCCACCCCATATCCACCCGCAGCCATGATGCCCGACACGAACGCCTGTCCCGATCCTTTTTCCCTGCCCATGAACAACCTCGCCGACGCGCAGGCACTCGTTCGCGCGATCGAAGCCCTGCTCAGCCAGCGAGGCCTCAGCCTGCGCCCTCCTCCGCCCGTGCCCGATACCTGCTGTGGTCGGGGCTGCAACGGTTGTGTCTGGCAAGGATACTACGCAGCCCTGACCTACTGGCGCGATCAGGCCCGGGAACTCGCGCGCTGAGGGCCGTTGATCCACGAGGCAGTCCCTGCGAGCGGATGGCGCCAATCACCTGGCCTCGCTCGTCCGGTGTGCACGCAGCCAGGCAGGAATCTGGCCGCCTGCCGGTGTCGATCCGCACCTGCCGCAGCTTCTGAGCGAGTGGGCTTCGGCACCGGTAAGTCCAGCTCCTCCTGTCTGAGTACGCTGCATCCGCAATCCCGGAGTCGCACTGGTAAGATGCTGACCTGTGCAACAGCTTGATTGAACGCGCACCGAAGCCCAGGAGCGGTCCCCAGTAGCGGTTTTTTTCCGGTAACCAGAGCATTGGCACAGGTTCTTCCGAATACACCACAGAAACCTGTACGGCAAAGCCAGGTGTCGTCGTGTAGCGACGCGCTTCCTTGATCATCTCCAGCCCGAAGATGCCGACCCGTTTGCACGATAACTCAATGGCTTGACATAAACATGCAGAAGAATCAGGGTGCCAGGGAAGGCTCGCCAACGCTGCACACGCCAATGATGCAGCAGTACCTGCGCATCAAGGCCGAGCATCCGGGCATCCTGTTGTTCTACCGGATGGGCGACTTCTACGAGTTGTTCTTCGACGACGCGGAAAAGGCCGCCCGCCTGCTCGACATCACCTTGACGACACGCGGCCAGTCGGCCGGGCAGCCGATCCGGATGGCTGGCGTACCCTACCACGCGGTCGAGCAATACTTGGCGAAGCTGGTCCGGCTGGGTGAGTCGGTGGTGATCTGCGAGCAGATCGGTGATCCGGCGACCAGCAAGGGTCCGGTCGAACGTGCCGTGGCGCGCATCGTCACCCCTGGCACCTTGACCGACGCGGCATTGCTCGACGAGAAACGCAACACCCTCCTGCTCGCCATCCATCTCACCCGGCAACTCGCCGGCCTGGCCTGGATCAATCTGGCGAGTGGCGACTTTCGCGTCTCCGAAGTCGTGCCGGCAAGGCTGGCGGCGACCCTCGAACGTATCCGTCCGGCCGAAATCATCGTTGCCGAGAGCGTGGCGCTCAGCTTCACCCCGGAAGTGGCGCTGACCCGTCAGCCGGACTGGCATTTCGACGTCGAGGCCGCCGGCCGCGAACTGCGTGCGCACTTTGGCACGACCTCGCTGGCCGGCTTTGGTGCCGACGGTCTGCGGCCGGCCATCGCTGCTGCCGGCGCCCTGCTGCGTTACGCCAAAGCGACGCAGACGCGTGCCCTGCCCCACCTGCGGGCGCTGATTGTCGAACGCGACGCGACCTTCCTCGGACTTGACACAGCGACCCGGCGCAACCTCGAATTGACCGAGACCCTGCGCGGCCAGCCGGCACCGACGGTCTGCAGCCTGCTCGACAACTGCATCACCGCCATGGGCTCGCGGCTCCTGCGCCACGCCCTGCACCATCCCTTGTGCGACCCCGCCGTCCCTGCCGCCCGCCACGCGGCGATTGCCATGCTGCTCGACGACGGTGGCCACACGCTGCGAGAGCTGCGGCAGGCGCTGCGCGGTTTTGCCGACGTCGAACGTATCGCCGGGCGCATCGCGCTCTACAGCGCGCGGCCGAGAGACCTGTCAAGCCTGCGCGACAGCCTGCAGCGCCTCGTCGAGCTGCGCGCACCGCTGGCGGCGACCGCCGCACCGCTGCTCGCCGAACTGCATGCGCACCTGGCGACCCCGGTGGCGGCCTTCGACCTGCTGTGCCGCGCCATTCTGCCCGAGCCCGCCGCCCTGATCCGTGACGGCGGCGTCATCGCCAATGGCTTCGATCCCGATCTCGACGAACTGCGCGCGCTCAACGACAACTGTGGCGCCTTCCTGGTCGAGCTCGAAGCGCGTGAACGCGAGCGTACCGGGATCGCCAACCTCAAGGTCGAGTACAACCGTGTGCACGGCTTCTACATCGAAGTCAGCAATGCCAACGCCACCAAAGTCCCCGAGGATTATCGTCGCCGGCAAACGCTGAAGAGCGCCGAGCGCTACCTGACGCCGGAACTCAAGGCCTTCGAGGACAAGGCCCTGTCGGCACAGGACCGAGCCCTGGGGCGCGAAAAGCTGCTCTACGATGGTGTTCTCGGCGCCTTGCAGGCCGACCTGCCGCAGCTGCAGCAGATCGCCCAGGCGGTGGCCAGCCTCGATCTGCTCACGGGTTTCGCCGATACGGCACAACTCCGCAACTACTGCCGACCGCAGTTCTCGTCCGAACCGGGGCTGCTGATCGAGGGGGGTCGGCACCCGGTCGTCGAAGGCCAGCTCGCCGACGGCGAAGCCTTCATCGCCAACGATACCCGCCTGGCTGACGAGCGGCGCCTGCTGCTGATCACCGGCCCGAACATGGGCGGCAAGTCCACCTACATGCGACAGACGGCGCTGATCGCCCTGCTCGCCCATATCGGCAGCTACGTACCGGCAGCCCGCGCCGTTCTCGGCCCGCTCGACCAGATCTTCACCCGCATCGGCGCCGCCGATGATCTTGCCGGTGGCCGTTCGACCTTCATGGTCGAGATGACCGAATCCGCCGCCATCCTGCATCACGCCACCGATCGCAGCCTGGTGCTGATGGACGAGGTCGGGCGCGGCACCTCGACCTTTGACGGCATGGCGCTGGCTTTCGCCATCTGTCGCCACCTGCTCGAAAGGAACCGCTGCCTGACGCTGTTTGCCACCCACTACTTCGAACTGACGCTGCTCGCCAACGAGTACTCGGACCTGGCCAATGTCCATCTGGACGCCATCGAACATGGCGAGCGCATCGTCTTCCTGCACGCTGTCGAGGAAGGCCCGGCCAACCAGAGTTACGGCATTCAGGTCGCCGCGCTGGCCGGGATTCCCTCGTCGGTACTGAAGGCGGCCCGGCGACAGTTGCGCGAATTTGAACAGCGGGCGTCGATCAACCCCCTGCAGCCGGATCTTTTTGCCAGCGCGCTATCCAGCGCCGCTGAAGCGCAGGAGCCGGCGGCGTCGCCGGTGATCGACCGGCTGCGTGCCATCGATCCCGACCGACTGACGCCGCGCGAGGCGCTCGACGCGCTCTACGAGCTGAAATCGCTCCTGCCATGAACAGCCCATCGAAGCCAACCGCCCTCAAGCTGCTTGCCGCCGCCTTCGGCCTGCTGCTCGCCGGGACGACAGCGGCTGAAACCTGGCGCTTTGCCGCCATCGGCGACACCCCGTACAGCGATTACGAGCGGCGCGAACTGCCGCGGATGCTGGATGACATCGCCGCCGAACATGCCAGCCTGATCGTCCACGCCGGCGACTTCAAAGACAGCAGGCTGGTTTGCAGCGACGCGGTCTTCCTCGACCGCCGGGCGCTCCTTGACGCTTCAACCGTGCCCCTGGTCTATGTCCCGGGCGACAACGAATGGACTGACTGCCGGCAGCTGGCGGCGGGCCATTTCGACCCGGTCGAGCGACTGCAGAAGCTGCGCCAGCTGTTCTTCGCCGAGCCGCGCTCGCTCGGCAGAAAGACGATCGCTGTCGAACAGCAGGCCGGCGGCTACCCGGAGCACCTGCGCTGGCGTTTGGGCCCGGTGATCTTCGTGTCGCTCAATGTCCCGGGTCCGAACAACCATTTCGGCATCGGGCGCGCGCCGCGCGACGAGTATCTGGCCCGCAACCCGGTGGTGATTGATTGGCTGCGGCAAGGATTTGCCGCCGCGCACCGTGAGCGGTCGGCCGGCATCGTCATCGTCATGCAGGGCAACCCTGGCTTCAAGCACCACACCGCCGGCCTGACGCACGTCGGTTACCGCGATCTGCTGGAAACGCTGAGCAGCGAGGCCCTGGCCTTCCCGGGTCAGGTCCTGCTCATCCACGGCGATACGCACTGGCAGCGCATCGACCAGCCGTTGCGCGATCCGACGACGGGTCGGCCGATCAGCAACTTCACTCGCCTGGAGACCTTTGGCTATCCGCTCATGGGCTGGGTGAAAGTCATCGTCGATAGCGAGTATCCGCAGCTTTTCCGCTTCGAGGTTCACCCCTACCGGCGGCGCTGATTTTCGGCCGCGAACAAGGCCGTCGACATCAGCGACGCCAAGCTCTAGACTTAATTGAGATAACCGCCTGAGGAGGAATCGATCATGAAACAGATCGGCTTGCTGCGCACCGTGCTGGCTGTCGTCCTCTTCGTTCTGACGCCACTGGCGGCGACCGCCAGCGACATTGTCGTCGGCCAGGTCGCAGCTTTCAGCGGTCCGCTGGCGCCCACGGGAACGCACATGCGGGCAGGTGCGAAACTGTGCTTCGACGCGGTCAATGCCGAGGGGGGAGTTCACGGCGCCAGGATTCAACTGGTCACCCGGGATGACGGCTACAAGACCGAGGAGACGGTTCGTCAGGCGCGCGACATGCTGAAGGAATCGCAGCCCCTGGCGTTCATCGGTTTCGTCGGCACCGGCAATGTCGAGGCGATGCTCGAGCAGAAGGTCCTCAGTGAAGCCGGCATTCCCCTGATCGCGATACGCTCAGGTGCAGAATCGCTGGTGCGAAGGAACGACCCGTTCCTGTTCATGACCCGCGCCAGCTACGCAGAGGAAATCGAGAAAATCACCGACCAGTACGCCACCACCGGCTACACTCGCTTTGCCGTCCTCTATCAGGACGACGCCTTTGGCCAGGGAGCGCTGCTCAGTGCCGAGCAGGCGGTCAGGAAGTCCGGTGGTTCGCTGGAAGCCAAGGGATCCTACGAAAAGAACACCACCAACGTCGCCGCCGCCGTCAAGACCATTGCTGCCGCGAAACCGCAAGCGGTGATACTGATTGCCAATACCGCAGCCAGCGCCGAGTTTCTCAAACAGTCGCGCGAAGCGGGAAACTTTGCCCAGTACGTCGCACTTTCGGTCACCGATGCGGCGCAGGTGGTGCAGCGGATCGGCGCCGACAGGGCAGAGGGGCTGGCGCTGACGCAGGTCGTTCCCGACCCGGGCAGTCATACCGTTGCCCTGATCCGGGAGATACAGACCCACTTTGCCCGGTTCAAGCCCAAGGACGTGACCCTCAACCACACCTTCGTTGAAGGTTACCTTGGGGCAAAGGTACTGGCTGAAGCGCTGCGCCGTGCCGGCCCCAACCCGACGCGCAAGAAACTGCGCGATACGATCGAAGCGATCAGGGACTATGACGCCGGTGGCGTGTTCATCAGCTTTTCGCCCAAGCGACATGCTGGCTCACGCTTCGTGGACATTACCATCCTCAATCGCGCCGGCAAACTGCTGCGCTAGCTGTCGCCGCAACGTGGGTCACCGGCGTGCCGGGCATTGGTGCTCTTCCCCGGCCAGTCAAGGCAAGAGCACGCACCACATTTCCAGCAGCAGACGGACGGCGCCGCTGATGAGCAAGGCGACGGCGACCGACAAGCCGATCGAGAACCACGCCTGGCGCGCGCCAATGGTCCTGAGCATCACGGCAAAGGTCGACACACAGGGAATGTAGAAGGTGATGAAGACCAGGAAAGTGGCGATCTGCACCCAGTCGAGGAGCGGCACGATTTCCATCGTCCCCAGCGCCTGATAGACCATCAGCAAGGAAAGTTCCTTGCGCAGGACACCAAACAGGATCGGCACGCCGAGCAACACCGGCAGGCCGAGCCACCAGTGGGTGATCGGTGACAGCAGGAGGTTGATCGTCCGGTCGGCGCCGAAGTGGTTGAGCAGCGCCAGCAGCACACTGCCCGCAACCAGCAGGGGCGTCACGATGGTGACGATGTCGCGGGTCCGCTCCCAGGTTTTCGCCAGCAGCCCTCGCCAGCGTGGCAGCGCATACGGCGGGATCTCCTGGATCAGACCGACCGCCAGGTCGGCATACCGCCTGGCCAGCAACCCACCCAGCACGGTCAGCACGACAAAGGTCAGGGCAAAGATGGCAAAGACACCCAGAGCCCCGAGATACTTGCCGCCCATCGCCAGAATGATTGCCGAGCGTGCCGAACAGGGAACGAAGGCCAGCAGCAGGGTGGCAACGATGCGATCCTTGCCGCTGCTGGTCGCCGCCACCATCGAGATCGCCGGTACGTTGCAGCCCAAGCCGACGAGAAAGGGAGCGGCCACGCCGCCGTGCAGGCCAATGCGGTGAAAACCCCGGTCAACGACAAAGGCCACCCGGTGCATGATTCCGGACTCCTCCAGCGCGACCAGCAGGAGCACCAGCGGCAGCATGTAGGGGATGACGATACCGACCAGCCCGATCAGACCGTCGAGTACTGCCCGTCCGACCACCCCGGCGGTAGACGCCGGCTGCCACCGCTGCGCCCACTCCACCAAGGGTGCCGCCGTCCACCCGTCGAGCATCGTGCTGACCTTGAACACCATCAGCAGCACCAGGGCGAACACCGCCAGGCTGCCGACCAGACCCCAGCGGGGATGCAGGAACACACCGTCGAGCAAGCGCTGCCAGCGCCCGGCATCGGCCAGGCCACCGAAACGGGTCACGTTCTCGAAGAGCAATGCCGCCCGATGATGCCGGTCGGCGTGCAGTTCGTCTGACAGCGGGCGGGGCAGGTAACGCTCGGCAGCGCGGCGCGCGGCGAGCACCTCGGGCAGCAGTTGCGAAAAGTGACAACCCAGCTCCTGCAGGAAATAGTCGTTGTTTTCCGCCAACTGCATGAGCAGGAAGCGCCACGGCACTTGAAAGGCGTCCCCGACTTCCGGTCGGGCGACCAGCGCGCGCAAGGGCTTCAGGGCCTCATCGATGTACTCGCTTGGCGACTGGGTGACCGGCACGGTCCCGCTTCGCGCTGCCCCCAGGGCAGCGCGAAACAGCTCCGCGACCCCCAGACCCATGTGCGCCACGGTCGCCACGACCGGCACCCCCAACCGGTCCGCCAGCGCCCCGGTATTGATGTAGAGGCCCTTGCGACGCGCTTCGTCGACGCGGTTGAGGGCGATCACCAGCGGTCTGCCGAGCAGGGTCAATTCGAGCGTCAGTTCCAGGTCGCGTTGCAGCGCGGTGGCATCGACCACCTGGATCAGGACATCGGGGGAATGGAAGGCAACGGTTGGCTGTTCCGCTTCGTGCGCAGCCACCGGCGGCCAACGGTCACCCCAGAGAAGATACTTGACCAGGATGCGGTCGTGTGCGCTCAGCGAGTGCAGGGAATCGACGGCCGGCAGGTCGACCAGAGAAATCTGCTCGAGTCCGATGTCGACCAGACATTCGCCATAGGCGTCCCCGTCGCGCAGCAGTCGCCGGTGCTGCGGCGAGGTGCTGGAGGCGGCTAGAAACAGGCTGCTCTTGCCTGTACGCGCGCGGCCCACAAGTGCCACGCGCGGCCGCCGGTCTCCGCGCAGCAGCCGCTGCGGTACAGCGATGGTCGAGATGGCGGCTGTCACTTCAGGCCCGGCCTCCCCGGCTCGCACACCAACGGATCAGGAGCTGGCGACAGCGCTGACTGACTTTCTCCTGGCGACCGGGAAAGCTGGCGGCACGGCCAGGGCAAACCGGCTGCCAGCAACCGTGGGAGCTAACCGCCAGCCCTTCGGAAGACACCTTGAGTGGCAGTCAATCCTCGTCGTCGCAGCTATCGTCGTGCGTATGCCCATGGCTGATTTCTTCAGCCGTGGCCGGACGAACGTCGGTCACCGTACAGGTAAACACCAGGGCCATCCCGGCCAGTGGGTGGTTGCCATCGAGCACCACCTTGTCGTCGGCGATCTCGGTCACCCGATAAATCAGGACGTCTTCGTCATCCTCGTCGTCAGCGCCCTCAGGCACCCCTTCAAACTGCATGCCAACCTGCAATTCCAGGGGAAACTGGCTACGAGGTTCGAGCTGGACCAGGGCGGCATCGTACTCACCGAAGGCGTCGTCGGGCTGCATCTTGACCACCACCGACTCGCCAATCCGCTTCCCGTGCATGGCTTCTTCGATCATCGGAAAAATGTCGTCATAGCCGCCGTGCAGATAGACGAGGGGTTCCTGACCGGCATCGACCAGTTCGCCCTCGGTATCGGTGACGCTGTAGTCGAGGGTGACAACCGTATTCTTGGCAACTTGCATGTTCATGAATTGAGTTCCTTAACCGCGCGCAGCATTGCCAGCGCGTGGCCTTTGGCGTTAACTCCGTAAAGCGCGAGACGGAGAACGCCTTGTTTGTCGATGAAAAAAGTCGAGCGCACGATGCCATACTTGGTGACACCATTCACTTCTCTCGCCTGCCACACACCGTATTGTTCACACGCCGAGCCTTCGGCATCGGAAAGAAGACACACCGAAATACCATGCTTGTCCCGAAACTCCGCGTGCCTGATGCAGTCGTCACGGCTGATGCCGATGATCAGGCAGTCCAGCCGCGCGAATTCGTCCTCATGATCGGAAAAATCGGTTGCCTGCAAGGTACAGCACGGCGCGTCATCTCTCGGATAGAAAAAGAGAATGACATGTTTCCTCCCCTGAACCGGGCAATGTCGATGAGTTCCATATCCGCATCGGGGAGGACGAACATCGGCGCTGCCTGTCCTGCTTTCAGCATGGTTCCCCCTCAAAAGCCCTTCCCGATCGCACGCAGCGAGCGGGTGAAGCGGATTCTAACCAAGCTTCCCGGCGTCTGACTACCAAAAAGCGACACCTGGATCCCGTTACAATCGGACCTTTGCAGGCCGCATCGCTCACCCCGGAAACTGCCCGGCAAACGAGAGCCTGCAGAAGCTCGCCCTTCTCGAACACGACAAACCCGGAGATGCCATGAAAGCTTTTCGACCTCTACTGCAGGCAATGCCCCTGCTCGCCCTGCTATTCGCCACCTCGGCAACGGCTGCGGCAGCCGGCAATGTCACGACCATCGAGCTGGCGGCGGAGGCCAGTCGGCCGGCAGCCAACGACCTCGCCCGCGCAACGTTATTTGCCGAAGCGTCAGGCGCCGCGCCGGGCGAACTGGCCCGGCGAGTGAACGGCCTGATTGCCGACGGCCTGAAGACGGCCGAGGCCTACAGCAGCGTCAAGACGCAGAGCGGAGCCACGCACACCTATCCGGTCTACGGCAAGGGCAACAGGATCGAAGGCTGGCGAATGCGCTCGGAACTGACCCTCGAGTCTGCCGACACCGCAGCCCTCTCCGAGTTGCTGGGCAAGCTTCAGGCCTCGCTGGGCGTCGCCAGCCTGGCCATGCTGCCGGCGCCGGAAACTCGGAAAAAGGCCGAAAACGAGGCCATGATCGATGCGCTTGCCGCCTTCAAGGCCCGCGCCAAGGTGATCGCCGATGCGTTCGGCAAGCCTTATCGGATCAGTCACCTGACGATCAGCAGCAGCGGCCGCCGCCGCCGATGCCCATGATGCGCTCGGCCGCGCTGGCCTCGGCCGAGGCCGCGCCGATGCCGCGTCGAGCCTGGCGACACGCTGATCAGCGCGACCGTCTCGGGCAAGATCGAACTGCCGGAATAGGCTCCCAGGTCCGCCAGGCCCTGCCCCTAAGGCCTGGCCGGCTTGGCCGGCACGCGCGCGCCGCTGGCCGAGTTCCCGGCCGCCGGTGCCGCGGCCTTGTCACTCGCCGGCTTGTCGGGGAATCTGCACAAAAACCTCGTCCTGCTTGACCATGCCGAGTTCGAAACGGGCACGCTCCTCGATCGCGTCGTAACCCTGCTTGAGGTCACGCACTTCGGCATCGAGCCGGCGTTGCGCATCTCGAGCTGCTGGTTGGTTTCCTTCTGTTGCTGCAACTGCCGATCGACATCCCAGACCCGCAACCAGCCGCCCTTGCCCAGCCACAGCGGATGCTGCAGCAGGACAATCACCACCAGCAGGGCGACAGCCAGCCAGCGCATCGGAGCGGAGCGCGAAAGTCCGGGGATCAGGAGAGATTGTAGAAGGCGTCACGGCCCGGATAGCCGGCCGTGTCCCCGAGATCCTCCTCGATCCGCAGCAACTGGTTGTACTTGGCGATGCGATCGGAACGTGACAGCGAACCGGTCTTGATCTGCAGCGCGTTCATGCCGACGGCGATATCGGCAATGGTACTGTCCTCGGTCTCGCCCGAGCGGTGCGAAATGACCGCGGTGTAGGCCGCGCGCTTGGCCATTTCGATCGCCGCGAAGGTCTCCGAGAGCGTGCCGATCTGATTGATCTTGATCAGGATCGAGTTGCCGATGCCCTGCTTGATGCCTTCCTTGAAAATCCGGGTGTTGGTCACGAAGACATCGTCGCCAACGATCTGCACCCCTTTGCCGAGACGGCCGGTGAGCACTTTCCAGCCATCCCAGTCGCCCTCGGCCATGCCGTCCTCGATCGAAACGATCGGGAAGCGATCGGCGAGATTGGCCAGGTAATCCACCAGTTCGTGCGAACTCAACTGCAGGCTCTCGCCGGCCAGATGGTAGCGGCCGTCCCGGTACAGTTCCGAAGCCGCGCAATCGAGACCAATCAGCACGTCGTCGCCAGGGCCGTAGCCGGCGTTCTCGATCGCCTGCAGGATCAGCTGCAGGGCCTTCGGCATGACTGCCAAGATTGGGCGCAAAACCGCCTTCGTCGCCAACCGCAGTCGAGAAGCCCTTCTTGTGCAGCAGCTTCTTCAGCGCGTGAAAGACCTCGGCGCCGCAACGCAGTGCTTCGCGGAACGAATTCTGACTCACCGGCAGGATCATGAACTCCTGGAAGTCGAGGCTGTTGTTGGCGTGTTCGCCACCGTTGATGATGTTCATCATCGGCACCGGCATCTGCATCGGCCCGGAACCACCAAAATAGCGGTAGAGCGGCAGGCCGGATTCCTCGGCCGCCGCCTTGGCCACCGCCATCGAAACCGCGAGCATGGCGTTGGCACCGAGACGCGCCTTGTTGTCGGTGCCGTCGAGATGAATCAGCGTCTGATCGATGAACGCCTGTTCCTGGGCATCGAGGCCAATGATCGCCTCGGAAATCTCGGTGTTCACATTCTCGACGGCCTGCAGCACCCCCTTGCCGAGATAGCGAGCGGCATCGCCGTCACGTAACTCGATCGCTTCACGCGAGCCGGTCGAGGCACCGGAAGGCACAGCGGCCCGACCCATGACCCCGGACTCGAGCAGAACGTCACATTCGACGGTAGGGTTGCCGCGCGAGTCGAGAACCTCGCGGGCGACAACATCAACGACAGAGCTCATGGTCTTTCCTTTGTCTGCAAAATGTTAGAGAGGCAAACCCTCAACGACCAGCAGGTTCATTTCTGCCGCACCCCGGCACGCCGCTCTGGCTGCCTGGTATTCGGGCGAATCATGGAAGCGCTTCGCCTGCTCGAGAGAATCGAATTCGACAATCACCAGGCCGCTCGGGCTTCGTCCAGCCGCCTTCGAGAACCTCGACCCGGCCGCCGCGTGCACGGTAGCGGCCGCCATACTGCGCAATCGCCGCCTGCGCCAGCGTCTGGTAGCCCTCGTAGGCGAGCGGATCGCTGACCGTCGCCTCCGCCAGCAGGTAGGCGGCCATCAGCCGAGTTCCTCCAGGCCGGCCGCCTTGACGGCGCGATCGAGCGCCACCAGCGTCGTCAGCAGGCTCTGCATGCGATGCAGCGGCCAACTGTTCGGTCCATCGGACAGCGCCATCTCCGGGCGCGGATGCGTTTCCATGAAAAGCCCGGAATCCCTGCAGCCACGGCAGCTCTCGCCAGCACCGGCACGAACTCTCGCTGGCCACCGGAGACAGTGCCCTGCCCGCCTGGCAACTGCACCGAATGGGTCGCATCGAAAACCACCGGGCAGGCGCTCTCGCGCATGATTGCCAGACTGCGCATGTCCGACACGAGGTTATTGTAGCCAAAAGAAACGCCGCGCTCGCAGACCATGATCGTATCGGCGCCAGCCGCAGCATCCCTGGCCTTGGCGACCACGTTGCGCATGTCGCCTGGCGCGAGAAACTGCCCCTTCTTGATATTCACCGGCTTGCCGGCAGCTGCAACGGCCTGGATGAAGTCGGTCTGGCGGCAAAGAAAAGCGGGCGTCTGCAGGACATCCACCACGGCAGCCACGGCGGCGATGTCCTGCTCGCGATGGACGTCGGTCAGCACCGGGACGCCGATCTGGCGACGCACTTCCGAGAGAATCTGCAGACCGCCGTCGATACCCGGCCCGCGCGGGGAGCGCCCCGAGCTGCGGTTGGCCTTGTCGTAGGAGGCCTTGAAGATGTAGGGCAGACCCAGACCAGCACAGATTTCCTTCATCTGCCCGGCGACCTCGACGCACAACTCCAGCGACTCCGCCGTGCACGGACCGGCGATCAGGAACAGCGGCTGGTCGATTCCGGCGTTGAAGTCGCAGAGCTTCATGCCTGCGCCCGATACGCCGCAGCCGCCTGAACAAAAGACGTGAACAACGGGTGACCCTTGCGTGGCGAAGAAGTGAACTCGGGATGAAACTGACAACCGAGAAACCATGGGTGCGCGTTCGACCCGTCTTTCGGCAGTTCGACGATTTCGCAGAGATCGGTCACCGGCGCCCGCCCGGAAACCACCAGGCCATTCGCCTGCAGCTCGCCGAGCAGCGTGCTGTTGACCTCGTAGCGGTGGCGATGGCGTTCAACGATCTCTGCCTGCCCGTAAATCTCCCGGGCCATCGTCCCTTCGCCAAGCTGGCAGACCTGACCGCCAAGGCGCATCGTGCCGCCCAGGTCGGAGTTTTCGTCACGCTTCTCGATCCGTCCCGAAGCGTCCTGCCATTCGGTAATCAGACCCACCACCGGGTAGGGGGAGCCCGGGTCGAACTCGGTGCTGTGCGCGCCGTACATGCCGGCGACGTGACGGGCGAACTCGACGACGGCGAGCTGCATTCCGAGACAGATGCCGAGGAAGGGAATCCCGTTCTCGCGGGCGTGGCGAATCGCCGCAATCTTGCCCTCGGTGCCGCGTCGTCCGAAACCGCCAGGAACCAGAATGGCATCCATGCCCTGCAAGGCGCCACAACCGCTACGCTCGATTTCTTCTGAGTCGATGTAGCTGACCTTGACCTTGCTGCGGGTGGCAACGCCGGCATGGACCAGGGCTTCGGTCAGCGACTTGTAGGATTCGGTCAGGTCGACATACTTGCCGACAAAGGCGACGTTGAGCAGCCGCTCAGGGTGCTCAAGGGCATACACGATCCTCTTCCACACCGTCAGGTCAGCGGCCTTGGCCAGAATGCCGAGCTTGTGGCAGACGATCTCGTCGAGCATCTGGTCGTGCAGCATGGCTGGAATCTTGTAGATCGAATCAGCATCCCGCGCCTCGATCACGGCCTCGCGCTGCACGTTGCAGAACAGGGCCATCTTCCGCTTGTCGTCCTCCGGGATCGGTCGGTCGGTACGACAGAGAAGAATGTCCGGCTGAATGCCGATCTCCCGCAACTCCTTGACCGAGTGCTGCGTCGGCTTGGTCTTGAGCTCGCCGGCAGTCGAAATATACGGTACCAGCGTCAGGTGCATGTAGCAGGCGTTGTTGCGGCCTTCCTGCAGACCCATCTGGCGGATTGCTTCCAGGAACGGAAGCGACTCGATGTCGCCCACCGTGCCACCGACTTCGATGATTGCCAGGTCGGCCCCTTCGGCGCCGCGCCGGATGTGCGCCTTGATCTCGTCGGTAATGTGCGGAATCACCTGCACCGTCTTGCCGAGATACTCGCCACGCCGCTCCTTCTTGATCACCGAATCGTAGATCTGGCCCGTCGTGAAGTTGTTGCGCCGCTCCATGCGGGCATTGGTGAAGCGCTCGTAGTGCCCAAGGTCGAGGTCGGTCTCGGCGCCGTCCTCGGTCACGAAGACCTCGCCGTGCTGGAACGGACTCATCGTTCCGGGATCGACGTTGATGTACGGGTCGAGCTTGAGGTGGGTGACCTTGATGCCGCGCGACTCGAGGATTGCTCCCAGGATGCGGCGGCGATACCCTTGCCCAGGGATGAAACCACGCCGCCAGTGACGAATACGTATTTGATCATGGAGATGACTGCAGCGGGAAATCCAGATTGTAGCTGAAAACGTCGCTGCTCTCAAAGCAGGGCAAGCGCCTCCGTAGTCATCCCTGAACCTGCTTTCAGGAGAGCGAATGCAACGACCAGCTGGTGCCCCCGGGGATCGAGCGGTCAACCGTTCGCCGCCAATTGCCTTGCCAATCCTATCCTGGGGGATAGGATACGCCATGAGCACGCACGCCTCGCATCCGGAAATCATCAAGCGCCTGAAGCGCGCCGAGGGCCACCTCAAGAGCATTCTCACCATGCTTGAGGACAGCCGTCCCTGCCTGGAGATCGCCCAGCAACTGCAGGCCGTTGAGCGTGCTGTCGCCAGCGCCAAGAAGGCTCTGGTGCACGACCACATCGATCATTGTCTCGACCAGGCGGTGCGCGACGGATCGCGCAGTCCCGACGACACCATCCGCGAGTTCAAGGAACTCACCAAGTACCTCTGATTGCCCGGCAAGGACCACGCATGCGCAGCCGCGACCTCTCCCCCTGGATCCACACGCACGTCTTCGACGAAGGCAATCTCGCTGCCGAAAAGGGCACGCGCCTGGTGATGCTGATTACCGCCGCAACGATGATCATCGAGATTGCCGCCGGCTGGTGGTACAACTCGATGGCCCTGCTTGCCGACGGCTGGCACATGAGTTCGCATGCCGTGGCCATCGGCCTCTCGGCGCTGGCCTACGCAGCGGCGAGGCGCTACGCCGGCGACCATCGCTTTGCCTTCGGCACCTGGAAAATCGAAGTGCTCGCCGGCTTCGCCAGCGCCATCTTCCTCATCGGTGTGGCGCTGATGATGGTGGCCGGTTCGCTCGAGCGCATCTTCTCGCCGCAACCGATCCGTTTCAGCGAGGCGATCGTCGTCGCGGTCCTCGGACTGGCGGTGAATGTCGTCTGCGCGCTGATCCTCGGCGGTGCGCACGACCATGGTCACTCGCACGACCACGGCTCTGGTCAGCATCACGACGATCACCACCACGACCATGCCGAACACGCTCACCATGGCCACGGTGATCATGACCTCAATCTGCGCGCCGCCTATCTGCATGTCATCGCCGATGCCGCCACCTCGGTGCTGGCCATCGTCGCCCTGCTCGGAGGCATGCTCTACGGCTGGGACTGGCTAGACCCGCTGATGGGTATCGTCGGCGCAGTTCTCGTCGCCCGCTGGGCGCTGGGACTGATCCGCGATACCGGCCGTGTGCTTCTTGACCGGGAGATGGATCACCCGGTGGTGGCAGAAATTCGTCAGGCGATCGCCGAAAAGCCGGGCTGGCCGATGGCACCGGAGATCGTCGACCTGCATGTCTGGCGCGTCGGCCGCGAGAAGTTCGCGGTGATTGTCAGTCTCGTCACCGAGGACACCATGGTCACCGCCGAGGCCGTCAGGCAGCTTCTCGGCCAGCACGAGGAACTGGTGCATGTCTCGGTCGAGATCAACCGTCCGCCGGCTAATGACCATCTTTCTTCAATCGCCGCCGCAGTCCCCCAGCCTGCCAGCACCTAGCTTTCGAACGGAAACCCGGCCAGCAACTGGTCAGGCGATCGGCCGGGCCTGGAACGGCTGCTGCGTCATCGCCGTCATCACCGACGCCGTTGTCTGGGCGAACCACCCTCGCCGGCACGCCTGCTGAGAAGCTGTGCACCCCCGCTCTGGGAGATGCAGGGCGCCCCCACGGGCGAGGACGACACCCAGGCTCAATCGGCGCCTGGTAGGTGCTGGGAGCGTGCAGGCGCACAATCACACGCCATGCGCATGCCTGAGCCGGGGGTCGCACACCTGGAAGATGATCCCGGTCGCATACAGCACACCGCGGGCAGTGACCAGTTCCACGAGGACAACCTATCCCGTGACCGCGAACAGCGCGCCGAACAGATGTGTCCAGGCATTGACTCTTTCCCCTCATACATGTGCCTCCGCCTCGACCCGATGAACCGTTTGCCCGACCAGCGGAAAGCCCGGCCGGAGACGGCAAGTCGAGCACTTTCGCAGCATTGTCCGGGACTCCGCCCGCCAGGGGTGAACGGACATCGGCCGGAACAGCGCAAAGCCCAAGTGAGGCTTGTCGGATCAGCGCCAAGCAGGCACTATCGCAGGAATTTGTAGACGAACCGGAGCCTCCGATGCGAAACAACCAGCCCGTGACCATGGCCGAAACGATCGTTCCCGACGATGAGTTCATTTACTCCCGTACCAATCTCAAGGGCGTGATCGAGGAAGCCAACGAGGCTTTCGCCCGGATCAGCGGCTACACCCGCGAAGAGATGATCGGACAGCCCCATAACCTCGTCCGCCACCCCGAAATGCCGGAAGCGGCTTTCGCCGACCTCTGGGCCGACCTCGCGGCCGGTCGCCCCTGGAGTGGCCTGGTCAAGAACCGCCGCAAGGACGGCGGTTACTACTGGGTCGTCGCCAACGCGTCGCCGGTGCGCGAACACGGCCAGATCGTCGGCTATCAGTCGGTGCGCGCGCGGCCAACCCGGCACGAGACGGCTGCCGCCGAAGACGCCTACCGCCGGATCCGGCAGGGCGACAAATCCTTGCGCGTCGAGCACGGCCGCATCGTGCGGGCCTTGCCGGGCGGTGTCGAGTGGTTCGCCAAATTGCCGACGCAGATGCTGATCATGGGCCTGCTGGCCATTCTCCCCGGCCTCCTGGCGCTGCTCGCCAGCCTGACGGAGAACGTGCTCTTCGGTCGTCTGGACCACGTGCTGTCGGCCATCGCGGTGGTCTATGCCTTGTTCTTCCTGTTCTGGGTGACGCCGCGGGTCGCGCGCGACCTCGCGGCGACCGCCGACTACCTCGAATCGGTCCTCGCCACCGGCGATCTCAAGACGCGCCTGAAGATCAACCGGCGCGACCTTATCGGACACGTCGCGCGCCTCGCCGACCGCTTCATCGCCTCGGTGCAGGCGACGGTACAAGGCATGGCCGACAGCGCGAAACAGGTCGAGAACGCCAACCGGGAGGTGCAGGCGGGCGTTCTCGAGGTCAACCGATCGGCGATCGTCCAGAACGACGCCACTACCGCGTCTGCGGCAGCGGTCGAGGAAGTGTCGGAGTCGATCGGCAAGGTGGCGGCGCATGCCGGCAGTACCGAGGCGGCGGCGCACAAGGCGGGGGCGGTGGCGCAGGCTGGCGAGGAGCTTTCGCTGCGGGCGAGCCAGACCATTCTCTCACTGGCCGAGACGGTCAAGGCGTCGGCACAGCAGGTCGAGTCGCTGGGTCAGCGCTCCGAGGAGATCAGCCGGATCGTCGCGGTCATCAAGGAAGTTGCTGACCAGACCAATCTGCTGGCGCTCAACGCGGCCATCGAGGCTGCACGTGCGGGCGAAGCGGGGCGCGGCTTTTCGGTGGTCGCCGACGAGGTGCGTAAACTCGCCGAACGGACCGGCAAGGCGACACAGGAAATCACCCTGATGATCGGCAGCATCCAGAGCGAAACCAGGCAGGCGGTTGAAGGGATGCGCAGCGGCGCGCACGAGGTCGAGGAGAGTGTGCGCCTGGTGCAGGAAGCCCGCGAAGCGCTGCGCGGCATCAACGAGCAGATGAGCACCACCGTTGCCATGGTCAGCGAGATTACTCACTCCTCGAGTCAGCAGCAGGCGGCGATGACCGAGCTCGCGCGGAACGTCGAGCGCGTCGCGCTGATGACCGACGAGAACGTGGCGGTGACCCGGCAAACCGAAGCCATGGTCGAGTCCCTGAGTGCCACCGTTCGCCGCATGCGCAAGGCGGTCGAACAATATCAGGTGTGAGCGCATCGCCCGCAGCCCTTCCCCATCCTGCCAGCGCCTGGCGCTGCACGGAACCCCCCGGAAACCCGGCCAGCAAATGCTCAGCCGCTCGACCGGGCCCAGCGCACGATGCCTGCCACATCCATGGCGCCGGCTTGCCGGGCGACCTCTCGCCCGCCGCGGAAGATCATTAGCGTCGGGATCGAGCGAATGCCAAAGCGGGCGGCGAGCGCCTGCTCGTCTTCGGTATTGACCTTGGCCAGGCGAAAATCCGGCTCGAGCTGCCGCGCGGCCTGAGCGAACGCCGGCGCCATCGCTCGACAGGGGCCACACCACGGTGCCCAGAAGTCGATCACGATCGGTAATTCAGAGCGCCCGACGTGCTGCTCGAAGCTGGCAGCGGTCAACGCCACCGGAGCTCCGTCAAACAGCGGAAACTGGCAATGACCGCAGTGTCCCCCCTCGCTGAGACGCGCTTCGGGGACCCGGTTGGGGCGATGGCAATGCGGGCAAACCACTATTCTTGATGCACTCATCCTGGCAACTCCAGACACCACGATCGGTGCCGGTTAGATGGTGACATCGCTACCGGTTTCAAGCCGGTTCGGCGCGAGATCGCCATCGTCCCACCACCCCTCAGGCACCGATTCTGAGGCCTGTCTTCTTGAGAATGCGAGTCGAAAAAAGCACATCATGCGCCCGGCAATCAGAGCCAATGATCCGGGCGATCTCCGTCACCTTGGCCATCACCTCGGCGCGGGAACCGCCATGCACCATGGCAAACAGGTTGTACGGCCAGTCCGGAAGCCGGCGCGGCCGATGGTAGCAGTGGGTGACGAAAGCAAGCTCGCCAACCTGCCGCCCGAGTTCGTCGATGCACCCGTCCGGCACATCCCAGACGCTCATTCCGTTGGCCGTATAGCCGATCGCGTAGTGATTGGGTACGGCGCCGATACGGCGGATAGCGCCTCTCTCGAGCATGCGCGCCAGGCGGGCCATCACTTCCTCGGCTGGAATGCCGACCTGCTCGGCCAACTGATGATACGGGCGAGGGACCAGCGGCAGGCCACCCTGGGTCGCCAGAACGAGGCGCCGGTCGACGGCGTCGAAGGTCCCGTTCATGCCCGCACCACCAGCTTCATCTCGACAAAGTACTCCTGCAGTTTCGGAAAGGGAAAAACCGGCAGGCCGCTCGCCGCTTCGATCCGGTGTATCGCAGCATCGATGCCGGCCTCGCTCTCGGTGGCCAGCACGAACCACATGTTGAACCCGCCGCCGCGCTCGCTTTCGCGGCGGTAGTTGTGGGCGACTTCGGGCAAGGCGTTAACGACCTCGAGCACCCGCTGCCAATCTCCTTCGGGCACACGCAGCGCTGCCAGCACAAAGGCACCGCCCATCCTTTCGACCTGAAACATTGGCCCGAAGCGGGTCAGCAGCCGCGCGTCGAGCATCCGCTGCAGACGCTCGAGCAATTCCGCCTCGCTCATCCCGAGTCCGGCGGCGACCTGGGCATAAGGCCGCTCGCAAATCGGAAAACCACCCTGCAGACCATCGATGATCGCGCGGTCCAGCGCGTCAATCTGCGTTGGCTCACGCATAACGCGCGCCACCCTGCTTGAAGCGAGTCAGCGAGAAGAGGGTATCGCAAGCGTAATCGGAGAGCTTCAGCTGTACCCGAAGTTCGGCGATCCTGGCCTCGACTTGGGCCCGAGCCTGGCCGTGAATCATGCAGAACAGGTTGTAGCGCCATTCCGGCGGCACGCGTGGGCGCCGGTAGCACAGCGTCACACCGCCGGCACGCGCCAGCCGCTCGCCAACTTCGTCGACACCGGCATCGGGAACATCGTGCACCAGCATCGCGTTGGCCGTATAGCCGAGCTCGTGGTGCCTGACGATCACTCCGAAGCGCTTGATGATGCCCTCGGCACACCAGCGTCGAATACGTTCGATGACCTCGCCCTCATCACAGCGGAGACGGCTGGCAAGCACCGCAAACGGACGGATGAACAGCGGCAGCCCCTCCTGCAGGACCATGACCAGGCGACGCCCGTCCTCGTCGAGCGGCGTCGGCGGTATGAAAGCGTGGCTGTGCAAAGTGGCGCCTCTGGTCGGCCGTTCGTCCCTGCCATCGAGCGCAAAGCCGAGGTCGATGTGGTATTCGTGCAGCAGCGGCAGCCGGAGCATCGGCCAGCCCACTGCCTGTTCGATAGCCGCAAGGGCGGCCTCCAAACGCCCTTCCGATCCGGCCGTGACGACAAACCAGAGGTTGTAGCGGTGCTCGCGCTCGTAATTGTGGTTGACTTCCGGGAAGCGGTTGACCACCTCGGCGATTGCAGCAAGCTTCGCCGGTGGCACCGCCATCGCTGCCAGCGTGCTGGCGCCGATTCGCTTGGGCGCGAAGACCGCGCCGACGCGCGCGATCTTGCCTTCGCGGCGCAGCGCCTCAAGCCCCCGCAGGACAGTACCCTCGGGAACCCCCAGGCGGCACGCCAGCTCGGCAAAGGGCGCCGAACAGAGCGGAAAGTCGCGCTGAAACTCATTCAGCAGGCGGAAATCGAGCGCCCCTTCCCGCATTTCCATCAAAACCCTGTTCGGTTGCCGCGGCTGGTGAAGAAGATGCCGCTCGGCGCCTGCGCCGCAAACTCGCCGACTTTCTCGAAGGTCGCGGTGTCGTAGATCACGACCCGGTTGTCGTCGCGCGCGGAAAGCCAGACCGCTTCGCCACGCGGCGTGAATTCCATGTGCAGGATGGCCTTGCCCGGCGCGAGCGTCTTTATCACCTGGCCGCTCAGTGTATCGATCACCTCGACCCAGCCGTTATCCGGAAACGCGTAATTCACCCACACCTGCCGGCCATCCGGCCGCGCCATGACGAACACCGGCTGACCCTTCACCTTGATGCGAGCCACTTCCTGCCAGCTGCCGCCGGCAACGACCAGCACCTCGTGCCGTCCAATCGCCGGTAGATAGGCATTCCCCTGCGCCATCGACCAGCCACGCAGGTGCGGCATCTTGAAAACCGGCAGCTTCTCCTCGCCCCGCCCATAGTTCTGCAGGATGCGGCGACTGCCCTGCTCTGGCTGCCAGGTGTCGAGCAGGGCGACGCCATCCTCGCCGAAGAGCCCGGCCAGGTAGTAGCGACCGTCCGGCGTCACCAGCCCGTCGTAGGGCTGTTGCCCCGCCGGATAGCGCTGCGTCTGCGGACGTCTGGGGTCGGAGAAGTCGCTCACCCAGATCTCGCCGCCATCAAAGAGCGCATAGGCAAAGCGATTACCCGACAAATCCGCCAGGCCGACGACTTTTGAAAGGCTGCCTGGGGCGTACTCCGCCGGCACTTCCGAGAGCAGTTCAAGCGTTTCGGCATCGAAGGCCTTGATGCCGCCCGGCGTGTAGTTCTGTGCGACGACGATTCGCCCATCCTGCGAGATCGCACCGCCGATCGCATTGCCCGACTGCAGTACGCGCTTGACCACCCGCGCCTCGAGCAGGTCGACCTTGGTCAGCCCGCCGTCGCGGCCGAAGACGTAGGCGTAGCGGCCATCGCGCGAGTAGACCACGGAGGCATGCGACAGGTCACCGAGGCCGGCGATACGCGCATAGGGTTGGCGCCGACTGGTGTCCACCAGGGTCACCTGGCCGCTGGCGCGCTCGATGACCAGCCCGAGATCACCGGTACCGCGCAGGTTTGGCGAGGCGCAGGCAGCCAGCAGAACGGTCACCAGCAGCGTCAATAGTCTAGTCATGGGTGTCACTCAAACGGCGCCGTTGGCGCAAATGTGATTGCTACAAGCCTTACCGGCGCGCCTTTGCACTTCCAGCGCAGGTGCCACCAGCGCAAGTCCTGCCTACTTCCGGTTCGCTGGCCCCTTGGCCTTGCACAGGCTGCCCGGCATCACCAGGCTGGACTGGTAGGCCGCAATGGCGACCAGCTGGTCGTTGCTGTACTTCTCGATGATCCGGACCATCTCCGGGTTGGCGTTGCGTCGTCGCCCGTCGCGGATCTCGGTCATTTGCCGCAGCAGGTACCGGTAGTGCTGGCCGGCGATCACCGGGTAGAACTTTTCCTTGACCCCCTCCCCGCTGGCCCCGTGGCAATCCTTGCACTCCTTTTCGTAGAGTGCTCTGCCGATTGCCACCTGTCTGTCGGCATCCTTGCCCTCGTACCTGCCGTGTTCCCGCGGGATACAAAGCTGCTCGATGTAAGCAGCGACGTCGGCCAGTTCCTGCGCGTCGGTCAAGGTCGCAGCGAACGGGTACATCGTCGGGTTGTCGCGCAGACCGGCGCGGATGTCCGCCATCTGCTTGAGAAGCACGGTGCTATGCTGCCCGGCCAGCTGCGGGAAGGTCCCGTCCGGGCGGCCAGCACCCGACGGAAGGTGGCAGCCAACGCATACCTCGTAGGCTTCCTCACCGCGCTTCCTGTCACCCTTGAGCTTCAGCGCCTCGAGCTTCTCTCCCGTCGGCACGTTCCACCGGTAATCCTTGCCTTCGATACCCTCGGCCCTGTGTGCCGGCGGCCCGGCCTGGGCAGCAAGCGCGGCGATCATTGCCAGAAGGGCCGCCAGAATGACTTTCTTCACTGCCAACTCCGTGGTCCATGTGAATCGATGCAACCAATCTAGCAATGAGCTCGCCGGGTGGCGTTGATAATTGTCAAGTTGCGCCGCAGTAGACGCGAAGCGGTGATTCCTGGGCAGTCACCTTGCCGCCAGTCGGTCGCCAGGCGGCCCAGCGCCGCTGCGGCAATATGCCGCACGCCGTGGGGACATGCCCTGGCCGATAATCCGGCAGCCTCTCATCAGGCGATAATGCAGGCGCCGCACAGCCGCCGGCCGATCCTCACCCTCAGACGATGACCAAGAACCTCCTCCTCGACGCCACCATTCTGCTCGGACTTGCCATCCTCGGCGTCGTCGGCTACAAGCTGGCACCGCTGCTCAATCCCAAGACCGATGTCGCGCTGCCGCTGTCGAGTTGCAACCTGAGCCAGCAGGCCTGCGTCGCGACGCTGCCGGATGGTGGGCAAATCGGCTTCTCGATCGAACCACGGCCGATCCCGGCGCTCAAGACGCTGCAATTAGAGGCCAATTTCAGCGGCAGCGAAGTGCGAAAAGTCGAGGTCGATTTTACCGGCACCGAAATGAGGATGGGCTACAACCGGTCGCAACTGGAAAGACAGAGCGGCAACGACCACCGCTTCGCCGGGCAGGCCAGCCTGCCGGTGTGCATTACCGGCGGCATGGAGTGGGAGGCCACCGTGCTCGTCGATACCGGCAAGGCCCTCGTCGCGGTTCCTTTCCGCTTCGTCACCGGCAACTGACTCCGGCAAGACGCCAGTGAGAACGAGAGGCCTCCTGATTGTGCTGATCATCGGGTTGAGCGGCGTTCTGCTCTACCTCGCAGCCTTCTGGGAACCCGTCTCGCCCAGGGCGATCTCCCGCGTCGAGCCGCACAGCCAGCTGCCGCAGTCCGCCCGCCCGCCTGGCGGCGATTTTACCCTGCAGGGGCCGCAGGGGCCGGTGGCCCTCAAGGACTATCGCGGCAAAGTGGTGTTGATCTACTTCGGCTACACCTACTGCCCGGATGTCTGCCCCACGTCGCTGTCGCTGCTGGCGCAGGCCCTTTCCGAACTCGAAGCTGGCGAACGCCAGCGCGTGCAGGCGATCTTCGTCTCGCTCGACCCGGAGCGCGATACGCCCGACCGTCTCAAGGACTACGCCCCCTTCTTTCACCCAGGCCTGATCGGCCTCACCGGCACGCCGCAGCAGATCGCTGCCGTCGCCCAGCAGTATGGCGCGAGGTACCAGAAGCAGCCACCGAACGCCGAAGGGCAGTACGCCGTAGACCACTCTTCGGTGACCTACGTCATCGATGCGCAGGGAAGGCTCGCGGTGGCGCTGCCCCATGGCCAACCGCCAGCGCAGATCGTCGCCACCATCCGCCAGCAACTGGTTGCGGCAGCCCCCTGAGCGGAAATAGAGCCGCTGATTCACCCTGATCGCCAGGAGATGTCCTGTGTGTGCGCTGTCGCACCGACGGGAAGGGCTCTTGCGTCCATCCTGAGTGTTGCGCCGGCCAGGAGCCTGGCACGACGCTCCGGGCAATCGCCCCAATCGACCATCAGGAGAAAACCGTGAACAAAGATCAAGTCAAGGGCCGACTCAAGCAGGCAGAAGGCAAAGTGAAGGAAGTCGCCGGCAAGCTGACCGGCAACAAGACGCTGGAACAGAAAGGGAAAGTCAAGAACGCCGCTGGCGACGTGCAAGCGGACTATGGTGATCTCAAGAATGACGTTGCGAAGAGCCTGTAGATCGCCGCAGCAGTCCCCTGACTGGCGCCGCAAGGGCTCGCGCTTGCCGGGCGGGCCGTCGGTCGGCAAGTACCCAGGTGTTCCTGAGTGTTTCTCAGTCACTGTCCTGACCGGAAGTGGACGTGATTATCCCGCCGATCGGTGAAAGCGAAGTCGAAGTCGATGGTCCCGCATCGATAGTCATGTGGGCAAGCACCCTCTTCGACTACACGGTCTACAGCCATGAAGGCGAAAAGCTGGGTGACGTCAAGGACTTCATGCTGGACGTGCGCAGTGGCAAGGTGCTGTACGCGCTGCTGTCCT
This sequence comes from Candidatus Accumulibacter necessarius, assembly GCF_036625085.1. Classification (NCBI taxonomy): domain Bacteria; kingdom Pseudomonadati; phylum Pseudomonadota; class Betaproteobacteria; genus Candidatus Accumulibacter; species Candidatus Accumulibacter necessarius. Next base: position 321,775 of record NZ_JAZKUM010000005.1, on the reverse strand, counting down.
TCGGGGCCATCGTCGGCATGGGCGAGAAGGTTTTCCCGGTGCCGTGGGATGCCTTGACCGTCGATGTGGAACATGAACGCGTCGTACTCAATGTCGCCAAGACCGGCCTCCAGGACGCACCGGGGTTCCACAAGAACAGTTCGCCCAACATCGCCGATGCATCCTGGGTGAGGGAGATTCATTTGTATTACGGGATCAGACATCGGAATGTGCTGGGGTAATTTGCCGTATCCGTTGAGCAGGGATTCGCCATCGCTCATTCGCCCGCTTTCGGTGGCGAGAACTTTTGCGTGCGCCCGCGTACAGATTGCCTGCTTTGAGACAGGTAGAGTTGAACCTCGTGATTGGCCAATCGCTTCTTCTCGATAGCGCTTGAGGGCGATTGGCTCACTTAACCGACACAAAGGTAACCTCATGAACAACATCGTCTATATTGTCGGCTTGATCGTCATCATCCTCGCGATCTTGTCGTTTTTCGGGCTTCGGTAAAGCGTCGAAGGCCGCCTCGGAAGCTTCCCGGCGGCTCCTCTTCGCGACACGCGTCAGCCTATCCTCGTGCGCGCGAGGGCGACGGCCGTCAACACCGTTGCCTGCCATGTCCGCAGTGGCAACGCGCGAGGGTGCAGAGAAGGCGAACGTCGGAACGGCGAGCGGATCCTCGTGCGCAACGGCGTTAGTCCCCTCCCCTGGCGAATTGCTTGACCATGAAAGCCCAGATCATGCGCGACGCGTCCGGGCCTTTTGGATCGCTGCAGGCCTGCCCCGCGGCTCCGCCGCTCCACGCATGGCCAAGCCCCTTGACCTCACAGAGACTGGCAACCAACCGGCGCCCGCAGCGGTAGTCGGTGATTGTCGCGGCATAGCGCGCGCCACGTTGCACGGTGCGAGGCGTACCCGCCTTTGCGCCGATGCGAGCTGCCCATGATCGCGCCGCTTCCGCCCCATTGCTGGGCGCCACCACTGGGTCGCTACTGCCATGGATCACCAGCAGCCCGGGCAGACGCACGCCCGCAGCGAGCGGCGCCAGTGGCAGAGCTCGTGCCTGGCGCCCACCCATCGCCATCAGCGCGGTCGCCGGAGAATAGGCAACGCCTGGTGCAATGCCCGAATGCATCGCAATCGCCCGAAAGCGCTCCGGGCGGCGCGTCGCCAGCAGCGCCGCCATCCCGGCACCCGCCGAGAGACCGGCCAGCGCGATCCGCTCCGGATCGACCGGTTGCAGCAGGCAAACCTGGTCGATCGCCGCCTCGATGGTGCCAGCCTCACCCTGCGCCCGACCCGAACGGGTTTCGTACCAGTTCCAGCAGCCGGCCGCATTGGCAAGGCGACCCTGCTCCGGGTAGAGCACCAGAAAACGCTGACGCTCGGCGATCCGGTTCATCTGACTGCTCGCAGCCAAGGCTTCGGCGTTCTGCCCGCAGCCGTGCAGCATGACTACCAGCGGCAGCCGCTCAGTGCGGCGCAGCCCTGGCGGCTTGTACAGCCAATAGCGCCGCGCGCCCGCCAGGCCGACAACCAGACCCAGCCTGCAATCGGCGTTTCGAACTGGCACCCGTTGCGCAGCTGAAGGTGCGACTACACTCGGCGGCGCCTGCAGCGCCCGCGTCATGGCCTGCGAAACGGTGCGGGTCACCTGCCGCGTGATGACGTTCAAAGTGCGCTGCAAGGCGCGGGTCAGGGGGGCTTTTCGCGTGCGTCTTGCCATATCGTTGTGTCGGTGTGCTAGCCGCTCACCTCGTCGGTCCGGACCATGAAACTCTTCAGGGTATTGGGACCGAAGGTGCTGCTGATGGCGACGTCGGCGGCGTCGCGGCCACGGGCAATCAAGACGCGGCCGATACGCGGGGTATTGTTGCGGGCGTCGAAGGTGTACCACTGACCGTCAAGATAGGCCTCGAACCAGCCCGAGAAATCCATCGGTCCATAGGGTGGCGGCATGCCGATGTCGCCCAGGTAGCCGGTACAGTAGCGAGCGGGGATGTTCATGCAGCGACAGAACGCGATCGCCAGATGCGCGTAGTCACGGCAAACGCCCGTCCCCTCCTGGAAAGCTTCCCAGGCGGTCTTGGTGTGCCGCGCGTGCTGGTAGCCGAAGGTGAGGTGGCCATGAACGTAGTCGCAGATCGCCTGCACACGCCCCCAGCCGACCGGCGACTGGCCGAACAGCTGCCAGGCGATCTCGGACAGGCGATCGGTCTCGCAGTATCGACTCCCCAACAGGAACAGCAGCGTGTCGTCAGGCAGTTCCTGTACAGGAATCTGCCTCGCCTGCCAGGCGACCATATCTGCCTGACCGCTATCCTTCACCAGCGCATCGGTGGACAGCCTGAGCAGACCCCTCGGGGCGACGATACGGCTGCACCAGTTGCCATAGCTGTCGCGATAGGCAGTGAGCGGAACGGGCGGATCGGTGATCAGGTGGTCCGGGATGAGGAGGTCCGAGATGCGTGTGTAGTGCACGCTCAGGGTCAGGATCATCGGGGTGGACTGCGGGCAGTCGTAAACCAGTTCGTAGCCGATGCGGATCTTCATGCGGGGCTCCTGTTGAATGCCAGCGCAGCCTGCGGCATGCACTGACGGTTGGGGGTCAGTTTGCGGGTGGTCGCCTGCGGCTACTCGGCCACCCCTTCACCGCGGCTTGTCAGCGTCCGGCGCAGCGAGTCGACAATTACCTGGCGCAGGGCCATCCACCGTCGACTCGGCGTGAACACGTGCTTCTGGTTGATCTCGAGCTCGATGCCGACATAGGCGTCGGGCGGCAGATGCCGACGAAACCAGGCGGTCAGACCATCGCCCTTGCCGGCATACGGATAATTGCGGCGAACCGTCAGCGCGGGAGCACAGGCCTTGAGTGAATCTCGCCAGCGGGCGCAGAGATCGGCCTCGCCGGGACGGTGCGGGTCGTAGAGCAGCCCGATATCGGCATTTCGCACCGTGCCGTCGAGCTCTGGCGTAAAGCTGTGCGACGAGATGTGGATCACCCGTCCGTAATCGGCGATCGCCCGTCTGACCAGGTGGTCGGCTTGCGAGCGATAAGGCTGGTAATGCTGCTGCAAGAGCTGCTGACGCATCGCTGCAGGCATCCCGCGCGTCGCTTCGGAATGGAGACGCGGATGGCCGACGGATCGGTTCAGGTCAACCAGCAGGCGGCTGACGGTCGAGGCCACCAGTGGCGCAGCAAATTCCCTGGCCAGAACTCTGGCCATGATCAATGCCCCGAAATCGTAGCCGCGGTGAGTGTCCAGCAGCGCCCCATGGGCGCCAAACAGCTCGCCATACGGCACCGGAATCCGGTTGCCGCCATGCTCGCAGCTGATCACCAGGCCGGTGCGTGCGCAGCCGCCCCAGCCCGATCGCTGGCCAGCGAGCAGCACGCTCTCCGACCGCTTGCCCGATGGCCTGACCAGTCCAGCCTGGCAGTGGCTACTGGACATACACGCTCACCGTGACCAGGTGTTCGCGACGATCGTCGACCAGGGTAATCACCCGCTCGACCTGCTCGACGCCATCAACCGTGATGCGCGTCACACCGCTCCGGCCAGGATCGATGGCGCGCGTCTGCGAGACGGTAATGTCGTACAGGGTTTCCTGATAGCGGTAGTGGATCCTGAAGCCCCGCCAATCCGCCGGCAGGCAGGGAGCGAAACGCAGCTCGTTCGCTTCGCGTCGCAGGCCCAGCAGCGACTCGACGATCAGCCGGTACAGCCAGCCGGCAGAGCCGGTATACCAGCTCCAGCCGCCGCGGCCGACATGTGGCTTGAGCGCGTAGACGTCGGCCGCGACGACGTAGGGTTCGAGCTTGTAGGTCGCAACTGCCGCAGCCGACAGCGCATGGTTCACCGGGTTGATCATCCTCAGCAACTCCCAGGCACGCCCGGCGTCGCCGAGCGCGGCAAACGCCATCGCCGCCCAGACCGCCCCATGCGTGTACTGCCCGCCGTTCTCCCGCACGCCCGGCACATAGCCCCGGATGTAGCCGGGATTAAGGGTCGACCGGTCGAACGGTGGATCGAGGAGCTGAACCAGCGCGTCCTCGCGACGCACCAGCCGCTGGTCGACCGACTGCATCGCCTGTCGGGCGTGCGCCATGTTGCCCGCCCCGTCGCCGGCACCGGAGAGCACCGACCAGCTCTGCGAGATGGAATCGATCCGGCATTCGCTGTTGCTCGCCGAACCGAGGACTGTGCCATCGTCAAACCAGGCGCGGCGGTACCACTCACCATCCCAGGCATGCTGCTCGATGTTCCGGCGCAGACGCCCGCCCTCCTCGCGGCAAAGTTCAGCAAAGGAGGCATCACCATGGGCACTCGCCAGTCCGGCGAACTGCCTCAGCACTTCGCAGAGGAAGAAGCCCAGCCAGACACTTTCGCCCTTGCCCTGCATCCCCACCAGGTTCATGCCGTCGTTCCAGTCGCCGGAGCCCATCAGCGGCAGGCCGCGCGCGCCAAAGCGCAAACCATGCCGGATGGCACGCACGCAGTGCTCGTACAGGCTGGCGAGGTCGGCCGACTGGCCGGGCAGATCGTAGTAGGAGTCGTCGTCCGGGTTGACCGGGCGACCCTCCAGAAAGTGCACCGGCTCATCCAGCACCCCGGCGTCGCCGCTGCTCGTGACGTAGCGGCACACCGCCAGGGGCAGCCAGAGATAGTCGTCGGAACAATGGGTCCTCACACCCCGACCCGAGGGCGGATGCCACCAGTGCTGGACATCACCCTCCTGGTACTGACGGCTCGCGCACAGCAGGAGGTGTTCCCGGAGCAGGCCGGGCGCGGCGTGATTCAGGGCCATCACGTCCTGCAGCTGGTCGCGGAAGCCGAAGGCGCCGCCCGACTGGTAGTAACCGCTGCGGGCCCAGACACGACACCCCAGAGTCTGGTACACCAGCCAGCCGTTGGCCAGCACATTGACCGACGGGTCGGGGGTTTCGACCTGGACCGCACCAAGCGTGTGCTGCCACTGCTGCCCGACGGCTTCGAGTGCGCTGCGCGCCGCCAGGACACCGCGGAAGCGTCGCATCAGCTTGCTCGCCTCGTAGGCGTTGCGCCCGACACCAAGCCGAAAGACGATTTCCCGCTCCTGCCCGCCGGCCAGTTCGAAAGTGACCTGAATCGCCCCGCAAGGATCCAGCCCGGCGCCGACCTTGCCTGAAAGACGCGAGCGGTGCATGGCGGCCGGATCTCGCAGCGAACCATTGCGCCCGAGAAACTCCGTGCGGTCGCCAGTCAGGTGACGCCCCGGGTGGTCGACGTCGAAGAAGGCAACCCGCTCGGCGAACTCCGGACTATACGGGTTGCGCGCGTAAAGCGTGCCGCTGCGGTGGTCGATTTCGGTGATCACATGCATCAGCGATTTGGCACGCAGATCGCCCAGCACCCACTCGACATAACCGGTCGCCGACAGCCTGCGCGGCCGGCCCGATTCGTTGCGCACCTTCAACACCGAGAACTTGACGGCGGCGTCGGTGGCCACATACACGGACAATTCGGAGTGAATGCCTTCCGCGTGGGTCTCGAAGACGCTGTATCCGAATCCGTGCCGGGTGACGTAGGGCGTCGCCGCGCCGGCGGGCAGCGGTGTCGGCGACCAGAAGTGACCGGTCTTTTCGTCGCGCAGGTAAAGCGCTTCGCCGCCCGCATCACTCACCGGGTCGTTGTGCCAGGGCGTCAGGCGGAATTCGTGTGCGTTCTCGCTCCAGGTGTAGGCGACGCCGCTCTCCGAGATGACCGTCCCGAAGTACGGATTCGCCAGGACGTTCACCCAGGGCGCCGGCGTGACCTGATCCGCCGCAAGCGTGATCACGTACTCGCGTCCGTCCCGACTGAAGCCGCCGAAACCGTTGAACAGAATCAGGTCCCGAGGCGGCGACCCGGGCGCGGAACGGAGGTCAGTTGAGGCCTCGCGTCGCCGGGTTCGTCTCGGCTTGAAGCGCGGCGGGCGCGGTTCAATCGGGTGACGATGGTCAAGCTGTTCCGCCAGCGTTCCCCGGCTGTCGGTGATCACGGCGCGCGCAGCCGCCTGGAACAGAATGCGGTCCTCAGGCGAAATCTGCTCGGCCTGCCGCACGAAGATGCCGCCCGGTCGATCGATCACGCTCGCACCCAAGCCGGCGGCGATGAGTCCCATGATCTGTTCCTGCAACTGCTGCCGGTAACCGGCGTGATCCTCGTTCCAGATCACCAGGTCCACCGCCAGTCCCTTCAGACGCCAGTAAGCATGCGCCTGTACGAGCTGGCGCACGAGGTCAATGTTGGCCCCGTCGGCAATCTGCAAGAGGACAATCGGCAGATCGCCGGAGATGGCGTAACCCCAGAGCCCGGACTGTCCGCGGCGATTCCTGATCAATACCTCGGCACTGGCGCGCAGCGACGCGTTGGCGTAGATCACCGAACTTGCCAGGCGCGCATGCAGCTGTGACTCGGCTTCAGTGGCATTGAGCTGTTGCAGGACCACCTGGCTGTGAGTCCAGGCCAGCTCGAAGACGCGGTTCGCGAGGTGCTGATCCTGGTATTTTTCAACCAGGCTGACCGCCAGGTCACGGGTCTCACCGATACCCGAAACGATATCGACGATCGCCGAACTCTCCGGATCGAGCACCATGCGACAGCGAATGGCAACGATCGGATCCAGCACCGACCCATCGCTCCCCGAGAGCGGCGCCGAATGACCCATCGCCAGCGGATCGCCGAGGTTTCTTGTCCGGCCGACAAAGCGTGAGCGATCAGTCTCGCAGGACGCCTCGCCCGTCTCGGCCCCGTGCACCACCATCAGATGAAGCATCCAGGGCGCCTGCTCGCCAAGCGAGCGCGGCCGACGGGTACAGAGGATCGCACGTCGATCTCGCAGGATCTCGGTCTGCACGAAGAGGTTGCTGAACGCCGGGTGATGTGCGTCCGCAGCCGGCGGCGCGATCACCACTTCGGCGTAACTCGTGACCTCGATCTCCCTGCGCTGTCGCGATCGATTGGTGATCCGGACCCGGCGCAGCTCGATATCATCCTCCGGCGAGACGACGATCTCGGTGTAGGTTTCGAAGTCGCCAGAGCCGTTGGCGACGGCATCGCGGCGGCGAAACTCGGCACGCCCCTCGGAGAAGATCGCTTCGTAACTCTCTGCTCGCTTGAGCGTCGGCTGATGAGCGGTCGACCAGGGGTCGCCACTGACGCCGCCGGTCACCTCGCGGACGTAACAGAAGCTGCCCCAGTGATCGCAGGTGGCGTCTTCGTGCCAGCGGGTGACGGCCAGATCCTTCCAGCGACTGTAGCCGCCGCCCGCGTTGGTCACCATCACATGGTAGCGACCATTCGACAACAGCTGCACCTCCGGTGCCGGCGTGTCGGGGTTGCTGAACACCCGGATCGGCACTTCCGCGCCGATCGACGTCGAGCGCACGTCCGAGAGTTGCGCGGTATGCGAAAACAAGGCCGTTGCCCTCGGAACGCGTTCCTGGAGTAGCAGCATGACCGCCTGGAACAGCCGATCCGACTTGAACCGCCGCTGCATCGGGCGCTCCAGAAGCAAGTACGCCAGCGCGAGCAGGCTCATCCCCTGGTGATGCGCCATGAACGAGCGGACCACCACCCGTGACTGCCCGCGTCGCTGTCGGGCGGGCGTATAGTCGATCGCCTCGAAGAAGCCGAAGCGGCCAATGAATCCCTGGGCGGCCAGTCGCTGGAGATTTCGGCAGGCTTCTTCGGGCGCCACCATCAGTGCCAGCACCGAGGCATAGGGCGCAATGACCAGATCCTCGGCGAGTCCGCGCTTCAGACCGAGGCCCGGCACGCCGAAGGCGCGATACTGGTAATTGAGCTGCAAGTCCACCGTGTTGTAGCCGGATTCCGAGATTCCCCAGGGGACGCCACGCTGGTTGCCATACTCGATCTGTCTCGCCACCGCTGCCTTGCAGGTCTGGTCGAGCAGCGTCTGCTCGTAGGCAGGCATCACCAGCAAAGGCATCAGGTACTCGAACATCGAACCGCTCCACGACAGCAGTACCGGTTCGCCGCTGGTACTGGTGAGCAGGCGTCCAAGCGCGAACCAGCTCTCCTGCGGCAGTTGCCCCTGCGCAATACCGACGAAACAACATAGCCGAGCTTCAGAGGCCAGCAGGTCGTAGTAACCCGAGTCCACCCGTCGTTCGTCCACGTTGTAACCAATGGCCAACAGATGGCGCGTCTTGTCGAACAGAAAATCATACTCCATGCGCGCGAGGTCGCCGGCTTGCATGGCCAGACGCTCAAGGGTCGTCAACCGGTCCCTGGCACGCACGCTGCCTGTCCTGATCTGCCGCTGCAGATCGGCAAGCCAGCCGCGCTGCCCGGCGGTCGTCGCTGCGCCGAGCAACTTGGCAATGCTCGCCGACACCTCCGCGTCCAGCCTGGCCAGTCCGCGCAGCGTCGGCATTTCGGCGATACCGGCGAGGCTCGCCACCGCCAGCTCACTCGGTGGCTCCGGCAACCATACCCAGGGCGTGAGCAAGGCAAGCTCATCCAGCGCCGTGCGGCATTGCCGGGCCAGCGCCTCGGCCCACTCCGCCGGCAGCTTTGCCTCTTCGCTCTCGGGCGAGTTGTCGCCGACACCATCGAGGCCGGGCACAAACTCGCCAGCGAGTTCGACGGCGCTGGACGCCAGGCGCTCAAGGCATGACTGGAGTGCCGCGAGCGTCTCTGGCGGGGAAGCGGCAACGGCTGCCAGTTGCTTGCCGAACGCCGCCAGGGTGCGCGCCGCGACGCCATCCACCGCTGCCGCCTGACCTGCCTCGTGGACGAGAATCCGATAGGTGTCAGCCAGGCCGTCGAACAGCCTCGCTCCCAGCAGTTGGTCATCGCCCAGGGCGAGCAAACCCGCACGCAAGGTCAACAGGTGGCCCGCCAGGTTACCGCTGTCCACCGTCGAGATATACCGTGGCGACAGCGGCTGCAGCGTCTGCGTGTCGTACCAGTTGTAGAAGTGCCCCCGGTGCTGCTCAAGCCCGTTCAACGTGCGCAGGGTGTTCGCCGTTCGCTCGACGAGCGGACCGACCGGCAGGTAGCCGAAGTCATACGCCGACAGATTGGCCAGCAGCGCCATGCCGACGTTGGTCGGCGACGTCCGGTGCGCGACCGCGGTGACGCGATACTTCTGGTAGTTGTCTGGCGGCAGCCAATGATCCTCCTGGCCAACCAGGTTCTCGAAGAAGGCCCAGGTCCGACGCGAAAGCCCACGCAAGAAAAGGGTCTGCTCGGCCGTCAGGGTCGCCTTGCGGCGAGCGAGCGGCAGACTGATCCACCAGGCGATGACAGGTGAGAAGAACCACAGGAGCAGAACCGGCCCCGCAACCGCCAGCACCATCGGTGTCGACGCCGCCAGCTGGATGGCCACGCCAATGGCGATCACTGGACCGATCCACATTGACCGCCAGGAGAGGGCAAGCTCGCTGCGCGCCCGCTGGTCCGGCTGGCGATCCGCGTCACTCGAAGGGTTCCATTCGAGCAGTCGCCGGCGCGTGATCAGCAGCCGCCAGCTCGTGCGCACGATCGCATCGAGACTGAAAAACGCCTCGTAGGGCAGGCAGGCCAACTCGAAGGCTGCCTGCAGCAAGTGCCGGGAAGCCGAACGGGCGACGGCTGTCAGGTGCTGTCCCAACAGCACCTCCGCCGGCTTGCGACACAGTTCGACGAGCGAAGCGCACAGCCAGGGCAACAGGACGATGCCGATCACGCTCAGGGTCCATGACCAGACCAACGACGACAGCAGCGTCCAGCCCAACAGCAAGAGGAGGAGCAACGCCGGGGCAACGAGACTCCGGCGCAGGTTGTCGACCAGCTTCCACTGCGACAACGCGGAAAGCGGATTCTCTCGGCGCGCGTTGTCCCCTGCGTCGTTCGCCGTTGCCCCCTTGCCTGCACGCCTGGCAGCCACGACCGCCGGCACGCGGCTCAGAAGCCAGCCGGCAAGCTGCCAGTCCCCACGGATCCAGCGGTAGCGGCGGCTCACGTCGGCGCTGTAGCGGGCCGGATAATCCTCGTACAACTGCACATCGCTCAACAGCCCTGCCCGCGCGTAGCATCCTTCGAGCAGGTCATGGCTGAGGATGCGGTTCTCGGGAAAACGGCCGCCAACGGCTTGCTCGAAGGCATCGACGTCGTAGATCCCTTTGCCGACGAATGAACCTTCGCCGAAAACGTCCTGGTAGACATCGGAAGAGACACGCGTATAAGGGTCGATGCCAGGCTCCCCGCCGTAGAGTCGCGCATAGCGCGAGCGGTTCGTCCCCGGCAGGCTGATCGCCACGCGCGGTTGCAGGATGCCGTAACCCTCGGTGACCAGCCGCCTGGCCTGGTCATAGTGCGGGCGATTCAACGGGTGCGCCATGGCGCCGACAAACTGCCGCGCCGCGTCGCGCGGTAGCTGCGTGTCGGTATCCAGGGTGATGACGTAGCGGACGCCGGAAAGTACTGTCGTGTCACCGACGACGAGCGAAAAGCCATTGTCGGAGAGCGCCCCGGCGCCGCTTCGCAGCAGCGCGTTCAGAGCCGCCAGCTTGCCCCGCTTGCGCTCGTAGCCCATCCAGATCCGGTCCTGGACGTTCCATCGCCGCGCCCGATGGAAGAGGAAGAAGGTACTGCTCCGGCTTCCCTCACCACCACGAGCGTATTTGTCGTTGAGCTCGTCGATCCTTGTCCGTGCCAGTCGCAGCAGCGATTCGTCCTCAGGGAGCGATGCCAGATGCGCATCGCGAAAATCGGTCAGCAGGCCGAAGTGCAGGTACTCATCGCGATTACCCAGAAACCTGACCTCGAGCGCCTCGACCAGTTGCTCGACGTCCGCCTGACTGGCGAGCATCGTCGGCACCACCACCAACGTCCGGCAAGTTGGCGGGATGCCTTTGGCGAAGTCCATCCTGGGCAACGGCTTCGGCTTCACCAGCAGGCTTGCCAGCCAGTTCATCAGCACGACGGCCGACTGGCTGACGCCGAGGAGCAGGAGGAAGGCGATCGGTAGCAGTGCGAGTTCGACCACTCCGGCGGGCAGCCCGGCAGCCAGTGCCTGTGCCAGCAGACCCGCGCCGAGGAGGACGGAGATCAGCAGCATCCCGCCGAGGTAGAGGAACAAGGGGAACCGAGCCACCGTCTTCAGCCAGACTTCAGGGCCGGAAGGGTGCACTCCGGCCAGCCGCAGGAGATCGGGCAAGCCCTTGTCGATCAGGTAGAAACCCACGTGCCCGGAGCGCCCGGAGACTTCCCCGCCAGGGGTGAGCGAAGCGCCAGCACGCGCCAGTTCGACGGCGTGGCGAGCCACCTCTCCTTCTGTCAGGCGGCACTTCCTGGCTATCTCTTCGGTCGCGTGGCGATAGCGATCGCGGGTGGCAAAATCCATCCGGCCATAGACAGCGCCCGGATCCATGAGCAGCACCTGCTCGACGACGCTCATGGTCTCGACGAACTGGCGCCAGTCCAGCGCGCCAAGCGCCCGCAGACTGCCGAGGCTGTTGCTGATCGAGACCTGATCGGAAGCCTGTTGCTGGTTCTCCAACTGCACCAGGTGCTCGATCGTCAGCCCCGACTCCGAAAGTCGCTGCTCGATCCAGTTCAAGGGCAAGATCAGCGCCGGACCCCGCCCCTGCAGGCGGCGCGCCAGCTCGGCGACGAAGGCGCCAACCATCGGTGGATCCGAGCGCGCCATGTCGGCGATCACCAGTATCAGGCTGCCGGGATCGCTGCCGGCGGCTTCCGTCATCCGGTCGGCCCACGAGTCGGCCAGATGTCGCGCGTCCCAGGCGGCGGCAATGCGCACGCCGACGCGTCGAAGATTCTCGATCAGAGCCAGCCGGAGCATGATCGGAATCGCCCACAACTCGCCCAGCTTGAGGGCCGTGACGGTCTGGTAGGCGGCGACAAAGCGACTGAGCGTTTCCGTGTCGACGCGCCCATCGCCATGCGCGATCGCCTCCAGGGCCAGGTCATAGACGCGCGGACAGTCAGCCGACGGCCCGCGGGCCAAACGCGGGAGTTGGCGGCTGTACCCCTTGGGCAAATGCCGCCTGGCCGTGCTGATCTGCTCTTCGATGAGATAGAAGTTGTCGAGCAACCACTCCCCGGCCGGCGTGATCCGGCGGTTCTCGCTGACGGCCGCGGTCAGCAGCCTGCAGACAGCGACGAGGGCGCTTTCGTTGGCTGCCAGCCGCTCCAGGAGCTGGTCCGCGGCCCGCCCCGCAGCCAGCGAATGCGATAGCGCGAGGGCCTTGCCGTGTTGCTCCATCTGGGTCGCGCTGAACAACTCCGCGCGTAACGGGGCTTCGTCCTCGTCGGCAAGCGGAGGCATCCTGCCACCGCCAAGGCGCGCTCGCAGTTGCTCGAGGTAGCCAGTGAGCTTTTTGCCAGCGTTCAAGTCAGGGGGAGTCCTTTCCAGGGGGTCAGATCGCAAGCGCATGGCGGGCAATCCACCCGCTAGTCTGCCAGCAACTCAGCCACTGGCTGCAGTTGCTCAACGTTCTCGGCCACCACCTTGACGATCACCGCGATTGGACAGCTCAGCAGCATGCCCCAGACACCCCACAACCATGTCCAGAAGAGCAGCGTGACGAACACCGCTGCCGTGTTCATTCTGGCGATGCGACCGGTCATCCAGGTGGTGACGAAGGTGCCGACGAGCGTGGCGATTGCCAGCGACGTGCCGGCGGCCAGCAGGACCGTCGACAGGCTGTTGAACTGTATGAAGGCCGCCATGGCAATGGCTGCGGCCGTGACCGCCGGCCCGAAGTATGGAACGATGTGCAGCACACTTGCGGCCACCGCCCAGGCGCCCGCGTTGTCGAGGCCGATCGTGTACAGGGCGATCCAGGTGAGCACGCCAACCAGCGCGTTGGTCACCAGAATCATCAGCATATAGCGCTGGATCGATGTGTTGATGTCATCGAGGATGCGCACGGTGAGCTTTCTGTCCGTCAGCGACGGTCCGGCGAGTCGCACCAGCTTTCGCTTGTAGGTGTCGCCGGAGAGCAGAAGAAAGAAGGTCAGGAAGAAGACCATTGCTGCCTGGGCGATCAGGCCGGCAGCCCCCAGCGAACCCACCCAGAGGAAGTTGCCGAGTCCGAAACCGGGGGCATCAATGACGACGCGGGTCGCAGCTTGTTTGTGCGACGACCGCTTGCCTGCCGCCTGAGCGGTCGCCTTTTCGATCTCGCTGGCGGCGGTTTCCACCATCTGCATGGTGCTGGCCTGGCCCTTGCGCAGACTGGCGAGGCCAGCCGACAACTTGCTCACCGCCTCGGGCAACTGGTCAAGGATCGTCTGCATCTCCCCGCGCAAGCCGTAGGTCCCCAGGACAAGCGCGCCGAAGACACTCAGCATCACCAGAGTGGTCCCCAGGAAGCGCGGCAGCCTGATCCGCTCCAGCCAGACGATGAGTGGATTGAGACTGTAGGCGAAGAGAATACCGAGGAGCAGGGAAATGCACAGGCTTTGCGCCCAGTCCAGGGCGAAGACCACAGCAACCGTCGCGAGGATGGCCGGAGCCAGGCGCCCGTGCCCATGCTCACCCTCGGCCGACCGCGACACCGGCGGCTCGGCAGCAGCCGGCGATTGACTGCCGGTTGAGGCGCCGGCTTCCGGAGTGACGACTGCGGTCATCGGGCTGTCATCGGGACTGAGCGATGAGCCGCGCGGCCATTGTCGGACAGTGTATCCGGCAATGGCCGGTGATCAACAATCGCCTACTTGATCCGCATGTCGTTCTTGACGGATTTCACACCACCAACGCCGCGTGCCACTTCGGTCGCCTTGTTCGCCGCCGCCTGCGAGCTGACGAAGCCGCTCAGCTGCACCACGCCCTTGAAGGTCTCAACGTTGATTTCTGCCGATTTCAGCATCGGCTCATTGAAAACCGCCGCCTTCACCTTGCTGGTGATGACGGTGTCGTCAACGTACTCGCCAGTCCCCTCCTGCTTTGAGGTGGAGCTGCAGCCGACAGCAGTCACCAGCGTGACGGCCAGAAGAACTGAGGAAAGATACTTGCTGATTTGGTTCATGGTTCATTCTCCAGATATGAGTAAAACGGGGAATTCCTGACTCGATCTTCTACCAACCACTCCGACCGCTCCCAACCGACGCACGGTCCTGCCGACGATGAACCCCGTGACGAGGCCGAAAGGAACCTGCGCCGCTGGCGACATCGCTGTCGCGAGCCGTCAGGAATTGACCTTGCCAATCGTTACTGGCCCTGACGCGACGTTCTGCTGGACGGCGAGCGAAGCTGCCCGAGATTTCACCCCTCATGCTGCGCTGACACCGTGGAAACAGCATAGTGGCATGGGCACCGGTGGTCGGTACGCTGGCGCACATAGTTGTCCGCCTCCGCGATGGCCGTGCCCTAAACGGTTACCAGCAGGTGCGCGAAGTCCTCGGCGGGCAACGGACGGTTGAAGAGAAAGCCTTGCCCTTGCGCGCAGCGCTGAGTCCGCAGGAACGCCAGTTGCTCTTGCGTTTCCACGCCCTCGGCAATGACCCGCTGCTTGAGGTTGCGTCCCATGCCGATCACGGCGCTGACGATGGTCGCGTCGTCCGCATCGGTCGCCAGGTCCTGCACGAAGGATTGGTCGATTTTCAGGGTGTCGATCGGAAAACGCTTCAGGTAACCCAGGCTCGAATAGCCGGTACCAAAATCATCGATCGCCAGCTGCACCCCCATCGCCTTGAGTGAAGCGAGCACCTGCGCCGACGACTCCGTGTCATGCATGAGAATGTTTTCGGTCAGTTCCAGTTCCAGATAGCGCGGGGCGAGACCGGTCTCCTTCAGGATCAGGGCCACCTCGTCGACAAAGCCCTGGTGCCTGAACTCCAGGGCGGAAATGTTGACCGCCACGGGCACCGCGTGCAAGCCCGCATCGAGCCAGGACCGGACCTGCCTGCACGCCTCGCGCAGCACCCAGCGGCCAATCGGCACGATGAGACCGCATTCTTCCGCGATCGGCACGAACTGCTCCGGTTCAATCAGTCCGAGCACCGGATCAAGCCAGCGGATGAGGGCCTCGGTACCGGTCATCGCGCCTGAGGCGAGATCGATCTGCGGCTGATAATGCAGGCGAAACTCACTCTGCCTGAGGGCACGCCGCAGCCCGGTTTCGACGAACAGCCGGCGAACGGCGTGGCTGTTCATGCCGGCAGTGAAGAACTGGTAGTTGTTACGGCCGCTTGCCTTGGCGTGATACATCGCGGCGTCGGCGTTCTCCATCACCGTGTCGCCATCGATGCCGTCATCGGGGTAAACGCTGATCCCGATGCTCAGGGTCACATGGATCTCGTGTTGGCCAATGAGCTGCGGCTCGGCTAGCGCGACGAGCAACTTTTCGGCGACCAGGGCCGCGTCCTGCGGCTGCTCGATCTCGGCCAGCAGAATCACGAATTCGTCACCGCCCTGGCGGCAGACCGTGTCCGTCGTACGCACACAGGCGGACAAACGGCGAGCCGCGGACTGCAGCACCTGATCGCCGACCGCATGCCCCAGCGAATCGTTGATGTGCTTGAAGTAATCCAGGTCTACGAAGAGCAGTGCCACCTGTTTGCCGCGCCGACGCGCCAGCCCGATCGCCTGCGAGAGCCGTTCGGTCAGCAGCGCCCGATTGGGCAGACCGGTGAGGAAATCGTGGTGGGCCAGATGCGCCATCTTCAGCACCATGGCCCGGATTCGCTGACGTCGTGGAAGACGATGACCGCGCCGGCGACGCGGCCGTCCCGGTCATGGATCGGAGCGGCGGAATCCTCGATCGCCGACTCGCCGCCATCACGGCGGACCAGGATGCTATCCGCGGCCAGCCCGACGGTCCGGTTCTCCTTGATGGCTTGCTGCGCAGGATCCGGAGCCGCCTGGCGTGTCCCGCCATCGATGATGTGGAACACCTCCGACAGCGGCCGCCCCAGCGCGTCCTCGCGCGACCAGCCGGTCAGCGCCTCGGCCGCCACATTCAGATAGGTCACCTTGCCCTGGAGATCGGTCGTCAGCACAGCGTCACCGATGGAGTCCAGGGTCACCTGGGCCCGCTCCCTTTCTTCGAACAGGGCTTCTTCGACCGCTTGCAAGGCGAACTCGGCCGCCTTGCGTTGGCTGATATCCTCAACCGTCTTCACGCCACCGTTCACGGCCAACCCGTCGTTCATCGCCGCGCTGTTGACCCGCGCCCAGACAACACTCCCGTTCGGCTGCAGGAAGCGAAATTCCGTCTGAAATGATGCGCCACCGCCTGCCGCATCGCGCCACTCGGCGAGTACACGCTGGCGATCGTCGGGATGGATTGCCGTGCTCCACTTGGTGCCCAGCGTCTCCTCGAAGGTCAGCCCCGATATCCTGTGATAGGCGGCATTCGTGTACACACAGTCACCCTGCACATCGGAGACGAAGATTCCCAGCGGGGAGGCGTCGCTCATCGCCCGGAAGCGTAGCTCGCTGGCCCGCAGCGCGTCGCGCGTCGCCTTGCGGTCGAGCAGGTAACGCAGTGCCCGCGGTAACCAGTGGGCGTCGACATGGCCCTTGATGAGATAGTCGCTGGCGCCGCGCTGCACCGCCTTGCGCGCGATGGCTTCATCACTCGCTGTACCGAGAACGAGGATCAGGGCATTGGGCGCCGCCCGGAACACCTGATCGAAGGCGTCGAGACCCTGGCCGTCGGGCAGCGCAAGGTCAAGCAGCAGTACCTCGATACCGCCCCGGCCCAGTCGAGCAAGCGCATCCGAGAGCCGCGACACCCGTTCGACGCCAAACGAGCCTTCGCCCGCCCCGCCAAGAGACTGCTGAATCAATTCGGCGTCACCGCCATTGTCCTCAACGAGGAGCACCCGGGTGGCGCAGCGCATGGCGGAGCGCGACGCGCTGCGTAGTTGGCCCATGCGGCGCTCTATGGACGGTAGTCCTTGTTGATCTCTTCAAAGCTCTTGATCTGCTCTTCGGCCTCGTCCTTGCTGATGCCATAGCTCTCCTGGAGCTTACCCGCCAACTCGGTGCGCTTGCCGGCAATCACATCCAGATGGTCGTCTGTCAGTTTGCCCCACTGCATCTTCACTTTGCCCTTGAATTGCTTCCAGTTGCCTTCAACGATATCCCAGTTCATGTCAAACTCCCCTGCTCCGGAATCCGACGGGCGGAATTGCCCATCGAGCATCCATCGTCGCAGCGCGCACGGCGTGTCTGAAGTGCCTGATGACTGGACTGGCTTGACGGCGACTCGGGATGCACTGCAAGACTAGCCGCCTGACCTGGCTAAATCTGTACGGTGGCGCACATCAGGCGACTGACTGTGATGCGCCGTATCGTCCCTCGCCCGGCTAACGCCGGCGCAGGCTCGGCAGGGTATCCCGCCGCACGCGCAGGTTCCCTTCCCAACCACAGGTGACCGAGCGGCAGCGATAGCGGTGTACCGGCCTAAGAATATTCAGCAGCCCATCGACGAACCGTCGCGGGATGCGGTACACCCAGCCATTGCAGCGGGGGCATGCGCGCTGTCCGTGCGCGGAATCGCCAGCCGCGTGGTCGCGACCACTGCCAGTTGCCGCAGATACCTGGATGAGCTTGGTGAGTCGAGGATGCCGTCGCCGGTAGCCGGCGAACAGATCAGCCGTGGCGTCGCGATGACAGACGTACACCCCCCGCGACCTCCCCGGCCAACCGCTCTCCGCATCGCTCGCCGATGCATCGGAAGCTGCGTCATCACTCGCAGGCGCGGCAAGCAGCACCCAGCGACAGCGGTCGCGGGGCCACTGATCTGCGGCTTTCACGGCAGGAGCGTAGGCGAGCCCTTACGTGCCTTTCCTGGCAAGAGCGGTAGTTGCGCTGGCGATACGGGCCGTTGCGTCGCCGACCACCTTGGTGTTGGCGGCGGTCATGTCGGTAATCTGCTGCGCAAAGCCCTTGAATAATTCGAACCCCTTCAGGGCACCCGTGCTGGCGTTTGCGCCCCGGCCTTGCGAAGAAAAATACGAGGTGACCAGCTTGGTGACTTCGCTCTGGGTGTCAGCGGCTATTTCCTGCACCCCCTGCAGGTAGGCGGCGGCGCTGTTGGTCGCTTTTCCGGGCGTGGCGCCGAGCACCTTCTGCTGCTCACTGGCGTCCTTGGTCTGGAGCAGCGAAGCGAAGCCGCTGGTGCCCTCTTCGAAGGCGAGGCGAGTTGCATTCAGGTTCAGGGTGGCCAAACGCTCCAGGCTGGAAAATGCGATTTTCGACAGGGTCATGAAGGCCTGGGTGTTGATCTCGACGGAGTTGATCAGTTCTGGGCTAACGGCAAGCATGGTGTGACTCCTCAGGGGAATGGAAAACAGAATTCAGCGGTGCTGGCAGGCGAACCTCGAACGACGGTTCGCACCACCATACACATTCAATCCCTGAGCACAGCTTGCGCGATAAATCGCGGAAACACTGTTCGCTGGCGCACATAGCGGCCAAATGAGGCGGCTGACGCGCCCTTTGACAAGACCCGCAGGCTCATGGACTGCCTGGCGTGCTGGCCCCATCGGTGGCGCGCTTGCCCGCACCGGTCCTGGCGAATTGCAGGGCCATGTCCAGCGTCTCCAGTAACTCGTTCACCCTGATCGGCTTCGTCAGGTAGCGGAAGAATCCTGCCGCCAGACCTTTCTCAATATCGCGGGGTATGGCATTGGCGCTGATCGCAATCACCGGGATGTGAGCTGTTGCCGGATTTCCTGCCAGAACTTGCAGCGCTTCGACACCGCTGATGTCCGGCAGACTGATGTCCATCAGGATGACATCGGGTCGGGAAGCGCAGGCGATCTCGATGCCGTGGCGCCCATCCCGCGCGGTCAGCAGTCGCACATCGACGCGGCGCGCGACGATCTCCTCGACCAACATCAGATTCGCGGTGTTGTCCTCGACATAGAGCACGGTGCGCAAGGGCTGGCCAACCGGCTCTGGTGCCTGGGCGACCGGCACGAGTCCAGCCGTGTCGGCAATCGCCCGGTCTTCAGTCGCCAGCGTCAGCTCGATCCAGAACACGCTGCCTTTGCCGACCGCGCTCTCGACGCCGATGACGCCTCCCATCGCTTCAATCAGCCGCTTGCACACGACCAGGCCAATACCTGTCCCCTCATCCGAAGCCGCCTCCTGTCCGAGACGATTGAACGGCTGGAACAGCTGTGCCAGTTGTTCCGGGGCGAGTCCTGCACCGGTGTCCTGAACGCTGATGCGCATCGCATCCGGCTGGCTCGGGCTACAATCCATCGTGACCGCTCCGCCGGCCTTGTTGTACTTGATTGCATTGGCAAGAAGGTTGATCAGGATCTGCTTCAACCGTTTCCGGTCGGCCAGGACGAAACAGGGGGCCACGCACCCGGCAAAGGACAAGCTGACCTCATTTTGCTCCGCCTGCGGTTTGACCATGTCCTGGCATTCGGCGATCACTTCGGGCAGCGATATCGGTTCCATTGCCAGTAACAGTTTGCCGGACTCGATCATCGCGAGATCGAGAACTTCGTTGATCAGCCCGAGCAGGTGCCACCCCGCCTTGAGAATCTGATCGATGCTTCGCTGTTGCGAGGGCGTCGGCTTGGGAGACCCGGATTCGATGAGCTGGGCAAAACCGAGGATCGCACTGAGCGGCGTGCGTAGCTCATGACTCATGCTCGACAGGAACTCCGATTTTGCCAGGTTGGCCGTTTCCGCCACGAGCCTGAGACGTTTCAGCTCGGCGTTCTGGTCCTGCAGCGTCTGATCGAACATTGCCCGCTCGGCTTCCGCCAGCTTGCGCTGGGTGACGTCGCTCAGGAGGACGCGCAGAACGACCGTGCCATTCGCCTCTTGCGCGACAGCCGACGCGACATGCGCCCAGAATGCCGTCCCGTCACCCTTCATCAGCCGCAACTCGCAGGCCTGCGGTTCGCCGTTATCAACCACGTTCCTGCGGTGCAGATAGTGGATGTCCTGGTCCACCTTGAGGATGAAACGGCTGATCGGTTGCATGACCAGTCCAGCACGGGTGCTGCCGAGCAGGGTTGCCGCGGCCAGATTGCTTTGCAGGATCAGCCCCGTTTCGCTCAAGGTGCAGTAGCCGACCGGCGCCAGGTCATAAAGGTCAAAATAGCGTGCCCTCTCGGTGTCGAGCAGCGCCTGCGCCTGACGTAATTCCTCGTTCTGCATCTCCAGCTCGATCTGATGCACGCGCAGCTCATGGAGCAGCCGCTCCGTATCTTCGAGCGACAGGCTTTCACGCCCGGCGGGCGCCAGCGCCGACTCTTCGAGAAACAACGCCTCGGCCTGCTCGCGCAGCCCCTGCCCGGCAGTCAATGGTTCACCCATTGCGGGGGGGGGGGACTCTGAGTGCTGAATGGCGTTTGTCCTGTATGCTCATCGATCACCTTCCTGTTTTCCGACGATCCCTGACGACTTCGCTCGCCCTTTCCGTGGTCGCGATGGCATAGACCTCGCCGGCCGCATCCATCAAGACGGTCGAGATCATCGAGACATTGACCACCGCACCGTATTTGGTGAGCCGTTGGCCACGATACGGCTCCAGGACTTCAGCCTGGGCAAGCTGCCGCAGGGTCAGCAAAGTCTCCTCGCGCAACTCCGGCGGAATCAGGTCGCGCACGTTCATCCGCAGCGCCTCGCCTTCGGCCCAGCCATACATCCGTACGGCTCCCGGGTTCCAGACCAGGATCCGGCCCTCCAGATCCTGCACGGTGATGGCATCGTGTGCATCGCGCACGATCACCGCCAGGCGGCACAGATCATTCGCGGCGCGCAACGCCTCCCGTGTCTGCACCGTTTCGGTGATGTCCAAAAACGAGATCACTGCACCCTCGATCACATTATCCAGCGTTCGGTAGGGCTGGATGCGCATCGTGTACCACTTGCCTTCCCTGGTCTGCACGTCCACCTCCTTGTGGATCAGCGTATTCAGCACGGCCCGGGTGTCTGCCACGAGACCCTCGTAGCCGGCCAGGTTGGAGACAATGTGGGCCACCGGCCGGCCGATGTCGCTCTGGATGAGGTTGATGATGCCGCTGGCGGCCGGTGTGAAGCGCAGGATGCGCAGTTGGTGGTCCACAAAGACGGTGCCGATGCCGGTGCCGGCGAGGAGATTGTTCATGTCGTTGTTGGTGCGCGACAAATCGATCACCTTGGCTTGCAACTCGGCGTTGACCGTGGCCAGTTCCTCGTTGACCGACTGCAATTCTTCCTTCGAGGTTTCCAGTTCCTCGTTGGTCGATTGCAGTTCTTCGTTCACCGACTGCATTTCCTCGTTCGATGACTTGAGCTCTTCGTTCGAGGTCTCCAGTTCTTCCTGGGTAGTCTGGAGATATTCGTCCTTGGCCCGCAACTCCTGCTCGAGGACGGCGATGCGCGCCAGCGTGTGCGACGCGGCTTTCGCCTCAGGGCCTTCGTCAGGAGCGGCTGCCCTGCCGCTGGCTGCCGGCACGGCCGGCTGCGCCTGATCCGTGGCAACGGAGTCCTGCAGCATGACCAGGTACAAAGGCGACTCCGGCATCACTTCAGGGTCGGCCGACAGCGGGCAGACGGTCAGATCGACGCGCGCGAAGTGGCTGTTGGTTTTCACCTGCAGCCCCGGGCAGTGCACGCGCTGACTGCTGTTGGCCGCTTTGTGCAGGGCCATGCTCAGATCTTGCCGCAGCCCTTCGCGGGCCATTCGCAGGATGTTGTTGACGCCCGACTCGCCGGCGGCTGGCTCCAGGTACATGCCGGTCCGGCCGTGCAGGTAAAGGATGTCACCCTGGCCATTGACCAGCGCGCTGGCCGGGGCAAGCTGTTGCAGAAGCGCCTGTTCGGTCAGCTCGCGCAGTGGCAGCCTGGCACGCGAGCCAGGCTTGCCGCCACCGGTGGGCGCCGCATCGATCGCCATCCGGGGTGGCAGAAAGCGTCCCAGGGTCATGCGCCGGGTGCTGGAAAAATGCTCCTTGCGCTGATACAGCTTGGCGTGGCGGTCGAGCACGGCAAAGAGGTCGGCAAACTCGCCCACGCCTTCGGAGGTGCCGAGGAACAGTGTACCCCCCGGCCTGAGCACGTAGTGGAACAGCGGAATGAGCCTTTTCTGCAACTCGGCGCCCATGTAGATCAGGAGGTTGCGGCAACTGATCAGGTCGAGTCTGGAAAACGGCGGATCCTTGATCACATCCTGCTCCGAGAAGACCAGCAGGTCGCGGATACCTTTGTTGATTCGGTAGGCGCTGCCGTCGGGCACCGCCGTGAAGAACCGCGCCAGCCTCTGCGGCGACAGGTCGGCGGCGATGCTGGCCGGATACAGGCCACTGCGCGCGGTGGCGATCGCCCGGCTGTCAATGTCGGTGGCAAAGACCTGGATCGTATAGCTTTGCTTGAGTGCCTCCATGTGTTCCTGCAGCAGGATGGCAATCGAATATGCCTCCTCGCCAGTGGAACATCCCGCCGACCAGACGCGGATCACCGCGCCTGCCGGGTGGTCGGCAAACAGCGTCGGAATGACCTGCTTCTCCAGCACCGCGAAGGCCTCCGGATCGCGGAAGAAATTGGTCACGCCAATCAACAGGTCACGAAACAGCGCCTCGACCTCGGACGGCGTCTCCTGCAGGTACCTGACGTAGCTGTCCAGCGCTTTGATCTGGTGCACGGCCATCCGCCGTTCGATGCGGCGTTGGATGGTGCTCGGCTTGTATTGGGAAAAATCGTGACCGGTCTGGGCACGCAGCAGAACGACGATCTTCTTCAGCGCCAGTTCGCTCTTCGGCCCAGCGACGGCAACTGCGCGCGCGCGTTGGCCGAAGGCATGTGTGGCGTAACCGATCAGCTGAGCAGGCATCTCGGCCGGCGGCAGGACGTAGTCCACCAGGCCGGTATCGAGCGCGCTGCGCGGCATGCCGTCGTACTCGGCGGAATCGGGGCTCTGCGTCATGACCATGCCGCCCTCGTCCTTGATCGCCCGCACGCCCGCCGTGCCGTCGCTGCCGGTGCCGGAGAGCACAATGCCGATTGCCCGTTCCTTCTGGTCGAGGGCCAGCGAGCGAAAGAGAAAGTCAATGGGCAGGCGATGTCCGCGCGGCTCGGAAGGCTCGAGCAATTGCAGTGCGCCATGCAGACACGCCATGTCGCGGTTGGGCGGGATGATATAGGCGCAATTGGGCTGCACCACCATCCCGTCGGCAACCTCGAAGACCTGCATGCGGGTATAGCGCTGAATGAGGTCGGAGAGAATGCTTTTGTGGTCCGGTGCCAGGTGCTGAACCAGCACGAAGGCCATGCCGGGTTCGGCGTCGCTGGGCATACCGGAAAAAAAGGCCTCGAATGCTGCCAGCCCGCCGGCCGAGGCGCCGATGCCAACGATCGGGAAGGAAGCGGTTGAGGGAGTCTCTGCCGCTGCCAAATTGACAGGTGCAAGCGGAACCTCCAACGATGGCGAGTTGGCCTTCTTCTTCAGGTGTCCCGGCGTCATTATTTCTCCCCGGCGCCTGGTCGGCGCACTTCGCCGACCATTTTACGCATTTCGTCGCTCGGGGTCCTGAGACTGAGACTGCTGATATCGACAGGTTTTTCTACGGCGAGGCCGAGCCGTTCACTCGTTCGGGCAGTCGGTGACGAGAGCCCTGGCGTTGTCGCGGCTGCAGTGCGTCTCGACCGCCTTCTCGATACGGTCTGCCAGCCTGCCGGTCACCCTGTCTCGTGACTCAGCGGCGACTGGCAATGACGCCGATGATCAGCCCGATGACCGCGGCCAGCCCGACGACCTTCCAGGGGTTGTCCATCATGTACTCGTGGGTGACGTCGGCGGTGTGTCTGGCTCTGTCCGTGACCGCGATTCGCGCTTCGTCAAGCCGGGATCTGGCCTCGGACAGCTTGGCACCAACCCTCGTGCGCGCTGCCGCAAATTCTTCGGCGGTCGAATTGGCCACCTCCTTCAGCAGGTAGTCGGCATCGGCGACCACGGTCCTGAGATCCTTGGCGAGCTTGTCCCTGGTGCCTTCGACGTTGCCCTGTGTTGTGATCAGTTCGGTATTCATCATGTCTCCTGCTGTTGTGTGTTGTGAATTAACGAGGTGAGCGCTGCCGGTGGCAGCAGCGCCTCATTGCCATTGACAAGAGGCCGGATGGCCGCACCTGGCCGCCGCGGCGGTCCTTCCCGACAGCAAGCCCTTTACTCGAGCGCAGACACTCTGTCCCGCCAAGCCCATGGTCTGCCTCACCCGGCACACAGTCTGTGCGCCAGCGTACACATGGCGTACATGGCGCCCACCTGGCCTGGCGGGGCGCAAGCCGGCGGACTCAGGCGTGGGCTCCGAAGTGTGCGCTGCCGTACAGAAGTTTGCCTCTGTTTGAGTAACATCTTCGTCAAGGACAGGCAGCGATTGCAGCGGCCCACGATGGTCGCCGGCAAACCTGAGGCGACGAGCGCTGTCAGGCAGCAACCCACAGAGCGGGTGAAAGACAAGGTTCGGCGCACCGAGGAAGGCGCCGCGAGTGCGCAGCGCGAGCAGGCTCGAATGCTGCGCCGTCATGATTGACTTTAAGGAGAAATGAAATGTCATTGGGAACAATTCTGCTGATTGTGGTGGTCTTGCTGCTGATCGGCGCGATTCCAGCCTGGCCGCACAGCCGGAGTTGGGGTTACGGGCCCAGCGGTGGTATTGGCCTGGTGGTGCTCATCCTGCTCATTCTGTTGCTGACGGGCAGGTTATAGCGGGCTGCCCGGATTCTGCCTGCCAGAGGCGGACACAGCACATAGCAGGCGGAGACGGCGATGAAACCGAGGCTGGACTTCGGGCGCACGCAGGTCCATGACTGAACGAATCGCAGGGAAGGAGAAACTATGACAGCTTGGCTACTAGTCATTTGTTGTTTGGTTGGCTTTGCTGTCTGGCTCTCGCGGCCGCGCAAACGCGTCACAGCGCAAGGTGAGCAGGCCGACAGCCAGCCCGTCTCTCCCTATCGGGGCGTCGCAATAAAGCCAGGCAACGATGGCTGCGCGAGCGCGAGGCGTCTTGAGGAGCAGCGGTTTCTGGCTCAAGAAGCGCCGCGTCTGCCGTTACCAGGCTGTGACGCTTCCCTATGTAATTGCAGGTATTCCCACTTCGAGGACCGGCGGGAACATCAGCGCCGGAGTTCGCATGCCTTGGCGCGCGGGCTGGGGGGGGCCGGGAATCTGGAACATCGCACCGGCAGCGACCGCAGACGGCGATCGGGATTTCCGTCACACGCCATTTGATGAGAAGTTGCCCTGCCGGATCAGTGTGGCCGCGCACAAGCCTGAGATTCATGGAAATAACATACTTCACTGGAGGAGGCCAACATGCGATCCCTTATGCTGTTTGCTGTTTCCAGGCGTACCCATCCCGATCATCATTCTTATTGCGCTGTTCGTGCATTGATTGCACACCGCTTAGCCGCCAGCATGGCTGCGAAGTGAGGCCCAGGGAATTGAGGCCCAGTATTCGCATCCGGACGTCGCCCTCCTTCGAAGCGGCGCGCTTGCGCTTCAGGCGCAGGCTGCGCTCGCTCTTGTCGGCAGTATCCAGGCGAATCCTGTTGAACACGATCTTCTTCAGGCAAGACAGGTTCTGAGGGGCGTTGTTCTTGCGTACGGTGCTAGCATCCTCGCCAAAGCTGACCCGCTGAACCGACTCGTACCCCGGATTGCCTCTTGAAGAGCGCACGGTAAAAAAGCCGCAGGGAAACCCTGCAGGTTGTTTCTGTCAAGCCGCGCACGAGCCGGAAACGGTCTTCCTGTTGATCAGCCGACAGACGCACCACCGGGACTCGGCCACCGACTTCGAAGCCCTGTCTGTTGCACGCAATGCCCTCTCGCTGTTCAAGCACCACGCATTCACAACGACGACTTCAGGTGAAAGCATGCTGGCTGAACAGCGAGGGGCTTGAACACCAGGCCCCTCACGCGGACCACAGCGCCGCGGCGACAGTGAATCAGCGCGCGGGAGCCTGGCCGGGAACGACGACCACCGTATCTCCCCCCGTTTTGCCGGGCTCACCGGTCGCTCCGGTCGTGCCCGTGCTGCCGGTTGCGCCTGTCGCCCCGCTCGAACCGGTGGATCCGGTCGCGCCAGTTGATCCCGTGGCACCTGCCGGACCCGCTGGCCCCGGAACCGTCACCACGGTCGCGGGCGGCGCATTGACGACTGCTGGTTTTTTGTCGCACGCGGTCACGGCCAGTGCGATGAGTGCTGCAGAAAGCATGATGGAGTATTTCATGAGGATTCCTTGTCGTTGTTGGATAAGTGGTTTGCTGAATATTGCTCGCCTGAAGCGCCTGCGGCGACCAGGCTCAGGCTGAGCGCAATGCATCGTCGCGCCCAGTCCGGTCTCAGGGTCCGGAGGAAATCTGCGGCCTGTCCTGACTGGCACCAAGCGCCTCTTCCGCAGGCTGGCGGAAGGACCAGCCACGCGCCCGTTTACTTCTTGTCTCCCTTTGCTGTGTCCTGGATGCTTTCACCCGCTTTCTCGATCTGCTTGCCGACTGTCTGTGCCGCCTTGTCGACTTCCTTGCCGGCTTTCTCTGCCGGACCTTCCTGCTTCTGGCAGCCCGAGAGTGCGACAAGCAAGGTACCGATCACCAGGGCTGTGCCGCTGGTCTTCCCAAAGTTCCACATACGTATTGTCTCCTGGTGGCCCACTCACCCGACGGCAAGAGCAAGCCTGTCGGTGACTCTCGCCGGGGATCAGGGCAATGAGTGATGGAAACGCGCCGGCCGGGAAAGTCAGGCGCATCGCATCCGGATCCTCTCTACTTGCTGACTTCGTGGCCGATGATGCCGCCGACGGCTGCACCACCCACGGTTCCCGCCGCGCTACCACCGGTCAGAACCGCGCCGCCGACGGCACCCACACCGGCACCGACAGCGGTGTTCTTGCCCTGCGCCGACATCCCGGAACACCCTGCCACGCCGAGCAGCAATGCGGCGGCAACTGCGCCGACTGTAAATCCCTGTCTTGTCTTCATGCTGTTACCTCTTTGTCAAAGCTTGTTTTTTCATGGCATCGTGCCTGCGCGAGCGCCGCTGACTACTTGCCCGCGCTTGCCTTCGCCTTGGCCAGACAGTCATCCTTGGCGGCGCCGGCCATGGCGTCGCACTTTTCCTTCGCCACGGCGTACTGCGCGTCGACCTTGTCCGCTGTCGCGTCCTTGCGGGCGTCGGCCTTCTCGCTGCTCGCCTTGCTGCGCGCATCGCTCGAAGTCTCCTTGGCCGAAGCGTTCGCGTTGGCCGTCTTCATCTGTGCTTTGGCGTCAGCCTTGGCGGTCGTCTCTGCCGCTTTCGCTTCCTTCACGCACACGTCCTTCGCGTTGCCGGACAAGTCGTCGCACTTCTCCCTGGCAACCCCATAGTCAGCTTCGGCTTTGGCGACGAGCGCCTCGTAGTGGGCTTTCGTGCTGGGCTTGTAGCTGGCGTCAAGATCGGCGCGTGCCACCTTCTGTACACCCTTGGCCTGCGCGACGCAGACATCCTTGGCATTGGCGGAGAGCGAATTGCACGCCGCCTTGCCCGACTTGTACTCGGCCGCGATCTTGTCTTTTGCCGTCGAGTAATCGGCCTTCGACATGTTTTCTGCCATGGCGCCGGCACTGAAACCGAGACTGACTGCCAGTGCCAGCGCGTTCATTTGGATTCTGTTCATTGTCGTTCCTTCATCTGATGAGTTGAGGAGCAATGCTTTGGCAAGCATCGCGGTGCATACACGTGTCTTCGCCAGGAGCGCGCGGGCTGCAACGGCTGCCTGGCAGCCCACTGCAGGAACGCCCCTTTCGACTCGGATGCTTCAGCTTAGGCCGCAGCTGCGCCCCTGTCTGTCCGCTGGCGAACATAAGTGGCGTTGCCTGCTCAACACCGACCGCCTGGCGGTCAGGATGCCGTACTCACAGCTGCATGAGGATGAGGGCTCGCGCTGGCCGCAGCTCAGTCTGCCAGCGAGGAGATGCTCTGACGATGCTGCACATCGGACAGCAGGCGGATCAATTCATTGCTCACCACGGCGTAGCACTCGCAGGCGTGCTTCTCGAGGCCGCGGCGATCAAGCACCGTGATGTGACCCCGGCGATAGAGAATGAGACCGTCTCGCTGCAATCTCCCGGCGGCTTCGGTAATCCCTTCTCGGCGTACCCCGAGCATGCCGGAGATCAGTTCCTGAGTCATCACCAGCTCGTTGCCCGGCAGGCGGTCGAGCGTCATCAACAGCCAGCGGCAGAGTTGCTGTTCCACCGAATGGTGGCGATTGCAGGCCGCGATCTGCGCCATCTGCGTCATCAACGCCTGCGTGTAACGCAGCAACAAGGCTTGCAGCGAGCCCGCCCGGCTGAATTCCTGCTTCAGAACGCGGGCCTCCAGCCGATAAGCATGGCCGGCGGTCTGCACCACGGCCGAGCTTGGCGTGGTGTCTCCCCCCATGAACAACGCCACGCCGACGACACCTTCATTGCCCACGCCTGCCGATTCGGCCGACGCGCCCGACGCCATCACGTAATGCAGCGAAACGATCGATGTCGTCGGGAAATAGGCGTGCGACAACTGTCTGCCCGGTTCGTAGAGCATGTCGCCAAGCCGCATCGGAACCAGTTCCAGATGCGTCGCCAGGGCTTCGAACTCCGCCGTCGGCAGGGCGGCGAGAAGATGGTTTTGCTGCGGACTATGAGGTGTTGGCATCGCGGCGCGTCCAGATCACGGGTTCTCGTTCTTGCTGGTGACTTCAACCCCGATTCCGCGGTAACCGATGAAGCGGCAGGAACGGTTGAACATTGGCTCGCCGCTCACCCGGAACTGCTGTTGCGAGCCATCCGCGTTGACGCGGTGGAAAAGAAAATCAAGGAACGGTTGCCGGGCGGCAATGGCCGCCTGCAGCACGGCACGCTCCGACTCATCCCAGCCTGCGTCCTCAAGACCAACTGATTCGCCCAGCAGGGGGCCGACCCGGATGCCGAGCATCTCCAGGACGGGACCCGAGACCTTGGTGAAATTCATGTTCTCGTCCTGTTCCCAATACCAGTCCGAGGCCAGTTCGGTCAGGCTGCGATACCGGGCTTCGCTTTCGCGCAGTTCGGCGGTGCGTTCCTGCACCGTCTGTTCGAGAATGGCGTTGTACTCGGCGAGTTTCTTGTACAGCAAGCGGACTTCCAGCATGTTGCGGATGCGCATCTGCACTTCCACCAGATCGAAGGGCTTGCTGATGAAATCCCTGGCGCCGGCCTGGAGGGCGCGCAGCTTGTGGCCCGGCTGGGCAGTGATCACGAGCACCGGCAGGTAGGCCTCTTCCTCGTTGGTCTTCAGGGTTTCCATGACCTGAAAGCCATCCATGCCGGGCATCTGCAGGTCAAGCAGGATCAGGTCGTAGCGATGCTTGCGGTGCAGCGTACACACCTCGCTCGGATCCATCGTCGAAGCAATGGATGTGTAGCCGGCCTCATCCAGCATTTGCTCGAGCAAGAGGATATTGGACTCCTGATCGTCAACGATCAGGATGCTGGCTGCAAGGATTTCGCGCGCGGTAATCATCAGACTTCTTCCTCTTTGGCTGCGACGGCAGCGTCTGTTTTCGCGGATCTCAAGGCCTCGTCCAGCGTTTTCATGAACTCGTTGACCTTGATCGGCTTGGTGAGATAACGGAAGAAGCCTGCCAGCAGACCTTTTTCGATATCGCCGGGATTGGCGTCGGCACTCAGGGCGAGCACCGGGATATGCGCCGTTGCCGGATCGTCCGCCAGGATTTTCAGCGCGCTGCTGCCGCTGATGTCAGGCAGATTGACGTCCATCAGGATGACATCCGGCAGAAAGGAGCGCGCCAGCCTGATGCCCTGGTTGGCGTTCCGCGCACTCAACAGGTGGATATCGCTGCGGCGCAGAAGGATTTCCTCGACCAGCAGCAGATTGGCCGGGTTGTCCTCGACGTAGAGCAGGGTGTGCAGGGGTGCCTCACCGAGAACTTGCGCCTCCTGGACGAGCCCCGTTGGTTCAGCGGCGTAGCTGGCGGCTTGCGCTTCAGTCGTCAGCTTGAGTTCGACCCAGAAGACGCTGCCCTGGCCAACCGTGCTGTCAACGCCAATCCTGCCGTTCATTGCATCCACCAGCCTCTTGCAGACCACCAGGCCGATGCCCGTACCTTCTTCGCCCGGCACCTTTTGACCCAGACGATTGAATGGCTGGAAGAGTTGCGCCAGCTGCCCGGGGGTCAGGCCCTCACCGGTATCGCGAACGCTGATACGCATCGACTCCGGCGGGCTCGGGGCGCACGTCACGCAAACCGCGCCGCCGGGTTTGTTGTACTTGATTGCGTTGGACAGCAGGTTGATGATCACCTGTTTCACCCGTGTCGGGTCAGCATCGACCGAGCAACCGGCTTCGAAGGGCGCGAACGCCACGCTGATGCCCTGCTTTTGCGCTTCTGGTTCCACCATGGCCTCGCAATCGCGCAGGACCTCGGCCAACGCGACCGGTTCCATCGACAGCGAGAGCTTCCCGGACTCGATCAGCGCCAGATCGAGAACTTCGTTGATCAGCCCCAGCAGGTGCCACCCGGCCTTGAGAACTTGATCGATGCTTCGCTTCTGCGCGGGTGTTGGCGGCGGCGAAGCCAAATCGATCAACTGGGCGAAACCGAGGATGGCATGCAGCGGTGTGCGCAGCTCATGACTCATGCTGGAGAGGAAATCGGACTTGGCGTTGTTGGCTATTTCGGCCGCGACTTTGGCCTCGATCAGCTTCGCCTCGGCGACCTTGCCCTCGGTGACATCGAACGCCACGCCGAAGTGGCGCAAGCCCCGACCCTCGGCGTCGTATTCCGTCTGTCCGCGGTCGGCGATCCATCGCACCTTGCCGTCCGGAGGCACGATGCGAAACTCGTTCAGGAACGGTTGGCGTTGCGCAATCGATTCGGCGACGTTCTGCCAGAAAACTTCCCGGTCATCCGGATGGAGCAGCGCGCTGAATGTGTCAAGTGTCGGGATGAAAGTCTCCGGTGTGACGCCGAACACGCGGTAAAGCTCGGCTGACCACCAGAGCCTGTCGTCCACCATGTGCCACTCATAAATGCCCATGTTCCCGTAGGTGAGCGCCAGATCGAGCCGCTCACGCTCGGTCCGTAGCACTTCCCTCGCCTCAGCGCGATCAGCCAGCAACGCGAAACGTTCCCTGGAGTTTTCGACTGCACGTGTCAGGCTTTCGGGTGTCGTCCAGTCCTTGCCGATGTAGTCCTGCGCACCAGCACGGAGCAACTTGCGGCCATCCGCTCTGCCGGACCCGGTGACCACCACCACCGGGCACGGGGGCAAATCCGCGCTAGCACAGAAGGCCGCCAGCAGCTCCTCCGCGTTCATGTCGGGCAGGCAATAGTCAAGCAGGATGCAATCGTAGGGGCCCTCGCGCGTTTGCTGCAATTGACGCAGGCCGTCGGCGCCCAGTTCCGCCTCGCTGAAGCGATAGCGCCGATCCGAGCCGCGCAGCAGCATCTGCCGGAGATCGGCGCGATCGTCCGGGCTGTCGTCGATGATCAGAATGTGCCAGAGCTGGTTCTTCATCTTGCTGAAGTCTGGTTCAGTTGGGCAAAACGGCGCTCTTCAACCAGTAGTCGAAGATCTGTTCCAGGATTCTCAGGTGATCCCGGTATTGCACCGGTTTGACGTGATACGCGTTGGCGCCGCTGGCGTAGCAGAAACGCAGATCACGCGGATTCGCCGAGGTCGTCAACACCACCAGCGGCAGGGCGCGCAGGCGGTCGTCCTGCTTGATTTCCCGCAAGGCGTCGCGGCCATCGCACTTGGGAGTGTTCAGGTCCAGCAGGACGAGTGCCGGGAGGGCGTCATGCTTCAGCGCAGACAAGCGCAACTGCTGCAGGCACTCGTCACCGGAGGTGGCACGGCGGATTTCATTGGGCACACCAGCGCACCGCGCCGCATCGAGCACGGTCGCAAAATCCTCGTCGGAATCCTCGACGACGAGAATGTGCCGCGCGAGCATCATGGCCGGACCTCGTCCGGGCTCGGCAGGGTGAAATAGAAGGTGCTGCCGACACCTTCGGTCGAATCGAGCCAGATGCGGCCACCGTGGCGCTGGACCAGCTTCTGGACGATGGTCAGCCCGGCTCCGACGCCGCCGCCAAACTCCTTGCGACCGTGCAGCCGCTTGAACATGCGAAAGATCTGGTCGAAGTGCCGCCGCTCGATGCCGATGCCGTCGTCGCGCACGTAATAAATGACTTGCTCATTGGCTTCGGCGGGCGCGTTTGGGCGCGCGCCGGGTTCGTCCGGCGCCAGGTAGCCCACCTCGATTCTGGGGCACGCCTGGCGGTTGTACTTGAGCGCGTTGCTCAGCAGGTTGCTGAAAATCTCGCGGACGCGCACGTGGTCACTCTGTATGGTGGGCAGCGGACGCGGCAATTCGATGCTGCACGTATTCTCCGTCCGGCGCACGCCGATCATCTCGAGTGCCTCCGCGACCGCTTCGTTGAGGTCTACGGTTTCGAATTCCAGGCTCGTCCGGCCAACGCGGGCAAAGTGCAGGAGCGAATCGAGCAGGCTGTCCATGCGCACGGTCAGGCGCATCAGACTGTCCACGTGCTGGCGGTTCTCGGCATTGAGCGCTTGCGCGTTCTCGAGCAGTTGATGCGCGTAGCGGTTGATGCCGCGCAGCGGCTCCTTGAGATCATGCGAGGCGACATAGGCGAAGGCGTCGAGTTCTTCGTTGCTGCTGGTGAGATCGACGTTCAACTCTGCCAGGCGCTCGGCGCGCGAGATGACCAGTTCCATGACCAGAAAGCGCAGGCGCAAGGCTGCGTCAACTTCCATGGTTGACCATGGGAGAGCGCGCGCACGGACGGATTCAACGAACAGCTCGAACGAATGACGTGGCGTCAGGCGAGACCCGTGCGGCCCGGTGACGAGCAGCTTCTCGTGTGGGTAACCCGCCCAGTTCACTGTCTGCAGCGTCTCTGGCCGGAACCACAGGATGAGATCGCGCCGCCGGTGCGAGACCCGAACTGCTAGTACGCCGCTGGCGACATCCGCGATCCCGGCGCCAGCCGGATAGTCGCGGGCGAGCGAATCGGTGACGAACGCCGGCCGCGTCGTCGAAGCAAATTCAGGACGTTGGTCAAGCCAACCGGCCAGCGCATCGAGCTGCGCCACCCCCGGCGTGATGCCCGCGCACCACCAACGGTCCAGGTGATAGAGGGCGGCGCCGCCGGCGTCGATCGCGTCGAGCAAGGACGGATGGCGGTCCGACAAGGCCATCAGATCACCCTCCTGCGCGGCGATGGCGACCAGTTGCTGGTGTACACGCTCCAGCTTCAGGCGATAAGCGAGTTGCTCGTTGCGCTCCGCCGACTTGAGTTGCAGCGACGCGACCTGAGCCAGCAGTTCACACGCGGCGCGGACCTGGTGAGGGAAGTGCACCGGTACCAGGTGATGACAGGCAATCAAGCCCCAAAGCTCGCCATCGACCAGGATCGGCATCGTCAGCGATGCCGCGACGCCCATGTTCGCCAGGTACTCGGTATACATGACCGAGGCTCCGCGCAGCGCGCAATGGGTCATGTTGAGCGGACGGCCGGAGTCGGGGTTGGCGAGTGGAACCAGCTCCACCAGCGTTCCGGCGGCATTCGGGAGTGGCCGAATCCACATGTTTTTGTAGATCTCCCGTGCTGGTTTGGGAATATCGCTCTCGGGGTAATGCAGCCCCAGCCAGGGGTGCAGGTCCTCGCGCTTGCTCTCGGCGAACACCTCACCGTGGTTGTCAGGATGGAAGCGGTAAACCATCACGCGGTCGAGCCCGGTGATGCTACGCACTTCGTTTGTCACACGCTGGCAAAATTCGCGCAGGCCGTCGGCGGCTTGCAGGCGGCTGACCGCCGAGGTGACCAAACCGAAAAAATTGGCGTCCACCTGACCTGCGGCCCTGCCGGTGGACTCGAACTCCAGCACGGCGACGCCTTCAACGGTGTGCACGCAAACATCCAGTGGGCTTCTGCCCTCGCGCGCCGGCAGCGTGAAAGCGTAGGCTGCGCTACCGGCAAGCGACTCGCGCCCCAGCATCTCGCGCAGACACGCTTCGTTTGCCGATCCGACGACCCGCGCAACAGGCTGACCCAGCAATTGCTCCGGCGACTCACCCAGATGCTGGCCGGTGTTCTCGCTTACCTGCAGAATCGTCAGGTCACCGAGTCGCACCACCAGCAGCGCGCCGTGTGCCTGGATGCAACCCGGCGTCTGCACCGGCTCGCTGTCGCAGGTGGTGAGGGTGGTGCCATGGCGCTTGATACTGTAGGGGCCATCGCCCCAGGGCAGCGGTGTGGTTTCGGTCGGATTGTCGGTCATGGGTGGGTCGCCCGTGTTCCTGATGTCGGAAATAGCCATTCATCGATGGTCGCGAAGGTGTCGTTGGCGCTCGCGATGATATCGTCTTCCCCGCCTGTCCGTTGCACCAGCGCGGTCAGGGTTGCACCGAATGCTTGCCAGCGCCGACCGGTTTGCACGCCGTAGCCGTTGAAGAACGCGGCGCCCGACGCAGGTGAGAGACCCAGGTGTGCCTGCAGGTGCCTGCTGATGAGCTGCCCGCCAAGGGTCGCCCCTTCGATCACGTAAAGGCAGCCGAAGACCTGCGGAATCGAAGCGACCGCCGGCAATTCCGCGCAGCGCGGCAACCTTGCCAGGGCCTCGGGCGTCTCACCGAGGGCGATCAAATCGCTCTCCAGGCGTGGGGTCTTGCGCCGTTCGGCGGCGTAGTCCACGCCGATCTCATGCCACCACGGCAAGCTCAGCAAGCGCGCTTCCAGCGGCTCGTAGTAGCCGAAAAATCGGCTGACGATCCGGTGATAGCTCTGGCGCGACAGCCGAGGGTCAAGCAAAGGCAATTGGCACTCGAGCGCCCGATGACGCCCACTCGTTGCCTGCCGCAAGCGTTTCAGGAACATGGCCTGGGGGCGGGGCGACGTTTCGCCCGATTCACGTCAGTAACCCTCATACCAGGTCCCGTCTGGCTAAACGGACCATCTCCGCCCTGGCAAATTTCAGTGCGACGTCCAGCGTATCCATGAACTCATTGACCTTGATCGGTTTTGTCAGATAGCGGAAGAATCCGGCTTGCAGGCCTTTCTCGATATCACGCGGGATGGCATTGGCACTGAGCGCGACGACCGGTATATGCGCCGTGGTCGGGTCTTCTGCCAGAATTCTCAGTGCCTGGAGGCCGCTGATGCCGGGCAGGTTGATGTCCATCAGGATGACATCCGGCAGCGAGGCACGGGCAATCTCGATGCCGCGCTTGCCATCCCGCGCACTCAGCAAACGAATATCGGGCCGGCGGGCCACGAGATCCTCGACCAGCATCAGATTCGCCGGATTGTCCTCGACGTAGAGCACGGTGAGCACGGGTGCGTCGCCGCTGACTTGCGCCTGGACAAACCGCGTCGGCTCGGCGGCACGAGCCGTTGCTTCCGGTCCGCTGATCAGGTCCAGTTCGATCCAGAACACGCAGCCTTTGCCGACAACGCTTTCGACGCCGATGATGCCGCCCATCAATTCGACCAGTCGCTTGCACACCATCAGGCCGATACCTGTGCCTTCCTCGACATTCGCCTTCTGGCCGAGTCGGTTGAACGGCTGGAAGAGCTGCGCCAACTGTTCCGGTGCGAGGCCTGCGCCCGTGTCACGGACGCTGATCCGCATCGATTCCGGTGTGCTCGGCGTGCACTCGACGCTGACCCTTCCACCCACCTTGTTGTACTTGATCGCGTTGGAAAGCAGGTTGATGAGGATCTGCTTCACCCGTGTCCGGTCGGCGCGCACGAAGTACGGCGCTTCGCAGCGGGAAAAAGCCACGCTGATGCCACGCGTGAGCGCCTGTGGCTCGATCATCGCCTCGCATTCGTACATCACTTCGGTCAGCGACACCGGTTCCATCGACAACGACAGCTTGCCGGACTCGATCAGCGCGAGATCGAGGATTTCGTTGATCAACTCCAGCAGGTACCATCCGGCCTTGAGAATCTGATCGATGCTTCGCTTCTGGGAAAGCGTCGGCTGCGGCGAGCCGGATTCGATGAGTTGGGCAAAACCGAGGATCGCACTGAGCGGCGTGCGCAACTCGTGGCTCATGCCGGAAAGGAAGTCTGACTTGGCAAGATTGGCCCGCTCAGCCACCAATCTGGCGCCCTCGAGCTCGGCATTCTTGTCCCGCAAGAGCTGATCGAGCAGCGCGCGCTCGGCCGCGATCCGCTGGCGCTCGGTATTGTCGGTGCCGATCAACAGGTAACCGATAATCGAGTCCTGCGGGTCACGCAGGGCGGTCACGGATACCTCGGCTGGCAAGCGGCTGCCGTCCTTGCGGATGTAGGTCAACTCGTAGACATCGCCGATGCCGCGCGACGCCTTGAACACCAATGCTTCGAAGCCAGGCGCAATTGGCGTCCCCAGCTCGAGGCTCAACGCCCTGGCACGGGCGATCACTTCCGCAGGATCGGAGATGTCAGCCGGCGTGATCCTGTTCAGCACTTCCGCTGCCGAGTAACCCAGCATGTGTTCGGCGCCGACGTTGAAGATCTGAATGACGCCGCGGGCGTCGGTAGCGATACTCGAGAAGTTGGCACTATTGAAGATCGCACTCTGCAAAGCCCCCGCTTTGAGCAATGCCGCGTCGGCCTGCTTGCGCGCCGTGATATCGCGCAGAATACCGGTGAAGTAACGCTGGCCGCCGAGCCACATTTCGCTCGCCGCGATCTCCAGCGGGAAAGCGCTACCCTCCTTGCGCCGGCCGACGACTTCGCGTCCGAGACCCATCGCGCGCGCCTCAGGGCTCGCACTGTAATGCTCGAGGGAAGCCGCGCTCTGGCCCTGCGCAAGCTCGGGTATGAGCAGGCTGAAGTCCTGTCCGATCAGTTCTGCCGCGGTGTAGCCAAACATCTGCTCGGCTGCCGGGTTGACGGTCTCGATGCGGCCGCTGCCGGCCTGCAGGGTGATGATGCCGTCCACCACGGTCTTGAGAATCGCCTCAATCAGCGCGGTGCTGTCGCGCAAGGCCTGCTGCGCGGCATATTCCTCGGTGACATCACGGAACACCAGCACGGCACCCAAAATCTGGCCGTCCCGGTCGCGAATCGGTGCGCAACTGTCGGCGATTGCCCGCTCGCTACCGTCGCGCGCGATCAGTACGGTGTGGTTGGCCAGGCCCTGTTTTGTGCCATGGGCCAGGGTTTCCATGACCGGGATCGTCGACGGTTGACGGGTTTCCTGGTTGACGATGTGAAACACGTCCTCCACCGGACGACCTGTGGCTTCCGCCTGTGCCCAGCCGGTCAGCTGCTCGGCCACCGGATTCATGCGCATCACGCGCGCTCGCGCATCCGTGGCTATGACCGCGTCACCGATCGAGTTGAGCGTCACGGCAAGCCTCTCCTCGCTGTTGCGCAAGGTCGCATTGGCCTGCTGCAGTTGCTCATTGACCACTTCCTGAGCCTCGAACAAGTGGCCTGTTTCGAGCTCCCCGGAAGTCCTGAGTCGCGGCCGTGCGGGTCGATGGATCCGGTGGGCGAAGGCGAATGCCAACAGGAGCAACAGGGCACTCGCGCTGACGACGACTGCCAGCAAGCGGCGCAGGATCGACTTGAAGTCCGCTTCCTGCTGTCGCAGCGAGGCTTCCTCCACAGCAACGACGCCACTGATTTCGGCGCGAATCGAATCCATCAACTGCCGCCCCTCGGCACTGCGCGCCAGCTTCAGTGCAGCGACCGAGTCACCATCACGGCGCAACGCGACCACCTGCGACATTTCCGCGAGTTTGGCAGCCATCAATGGGCCCAGCGCATCGAGATTCTTCTCGGCAACACCGAGCGCGGCGAGCCGACGCAATTGCTCCAGATGGCCGCGGATGCGATCGCGCGCCGCCGGATACGGTTCAAGCAAGGCTTGATCGCCGCTCAGTGAATAAGCACGCTGGCTGATCTCCGCATCTCTCAGCGAAGACAGCAGATCGTCTGCGCTGCTGATGGCAAGATGGCTACGCTGGCGCGCCTGTGCACCTTCCTCGATCTGCCGGAAAGACGACAACGATGCCGCCGCCGCCAGCGCGACCAAGAGGGTCGCTGCTGCAGACGCAGCCATGATCTTGCTCGTCGCTTTCATCGGGTCGCAGTCCTTGAACTCCCTTCAGTGTGGCACGAGATCAGCGAGATCAACAAGAAGGCGCGCACGTTCGTCGCGATCAGACCTTCCCGTAATCCTTCATGCCCTTGAGGAGCGACGACAGGTCTTCGGCATGCTCCTCTTCGCTGGCCAGTATTTCCTCCAGCATGCGCACCGTGCTGGGATCACGATTGCCGAGGTAGGCAATCATCTCGCGATAGCTTTCGATGGCGATGCGCTCGGCAATCAGGTCTTCCGTAATCATGCTCTTGAGCGAATCACCCTCGACATATTCCGCATGGCTGCGCGCTGCCAGCCCGTCGGGTGAGAAATTCGGCTCGCCGCCGAGCTCGATAATGCGCTTGGCGAGCAGGTCGGCATGCGCCATTTCCTCGGTCGCATGCGCCAGAAACTCGGCGGCGACCGGCGCCGCGTGAATGCCCGCTGCCATGAAGTAGTGGCGTTTGTAGCGCAGCACGCAGACCAGCTCGGTGGCGAGCGCCTCGTTCAGTGTCTCTATCACATTCTCGCGGTCGGCGGCATAGCCGGCCGTGACCGCGCCATCCTCGATGCGCTCGCGCGCCCGTTGGCGCAAGGTCTTGATGTCGGAAAGCGGCGACCGCTCCGCCGACACTTCTTTCAGGGCAGATGCTTTCATTTGTGGGTCCTCGGTTGGTTGGTGGATGGACGCTGCCCGGACCAATCGCGATTCAAGGGATTGGCGCACGAGTCAACAAGACTCGGGCGCTTACGGCGGGCCCCCTCGAGCGCGCATTGCCCAACCGCCGGACCGGGCCAGATTTCCGCCCTCGTCCTCCCAGGTGCGCAAGCCGTCCTCGAGTTGCTGCTTGTCGAGCGGGCGGGAGCGACGGCCGATGGCAAAAGCCGCGAGGCACCCCGCAGCCACCAGAGCGAGAAAAGCAAATTTGCTGTTGCCAATGATCATGATTTTCCAGTTTCCCGTTGCCCTGGCCAGCGGCCAGGGTGGACTCAGCCGGAGCGACGCCCGCTGATGACGTTGACCAGGATCGACACGATGGCGATGACCAGGAGAATGTGAATGAAGCCCCCCATGGTGTAAGACGTCACCAAACCAAGGAGCCACAAGATGACGAGAATGACGGCGATGGTGTACAACATGTCGACTATCCTTTCCAGTTTGTTTCAGGCTGAATTCGAGCTCACGTCAAGGAACGCCTGAATCGAGCCTTGACCAGTCTTGAGGCCGCGATCGGGGCTTCACCCTTCTTCGTCGGCTGCTGAGCTCAAGATGAATTCTCCCCTTCGCGCTCGCTAATTTCTGTGCGCCGGCGAACATAGGCGGCAATGACTTGCCAGGGTCTTGCGGCGGTGCTCGCCGGTGGCTGCCGGCGAAAGCACCCAACAAAAAACCTGCACAGGTCAATGCGGCTGGGTCCCGTAATAGGAATGGATTTCCCGTGCCCAGGACTGGTCCGCCATGTTCGGCCAGTGGCCTTTGTCAAAACCTGGCGCGTGCTCCAGGCGCGCCTTCTCGACCTTCAGGACAAAGCGCTTGTTCAGCGTATCCAGCGTCAAGGCGTGCCACGGCACCGCGAAGAGCTTCTCGCCCATGCCGAGGAAGCCGCCGAAGGAAAGCACCGCGTAGGCCACCGTGCCGTTGCGCAGATCGAGCATGATCTCCTTGATGTCGCCCAGATCTTCATCCTGATGGTTATAGACCGAGTTGCCGACGAGCGTGTTGGCGCCCATCATCTCGGGGCCGGGGCCGCGCCGCTGATCCGGTCCGGGTTCGCTGGTGCCATGGTCCTTGTACATGCCATAAGTATCGCGATCTTCGTAGTTCATAGTCATATCTCCAAAGGATTGGTTTCGTCAGTTGGCCGCAGCGTCGGGACCAGGGGTCCGGCACTCGGTCCACGCAAGGTAGGCTAAGGACACGGCGCGGTCTGTACGGCAGCGCACAGGCAATCCGCGCTTCCTGTCAGCGCGTCGCATCGCTTGGCCGCTCAGCGGTCCTTACGGCAGTCGATCACCTGACGCCCGCTCACTGCTGATCAGGTATGGCCGGAGGCGGTCGCCACGTTGGCTGGCAGGTGTGGCGGCAGCGGTCGATGGCGCCCTGCCTCCCTGTTCAAACCCAGGTGCGGCACGGCAGAGGGCCAAGTACTCGACAGTCAGCCAGATGCCGCGCAGGATCACCAGCCACATGAGGTTGTAGGCCCACACCCAGCCGATGACCTGCCATGAGATCGGCTCGACCAGTACGCCCGTGGCGCAGATCAGCGTGGTCGCCACCTGGGCGAGCAGAAGCAGCGCGAAGAGCGCTGTCGGCGGGCGCGACGGCCACGGAGAGCCCGTTCCGCTGCCACTGGCGAACAGCATGACATTGCCCCCGACAACCAGTTGCAGGAGCATCAGGGTCTGCAGCCCACTGTTCGTCGGCACGCCAAAGAGGGCCAGCACGTGCTGGTTGGATACCAGCCAGACGCCCATCAGGAAGGGGCCGAATGATTCGACGATGAGGAACAAACCCAGGAACACGGAGACGGCCGATACTATGGACGCCTGCCTAGCGCCGTACTCCGCGTTGGCGACACCCTGGTCACAGGCCAGCGCGAGCCTTGGCTCGGGTTGGTGGCGCAGACAGTCGATTTCAACGTGTTCGGCAGCAGGCTGTCGAATGGCCTGGATTTCAGGCTGCTGGCCCTCTGCAATGACCAGGTGGCTGCCCCTGTCGACAAGGCAAGGGGCGGGCGTGGGCGTCCATGGCGGCGGCGAAAGCGCCGATGGCGGCGCTGAAGGCCGGAAAGCTGAGGTCATGCGGCTCACGGTCTTCCTCCTAGGGTCTTCTTCCAACCCGGAGGGTGGACGACCGGGGCAAGCCACGTCTGTGCGTTACCGCACCCTGCAGCGTCGCGCGAAGAGAGGTCCACGGTTGCTGGCTCTGGCTGATGCCTTCCGGGCCGCCTCACCAGGCACGACCGAACACCGGTGCTCGGCGCCGTTTGGACCAGGCTTCGCCTGCCTTTGTACGCCAGCGCACAGACTGCCGGTCCTCGTCTGCCTATCCTTAAGCAAAGGGACCATAAGACATCCAGGCGCTACAGACTGCTGCCTGAACGCTCGCAAACCAGAACCTTTCAACTTTTTCCACCTTTTCAACCACAAGGAGTCATAGCCATGTCAAAAAGAGACGACTACATCGAGAAGATGAAACTTCAACTCGACGAGGTGAATGCAAAGATGGGCGAGCTGGAAGCCAAAGCAAAGGAAGCGAAAGCCGATGCGCGGGCAAAATACGCCGACGAGATGGCCAAGCTCCGTGAGCAATCCCAGCTTGCCCTCACCAAGCTCGACGAACTCAAGGCCGCCGGCGAGGATTCCTGGGACGCCATGGTTGCCGAAATGGAGAAGATTCGCGACGCCTTCATTCATTCCTTCAAGTACTTCAAGTCCCAGATCTAAGGCGAATTGAGGCGAATTCCAGGCATTGCCATCCCAAACCGTCCAGGATTTCCGTCATTCCCGCGCAAGCGGGAATCCAGTCCAGACTCTGCCCTACATTGGGCCGAACGGTGGCTCCCCGCTTTCGCGGGGATAACGGCTATCGGCTATCGGTATCTCCCTCCCTCTCGGGAAATCGCCTAAATCCCCGCCCTGCCAGCGCGACAACCTGCAGGCGGTTGGTCAGCGTGCGCCCGGCGGCTGTGCCGGCGAGCCCCGGCGCGCGAGGAAGCCTGGTGGTCACTGAGCCTCGGCCATGGGAGAACCAGCGCCGCTAGCGATCAAATCGATAGTCCCTCGCCGCATAGAGCTGCCAGCCGCCGCTGCCCGCAAGTTCCAGCACCTGCGGGTGATACTTCAGGATCGAGGGACGATGGCCGACGCTGACCAGGGTCGTGCCACTCGCCGCCAACTGCCGATACAGGCTGTCCTCGTTGGCGATATCGAGGGCGCTGGTCGCTTCATCGAGGATGGCGTAGCGGGGTGCGGCGAGCAGTACCCGGGCAAGAGCGACGCGTTGTTGCTCGCCCACCGACAGTACCTTTGCCCAGTCCAGTTCGGCATCCAGACCGCCGAAATGCTTGGCGATATCCGGCAGGTTGACGCTCTCCAGCGCCCGCAGAAGTTCCTCATCCGTGATCTCGCGATCCTGCAGCGGATACAGCAACTGGCTGCGGAGACTACCCAGCAGCATGTAGGGCCGTTGCGGCAGAAACATCATGTCGCTGGCAGCTGGCTGGATGATGCGGCCGCTGCCCGAGCGCCACAGGCCGGCAATGGCGCGCAACAACGAGCTTTTCCCGCAACCGCTGGCGCCGACGATCAACACGCCCTCGCCCGGATTGATCGTCAGCGAGAGGTTTTTGATCAGTGTCCGCGCATGGTTGGGCGTGTGGAGGGTGAGGTTTTCAATCGCCAGGCGGGAATTCCGGGCGAAGGCAATATTTTCCCCGGCCATCGGTGGCGGGTCTTCCTTCCCGGCGACGAACCGGGCGAAGCCATACAGGCGATCAATTCCTGCCGCAAACCGGCTGAACGTTTCGAAGTTGTCCACGATCACCGTCAGCGCGCTCAATATCGCCGCAAAAGCACCGGCCGCCTGGATCGCCCGCCCAACTTCCAGTTCCCCCGATATCACCCGCCCGGCGATGATTGCCACGGGCAGGATGATGGTCATGAACCGGTAACCATACTGGAACAGGTTCAGATTCAGTTGCGCCTTGATCAGTTTCGTGAAATTCCTGAAGACCTCATCAAAATACCCGCCAACCTGCCGTGACTCCTGTGCCTCGCCGCGATAGAAAGCAATGGCTTCCGCGTTCTCCCGTATGCGCACCAGGCTGAAGCGAAAATCAGCCTCACGTTTCAGCTGGTAGAAATTCAGCCCGATCAGGACCTTGCCGAAAAGCAGGATGGTCACTGCGGTGCCGACAATTGCGTAAACGACCAGAAAAGCGACCAGGTCTCGGGAGATCGACCACAGCACCCCAGCAAACGCGACGAGTTGCAGCAGTGCGCCGACCAGCACTAGCAGAAAGCGGAGCGACTCCTGGGTAAAGGTCTTGATGTCTTCGGCAACGCGCTGATCCGGGTTGTCGATCTCGCTACTGGCATTCAGCCGGTAGTAATTCTACTTTGTCAGATTCGTATTCGCCTTCCTGTGATCTGCGTTTGTCATGTGCTAGAATGCCATACGTCGTGATTGTTTAATCTATTCATGGAGTTGTAAATGACAATGTCAACTCCATTACGTCGATAGCATATCTTCGCTGGTCGCTTCGGCACTCGAGCACTTCGATTCGCACTTCGCGCCCTATCTCCATTGCTTTCGAAGCCGGACCCGTTCGGTAGAAGACACCGCGCGCCGGTATCTGCACGGGCTGTTCCAGAGTTCGCGCCGTAACCTGGAGTGCATGGCGGAAACCGTATCCGACAGCCGCTATCAGCCACTGCATCATATGCTTAGCGAATCCAATTGGGATCGGCGCGCGGTGCGTCGGCAACTGGTGGTCGATGCCAACGCCCACTTCGGCTATCCCAGCGCTCTACTCCTGGACGAGAGC
Organism: Candidatus Accumulibacter necessarius; assembly: GCF_036625085.1. Taxonomy (NCBI): domain Bacteria; kingdom Pseudomonadati; phylum Pseudomonadota; class Betaproteobacteria; genus Candidatus Accumulibacter; species Candidatus Accumulibacter necessarius. The sequence goes on along the minus strand of NZ_JAZKUM010000005.1, from coordinate 278,158 downwards.
GCGTTCGGGAAGAAGGGAAACATGTCCGCGGGCGTGGCGCGGCAGTGGAACGGTCGCTTGGGGAAGGTCGATAACTGTCAGGTGGGCGTCTTCGCGGCGGTGACGCGCGATGGCGTAGCAAGCGTGGTGGATGCCGACTTGTATCTGCCGGAGAAGTGGGCCAAAGATACGACACGTTGCGAGGCGGTGGGGGTGCCTGAGGAGGCGCAGACGTTCCGCACCAAGGGCGAGATCGCTCTGGACATGGTAATTCGCCTGAGGCGGGAAGGCTTGCACTTCTCTTTCGTCGCCTTTGATGGCGGCTACGGGCACTTGCCCTGGCTGCTCGGGGAACTGGATGTCGAGGGAGAGATCTTCTTCGCTGAGGTGCATTCGGATCAGGCGATCTATCTCCAGGATCCCGCACCCGCGGTGGCGGCTCGTCGTTCGTCGAAGGGTCGAGCGCCCCGTCGGCTGCGGACCACGGCGGTGCCCATGACGGTGGCCGCGTGGGCAGCCACGCAGTCGGCATCCGCCTGGGGGCGTCTGTCGATCCGTGACGGCGAGAAGGGCGAGGTGATGGCCGACTATCTCACCCAGCGGGTGTGGGTCTGGGACGGCGAGGCGCCGTTGGCGAGCCGTTGGCATCTCCTGGTACGACGGGAACTCGATGGGACGAAACTCAAATTCGGCCTGTCCAATGCCAAGCCCAGGGCGTCTTTGCGCCGCTTGGCGGAAATGCAGGGAGCGCGCCATTTCGTCGAGCAGTCCTTCCGAGAGGCCAAGAGCGCCTGCGGCATGGCCGAGTATCAGGTCCGCCGCTGGCAGGCGTGGCACCATCACATGGCCCTGGTCATGATCGCCACCATGTTCCTGGCCAAGGAGCGCCTGGCCCATCGCGAGACGGCTGAACTGCTCTCCTGCCGTGACTTGATAGAGATCATGCGCCATCGGCTGCCTACCAAGATCGTCACCGACGAAGACCTCGCGGCATCCATCATCGATAGGCATCGACGGCGGCACAAAGCCATGGAATCCGCCTACAGAAAGCAAGCCGCCATGCTCTCAGCATTAGATTGAAAGACAATCTGACAAAGTAGAAGTAAGCTCGCCTGCTGAAATAGCTGCCGAGAAGATGCCGCGTCAACCAGCGCCGCCAGTGGAGAGCGAGCTTGTCCCGCACGTAGTAGTAAAAGGCATGGATCGGCACCGCAACGATCAGGACGGCGAGGCACAGCTTGATGGAATTCCAGAATCTGTCTTCGTCCCTGGCCGCCAGCGCCGAGGTGAACTCCCCCGTCAACTGGTTGAACAGCACGTCGACGCCGGTCTGACCCAGCAACAACAAGACCAGCAGGGCAAGCAGGCCGCGGGCTGGCCATTTGTCTTCCCCGAACCAGTAAGGTACCGCTATCGCCTTGAAGCGATGCCACAAGTGCTGATCAAAGCGGATCATGCTGTCTGTGAACGCTGCCGGCCCTCTCCCGCCAGCCCTATGCCCCGTGCGCGGCGACCTGCCAGCGATTCGGAGACCCTTCTGCCGAACAGATCACTTGCCCCGGAAGACAAATGACATCCTTGCCGGACTTCCGCCGGCGCCGACGCGGACCTGCTGTTTTTGCCAGACTCCGTCAACTTCGGCGGCAATGCGATAAGCGCCCGGTGCCAGCTTGAGGTAGAGCAGTGGCCCTTCGCTGACCGCAGAAGCGATCTGCTGCTCCTTGCCAGAAGCCAATCGGACCACAGTGAAGGGAATTCCGGCGAGGTAACTGCCGCGCTGCTCGCTGAACATCACGTGCACATTGTAGCGCGAAGCCACCTGGCGCATTTCCTCCCGCCCCTCCTCGCTGACACCGCCGCTCGTCCATGCGGCCTCGCTTTGCGAAGTGCTGGTGGCGGTCGTCCCGACAACGTCAGCCGCAGCCGTGGCCGAAAGCGGCACGCACGTCGCTGCCACAGCAACGGCCAGGAGCACGTTCTGCAGGAAAAGGGGCGAAGGCCGGCGGCCGGCCTGAAATGCGAAGGTTGGCAACAGTTTGTTCATGATGTTCTCCGGAAATCAACCACGGGCCTGCGCGCAGCAGTCGTTCGCGAGCCCCGGCCCGGCAAGCTGCCGAACCCTCTGGTTGTCCGGCTATTGTCATTCCCGCCGGCACGCACTGTCTGTGCGCCGACGCACAGACGTCAGAGCAAGCTGACGCGCCGGGCGTCTGGCGTCAATCGCGCACGCATCAGCCCCGGGAGAGGCTAAGCCAACGATCAGCGATTACGGCCATGGTCGCGGTCGTCACCGTGGCGGTTGTGCTTGTCATCGCCGCGACGATCGTCGCGGTAGTGATCCCTGTAGTCGTCGCGTCGATCGTATCGCCGGTCGGCGTGGTACTGGTGGTAACGCGGAACGTATTCGCGCTGATACCAGTTGTTCTGGACAAAATAGACCCGTTCGCCGCAGGCATTGTACCGGTGGCAGTTCTTGTGCCAGTGCTTCGCGTGGCCCGGGGGTACGTTCAGGTAGACCGGCGGCCGGCCAACCGGTACCGGCTCGATGACCACCGGTTGCCCGTAGATGACCCGCGGCGGGGGATAGCCTCCGATGTCGATTCGACCATAGTAGCCGGGCTGACCGATACTGACCGACAGGGCCACATCGGTGGCACGGGCCGGCAGGCTACCGGCCACCGTGGCGGCCGCCAGCACCGCGGCGAATAGCAAACGCTTCATTCGGGACCTCTCCTTGTCAATATCGTTATTCAACGCGCCAGCACAGGGAGACGATGACCCCTGTCTTGTGACGCGCTGTCACGCTTGGTAAGCAAGAGATCCCCGGGCGCTATCCGCGAGCAAGCCTAGCGAGCGGGAACGATCACCGTGGTGCCACCGCTTGTCTTGCCAGTTGCGCCGGTGTTGCCCCTGGCGCCAGTACTGCCGGTGGCGCCCGTGTCACCCGTACCGCCCGTGGCTCCGGTGTATCCCGTTGCGCCGGTGTGGCCGGTGGCACCGGTGTCGCCGGTGGCGCCGGTATAGCCAGTGTTGCCCGTGTTGCCGGTGTTGCCGGTGGCGCCGGTGCTACCGGTCGCGCCTTGCGGCCCGGCCGGACCGGCAGGAAGGGTGAAACAGGCGCTCAACGCGAGCGTCGTCAGTGTTGCGGCAATCAGGTTCGAGTAGTTCATGATGATTCCTTCTGCTTGGCCTGGTGGAACCACCCACGCGATGGTGAGCAATCCCCCGGAGATGATCAGCTTCCAGTGGTCGTGTGGGGCGTCGGCTGATCGGGCCATCGCGACAGCGGGAACGGAACGAGGCTGACTGGCAGAAACCGCCCGAGGGCAAGCCTCCGAGGTCAACCCGACACCGTTGGCAATAAGACTACGAGAACCGGCGCACGCCGTCGGTACGCTGGCGCGCATACCCCGGGTCTTGCCCACGAAGTGGGTCCGGTTCGCACAGAAAGATGCGGGATAGGGTACGTAAGGGACCTGCCCCTCGTTCGTCCCGACAGGGGCATCGAGGTTTACCCGGCGATGGCCCCGTCCAAATCCGAACGGCCGAGCAATACGGTAACGGGGTCGCAAGACGACCCGGCGCGGTCGCCATAGCCAAACGAACAGCAAAAAGCCGCAAACTTGGAGCTGACCGGGTCTGCCGGCAGCTCAAAAGGGACATTCAAGATCACCTCTGTCGATCTTCCCCTTTGACCTCCACCAGTGCCGTCACGTGCTTGAGACCGCCCTCGAACCAGAGTCTACCAGTTGGCGAAATGTGTCGACATTTTTTACACGCGAGCCCTTCTGCTCACTTTTGCCGTCGCCAAGATCCATTTAATTGACTGATTTAGCTCTATATTTTTGTTCATCGTCAAGGTTGGCATGGACATTGCTTCTTGGTAAGTGTCTCAATATCGCAGGACTGAGCCCGCAGGGTCAACTGTCTCGCCGGGTTAGCGACACTCACCCGCCGCATTGAATCGTAGAGATACAGACAGGGCATTACGCACATCTACCAAGCCATTTCAGACAAACCTTGGAGCAACCCATGAAAAAAATCATTACAACGGTCGCCGGCATCGCAGCGGCCATGTCCATTGGGCCGGCGAGCGCGCTGACGGTCACTTATGGCGACTTTTCGGACCTCTCTGCTTTTCAACAGAATGGCGCCACAGCTGCCATCGCCGATCCGGTAACCGATGCCAGCAACCGGAAGGTTCTGCGTCTGACGAACAACCTGAATCAGAGCGGCAGCGCTTTCCTGACCAATTCCATCAACCTGGCAAACCAGGCCTCGTTCAGCACCAAATTCACGTTCAACATCAGCAACCCGCAAGGGATCTCCGACGGTGACGGGCAGGGCGCCGACGGCATCGTCTTCGTCGTACAGACGGTAGCCAACACGGCCGGAGGTATTGGCGGGGGTATCGGGTATCTCGGTATTGCGAAGAGCGTCGGCGTCGAGTTAGATACATGGGACAACGGGCCGGGACTCAACGACCCCAACGGCAACCATATCGGCATCAACCTCGGTGGCAACTTCAATGGCTCCACCCAGCCGATAGGGACGCGCATGAACAACGGGAGCGATTGGTTTGCCTGGGTTGACTACGATGGCGTTAACGACCTGATCGAGGTGCGTCTTTCTCAGACCAATGCCCGCCCCGTCGCCGCGACGCTCTCCCGCACCGCGGATCTGGTTGCCGAGTTGGGCCAGACCAACGCATTTGTGGGATTCACGTCCGGGACTGGATCCGCCGGCGGCTTTCACGACATCGTGAATTGGGAGTTCCGTGACACCTTCCAGCCCATCGACCCCAACCCGACCCCGGAACCCGGTTCGCTCGCCCTGCTCGGCATAGCACTCACCGGTCTGGCAGGCCTTCGCCGCCGGGTGCGCGCATAGGCTTCGCAGCACCTGAACCAGTCGAAGGGCCGTCAATCTGACGGCCCTTCTTGTTTCTCCGAGCAACAGTAAAGGCGTTCCCGAGGTTGAATCCGCCTCCTCCCCCGCGAATGGCAGTTATGGTTCGTGCCTCGTCAGCCTGCGCGGAGATCGCCGACGTGCCCGTCATCTGACAGGTCAGGAAGATTGACAGCGGCGATTCAAGTTCGTAGGCTGAGTGCCACTTGTCGGTCAGTGTTGGGCAGGTGACTCGCGAAGCAGACAAGCGGGTATGACCGTTCTACCCGCCTGCCTTTTCTTCCTGCCGATGGGAGCCAAATTGCGTCGACCTGATCCGCGCCACAGCCCTTGGCTTTCCACGATGATCGGAGCCAGAAGATGACCACCCTGTGCCTGAACACCCTGTCCCGACTCCAGCACGATATCGACGAGCGCGTTCAAGCGATCCGGGAAGCGCACCCGGAATGGCTGTGCGGCAAGGGCTGCGCCGGTTGCTGTCGGCGCCTGGCGGAAATCCCTCAACTGACGGCGGCGGAATGGCGTTTTCTGCGAGAAGGCCTGGCGGCGCTGTCGCCAGAGCGCCTTCAGGCCATCAGCCGCGACCTGGGCGCCCTGGTCGGCCAGCCGTGGCGCCCCATCGTCTGCCCGCTGCTGGACCAGACCACCAACGCCTGCCCGGTCTATGCCCAACGGCCAGTGGCCTGTCGTACCTATGGCTTTTACGTGCAGCGCAACCGCGGACTTTACTGCCACGAAATCGAAGCCCGCGTAACCGACGGCAACCTGGCAGACGTGGTGTGGGGCAACCATGATGCGATCGACCACAGGCTCGCCGGCCTGGGTGGAACCCGCCCGCTGAACGAGTGGTTCGAGCGTTGGCAGCTGAATTCCTCTTTTCCCGGGATGGCAGGCAAACCGGTACCGCCCGATCAGGGCTTGCGCGCCACCAGGCCAATCAGTGCCGAGCGGCCCTTGTGCCCCATGCCCTCGGAGATCTCGTCCTCGTAGGCCACAAGTTCCTCGATCTTCCAGTCGGCAAAGGCGGCGCGCAGCAGTTCTTCAGTGTACAGGTTTTCGACGGCGGACGGCCCGCCGGTGCGGTAGTCGAGCTGCTTCGGCGTGTAGCCCTGCAGCAGGATGCGCCCGCCCGGACGAGCCAGCTGCTTCATCGCCGCAAACTGCCGTTCCCTTTCTGCTGGGCCGACGAACTGGATGAAGATGCCAATCACCCAGTCGAAGGTGTCGTGCAGTTCTGCCGGTGGCCACTCCGGCCCGAGCATGTCGGCCAGCAGGAAGCGGACATCGACCTGGCGACCAGCGGCCAGCCGTCGGGCCTTGTCGATGGCCACCGGAGAGATTTCAATCGCGCTGACCTCCAGCCCCTGTTCGGCCAGCCAGACCGAGTTCCTGCCCTCGCCATCGGCCACCGACAGCGCAGTCCGGCCATTCTGCAGGAGGCCAAGCCGATGCGCGAGAAAGCGATTCGGCTCGGTACCGAACAGGTATTGCTCGCCGGCATCCCGGTAGCGACTACTCCACAGGTCTTCCTGGTTCATCAGGATTCCATCCCTTCTCGCTGCTTGTGATCCGCCATGAGCCGGACAGAAATCGCCACCTGCCGGCTATTTGCGGGGCACTTCGATGTGATGCGCGGTGAGCCAGTCGCGGTCCAGTTCCCACCGCACTTCCCTGATACCGTGCTCGGAGAGCACAATGGAGCGAGCCTCGGACTGCACTTCTCCGAGCAACCGCTGGGCGGCAATGAAAGGCGGATCATTCGGATCCTTGGTGTCGAGTCCCGGAAAGAGCACGCCAAGCGCCCTGGACGCCGGCACCTCAACGTTCCGTGGGGTACTCATGATCGCCGTTTCGCCGTTCACTTTCATGACCCGGAAGGTATAAGGATAGCTTTTCAGTTTCGCGCTGGCTTGCGCCTCGATGGCTGCCGTCAGTTCGCGCGATCGGGAATCCGGTGCACGGATGTACCAGTCCAGGCCAATGAGGAGAAGCAGGACGAGGATGGCCCAGTATCTTCTTTTCACTGTGTCTCTCCCGTTTCTGGCAGCACCCACGGCTCACCGGACGAGTCGCGCATGGCAGCGTCGAGAAAGCCGATCACCGTCCCGATGTGACGCTCGATTTCACCGTATTCGTCGTGGCTACCGGGCATCAGCAACAGATGAACCCGCTCATCACGGCGGTTGGCGTAGATTTCCTGCGCTTCGCTGACCGGCACCATCTGGTCGTCGGTGCCGTGCGCCAGCAGGACCGGACAGTTTGCCGAGCGAATGGTGTAACAGGGGGCAATGTCGTCGAAGCGGTGCCCGATGACGTACTGCACATAATGCAAAATGTAGGCGCCCAACGGCCAGTAGGGAATCCGTTTCAGCTTGAGCCAGCGCCGCATGATGCCAGCCGGATGAGCAAAGGCGGCCAGGCTCACAGCAGCGGCCAGATCCGGCCGGCGGGAAGCCAGCAGCAGCGCAGCACCTGCCCCAACCGAATGGCCGATGACTCCGACGCGGCTGGCATCGACTTCGCGCTGCCCCTGCAACCAGTCGACCGCATGCTCGAGATCCTCCGCAAAGCGCGGCAGGGAAGCGAAGCTGTCGCCATCGCTGCGCCCGTGGCTGCGCGCATCAAAGAAAAGCACGCTATAGCCGGCCGCATGCAACGGCCCTGCCAGCGGCAGCATCATCTCGGCATTGCCTCCCCAACCGTGGACGACGGCGAGCGCCGGTGCGGCTTCGCTGGCCGGAATGAACCAGCCGAACAGGGTCTTGCCGCGCTGGGTGGGAATGTGCACCTCGCGCCAGGGCAGGCCATCGGGGACGCCGGTCTCCCGCAGGCGCGGGGCGGCCAGGCTGGCACGGATCCTGCGGTTGACAACCGGCACCGCCAACAGGGCGAGCAGAGTAACGGCGACCGTGATCACCTTGAAGCGATTCATTGTGCCGATTCCTCTCGCGGCCAAAGGGATGCTGCCTCACCCCGACGGCGTTGGCCGAGAAGGCGCGGGAACGTGCACGCGGTCGGGTTCGCCGCGCCGCCGGAGTCTCGGCCTCAGCGGCCACGATAGCTGTAGTACCCGTCGTCAATGTTGCCCCGGCGGTCGAAGTCACAGCTGAAGGAAAGCTCGCGGTAACCGCCTCGTTCGAAGGAAACCCGGCCATCTCCGCTCAGGGTTTGGTCACGCAAGTGCGGATAGGTCAGTTCCAGTTCGCGGACCTCACCGTGATCCCGCTCGATCTGGAAACGGACTTCGCGCGCGCACTCCCTCGTCAGGTATCGAATATCGTCGAAAGGCGAGGTCTCGCCCCGGTCATACGAGCTGCGCTTTTCTCCACGTTCCATGTCGCGCTGGTTGCCGGCGATAGCGGCAATGGCGATCAGGGCGAGGACGCCCGCGCCGACCAGAGGGGCCGAATTGCTGCCATCATCACCGGACAATGCGTTGTGCTGATCGACCCTCCAACTGACTACGTCACGATTATCGATGCGGCAGGTGAAACGATGATCCCTGTCGTCGCCGGACCGGATCAAGCCGCTCACCTTGTAGGAATGATGAGCGGTCCTTTCGGCCCGCGTTTCATGAGCCCGCGAATATCGGGAATCCGAGTAGCGGATCTTTTGCACGCAATCATCGACCGCTCTCGCTTCGTCATAGGCAAACGCTGCCGGGGAGGTCATTGTGGTGGCAAGGACCACACTCAGGCAGATAGTCAGTCGCTTCGTCATCCCGGCTTCTTTCCCTCGTCCGTGGGCGGTCATCCGGCATCCCGGCGGCCGTTGTTGACGAGCAGAACCGACCCGGGGGCCGGCTCTGCTCAAAGCCATATCATACGATACCGGTCACCTGCTGCGCAGACGGCGGGGGTCCGACCCAGCCGGCGATGTTGCGCTACGCTGGTCGTCAGCGAAGCGATCAGCCGCAAGGGCGCAGCCACCGCACTGCCGACGGCCGCCGATCCGGTGGCGGGAATCGGGTGAGCGGCCCGGGGTCCGACATTCGGTGGGCCAGCCATCGGCGGACGGGATCAGCTTCCGGGTTCTTCCGCCATCAGCCGCTGGCGGATCGCGAGCAATTCCTGCTGGCGCTCGGCGCCGGATTCCGGGTAGCGCATCCTGAGCGATTTGAAGGTCTCCAGAATGATGCGCGAAACGATCAGCCGCGCATTCCTCTTGTCGTCGGCGGGCACCACATACCAGGGGGCGATTTTCGTGCTGGTCGCGCTCAGGCACGCTTCATAGGCCTGCATGTACTGTGGCCAGAAAGCCCGTTCTTCGATGTCGGCCAGACTGAATTTCCAGCTCTTGTCGGGCTCGTCGATGCGCTCGAGAAAGCGCCTGCGCTGTTCTTCCCGGGAAAGGTGCAGGAAGAACTTGATGATGCGTGTGCCGTTGCGAAAAAGATGCGCCTCCAGGTCGAGGATGGAACGATAGCGCTCTCGCCAGATCGTTTTTTCGTCAATATCTGCATCCGGCAGGCCTTGACCACGCAAAATCTCCGGATGGACCCGCACGATCAGCACCTCCTCGTAATATGATCGGTTGAAGATGCCGATCCGGCCGCGCTCCGGCAGGCATTGCGAGGTACGCCAGAGAAAATCGTGCTCGAGTTCGGCGGCACTCGGGTGTTTGAAACTGAACACCTGGCAGCCTTGGGGGTTGACGCCTGACATCACATGGCGAATGGCGCCATCCTTGCCGGCCGCGTCCATGGCCTGAAAAATCAGCAGCACTGCATGGCGGTTGGACGCGTAGAGCAAGCGTTGCAAGTCACTCAGTTCGTCCACCTGTTCGTCGAGCAGTGTCTGGTACGCCTTTGTCGATGGGTAAGCCGGAGGCACCTCGGTCGGCCACTTGTCCAGTTCGACCTTGTCGCCTTCCTGTACCTGGAAATCCTTTGGTTTGATTGTCATCGCGACCATCTCCTCCACCTTTGACGCGCTCCGTGAAAAGCGTCGGCGTGTCCACGGTTGAATTCTTCTTTCCAGGGCGCCGGATTTGTCTTCGCCGGCGCTGAACACCCTGCCGCCTGACCAGCGCACAGGCAAACGTAGGTCCTGACGAGTCTGTGCAGATGAACAAGGATCATCAGCTGAGCGGGCTTCGCCGCCAATCGACTTCGTCTTGCTCCCGCATGACTTCGTACTGCCACCTGACGTAGGATCCGGCCCTTGCCGCGGCTGCAAGGAGATCAATCAATGGCAGCGCCTGATTATCCGTGCTGACCGCCACCGGATGATCCGCACCCTTGTCCTCAGCTGACGGCGAGGCCTTCTGTGCATCGATCGCGGCTGTGAGCTGGCCCAGGGCCACCGGAACGTCCTCCGCCAGAATCGCGCCGGGAACGGTTTCGTGATGTTCCATCATCGTCAGCATCGCCAGCGCGACATCCCCGCATAGGGTGATATCGGCATGAGCATCGGTTGCAAAGGTCACCAGCATCTCGTTCTCCGTGAATGCAGCTTCAGCGACGCCACCCGGGTCGGGTCAGGGATCCCGGTTACCCGCGTTTATCTCCTTGAAAATTCTCCCTCGAACCGGGCTGGCCGTATGTGCGCTGGCGTACATAAGCGTCGTTCGGCGACCAAGGCATCGTTGATCCGTCCGTGGTGGCATTCTGTGCGCCTCCGTACATAAGGGGAAAAGCGTATCGTCTACCGTGCTCATCATCCATGAACACCTTGTTGACGACACCCGCCGCAATCGCCCAGGCAGCGCCACAGGAGTTCGCGCTGTCGGGAGCCTGGACGGCGCGCGGGCTCGGTACCCTCGCTCCACGACTCGCGGCACTGTCCGCACCAGCCGGATCGGGAGTGGTGGTCGATTGTGCCGGCATCGAAGCACTCGACACCGCTGGTGCCTGGGTCCTGCAAAAGCTTCTGCGTCAGCTGCGTGCTGCGGGAAGCGCCGTCCACCTGCGTGACTTCCGCCCGGAGTTCGCCAGACTGCTTGCAATGGTGGGGAAGGATCTATCGACTCAAGTGCCGGTCACAAGCGCCCTCCTCCCGGTTTCATCTGTCCCTTCATCACATCTCGAACACCTGGGCCGAAGCGCTGCCGGCAGCCTCGAACAAGGCATGGCACTGCTCGGCTTTGTCGGCGAGATTGCGCTGGCCTTTACCAGATGCCTCGCGCATCCGGTGCGATTTAGATGGCGGCCCATGTTGTCCAACCTGCGCAGCGCCGGCTTCGACGCACTGCCCATCGTCGGGCTGCTTTCCTTCCTGCTCGGGATCGTCGTCGCCTATCAGGGCGCCGATCAGCTCAGGCAGTACGGCGCCAACATCTTCATTGCCGATCTCGTCGGGCTCTCCATGCTGCGCGAGTTCGCGCCGCTGATGACGGCCATCATCGTTGCCGGGCGCTCGGGCTCGGCCTATGCGGCGCAGATCGGGACGATGTCGGTGAACGAGGAAATTGACGCCCTGCGCGCGCTCGGCATCGCCCCGCTGGACCTGCTCGTTTTGCCCAAGGTCCTCGCCCTGTCCATCGCGCTGCCACTGCTGACTGTCTTCGCCGACCTGCTCGGCGTGTTCGGTGGCATGCTCATGGCGCGCGCACAACTGGGAGTCGGCTTCGGCGAGTTTCTCGACCGCCTGGTCAAGGCAGTCAGCGTCACCGCCTATCTGGTCGGCGTCTGCAAGGCACCGGTGTTCGCGTTCATCATCGCCGTGGTCGGTTGCTTTCACGGTTTTCGCACCCGTGGCGGTGCCGACAGCGTCGGCCGCCAGACCACACGCAGCGTCGTTCAGTCGATTTTCCTGGTGATCGTCGCCGATGCCCTGTTCTCCGTCGCCTTCAGTGTACTGGACCTCTGAGGTGGGCAGTGACAGGCAGGCGACGGACGTGGTCATCGAACTGAGCAAGGTCTCGACGCGCTTCGGCGAACATGTCGTACATTCGCAAATTGACCTCCAGGTGCGGCGTTCAGAGATCCTGGCGCTGATTGGCGGCAGCGGCTCCGGCAAGTCGACGCTGCTGCGGGAAATGATCCTGCTGCAGCGCCCGGACTCGGGTTCAATCCGGGTGCTCGGCGTCGACCTGGAGAATATCAGCGATGATGCGGCACACGCGCTGTGCCAGCGCTGGGGTGTGATGTTCCAGCATGGCGGCCTGTTCGGCTCGCTGACGGTCAAGGAGAATGTCGGGCTGCCGCTGCGCGAGCACAGCCGGCTCGACGACCGCCTGATCGACGAAATCGCGGCCTGGAAGCTCGCCATCACCGGCCTCGAGCCGGAGGTCGGCGCGCAGTATCCGGCAGAGCTCAGTGGCGGAATGATCAAGCGCGCCTCGCTCGCCCGCGCCTTGGCACTCGATCCCGGAATTGCTGTTTCTCGACGAGCCAACCGCCGGCCTCGACCCCGACAGCGCCGGCGGCGTCGACCAGCTCGTTGGCAAGCTACGCGACCTGTTTGGTCTGACCATCGTCATGATCACGCACGATCTTGACCTGTTGTGGCAGGTGGCCGACCGCGTCGTCGTTCTCGGCGAGGGGAAGGTGCAAGGGATTGGCTCGATGTCCGAGCTCTCGCACATGGACCATCCCGCCATCCGCATGTTCTTCGACGGGCCGCGCGGGCGAGCGGCGCAGGAACAGGAAGAACACCTGGCTGCGGCACAAAGATCGTGAGGCCATCATCGAAACCAAAGTGAACTATCCGCTTGTCGGTGCATTCGTCCTCGTCCTCGGCTCGGTGCTTGTCGCCGGCGTTCTCTGGTTCGCCTCGGGCGGTGCTTTCCAGAAAAGCCATGACATCTATCGGGCGATCGTCTTCGAGTCGGTGGCCGGTCTCAATCTCAACGCACCGGTCAAGTACAACGGCGTCGACGTCGGCAAGGTTCGACAGATTCGTCTGGACCCAGGCAATCCGGAACAGGTGAACCTGCTGTTCGCGATCGAGCGCGGCACGCCCATCAGGGAAGACACCGTCGCGGTCCTGAAGACACAGGGTTTGACCGGCATCGCCTATGTCGAACTCAGTGGCGGCACGCGCGATGCGCCGCCACTGCTCGCCAGCGAAGGAAGCGAGTATCCGGTGATTCGCACCAAGCCATCGCTCAGTGCGCGACTGGAGAATGTGCTCACCACCGTGCTGACCAAGGTGGACAGCCTGTCGAACAACATCAATGCCCTGCTCAGCAATGAAAACCGGACTGCGTTCGCCAGCGCGCTCGCCGATATGGCCCTGGTCGCACACACCATCGCCGCACGCAAGGACGCGCTCGATGCGGGCATCATCGATGCCGCCCGCACTTTTGAAAACACCTCACGCGCAACCGCGCAGATCGGACCGACGCTCGATCGCATCGGACGCAGCGCCGACGCCGTCGGGAAAATGGGGACGGCGGTCACCCGCACCAGCGCCAGCGCGGGCAAGACGGTCGACGCGGTCGGCGCCGACCTGCAGCGCTTCAGCACGGAAACGCTGCCCCAACTGGAGCGGCTGCTTGAAGAACTCTCGGTGTTGTCGACCTCGCTGCGGCGCCTTGCCGAGCAAACCGAACGTAATCCGTCGGGCCTCCTCTTCGGTCACCGGCCGGTACCAGACGGGCCCGGCGAATCCTCATCAACAGGAGCACGACAGCCATGATCCCTTGGTCCATCGCAAGAGTCGGCCTGCTGTGCCACATCGGCGTGCTGCTGACCTTGATCGGCGGCTGCAGTGCGCTCCGTTCGCCGGCGACGCTGCCGCCTGCCTTCTACTCGCTCGACAGCGCGAGCGGCGAGAGCGAAAGCGCTAGAACGGCTCGGGCAGCCGGCTCGATCGGCGCGCCAACATTGATCGTCAATCCCCCACAGGCGGCAGCGGGCTTCGACAGCCGGCGCATCATCTACGTCCGCGAGGCCCACAGGCTCGACTATTTTGCTCATAGTGAGTGGGTCGACACCCCGGCGCGCATGCTGGCGCCGCTGATCGTCGCCGTGATCGAGAGCAGCGGGACCTTCCGCTCCGTTCTCCTGGCGCCGACCGCTGCCGCTGGCGAACTGAGGCTCGACACCGAGATCCTTCGCCTGCAGCAGGACTTCAGCAGCCAGCCGAGTCGCGTCCGTTTCACGCTACGCGCCCATATCGTCGACAGCACAACGCGCCGGGTGCTGGCGTCGCGCGTCTTCGATGAGAACGTTGCAACCGCGACTGCGGATCCCTACGGCGGCGTCGTTTCGGCCAATCGGGCGGTGCAGAGCGTGCTTCAACAGCTTGCCGGCTTCTGCACCACGGTGGTCGTTCAATCACAAACGGCGGCGGTCGAAGCTGCGAAACAGGTGGTCGAACCCAAGCCTTCACCGCCATCCCACGGGTCTTGAGCCCATGACCAACACAAGGAGAACAGCATGCAAATCCAGATCAATACCGACCACAATATTGCAGGCAATGAAGCGCTGGCCGCTCACGTTCGCAGGGTCGTCGAACATGGCTTGAGCCACCTCAGCGATCACATTACGCGCGTTGAAGTGCATCTGAGCGATGAAAACGGGCCAACGAAAGAGATGCAGGGAGGACAGAACGACAAGCGCTGCATGATGGAGGCTCGTCTTGAGAGCTACCATCCCCTTGCCGTCACTTCACATGCTGCCAGCGTGCACCAAGCCGTTGACGGGGCGACTGAGAAGCTGATCCGGTTGGTCGAAGGCACCCTTGGACGACTGCATGATCACAAGCATGGCCGCGATACCCGGATGCCGGGTGACGATACGCCTTTGGACGTGCAATGAGCGACTCTCTGACCAGCAGAGTCGCACAGTGATTGCACCCGTCGGCTATGATCCGACCCGGGGACGCGCCAGCCAGTCACGGACTACCAGTCCTGTGCCAAAATCCCAGGCCTTGAGTTTTTCGCGAGCAATCAGCCGGAACTCCCCGTGCGCCAGGACATGATAGGCAATGATCACCTGTTGCTTGCGGGCGGTCGTCGTCGAGTTGGCTACTTGGCCATCTCGATGAGCTCGATATCCTTCCTGAGCATGTCGTTCACCAAGTCGGCAAGCTCGACGCCCTTGGCGTCGGCCTTGGCGGCGAGATAGTCCTGCACCTTCTCGTCGAGATAGACCGGTAGCCGGAAGACGGCATCGGGCTTGTAGAACTTGCCACGCACGCCCTTGCTAAAATCGTACCTGTCCTTCATCGGGTCACCCTTGGCCGCTAACGCGGCGTCTGTTCATAGTTGAGCACTTCCGCCGGATCGGCGCGCCGCGCCGAAATGATGCGGATGTGCAATTCTGTTCTGCGCACGTCATCGCTGGTGTGGACCACCACCAGCACCTGCCCGTTCTGCGCCTGGCCCAGCGTTACCCAGCGGTCTTCGTCGTCGCTGCGCTCCTCGTCGAAGATGGTCAGCGCCAACGGATCGCGGAACACCGACGTGGCCAGGCGGAACGATATCCCATGCTTGGCGAGATTGGTCCGCGCCTTGTTGGCATCCCAATCGAAGGCGAAGAACGTCACCGCGCCCCGCCCGCCTGTGCTCTGCGCTTCCACTGCCCGCGCTCGATGAAGGCGTCAAGCAACTGGAGCAACTGGCGCTTCTCGGTCACGTCTAACTTCTCGATTGCCAGCAAGCGCTGCGAGATACCCAGTTCTCCGGCCAGCTCGACCTGCGTGAATCCTGCCACCTTGCGAAACTCGGCCAAGCGGGCCCCAAAGCTCGCGGGAGTCTCGGCCTGAACGAATTTGCCCATCGACACAACCCTCAGGTGATAGCGAAAGTCTAAGCGCTTATGACTCAGATCTCTATTGCACCAGTCCGCTATGACCCCACCCGGCGACGCGCCAGCCAGTCACGGACCACCAGTCCGGTGCCAAAATCCCAGGCCTTGAGCTTTTCGGGGACAATCAGGCGGAATTCGGCGAGCTCCTCGTTGAGACGGATCTCGCCATTCGCCAGGACATGATAGGCAATGATCACCTCGTGCCTGCGGGCGAAGGGATAAACGCCGATCAGCGTCACCGCGTCGGTTTCCAGACCCAGTTCCTCCCTGACCTCGCGCGCAACGCCAGCCGCCGGCGCCTCATCGCGTTCGAGAAAGCCGGTGATCAAGCCGAAAGCACCGGCTGCCCAGGTGTGGTTGCGCGCCAGCAGGATGCGGCCATCGTATTCGACCAGCGCCGCCAGCACCGGCGCCGGATTGTCCCAATGCACGAAGCCGCACCGGGCCCGGCAGATCAGTCGCGGCAAGCCACCAACATCGTGCGTCTCGAGCCCGGCGCTGCACAGCGGACAGAAGCGCCAGTCGCTCATTCGGAACCGGTCGCCAGCTCGCGGATGTCGGCGACCAGACGATCGACTGTCTCGGGTGCCGTGTCCCAGGCGCACATGAAGCGCGCGCCACCGGCGCCGATGAAATTGTAGAACAACCAGCCGCGCTCGCGCAGGCCGGCCTCCACACGGCTCGGCAGGTGAACGAAAACGCCGTTCGCCTGCACCGGAAACAGCGCTGGCCAGCCGGTAGCTTCCGCCAGGCCGGCCGCCAGCCGCCGTGCCATCGCGTTGGCATGCGCGGCGTGGCGCAACCAGGCGCCCTCTTCGAGAATGCCGAGCCACGGCGCCGACAGGAAGCGCATCTTCGAAGCGAGTTGACCGGCCTGCTTGCAGCGATAGGCAAAATCATCCGACAGCTTGCGATCGAAGAAAACAACGGCCTCGCCGGCTGGCAAGCCCATCTTGGTACCACCGAAGCACAAGACATCGACGCCGGCGCGCCAGGTCACCTCGGCCGGGCTGACGCCAAGACCGGCAACGGCATTGGCAAAGCGCGCGCCGTCCATATGCACGCGCAGGCCATGCGCACGCGCCGTATCGGCGATCGCGCGCAGCTCGTCCGGCCGGTACACGGTGCCGACCTCGGTCGCCTGCGTCAGCGTCACCACCTTCGGCTTCGGATAGTGGATGTCGGTCCGGCGGGTGACCACCTCAGCGATCGACGCCGGCGTCAGCTTGCCCTGCTCCCCGGCGACCGCCAGCAGCTTGGCGCCATTGGAGAAGAACTGCGGCGCGCCGCATTCGTCGGTCTCGACGTGCGCCAGCTGGTGGCAGATGACGCTATGGTAGGGCTGGCAAAGCGCCGCCAGGGCCAGGGAATTGGCCGCCGTACCGTTGAAGACGAAGTACACGTCGCAATCGGTTTCGAACAGCTCGCGCAAGCGATCGGCGACGCGCAGCGTCCATGGGTCCTCGCCGTATGAGCGGACATGGCCATCGTTGGCCGCCAGCAGGGCGCTCAGCGCTTCCGGGCAAATACCCGCGTAGTTGTCACTGGCAAAGTGCTGCATCAGGCGCAATCGAAAGGGTTCGTCGCGACTCGCGACGACGTTGCCACCTCCCTCCCCTTCAAGGGGAGGGAGACTTCTCCCCGACCCACCGTTGGTGGGAAGGGCTGACGGGACCGAGCAGGCCATCCACTTGTCCCTTGCTGCATCGCCGATGCCGGCTCGCTTTTCTGCTTGCTCAAAGCCGCTGGTCGACCCAGGCGCACACTGATGCCAGCGCCGCCGGCAGATGCGCCGGCTCGTTACCGCCGGCCTGCGCCATGTCCGGACGACCGCCACCCTTGCCGCCGACCTGACGGGCGACCATGTTGACGAGTTCGCCGGCCTTGATCTTACCGGTCAGATCAGGGGTGACGCCGGCGATCAGCGTCACCTTGCCGTCGCTGGCCGAAGCGAGCACGACGGCAGCGCTCTTAAGCTTGTCGCGCAGCTTGTCGATCGTTGAGCGCAGGGCGTTCACGTCGGCGCCGTCCATGACCGCGGCCAGCACCCTGGCACCCTTGACGTCGACGGCCTGTGCCAGCAGCTCGTCGCCCTGCGCCGAGGCCAGTCTGGCTTTGATGCGTGACAGTTCCCTCTCCAGCGTGCGCACATTGTCGAGCACCTGGGCGAGTTTGGCCGGCACCTCGGAAACTGGCGCCTTGAAGGCAGCCGCAGCGTCAGCCAGCATCGCCTGCTGCTGCTGCACGAGCGCCAGTGCCGTCTCACCGGTCACCGCCTCGACGCGCCTGACGCCGGCAGCAACGCCGGTCTCGGCGACAATCTTGAACAGGCCGATATCGCCACTCCGCTTCACATGGACCCCGCCGCAGAGTTCCTTCGACGAACCGATGGTCAGCACGCGCACCTCGTCGCCGTACTTCTCGCCAAAGAGCATCATCGCGCCCGACCTCTGGGCCTCCTCGATCGGCATGACGCACGCTTGGGCCGCCGTGTTGGCGAGAATCTCGTTGTTGACGATGACTTCAACGCGGCGAATTTCTTCAGCGCTCATCGGAGCAGAGTGGGCAAAGTCGAAACGCGTCTTTTCGGCATCGACCAGCGAACCCTTCTGTTGCACATGGCCGCCGAGCACCTCGCGCAGGGCCTTGTGCATCAGATGCGTCGCCGAGTGGTTGCGCACCGTGCGGGCACGCGCCTGCACGTCCACCCTGGCCAAAACACCGTCGCCAACGCTGATCAGGCCAGTCCTGACGACCCCCTGATGGCCAAAAACGGCGGCCTGGATCTTCTGCGTGTCCTCGACCGCAAAGATGCCCTGCGCGCCCTGCAGCAGCCCGCGGTCGCCGACCTGACCGCCGGATTCGGCGTAGAACGGTGTCTCGTCGAGCACGATGACGCCGAGTTCGCCCTCCTTCAGTTGCTCGACCGGGCTGCCATCGCGGTATAGCGCCAGGACCTTGCCGCCGAATTCGAGCGCCTCGTAACCATGGAAATTGGTCGCCGGTCCGTCGTAGTCGAGCGCCGTGGCCATCCTGAATTTGCCGGCGGCGCGCGCCTGCTCCTTCTGCTGCGCCATCGCGGCATCGAAAGCGGCGACGTCTACGCTGACACCGCGCTCGCGGCAGACGTCGGCCGTCAGATCGAGCGGGAAGCCAAAGGTATCGTGCAGCTTGAAGGCGGTGGCACCGTTGAAAACACCCTGGCCGGCCATCGCCGCGAGTTCGCCCTCGAGGATGCTCATGCCGTGCTCTATGGTCTCGAAGAAGCGGACCTCTTCCTGCCGCAACACCTCGGTCACGCGCGCCTGGTTGCTGGCCAGTTCGGGATACGCAGCACCCATTTCGGCAACCAGGTCGGGCACCATGCGGTGGAAGAAGGCCGTGCGGGCACCGAGTTTGTAGCCATGCCGGATCGCGCGCCGGATGATCCGCCGCAGGACGTAGCCACGTCCCTCGTTGCCCGGGATCACGCCGTCGGAGACCAGGAACGCGCAGGCGCGGATGTGGTCGGCAAGCACCCGCAAGGAAGGACTGGCTAGGTCGGCAGACGAGGTTTCACGCGCGGCGGCGGCGATCAGGCGGACGAACAGATCGATCTCGTAGTTGCTATGGACGTGCTGGAGAACCGCGGCCGTGCGCTCGAGGCCCATGCCGGTGTCCACCGAGGGCTTCGGTAGCGGATGCATGACGCCGGCCTCGTCACGGTTGAACTGCATGAAGACGTTGTTCCAGATCTCGATGTAACGGTCGCCGTCTTCGTCAGGCGATCCCGGTGGCCCACCGGGGATGCCTTCACCATGGTCGTAGAAGATTTCCGTACACGGTCCGCAGGGGCCGGTATCACCCATCATCCAGAAGTTGTCGGAGGCGTAGCGCGCGCCCTTGTTATCTCCGATGCGCACCACCCGCTCCGCTGGCACGCCGATCTCGCGTGTCCAGATGTCATAGGCCTCCTGGTCTTCGGCATAGACCGTGACCCACAGCCGGTCGGGCGGCAACTGGTACACCTCGACCAGCAGTTCCCAGGCGTAGCGGATCGCATCGAGCTTGAAGTAGTCACCGAAAGAGAAATTGCCCAGCATCTCGAAGAAGGTATGGTGGCGCGCGGTATAGCCCACGTTTTCGAGGTCGTTGTGTTTGCCGCCGGCGCGCACACACTTCTGCGAGGTCGTCGCCCGCAGGTAGGGTCGTTTGTCGAAACCCAGAAAAACGTCCTTGAACTGGTTCATGCCCGCGTTGGTAAACAGCAGCGTCGGATCTGCATGCGGCACGAGCGAACTCGAGGCAACGATCTGGTGCCCTTTGGATTCGAAGAACTTGAGGAACTTCTCGCGGATTTCAGCGCTTTTCATCGTGGTCCATCCCGGTTCGGGGCTCGTTCAAAGAGCTGCGATTCTAACTTGAAAGTCGGATTCGCAACCGGTCAATCACCCGGCCGCAACGCCTTGAGCGCTGTCGGCCCGGTGCTTCCGGGCGCAAAGGGGGTGAAACCGTGACCGGCGCTGCCCGCTCGATGGCGATGGGCCGAGCTAGTAGTTCGTTCCGCCAAACCAATTACATGAAATCGCGCCTTCTCGCGCCATGCGGCGTTGCAAATCCTCGCCATAGCTACGGCTATGGCTGTGGTTTGCGCCTTGCCTTGCACGAGAATGCATCAATTTCATTTGTAATCTTATTGACGGCACGAACTACTAGTCGTCGACCAGGCAGTCGATGCGGTCGCTGAACACCGCCGCGACGCCCCGCCGATAAAGCGCGGCGGCGATTGATGGATCATTCACCGTGTAGCAGAGGACAGGAATACCACCGGCGAGTGCTTCCCGCAGCACTTCGTCGTCAAGAAACGCGGCATCACAATGCAGGGTCACGGCCCCGAACTGCCTGACGCGCGCCAGCCAGTCGGACGGCGGACGCTCGTACAGGCAACCGAGCGGCAACTCGGGCACGGCCGCGCGTGCAGTCGCCAGGGCCATTTCCGAGAAAGACGACACCAGCGGCAGATCGTCGCCGGGCCAAAGCGCCCGGACGCTGCGCGCCACCACCTCGCCGGTCAGCGCCTCGAAACCGGCTGCCGGCTTGATCTCCACGTTGGCCAGCAAACCCAGCTGGCGACACGCGACCGCTGCCGATTCCAGCGTCGGCACCGGCTCGCCGGCGAACGCCGGATGCTGGTGAGCACCGGCGTCGAGGCAGCGCAGTTGCGCATCGTCGGTTTCGCACACCCGACCGAAGCCGTCAGTCGTCCGGACCAGGGTTTCGTCGTGCAGCACCCACGGCGAACCATCGGCTGACAGCATCACATCAAACTCGACCGCCCGCAGGCCAAGCCGGGCGGCGATCCGCAGCCCGGCCAAGGTATTCTCCGGCGCCAGCGCACCGCCACAGCGGTGCGCAAAGACGCGCGGCAGGGGCCAGCCGAGCTGCGGAGCAATCACTTCTTCGACGCTGCCGGCTTCGCTGCCGGCTTCGCTGCCGTTGCGGCGTGCAGGATGACGTTGCCACGCTCGACAGCGACGTCGAGCGCCTGCTTGGCTGGCGTCTTGCCGGACCAGGCTGCCTCGAGTTCCTCTTCGACGATGATCCGCACCTTCTCGATCTCGGAAACGCGCAGTGCACGCAGCGCACCCGGGCCCTGCAGCTGAGCGTAGGCGACATTGAGGCCAGCAACATCAGCTTTCAACAGCTTGCTGCCCGCCGCGGCACGGGCAGCCGAGGTCATTGGCAGGAAGCCTGAGGCGGCTGTGAGTTCCACCTGCAGGTCAGGCTCCAGCAGGAAACTGACAAACTGGGCCACCCCCTTGTATTCGGCCGGCTTCTGGCCACCGCCCACCCACAACGAGTAGCCCCCCGCCAGCGTCTGCTTCGGCGCGCCCTGCACATCGTCGTGATACGGCAGCGACGAAACACCGATCTCCAGCTTGCGGCTATCGCGCAGCGCGCCGCTGAGCGAAGACGAACTGGTCAGCATGCCGCACTCGCCGGCTGCGAAGCGGTTGTCCGCCTCGTCGCGACGACCGAACGAGACGAAGAACCTGGCCTTTGCCCAGGTGGTGAGCATCGCCGTGTGCTTGACCTGAACCAGACCATTGAAGTTCAGCTTGCCCTTCGCGTCCGCCACCTCGACGCCATGCCAGGAACTGAGGTTGTCGATGTGCACCCAGGCCGGCCACGAGGTGGTGTACGGACACGTGCTACCGGCGTCGAACAGCTTGTCAGCCGCGACCTGCATTTCGGCCCAGGTCTTCGGCGGCTTTTCCGGGTCAAGACCGGCCTTTCGGAAAGCGGCCTTGTTGATGAAGAGGATCGGGGTGGACAGGCCGACCGGCAGCGCGATCAGATTCCCTTTGGCATCGGCCAGGCCGACACGCAACTCGGGTGCCAGCTTGCTACCGTCAAAGGGCACATTCTCGTCCTTCATCACCTGGTGCAGCGGTTTGAAGGCACTCTTGGCGGCAATAAAGCGCGCCTGCTCCTCACGCGTCACCAGATTGAGGTCCTTGGGCGCATCGCCCTGGACGCGGCGTACCACCTTGACCTGGGTATCCTTCTGCCGCGAGTTGAAACGCTCGACCAGTTTCTCGAGGCGCTCGGCGCGTTCTTCGTCAAGTTGATGCGACAGCTCGATTTCTGTCGGTGCCGCAACCGTCAATGAAGAAAACGGCACGGCGAGAGCAAGCGCCAGCGCGGCCGGGAGAATTTTGCGCAAATGCATGGCAATCCTTTGCAATCAGAAAAAAGTCCTGATTATAACGGCAGCCGACGGCCATAGCTCAGGTTGTCCAATTTGCGCCGCAGGACGGCGCAGCGCGGTTTCGCCCTAATGTGTTTACAATTCGGCTTCCGATCCCCTTTCCCTAGAGAACGTCGTGTTCGACCAGCTACTGAAGCCGATGCACGCCCTCCTGATTGCCAGCTCCCTGCTGCTCGGCCTCTCCGGCTGCGACCTCATCCAGCAAAAACTGGGAATCGAGGCCCCGGCGGTCAAGGCAGCACGCCTGGACGCCGAGGGACAGGCGGTCGGCAGTGCCTGCCGGCAGTCCGGACGCGCGATCGAAGACTGCTATTCGATCTACTCATGGCTGTCCAAGGCATCGATCTACCAGGGCTGGCGTGACATGGATGCCTACATGCGCGAGAACAAGCTGGAAACAGTCGAGCCCCAACTGCCACCACCGCAGCCCCCCGGAACCAGGAAGAAGAAGCCGGCGGTGGCCGAGGAGCCTGCATCAGAGGCCACAACGGAGCAGAAAGCGGCCCCAAAGCAATAGCTGCAGGTTCTCCTCGCCCCTCAGGGCGCCGGATTGGTATACCGCAAGTGAATCTCGTCGATCTCGGCCAGCACCGCCGGTGGCAGCTGGATCGCCAGGGCAGCGAGGTTCTCGTCGAGTTGCGCCATGCTGGTGGCACCGATGATCGTGCTGGCAACGAACCAGCGCGAATAGACAAAAGCCAGCGCCAGTTGGGTCTGCGTCAGGCTGTGCCGGTAAGCCAGCTCGGCATACGCAGCCACAGCCGGCGCAACGTTCGGCTTCGCATAGCGCTGGCCGAAGCCGGCAAACTCGGTGATCCGGCCGGCGGCTTTCGGGTCCGCCAGGTACTTGCCGGAGAGCGTGCCGAAGGCCAGCGGTGAATACGGCAACAGGCTGACGTTCTCGCGGTAGCAGACCTCGGCGAGGCCGTTCTCGTAGACCCGGTTGAGCAGACTGTAGGCATTCTGCAGCGAAACCGGACGCGGCAGATCGTGTTCCTTGGCCAGGCGAACGAATTCCATCACTCCCCAGGGATGTTCGTTGGACAGACCGAAGTAGCGAATCTTGCCCTCGCGCACCAGCGTCGCCAATGCTTCCAGGGTTTCGATGATGGCTGTCGCCGCATGCTCTTTCGCTGGATCGAACTGCCACTGGCCGAACATCGGCTGATTGCGCGCCGGCCAATGCAATTGGTAGAGATCAACGTAGTCGGTGCGCAGCCGTTGCAGCGAGCCTTCAACCGCGGCGCGCAGACTGGCGAGATCGAAGGCCAGCCTGCCGCCGCGAATCCAGTTCAACCCGCGCGCCGGGCCGGCCGCCTTGGTCGCGACCACCACCTGCTGCCGCGGCTGCCTGACCAGCCAGTTGCCGACGATCTGCTCGGTTCGGCCGCAGGTTCCTGCCCGCGGGGGAACCGGATACATTTCTGCGGTGTCGATGAAGTTGATGCCGGCGGCAGACGCGCGGTCCAGTTGCGCATGCGCCTCCGACTCGCTGTTCTGCTGCCCGAAGGTCATTGTGCCGAGGCAGACCTCCGATACCTGCAAGGGGCTGTGGCCAAGGTATCTCTTCTTCATGCTTCCTCCACGCTGTTGGTCGGCTCAATGGGGCACTACCCCCGGCCTGCGAACATGGCTTCGCGCTTCGCCGCGCCAGGACAACGATCGTCGAGCTCTGCCTGACCGGCATCGTCAAGCCGTATGAGGGCCTGACGATGTATAATTATGGCTCATATGGGATTGATTTTTGACTGTTTTGACTGATTTGAAGGCTCAGCCTATGCATTTTGATGACCTCGGCCTGGCGCCTGACCTGCTGAAAGCCGTTGCCGACCAGGGCTACACGGAGCCGACCCCGATCCAGGCCCAGGCGATACCCGTCATCCTCGCCGGTCAGGATCTGATGGGTGGCGCGCAGACCGGCACCGGCAAGACGGCCGCCTTCACGCTGCCGCTGCTGCAGCGCATCCTTCCCTTCGCCAGCCCAAGTCCTTCGCCCGCTCGCCACCCGGTCCGCGTTTTGATGCTGGCGCCGACGCGCGAACTGGCAATCCAGGTGCACGAGTCGGTCAAGACCTACAGCAGGCATGTTCCGATCAGGAGCTGCTGCGTTTTTGGTGGCGTCGACATCAAGCCGCAGATCGCCGAGATCCGCTGCGGCGTAGAGGTGCTGGTCGCCACCCCCGGCCGGCTGCTCGATCTCGTCGAGCAGAAGTGCCTCAACTTCGCCAGCGTGCAGGCGCTCGTGCTCGACGAGGCGGATCGCATGCTGGACATGGGCTTCATCCCCGACGTCACGCGCATCATCAACCTGCTGCCCAGGCAGCGGCAGAGTCTGCTGTTCTCGGCGACGTTCTCGGAAGAGATCAAGAAACTGGCCGACGGCATGCTCAAATCGCCGGTGTTGATCGAAGTCGCCAAGCGCAATACCGTGTCCGACACGATCACCCACCGCGTCCATCCGGTGGCCGCCGAGGCCAAGCGGGCGCTGCTGGTCAAGCTGCTGAAATCGGCCGACTTCAATCAGGTGCTGGTCTTCACCCGGACCAAGATTGAAACCAACCGCTTGGCGCGCGAACTGCAGCGAGCGGGAATCGCCGCGGACTCGATCCATGGCGACAAGAGCCAGCAGGAGCGACTGAAGGCGCTCGAGGCCTTCAAGGAGGGTTCGGTCCTGGTGCTGGTCGCCACCGACGTCGCGGCTCGCGGCCTCGATATCGACGAACTACCGCACGTCATCAACTTTGAACTACCGCGAACACCGGAGGACTACATCCACCGTATCGGACGCACGGGCCGTGCCGGCAAGCCGGGCACGGCGATTTCTCTGGTTTCGGCGAGTGAAGTCCAGTATCTGGTCGAGATTGAAAAGCTGATCAGGATTCAGGTCGAGCAGGTCGCTGTTCCCGGCTTCGAACCGGAATACAACTATACCTACCCGCCCGGCGACAAACGCGCTCAACACCGTCGGCCTGCGGCACCGCCACCGGTCGTCGCGCCGTTGGCGACACCCCCCGGCGAGCGCACGGCGAACCGCGGCGCTCAGCGCGAAAGCGCCCACAGGCACGGTGGCAGCCGCCCGTCACACATCGCCGCCGACGGTTTCGACTTCAACAAACCTTACGAGAGTGCGCAACCGCATCCGGTCGCCGCAGCGATCGACAGGAACGGCGAGAAAGCACTGGTCCGCAGCGAACACCCGCACAAGCCACTCCGCCCGGTAGCGGCACTGCTCGGCGGGCTGGGACGAAAGTAGGACAGGCCTTGCCGCAGCCGCCTGCTACGCGGGCGGCGCCTCCACCAGTTTGAGGATCGCGATCGAGATGTTGTCGCCATCGCCATTGCCCATCGCCCGCGCCCGGCCGATCAGCAACTCGGATGCTTCGCGCGCCGAAGCCGAGCCATTGATCACCCACGCCAGTTCCTGATCGGTGAAATAGGCCCAGAGGCCATCCGAGCACAGCAGAAAAGTATCCCCCGGCTGCAGGCCCTCGGCTTCGCCAAAAGCGATCCTGGGTGCGTCAACGCCACCGAGCGAGGTCAACAGAATGTTCCGGTTAGGATGGACGAGCGCCTGCTCGGGCGTGATCCGGCCCTGAACCACCAGTTGTTCGACGTAGGAATGATCGGTGCTGCGAAAAACCAGGCTGTCGCCACGAAAATGATACACGCGGCTGTCGCCGCAGTGCGCCCAGCTCACCTTGCCGGGCTGCAAGAGCAGCATCACGACGGTGCTGTGTGGATCCTTTTCGTTCATGAAACGTGATGCCTTGATCAGCATGTGCGCTTCATTGATGCATGACTGCAGCAGGTGGCGTGCCGATTCCGTGCGCGCTGAAAATCCTTCGAGATTGGTACGCGCGGTATGGATCACCTGCTGCGCAGCAATGACGCCGCCGGTATGGCCGCCCATGCCATCCGCCACCACGGCCAGCGCTACGCCCCCGCCTCGCGGATGCGGCAGGATGGCCACCCGGTCCTGCTGCTCACGGCGATCACCCTGATGCTGGGCGACACAGGCATCAACTGAAATCGGCATCGTCTGGCTGTCTCCGTGGCCGCGCGGCACCGGCCGCCGTGGGAACGGCCGGCTGGCGGCAGGCTGCGGCGCCTGCCAGGTGGAATTCCCTGCTGTTCAGAGGGTAACCTGTCGCAGATTTCCCGGGCGCGGCAGATGACCACTCCGGTCCGGATAACGCTCGATATACACCCGGTGCGCCGCAACTACCACGAGATGCACCTCCTCCGCACTCAGCAGCGGAAAATTCTCGCGCACGATGCGATACGCCAGATGTTCGAGCGACTGCCCGGCCCAGCCCTGCTCCGGGTCGAAAAACGGCTCGATCATCACGAAGGCATCATCGAAAGCCGAGCGCAGAGGCAGGTTTTGCCGCCGCTCCCGGGTCACGCGGGTCGTCTGCTCAGCCTGTTCGCTCATACCATCCCTCTCCTGGCACACCCGGATTTGTTCCCTTCATTGACGCGTGGACCCTGCCACCCGTGGTCATTGGGCCAGCGATGACAAATTCTATCGCTTTCGGCGGCTCGCAGGGTGCCAGACCCGGACTTCATCTCGATCTACCCGAACATCTCATGGATCGAGACGCCGAGTTTCTCCCTGGCCCACTGCAGCACTGCCTGACCAACCGCCTCGCCGCCGCTTGTCAGCGTGCGCAAATCCAGATCATAGGTCGCCCTCGGCTCGGGTGCCGCCGCCATCATCCTGCTCAAGGTCGTCAGCGGGAGAAAGCAGTTGCGTACCCCATACTTCTCCATCAGGGAAAACGCCCTGCCGCCATCGACATGCCCCTTGTACGCCAGCAACGGCACGCCGAAGTGCCAGGTCGGCAACAGCACCTTCCAGAGACCGTCGGGCGACGCCCAGTCGACAGGCGACCAGAACAGGTCACGCGGCTGCGGAAACCCGTCATGCGCGCAAACGTACCCACCGAGCTCGCCAAACAGCACGCAATGTGCCATCAACGTACGCTTCGGCATCCTGGGCGTGTCGCCGCCATAAAGGATCATAGCCGGGTCGCTCGCCGCAGTGGCTGCCGGCGTGTAGCGTGGCGAGGCATGCGCCAGCACTTCGGCCCACCGCCTGACGCCCTCGCCGGCAGCGCCACCGATGCCAAGCACGTGCCGCAGCTCCGGCAGTTGCTGGCGAAGCGGCAGCAACCCGTGCTGAGTCGTTTGATCGACGATCGCCAGGTGCGCCCCGGAATCGCCCAGCCGATAGGCCAGCGCATCGGGAGCCAGGCGTTGCGACAAAGGGACTGCGACAGCGCCCAGCTGGTAGATGGCGATCTGCGCGATCGCGGCTTCCGGGCATTGCGGCAGGAGGATTGCCACCCGATCACCACGCAGCGTGCCAAGTGCAGCCAGCACATTGGACAGGCGGTTCGCCTCGCGCTGGATGTCCCAGAAGGTATGCGCCGAGGTAAAACCCTCCTCGTCCTCGTAGTACAGCGCGAAGCGGCTGCGGTCCTCGGCCCATCGGCCACAAACGTCGACGGCGATATTGAAGTGCTCGGGAAGTGGCGAATCGACAGTCCGGCCAGGCACCTCATCACTGCACCCCTGACAATCAATTTCCATCGCGCCCCTGCTGGCCTTGCCGGTACGGCTCAGGAAGCCGCACGCAAGCGCTCGTCGATCAGCTCGATCCAGTGCCGCACCGGCATCGTACTGCCGCCCTGCAGGTGCGTCTGGCAGCCGATGTTGGCGGTCACCAGAACGGCCGGCGAACCGGCCGCCATGGCCGCCAGCTTGTTGTCGCGCAGCTGTGTCGCCAGCACCGGCTGGCTGATCGAATAGGTGCCCGCCGAACCGCAGCACAGGTGCGGATCGGCCACCGGCGAGAGCTGGTAACCGGCAGCCGCCAGCAGCGCTTCGACGACCCCGCGGATCTTCTGCGCATGCTGCAAGGTACACGGCGAATGAAAGGCCACCCGCTGGCCGGTGCCGACGGCAGCCTGGCGCAGCAACTCGGCCAGGCGATCCTGCTCGGCGGCAAGCACCTCGGAGGCATCGCGCGTCAGAGCGGCAATCCGCGCCGCCTTGTCGGCATAGGCCGGATCATGTTGCAGCAACTCGCCATAGACCCTTACATGCTCACCGCAACCCGACGCGGTCATCACGAAGCCTTCGACCTGCCCGCTCTCGACCTGCGGCCACCAGGCGTCGATGACCTGCCGCATGTCGTCGAGCGCCTTTTCCTGTGCGTGCAGGTGATAACGCAAGGCGCCACAACAGGCGGCACCCGGCACCTCGATCAACTCGATACCGAGCCGGTCGAGGACGCGTGCCGTCGCGGCATTGGTGTTCGGCGTCAAGGTCGGTTGCACACACCCGGCGAGTGCAATCATCCGTCGCTTGTGCCCGGCCGGCTGCGGCCAGGGAAGGCGGACGCCCCCGGCGGCCATCGGCACCTTGTCGGCCAGCACCGCCGGCAACAGCGGTCGCATCAGTTGTCCAATCCTCACCGCCGGCTTGAAGATCCAGTTGCGCGGCAGTGCCTCGCAAAGCAGGAAACGCGTCGCCCGGCTGGCCAACGAACGCGGCACCCGCTCCTCGAGCACCTCGCGCCCGATCTCGAGCAGGCGGTGATACTTGACGCCGGACGGACAGGTCGTCTCGCAGGCACGGCAGCTCAGACAGCGATCGAGATGGAGCTGCGTCTTTTCGGTCACTGGCTGCCCTTCGAGCATCTGCTTGATCAGATAGATGCGACCGCGAGGCCCGTCGAGTTCGTCGCCGAGCAACTGGAAGGTTGGGCAGGTGGCGGTACAGAAGCCGCAGTGCACGCAGCTACGCAGAATCGCATCCGCCTCGCGCCCGGCAGCCGTGTCCTTGATGAAATCAGCCAGATTGGTTTGCATGGTCAGCGAACTTTCAGAGTCCGGGATAGAGCCGGCCAGGGTTGAATACCGCCTGCGGATCGAAGGCGCGCTTCAGATTGCGATGAATCCGCGCCAGCGGTTCGGTCAGCGGCTGGAAAACGCCGACCGCGGTCTTCAGGGCGTCGTTAGCGCGGAACAGCGTTGCGTGACCACCCGCTTGTGTCGCCGCCGCGCGGATCGCCGTCGCATCGCCTGCGCGCAGCCAGCGCTGCGCGCCGCCCCATTCGATCAGCGTCGGCCCGAACGCCTGCGGTGGCGCGACCGAAGGCAGCGACAGCCGCCACAGCGGCGCATCGCCGGCGAAGAAGGCGTGCGTCTGCTCGCGCAATGAAGACCAGAACGCCGCCGCCTCGGCGTCCTCCAGAACCTCCCCGGCGAGCGTCCGCTGCGCGGCCGCGACCGCCGCCGCCGCCCCCGACAGGCGCAGCGTCAATATCCCATCGTGCCAGGCCGACGCCGAGATCGGCAATGGCCGGCCGCCCCACTGGTTAAGCCTCCGCAGCGCAGCAGCTTCATCGAGCGCAAAACGCAGGCTCTTCTCGGCCACCGGCAGCGGCAACACCTTCAGCGACACCTCGAGTACCACGCCAAGCGTGCCGAGGCTGCCAGCGATCAGCCGCGGGACATCGTAGCCGGCCACGTTCTTCATCACCTGGCCGCCGAAGGAGAGCACCTCGCCAAGGCCATTCAGCAGTTTCACGCCCAGAACGAAATCGCGCACCGCCCCCACCGCCTGCCGGCGCGGCCCCGACAGACCGCTGGCGAGCATGCCGCCGACGGTCGCTGCCGGCCCGAAATACGGCGGCTCGAACGCCAGCCACTGCCCCTTTTCCGCCAGCGTAGCGGCCAGTTCGGTGAGCGGCGTTCCGGCGCGCGCGGTGACCACCAGTTCGGTCGGTTCGTAGGCCACGATGCCACGATAGCCGCCGACGTCGAGGGCCTCGCCGTCTTCCGGGCCACCATAAAACGACTTGCTGCCGCCACCGCGAATGGCCAGCTTGCCGCCAGCGCTGGCGGCCTCGCTGATGCGCGCGGTCCAGTGTTCGATCAGGGTATCCATCACAGCCTCGGTGAAGGAGACGCGGTGCCGGCACGCGCCTGGGTATATTCGCGACAACGGGCAAGCGTCGGCACGCCCTTGCCGGGATTGAGCAGCCCATGCTCGTCGAAGGCGGCCTTGAGCCGATGGAAGGCGCCGATCTCGGCCTCGGTGAACTGCTCGGCCATGAGCAGGATCTTCTCGATGCCCACCCCATGCTCGCCGGTGATCGTGCCGCCAAAGCGCACCGACAGTTCGAGGATCTCGGAGCCGAAGGCCGCCGCCCGATCGAGCTCTCCCGGCTGGTTGGCGTCGTACATGATCAGCGGATGCAGATTGCCATCCCCGGCGTGAAAGACATTGGCACAACGCAGCGCGTACTTCCCGGACAGAGCAGCGATCGCTTCGAGCATCTCCGCCAGACGCTTTCTGGGAATCGTGCCGTCCATGCACAGATAGTCGGGCGTCAATCGACCGACCGCCGGAAACGCCGCTTTGCGTCCGGCCCAGAACTTCAGCCGCTCGGCTTCGTTCTGCGAGACGCGGATCCCGGCCGCACCACTCCTCTCCAGCACCGCGGTCATGCGCCCGATCTCCTCGGCCACTTCTTCCGGCGTCCCGTCCGACTCGCAGAGCAGGATCGCCTCGGCGTCCATGTCGTAACCGGCGTTGACGTAGGGCTCAACGGCGTGGATGGCCTTCTTGTCCATCATCTCCAGGCCGGCCGGAATGATGCCGGCCGCGATGATGCTCGCCACCGCGTCGCCGGCTTTGCGGACATCGTCGAAGGAGGCAATCACCACCTGCGCCAGCTCGGGTTTGGGCGTCAGCTTCACGGTCACCTCGGTGATCATCGCCAGCAGGCCTTCCGAGCCGTTGAGCAGCGCCAGCAGGTCGTAACCGGCGGCGTCGAGCGCGGCGTTGCCGAACTCGACGATCTCGCCTTCGATCGTCAGACCGCGCACGCGCATCACGTTATGGACGGTCAGGCCATACTTCAGGCAATGCACGCCGCCGGCGTTCTCGGCGACATTGCCGCCGATCGTGCAGGCGATCTGCGACGACGGGTCTGGCGCGTAGTAGAGACCAAAGGGCGCCGCCGCCTCGGACACCGCCAGGTTGCGCACCCCGGGTTGCACCACCGCAGTGCGCGACAGGGGGTCGACGCGAATGATCCTCTTGAGCTTGGCGAGCGACACCAGCACCCCGTCCGGATGGGGCGTGGCGCCCCCCGACAGGCCAGTCGCCGCGCCCCGTGGCACCACCGGCACCTGCAGTTGATGGCACACCTTGAGGACCGCCTGCGCCTGCGCCTCATCTTCCGGCAGGGCGACCAGCAGCGGCAACTGCCGAAAGGCGGTGAGGCCATCGCAGTCATAGGGCCGCATCTCCTCCTCCTCGGCCAGTAACGCCTGCACCGGCAACACCTCGCGCAAGTGCCTGATAAGCGTCGCTCGGTCAATGCTGAAACGACGATCGGCAATCGTGTCTTCCATGCTCATGCTCCATCCTCAGACAGTGATGACTCTGGCGGGACCACTGACCAGACACGGCAACGGTCATGCGAAATCGCCGGCGCTTTCGCTGATCAGATCATCGGAGAGAACGATCCCGACGCGCAGGGCGGCGCAGCGCAGGTGCGCGTGCGCCTCGCAGCGTGCACGCTCGGCATCACCCGCGGCGATGGCTGCGTAGATCGCCCGGTGTTCGACCTGGGCCGCCTGCGGCAAATCGCCCGTACGGCCGGGCAGCGTCCATGCCAGGCGCCGCGAGTCGGAAAAACGCCGCCCCATGAACTCCAGCAAGCGATGCGCGTAGCCATTGTGCGTTGCCGCTGCGGTCGCCAGATGAAAATCGTCATCGGCCTCGGAGCCGTCGTTGCCGTTGGCCAGCGCATCGTCCATGGCCAGCAGGGAGCGCCGCATCACCACGAGGTCCTCCGGCAGCCGACGGCGCGCGGCCAGTTCGGCAATCGAGCTTTCGATCATCGCCCGCAACTCGAAGATCTCGCGCAGCTCGTCCGGCGCCGGACCGTCCCCCTGCCAGAACCTGAAGTTCAGACATTTCGGCACGCGCGCGACAAAGGCGCCGGCTCCCTGCCGCGTCTCGACACGACCGTCGGCCTTGAGGCGTGCCACCGCTTCGCGAACGACCGCGCGGCTGACGCCGAAGGCCTCGCCCAGCACCTTCTCGGCCGGCAGTCGCTCGCCCGGTTTGAGTTCGCCGCGCGCAATCCTTCCTTCGAGGGCGAGGCAGACCTCCTCGCTCAAACGCGGCCGGCGAACAACTTTCTTCAGCTCTTTGGTGCCCATGATCGTCAGCTTGTCAGACAACTTGGTCGCAGAATACTACAAAGCGGCCCTGCTGTCGTACGAATGGAGCTTGGCAAGGGGTTGACCAGCAGCCTGTCAGCCCACCCAGAGAATCCACGGTGTGCCGACGACCAGAAACACCAGCGTGCAGAAAACCGTCGTCAACAACCCCAGGCGGTAGAGTTCGCCCTGGGTCAGATAGCCACTGGCGACGAAGATGACGTTCTGGCTGCCGCCCTGCGGCGTCAGCGTCGAGAAGTAGCTGCTGGCGAACAACAGGGCAAAACCCATCAGGTGCACGGGCACGCCGGTCTGCACACCGACATCGAGAAACACCCCGAGCAGAGCCAGAACCTGCGCCGACTGGCTGACAAACATGTAATGCATGAGCACGTAGAGGAGGAGCAGGACAACGTAGGCAATCGGCCAGTCCAGATCGCCAAGCATCGAAGCCAGCCTTTCCCCGACATAGCTCATGAAACCCATCTCGTTGAGCTGCCCGCTCAATGCGAAAAGGACCGCCAGCCAGAGAAAAGTGGCCAAGGTGCCACCCTGCAGGTAAATGTCTTCGAGCGTCAGCACCCGGGTTGCAAGCAGGACGCCGAGGCCGGCAATGGCGACCCCCGTCAGGCTGAGGTTCAAGGTCCCGGCGAGAATCCAGGCGCAGATCATGACCGCGAAAACGACGGCAGTGATCCACTCATCGCGGGACAGCGGTCCCATCGAGCGCAGCGCTTCGCGAGCGGCGTGCGGCGCATCAGGGGTGTCGGTCACCCCGGGCGGAAAAAGCCGGTAGAGCAACAGCGGCAGCGAGCCGATCGCGGCCAGCGCGGGCACCGATGCGACCAGCAACCAGGAGCCGAAACTGACCTGCAAGCCGTGTTCCGCCGCCAGCGAGACGCCGATCGGATTGGCCGAGGTGGCGGTCAGCCACAGTGCCGACGAAACGCTGATACTGGCCATGCCGCAGAACATCAGATAGCCGCCCAGGCGGCGCCTGTTCTCGTCCTCCGGTACCGAGCCGCTGCTCTGGGCGAGCGAGAGAATGATCGGGTAGAGTACGCCACCGCGCGCCGTATTGCTCGGAAAGCCCGGAGCGATCAGAGCGTCGGTGATGAAGATGCTGTACGCGAGGCCGAGGGTTGATTTGCCGAATACGGTCACCACGCGCAGGCTGATCCGTCGTCCCAATCCACACTTGACCACCGCCTGCGCGACGAGAAAGGCAACGACGACCAGGAGCACGCTGGGGTTGGCAAAACCGCCGAAGACCTTGGCTGGATCGACCGTTTCGCTGAGAACCGCGGCAGCGCCGGCGAGCAGCGCCGAGGTCAGTAGCGGCAAGGCATTGATAATCACCGCAAAGATCGCCGCGGCAAAAATCGCGAACAGCTGCCACGCCTCTCGCGTCAGCCCCTCGGGAATCGGGGCAAACCAGATGCTGATCGCAAGAACCAGTGGCGCGAGTTGCTTGAGGATTCCGAGACCCCCCGATGCCGGCGCATTCATGGCTGGCCTCCTGCAGTCGACGACGCCGCACCAGGCGATGCCAGGCGCGCCCACCCCTTGAGCCCGACCACCCGCCCGCTGACCATCCCCTCCTCATTATCCACCAGGTACTTCCAGGTGAAACTGTACTCACCGCTGACGCCGGCGTAACGACCGGTGCCACCGACGAAGCGGCCCTCGACGAGATTTCCGGGGCCCACCGCCTGACCCCGCAAGTCGCTGAAAACCTTTTCGCCCTTGTCGTCAGTCCATACGCTGCGCCCCTGCATGCCCTGCGAAGTATCGGAAAAACCGATCACATCCGCCTTGAAGCCGAGTTTCAGCCGCTCCTTTCCGCTCAGCAGCAGCGACCCGGTCAGATTGAAGATCGCCGCCTGGCGTCCCGGTTCAAGGGTCAGCGTTTGCCGGGTACCGGTGGCGATCCAGGTTCCGGTGAAGGGACGAATCTCGTGCGAAGCCACCGGAACGGGCGGCGGAACCGGCGACCGACCACAGGCAGTGGCGGTCAACAGAATGAGCGACCAAGCCTGCCACGAAGCACCTGCCGGCCAGCAACGCAGATTGCGCATGTTCGTATCTCCTGCACCAGAGAGGCAATGCGCCGGGGGATTGGCGGCAACAGCGGATCGCCGTCTTCGCCCGGCAGCCGTGGTATCGGCTACCCCCAAGCGCTCCCACGCCGGCGGACGGCAGTTCCACTACCGCCCGCCGTTTCCTGCGCCATCAACCGCGGGTGACGAACCCTGAATGCCCGGGCAGACCCGCGGCTTCCGGCGACCTGGCCAGGGCAATTGCCTCCTCGACGATGGCGTTGCGGTCCTCTTCCTTCATCTCGGAAAGCAGGATGTCCACGTCCTCGATCTCGTTCCTGAGCAGGCGATTGTCGAGGATCAGGCGCATGCGGAAATACTGCGCCCACTGGAACTCGGCGAAGTCGGCCGGCCGTTTTGAGTAGCCGAAGCGGGAGCGCACGTACCAGGCGAGGCCCCGATACGGGTCATTGCGCAAATCCTTGATATGCTTGGGCAGGGAAGCAGGTTGCAGCGGTCCGCCGCCCTGACTGTTGAACAGATAAACCCAGCCATTGCCATGCATCGCCTTCCAGAACTCGTAGTCCTTGAGCACGCTCCAGTTGTACAACACCTCGACGACGACGCGCGCGTTGCCTTGATCGATGCCAGCCTCGTTCTTCTTTTTGGCCGCCTCCCAGACCGCACGCGCCTGATGGTGATGATCGGTCAGGCAGAACTTGTTGTCATTGCCAATGACAATCGGCACCGGCCGGGTGATCAGATAGGCCGTGAGTTCATCCTCGCTCTTCTTGCGCATCGCCTCCGCCTTGGCGTACACCTCGTCGAGCCCGACCGCGCTCTGGGTCGGATGCAGATCGGCCACCCGTATCTGATACAACTGGCCGCCGCGGTGAGACTTTGATGAGCACTCTTCGTAACCGAAATCCATGACCTTCCTCCTTGGTTGTTGTTGGCTCCGCCTCGATTGACCAGTGGCCCTTGCCCCGGGCCGTGCTTGTTGTTGACCCCCAAGTCACCGCCACCGGCCAAGAAGCGGAGAATGCCGAGGCCGCAGCCATCCGTCAACAGAAGTTCGATCGACACCGGGTCGACTGGCACGCCAGCCCGACCATTCCCCCGGGCTTCCCGGGCGACAACCCCGCGGCAAGGCGGCGCAGAAAGGAGCAACCCGACGGGTCATGGCGACCCATTGCCCGCAGCCAACGCGAACCGGCGAGGATAGCGAGTCCCGGGCGGAAAACCGTTCCTGCCCGGCGCACCACGAAAAAAAGCCCCGCTAAAAAGGCGGGGCTTTTTTTCAACAGCGTCCAGGCGCGGGAGTGGCCCGCACCGCGCGCGCTGAACGGCGCGCCTTGAGGGCTGCGCGCCCGAACGGCATGAAGCGGATCGTGACAGCCCTTCCCTGTGGTCAGTGGATCGGCCCTGCTGCCGCACCCTCTGCTGCTGGCGCCACGGCCTGTGCCGCTTGGCCCTGCGCCGCAGCGGCGTTGCGTAATAACTGGTTCAACTGATTCGCCAGGTTGGCCACGGTGTCGAGACTCAAGGCCATGCGGCATGCGAGCGTGCCAGCAATGGCTTCCGGGACGCTTACCCCGGGCTGGCCGAGGCGGGCCAGGTGCGCCATCGTCTGCGGCTCGAGGAAACCAAAGTCGATAAAGACGACACCGGTGCCGGCTTGTACGGTGGCGAAGTTGGAGAAGATCGGCTGTTGCGAATGCTCGACCGGCTGCAGGCGGACCGCCACGGAAACGGATTGGGTAGCCGTCTGAGCTGGTTTGGCGACTTCGGCATCCGGCAAAGCCTCCGGATCGTTCGGGGTATCCTTCTTGTTGCTCATAGGTTTTCTCTCGTCTGTTATCAAAGGTTAAGAAAGCGTTTCGCTTCGCAGCCGTGCTTCAGCCCAACGGGAACGGCAGCTCAAGGCATCCGCCGCAGCGACACATCGGGCACCTGGTCACGGCAAGTCGAATTGGACACTGCTTTTCCTTTTCAATCAGTGAGTTTTTTCCTGATTGCAGCCATTCGCCCTTGAACTACAGGCGTTCAGACCTGTTCCGGCGCAAGCCGCCGAGGCAAGCCAGGCCGAGCCCGAGGAGCGCGAGAGAAGCGGGCTCTGGAACACCCGTAAAATCGTCCAGGAAAAGCTCGGCATCGTATTTGTAATCGACCCCATTTACGACGCCGAAGCCAATCGTGTAATCGCCATCTGCCGGAAGATTGTACGAGAAGGTTCTCCATCCGGAGGTTCCAGAATTCCCGACGCCCAAGGAATCCTCCAGAAAGATGATGAACGGGTTGATTACGCCAGGGCCGGTTATCACGGCAAAAGCCGTGTCATTAAGTCCGTAAACTGGGTCTGGGTCTTCCGTCGAGAAAAAATTCCAGCGTTGCCTCAGAACTTCACCAGCGGAGCCCGAAAACGTTTGCTTTATCCCTGATCCGTTGTACGCCTGATACGACGTAGCCAGGGTTCCGGCGGACAAACCGAAGAAAGTATCCAGATCCGCGGCATTGGACGGTGGGTTGTAGTCGCCAGTGCTCGCGCCGTGGTCCTGCCCGTCGTTACTCACCAACTGAGCCATTCGCTTTTGGAAAGGGAATACATCCTGGGGACCATTATAGGTTATGACTGTTGTGGCACCCGTAGTCTTGACGTTGCCCAGGATCTGCCACCCTGGCACGACCACTGGCGGTGGCGCTGGCGGATTCACTTCAAAATCCTGGTTAATGGGTGCGCCAGACGCTGTGGCACTTAGCGCACAGAGGGCTCCTAGAATACTGAACCGGGACAGATGATTCATTTCAGCGCCCCTCCAGGAAACGAGTTGAGACTCGTGTGACTCATGACTATTCTCCTTTAAACAATGTGACACTCTGAATTCGAATACCAGTGAAACCATCCATGGTTTTTATTTAGCAAGAAGCATACCCGGCGATCTCAGCTATTGATTTATTGTATTTTTATCTCCTGCGGAGGGAGTGTCGAAAAATGAACTGTAAAAAGGGTCGACACCCCGTTGCTTTGCCCTGAACGAAACCAAAGGCCCTGTTCCGCCTCTGGCCCACGGCAAAGAACAACGACAGGTCTCTCGGCAGCAAACCCTGTCAGCTTCCGC
Source organism: Candidatus Accumulibacter necessarius (assembly GCF_036625085.1). NCBI lineage: Bacteria > Pseudomonadati > Pseudomonadota > Betaproteobacteria > Candidatus Accumulibacter > Candidatus Accumulibacter necessarius. Next base: position 240,413 of record NZ_JAZKUM010000005.1, on the reverse strand, counting down.
GAATTGGCAAGGCTGCCCCACCGACCGAAAACCCCGGCGCACCACCTTCATTCCTCACCACGGCAAGCTTCGCGACAAGTCAGCGCGCCTGACCTCGGGGAGACACGCTCTCCTGGCAGCACCCACGCTCTCCCCGACCGACCCGGCACACAATCTGCTGCCGTTCGGCTGCGCGATAAACGGCCCCTATGGACAAGCGAGCCTTGAGGAAGGAACTCCGGCAAGTCGAACACCGACTCCAGTTCCGCTGAAAGCCGCTCCCGGAGAAACCGGGAACGCTTTCAGCGTCAAACCAGAACCAGTGTGCACTCGACAATGAATCAATGCTCAGAACACGCCGGAGAAAGACGCCTCGGCTTGACCGATAAGCTGCACCTCCATTGAGTTCATCCCACTCCAATCCGCAGCACAGCCACCATTCGTGGAATCAGCCGCATCACCCATGGCCGTGTCGAACGGCTCCTGTCCTGCAACCGCCGCCACATCAGTCATCAGACTGTCGAAGCTGTTGTCGCTACCCATCAGCTCGGCGAGGGTGGGCGCCTGAACACCGGCCGCTGCCGCGTCGCTGGCCGAAATGTTGAAGTAGACATCGGTCATGTCCACCACACTGCCATCGGCCCGGGTTGCGCTGCCACGCTCAAGATGCAGGTTCCCCTTGGCGTCCAGGAACGGCAGCTCGCTGTAGCTGATCGACAAGCCAACCAGACCAGCATCCGCCAGGCTCATCAACTCACCGTCATCGGTCTGGTGATTGCCATTGACATCCCGCCAGATCTTGAGGCCGGCGAAGTCGGCGTCATTGGCATTCACCATCCCGTCAGCGTTGCTGTCGAAGCTGGCCAGTTTGGCAAACCCGTCGCCCTTGCTGGAACCGCCAAACATCTCGGAAATGTCATCGATGCTGCCGTTGCCGTTGCGGTCGATCACCAGGAACCCGTCATCACCCGACAACCACCCGGAGTTTATGCCGCTACCCGTACCCAACAGATCAAAAGTACCCTGAGAATCGGCGCGGGCAATCGTCTTGATGCCATCCCCATTGAGATCGATGACAATTGGCGTGATTGCCGCATCCTGGGTCAGATCGTTCTCGCCGGACTCCAGCGTGAAGAGGGCCGTAGTGGCTTTGAATCCAGAACCTGCGACATCCGAATCCAGCCCATCATCATTGCCTTGATTCTGCTTGCTGCTCCACGGATATTTCGCCACCGAGATCGCCCCGGTCAGCGCAAGGCTCTTGTCAAACTCAAGCTTGTAACTGCCTGGGTCCAGATTGCTGAAGAGGTACTTGCCAGAAGCATCGGTAGTGGTCATGGCAACCTGTGCTCCGCTGGCGTCCAGCAGCTTCACTATGACCTTATCCACACCCCTCTCATTACTATCCTGAATACCGTCATTATCCCTGTCGAGCCAGACCAGGTCACCGAGGTTGGCCTTGCGATAAAGACCCGCATCCACAGTCAGATCATTCTCTCCGGCAGATAGATTGAAAATCGCCGTAAGGCCCGTATCGCCGACGTCTGAATCCAGAGCATCGTCACCGGGAACATTCGGCTTGGTGAAGAAATAGCCATTGGACGGTTTGACTACCTGGATGCTGTAGTCGCCTGGAGCAACGTTGCCAAACAGATACTTTCCGAGATCGTTGCCGGAACCCGTTTGCGTGGTTTTGACAACGTTGCCATTGGTGTCCAGCAAGTTGACCGTGACGCCGGCAATACCTGGCTCGTTTGCATCCTGCTTCCCGTTGTAGTTGAGGTCTTCCCAGACGAAGTCGCCGATGGAGCCGGTTGGTTCGAAACCGAAGTAGTTGGCGTCGTCCGTGTCGGTCGGGGTGGTGGTGTCGCCATTGTCGTCGGTGTACTCACCGCTCGCCGTGGCGGTGTCGGTGTGTTGTCCAGCCGCCCACGCCGCGTCGGCGTAGATGAGCTCATAGCTCGCGCCAGCCGCCAGGGCGCCAATGCTCACGCTCTTGTCAGCCCCGTCGATGTTGAAGTCGCTGTCGGTCAGGGTGACGTTGGCCAGATCAACGTTGCCGGTGTTGGTGACCACGAACTTGAACTGCGGGTCGGTGCCGCTGCTCAGGTACGGGCCCGTGGCCAGGTCCGCATCGACCCAGTTCGCGCCACCGTCAATGGAGACGTATTTTTCCACATCGATGGTGGCGTTCGACCCGAAGTAGTTGGCGTCGTCCGTGTCGGTCGGGGTGGTGGTGTCGCCATTGTCGTCGGTGTACTCACCGCTCGCCGTGGCGGTGTCGGTGTGTTGTCCAGCCGCCCACGCCGCGTCGGCGTAGATGAGCTCATAGCTCGCGCCAGCCGCCAGGGCGCCAATGCTCACGCTCTTGTCAGCCCCGTCGATGTTGAAGTCGCTGTCGGTCAGGGTGACGTTGGCCAGATCAACGTTGCCGGTGTTGGTGACCACGAACTTGAACTGCGGGTCGGTGCCGCTGCTCAGGTACGGGCCCGTGGCCAGGTCCGCATCGACCCAGTTCGCGCCACCGTCAATGGAGACGTATTTTTCCACATCGATGGTGGCGTTCGACCCGAAGTAGTTGGCGTCGTCCGTGTCGGTCGGGGTGGTGGTGTCGCCATTGTCGTCGGTGTACTCACCGCTCGCCGTGGCGGTGTCGGTGTGTTGTCCAGCCGCCCACGCCGCGTCGGCGTAGATGAGCTCATAGCTCGCGCCAGCCGCCAGGGCGCCAATGCTCACGCTCTTGTCAGCCCCGTCGATGTTGAAGTCGCTGTCGGTCAGGGTGACGTTGGCCAGATCAACGTTGCCGGTGTTGGTGACCACGAACTTGAACTGCGGGTCGGTGCCGCTGCTCAGGTACGGGCCCGTGGCCAGGTCCGCATCGACCCAGTTCGCGCCACCGTCAATGGAGACGTATTTTTCCACATCGATGGTGGCGTTCGACCCGAAGTAGTTGGCGTCGTCCGTGTCGGTCGGGGTGGTGGTGTCGCCATTGTCGTCGGTGTACTCACCGCTCGCCGTGGCGGTGTCGGTGTGTTGTCCAGCCGCCCACGCCGCGTCGGCGTAGATGAGCTCATAGCTCGCGCCAGCCGCCAGGGCGCCAATGCTCACGCTCTTGTCAGCCCCGTCGATGTTGAAGTCGCTGTCGGTCAGGGTGACGTTGGCCAGATCAACGTCACCGGTGTTGGTGACCACGAACTTGAACTGCGGGTCGGTGCCGCTGCTCAGGTACGGGCCCGTGGCCAGGTCCGCATCGACCCAGTTCGCGCCACCGTCAATGGAGACGTATTTTTCCACATCGATGGTGGCGTTCGACCCGAAGTAGTTGGCGTCGTCCGTGTCGGTCGGGGTGGTGGTGTCGCCATTGTCGTCGGTGTACTCACCGCTCGCCGTGGCGGTGTCGGTGTGTTGTCCAGCCGCCCACGCCGCGTCGGCGTAGATGAGCTCATAGCTCGCGCCAGCCGCCAGGGCGCCAATGCTCACGCTCTTGTCAGCCCCGTCGATGTTGAAGTCGCTGTCGGTCAGGGTGACGTTGGCCAGATCAACGTTGCCGGTGTTGGTGACCACGAACTTGAACTGCGGGTCGGTGCCGCTGCTCAGGTACGGGCCCGTGGCCAGGTCCGCATCGACCCAGTTCGCGCCACCGTCAATGGAGACGTATTTTTCCACATCGATGGTGGCGTTCGACCCGAAGTAGTTGGCGTCGTCCGTGTCGGTCGGGGTGGTGGTGTCGCCATTGTCGTCGGTGTACTCACCGCTCGCCGTGGCGGTGTCGGTGTGTTGTCCAGCCGCCCACGCCGCGTCGGCGTAGATGAGCTCATAGCTCGCGCCAGCCGCCAGGGCGCCAATGCTCACGCTCTTGTCAGCCCCGTCGATGTTGAAGTCGCTGTCGGTCAGGGTGACGTTGGCCAGATCAACGTTGCCGGTGTTGGTGACCACGAACTTGAACTGCGGGTCGGTGCCGCTGCTCAGGTACGGGCCCGTGGCCAGGTCCGCATCGACCCAGTTCGCGCCACCGTCAATGGAGACGTATTTTTCCACATCGATGGTGGCGTTCGACCCGAAGTAGTTGGCGTCGTCCGTGTCGGTCGGGGTGGTGGTGTCGCCATTGTCGTCGGTGTACTCACCGCTCGCCGTGGCGGTGTCGGTGTGTTGTCCAGCCGCCCACGCCGCGTCGGCGTAGATGAGCTCATAGCTCGCGCCAGCCGCCAGGGCGCCAATGCTCACGCTCTTGTCAGCCCCGTCGATGTTGAAGTCGCTGTCGGTCAGGGTGACGTTGGCCAGATCAACGTTGCCGGTGTTGGTGACCACGAACTTGAACTGCGGGTCGGTGCCGCTGCTCAGGTACGGGCCCGTGGCCAGGTCCGCATCGACCCAGTTCGCGCCACCGTCAATGGAGACGTATTTTTCCACATCGATGGTGGCGTTCGACCCGAAGTAGTTGGCGTCGTCCGTGTCGGTCGGGGTGGTGGTGTCGCCATTGTCGTCGGTGTACTCACCGCTCGCCGTGGCGGTGTCGGTGTGTTGTCCAGCCGCCCACGCCGCGTCGGCGTAGATGAGCTCATAGCTCGCGCCAGCCGCCAGGGCGCCAATGCTCACGCTCTTGTCAGCCCCGTCGATGTTGAAGTCGCTGTCGGTCAGGGTGACGTTGGCCAGATCAACGTTGCCGGTGTTGGTGACCACGAACTTGAACTGCGGGTCGGTGCCGCTGCTCAGGTACGGGCCCGTGGCCAGGTCCGCATCGACCCAGTTCGCGCCACCGTCAATGGAGACGTATTTTTCCACATCGATGGTGGCGTTCGACCCGAAGTAGTTGGCGTCGTCCGTGTCGGTCGGGGTGGTGGTGTCGCCATTGTCGTCGGTGTACTCACCGCTCGCCGTGGCGGTGTCGGTGTGTTGTCCAGCCGCCCACGCCGCGTCGGCGTAGATGAGCTCATAGCTCGCGCCAGCCGCCAGGGCGCCAATGCTCACGCTCTTGTCAGCCCCGTCGATGTTGAAGTCGCTGTCGGTCAGGGTGACGTTGGCCAGATCAACGTTGCCGGTGTTGGTGACCACGAACTTGAACTGCGGGTCGGTGCCGCTGCTCAGGTACGGGCCCGTGGCCAGGTCCGCATCGACCCAGTTCGCGCCACCGTCAATGGAGACGTATTTTTCCACATCGATGGTGGCGTTCGACCCGAAGTAGTTGGCGTCGTCCGTGTCGGTCGGGGTGGTGGTGTCGCCATTGTCGTCGGTGTACTCACCGCTCGCCGTGGCGGTGTCGGTGTGTTGTCCAGCCGCCCACGCCGCGTCGGCGTAGATGAGCTCATAGCTCGCGCCAGCCGCCAGGGCGCCAATGCTCACGCTCTTGTCAGCCCCGTCGATGTTGAAGTCGCTGTCGGTCAGGGTGACGTTGGCCAGATCAACGTTGCCGGTGTTGGTGACCACGAACTTGAACTGCGGGTCGGTGCCGCTGCTCAGGTACGGGCCCGTGGCCAGGTCCGCATCGACCCAGTTCGCGCCACCGTCAATGGAGACGTATTTTTCCACATCGATGGTGGCGTTCGACCCGAAGTAGTTGGCGTCGTCCGTGTCGGTCGGGGTGGTGGTGTCGCCATTGTCGTCGGTGTACTCACCGCTCGCCGTGGCGGTGTCGGTGTGTTGTCCAGCCGCCCACGCCGCGTCGGCGTAGATGAGCTCATAGCTCGCGCCAGCCGCCAGGGCGCCAATGCTCACGCTCTTGTCAGCCCCGTCGATGTTGAAGTCGCTGTCGGTCAGGGTGACGTTGGCCAGATCAACGTTGCCGGTGTTGGTGACCACGAACTTGAACTGCGGGTCGGTGCCGCTGCTCAGGTACGGGCCCGTGGCCAGGTCCGCATCGACCCAGTTCGCGCCACCGTCAATGTATTTTTCCACATCGATGGTGGCGTTCGACCCGAAGTAGTTGGCGTCGTCCGTGTCGGTCGGGGTGGTGGTGTCGCCATTGTCGTCGGTGTACTCACCGCTCGCCGTGGCGGTGTCGGTGTGTTGTCCAGCCGCCCACGCCGCGTGAGCGGGCCCGTGGCCAGGTCCGCATCGACCCAGTTCGCGCCACCGTCAATGGAGACGTATTTTTCCACATCGATGGTGGCGTTCGACGAAGTAGTTGGCGTCGTCCGTGTCGGTCGGGGTGGTGGTGTCGCCATTGTCGTCGGTGTACTCACCGCTCGCCGTGGCGGTGTCGGTGTGTTGTCCAGCCGCCCACGCCGCGTCGGCGTCAGCCCCGTCGATGTTGAAGTCGCTGTCGGTCAGGGTGACGTTGGCCAGATCAACGTCACGGTGTTGGTGACCACGAACTTGAACTGCGGGTCGGTGCCGCTGCTCAGGTACGGGCCCGTGGCCAGGTCCGCATCGACCCAGTTCGCGCCACCGTCAATGGAGACGTATTTTTCCACATCGATGGTGGCGTTCGACCCGAAGTAGTTGGCGTCGTCCGTGTCGGTCGGGGTGGTGGTGTCGCCATTGTCGTCGGTGTACTCACCGCTCGCCGTGGCGGTGTCGGTGTGTTGTCCAGCCGCCCACGCCGCGTCGGCGTAGATGAGCTCATAGCTCGCGCCAGCCGCCAGGGCGCCAATGCTCACGCTCTTGTCAGCCCCGTCGATGTTGAAGTCGCTGTCGGTCAGGGTGACGTTGGCCAGATCAACGTTGCCGGTGTTGGTGACCACGAACTTGAACTGCGGGTCGGTGCCGCTGCTCAGGTACGGGCCCGTGGCCAGGTCCGCATCGACCCAGTTCGCGCCACCGTCAATGGAGACGTATTTTTCCACATCGATGGTGGCGTTCGACCCGAAGTAGTTGGCGTCGTCCGTGTCGGTCGGGGTGGTGGTGTCGCCATTGTCGTCGGTGTACTCACCGCTCGCCGTGGCGGTGTCGGTGTGTTGTCCAGCCGCCCACGCCGCGTCGGCGTAGATGAGCTCATAGCTCGCGCCAGCCGCCAGGGCGCCAATGCTCACGCTCTTGTCAGCCCCGTCGATGTTGAAGTCGCTGTCGGTCAGGGTGACGTTGGCCAGATCAACGTTGCCGGTGTTGGTGACCACGAACTTGAACTGCGGGTCGGTGCCGCTGCTCAGGTACGGGCCCGTGGCCAGGTCCGCATCGACCCAGTTCGCGCCACCGTCAATGGAGACGTATTTTTCCACATCGATGGTGGCGTTCGACCCGAAGTAGTTGGCGTCGTCCGTGTCGGTCGGGGTGGTGGTGTCGCCATTGTCGTCGGTGTACTCACCGCTCGCCGTGGCGGTGTCGGTGTGTTGTCCAGCCGCCCACGCCGCGTCGGCGTAGATGAGCTCATAGCTCGCGCCAGCCGCCAGGGCGCCAATGCTCACGCTCTTGTCAGCCCCGTCGATGTTGAAGTCGCTGTCGGTCAGGGTGACGTTGGCCAGATCAACGTTGCCGGTGTTGGTGACCACGAACTTGAACTGCGGGTCGGTGCCGCTGCTCAGGTACGGGCCCGTGGCCAGGTCCGCATCGACCCAGTTCGCGCCACCGTCAATGGAGACGTATTTTTCCACATCGATGGTGGCGTTCGACCCGAAGTAATGGCTGGGATCGGTGTCGACGACCGGATTCGCCAAACCTGGAACGACTGTTGTCCCGTTACCATAGACCGGCGTTCCGGTGGCCGTGCCGGTATTCGTGTATTGCCCAATCGTGGTGGCGATGCCAGTGGCTTGGTACAGCCAGGTTTCACCTGTCTGGAGAATGTTGTCTTTATTGGTGTCGCCGTCGTTGAACGTATCGTTGTTGGCATCCACTTTGACGGGATTCACGCCAAAAACGCTGTCAGTGACAGAGATTCCCGAAAGCCAGACGTTGCCGGTGGTCTTCACCTCATAGGTCCACACGACCGGTGAGTTAACCAGTAGTACGGGACCAGTCGGGGTATCCGCGTCCTCGCCGTTGGTGAACTTCTCGATGTCGATATTGGTGAAGAAGTAGAGGGGCGTCGTGTCGGAAATCGGCTTGGTCTCACCGAGAGCGTTGACCGTGCCGTTGTTCACGATGGCGATCCGTCCCGGATCGAGATCCTTGAACGCGTCAATCCTGGCTTCAAAGGTAACCGTGTACGTCTTTCCGACCGGGATCGTACCGAGGATGGCACCCCCCTCGTCCAGGGGGAAGGGTGTTGTTCCGGCATCGGGAATAGAAACGAAACCCAGACCATCACCGCGATTGATCTTCGTGCTGTTGGAGATATACGTAGTATCCGCAGGCAGAATGTCCTGCAGCTTCACGTCTGGCACGGGCACGGTGCTGATGTTCGGGATGGTAATCGTGTACAACAGCGTGTCACCGGCGGTGATTTGCCCACCACCGTCAGCATCTACCAGTAACGTACCATTCTTTCCTGCACCAAACTGCGGCAACGGCGGCACTCCCGTGCCGACGTCCAGACCCGGCGCTCCGGGACTGGCGCTGGCCGGATCCTGGCCCCAGGCGGCTGCCAATTTCACCCCTGGCGCATCGGTATAGATCCGCATGCCGGTCTGGTTACCGTCGGGATCGAATACCTTGGCCCGCTCCAGCTCCCTGAGACTCAGGGTTTGGTCAACCACGCCATCGTTATTGCGATCGACATAGACGTTGACCGGCGTATTGCCATTGCCGATGGGTGTGACCCAGACCGGATTGCCGTTTTCGTTGGGATTGGTGCCCGATGTAGGATCGCGACCGATTCCAAGTCCGATGAGCACCTGATTCGTTAGCGAGTACTGCGGGATCAGGGTAAAACCCCAGTCATAGGCTTGGTTCCCCCCCCCATCACTTTGCCCGCTGTTCGAGTCAGTGGTCGAGAAGGCGTAAAAGTTCGCTCCGCTCGCCGTATGGAAACGCGCGCCCGAGCCGTCAGGGATGACCTGCTTGGCGTAGCTGTTGGCAGCCACTGTGATTGTCGTTGATGGCGTCGTCGTACTATTGGAACGGTACGTGTAGGTCACATTAATTGACGTCGCGCCGGGATTGTAGAGCCACACGGTGGTCGCATTGGCGTCCTGAGTCGAAACAGGCGTGTAGTAGTTGTTCGACCACAGATTGGTCGGCAACAGTGCAGAATCGCGGCTTTCATAGTTGGAACCAATGTCGCCAGTCAGGATATCGACCTGAACCGGCTTGCTGGAGGTGACCGTCGCGCCAATATTGACTCCGTCATTGACCAGGTAACTCTTTCCCTCGGCGAGCGCTACATTCACGACGTCACCGGCATCGACCAAGCCGTTGGCGTTGACATCCACATTGATGACCGCACCCCCTTCACCAGCCTGAATGAACAGGCCGGTGTACTCGAACATCTGGAAAGAGTCGGTATTAGGGATGTTCTGCCCGACCGGGGCACGAAAACTGGTCCCCCAGTTGTTCGTATCGAGGACTTCCACGCTGCCTGCGAGCAGCGTATCGGAGCCGCTTGCCCAGCCAACGCGCGTCACGGCTACCGTTTTGGAGGCGGCGAATTTGTCGCCGCCATCGTAGTCGGTCGGCAGCGGATTGTTTGTATCCACCGGATTGTTGAGGACAAGCACGGTGCCCGCGGTGATCAGATCATTGACAGTGCCCGGTGCAACGCCATTGGCGAGGTTCCCGTCCCCCCAGACCCGTGTAGTGGCCTGAGTCGGGTTGGAGATATCGGCTTCGTAACCGTCTTCCCAGTGGTCATAGTAGATCCATGTTCCGCTATTCGAGGCCGCAATGGAGATATAGGTCTGCATCGGGTTGACTGGGTCAGGAGAACTATTTCCTGTATCGATGGCCTGGAGCGCCTGCAATAGCTGATTCTCCGGCATCGGCACATAAAACAACTGTACCGGGGTTGGATTGGCATCCGTAAAGGTCGTCGACGCGACGACCACCCCGCCCGTCCCGGATGTGCTCGCGGTACTCGCGGTCACCTCGAGCGTGGCGTGCAGGGCCGGTGCCACCAGAGGACCGGAGCCATCGGGATCCGAGGGCACGACCCACTGGGCAACGATCTGCCCATTCACCAGACCATCACGATCTCCCCAGCCGCCATCGGTGACCCAGAAAGGCGAATAGACATTGGCCACACCATCGTCACCCGGATCGCTAGCGCTGTCACGCACGGCAAACACGAAACTTGAGCCGGGATCGAACTCGCCCAGCGTCAAGGTGACGGTCTCGCCGGGGAAATAGTCTCTCTGGTTGGTCTTCAGTGTCGTCGCCATGGCTGCCTACTCCAAGAAATTGAATCGATGGTTAATGTGCTCTTCGGGCGTCGCCGGGTGGCATCGTGCACCCCTGCCGGCCCCGGCTTTGCCCTGCAAAATCGTGACTGCTCTTCGTCGAACGTGTGACGGCCGATCAGTTGCCAGCCCGCACGTCGGTGTTGGTGTTCTCTTCGGTCGCCAGGTCAATGGGACGGATGGCGCCTCGATGATCTCAAAACGTGCCAAAACCATAACTTCGGAAGGCCCGCTTGCCTATTCCCCAAACGGGTACGTTTGCACGGCCGGCGACCTTTCCCCTGGGCTCTCCGCTCCCCTGTCGTCGGATGCGACGGCAAGGGCTTTTCCCACCCCATGCGGCGACAGCCAGTGCACGGCGCTCGGCCAGCATCTGCCGAGAGCAGGGCGCCAGGGCACGTCCGATCGCGCGGACCCTGGGCCGCGGCGCTACGCCAGCGTATTCGTCGACCGGTCATCATCTACTCTGGCCTCCTCTGCCCGGGCACCGCGAGGCAATAGGCCAACTGGCTGCGTCGGCGCACACCGACCTTGTCGAAAACCGCCCCCAGGTGTTTCTTGATGGTGTCGGAGGAGACGTTCAACTCGATCGCGATCTCCTTGTTGGTCTTGCCGGCCGCAGCGCGCCTGGCGATCGCCTGCTCGCGCGCGGTCAGTGCCGGCAGCGTGGTGGACGGGGCGCTCGCGGCTTCGGCCGGCGACCCTTCCCTCACCAGGATTCGCCGGCATACCCGACTCATGATCCAGCGCGGCAGCCATAGCCCACCCTGACTCACCTCACGGATTGCTTGCGCGTAGTGACGGGCTGACGCGAGGAGCGGAATGCAGCCACAGATGCCGTGCTTTTCGATCTCTTCGACCGCCAGCGGATGAGCGTCATCCCAGATCAGGATGAGCTTTGCGTCGACAACCGCTTCGCGGAGTTCTTCAAGGCACTCCGCCCCGAAAAGCGCGAGCAGCGCGGTGTCGAACAGGATGAGGTCAGGCGAGGCATGGGCAACGAAAGCACGGATATCCCTGATCTGAGCGTGGCAAACTCCGACCAGATGCATGCCCGTTTGACTGGCCAGCCCCGAGCCAAGCGCCGCGACGAGGTCTCGGCGCTGCGAGGCGATGAACACGCAAATGGCTTCCGGATCGCCTGACCTGGCGGGCAAGCCGGGAGGCCACGGCTGCTCAACATCAGCGACCGCCAGATCCGCTCTGGCGTGACGCCGGCGCTCGCCTGCCCGCCGATCGTCGACACGCCAGTGGCTCCGCTGGCCATCATCCTGTCGCCTCGCGATGTGCCGGCGGTCGCTCCGCCGCCGCTCGATCAACGGTGATTGCGGCTTGCCGGAGCCGCCGTGCGCCGACCCTGATTTCCCGGCTCCGCGATCGAGCTCAGCCACGACCAGTGACCTGATCAGCGGATCGTTCGCCGCCGGCAACCCCAGGCTCGTTTGGTCATCGGGATGCGCGGTATCGATCAGGGAACTACCCGGCACCCGGAGCGGCGATTCTGGCGCCTGGCCTGTTTGGCCAGGTGACCGTAACTGCGGCAGGCAGGCGGCCATGATCTGGCCCGGCGCGATGGCAGGCGGTGGTTGGTGAGGCGGTCCGATCGGCGGAGCCGCAGTTCCGTAGCCTCTGTCCGTTCGACGCGCGTTGTGGCAGTCGAAATCTTCCGTATCAGCGCTCATCGCCAAAGAGATTCAAAGCACGAGACAGTGGCCAAGGGAAGCATTCAGGGCGCCTTCTGCAAACGTCGATCATTGATTGCCAGGGATCGATCGGGAAACGATCCGAGACAGGCGATCAAAGCAATAGTCGTTCCAACTTCAGAAAAGCTTTGATATAAGGATTTTTTATTTCCCATCCAGGGATCAGGGCGCGATCAGTGTAAATTTTTCCGACAACTCGCTCACCGTTGCGGTCAGCTCCGCCGGCTTGGCGCACTGGCGCAGAGTCCGCCGGCAACCCCGGCTGTGAGGTGGCCCACGCCACCGGGCCGCGGTCTCGAGAGCGACGCGCTCGCTCTCGGCCCTCGGCGGCTGATGGCTTTCCAGTACAATGCCGCTCCCGTCAGGCAAGCGATCGATGCCATCGACGGCGATTGAACCCGAAGGAAAGGATCGCCATGACCGCCATTGCTCATCTGAATCGCCTGCTGCCCGGCCTGCAACCCCTGGTCAAGTACCGTGCGGCGGATTGGCCACACGATTGCAAGGCCGGGCTTTCGGTCGCCGCGGTGGCCATCCCGGTGGCCATCGCCTACGCGCAACTGGCCGGCTTCAGTCCGTCGACCGGCCTCTATGCCTCGATCCTGCCGATGATCGTCTATGCGCTCGCCGGCACCTCGCGCCAGTTGATCATTGGTCCCGACGCCGCGACCTGCGCCATGATCGCCGCCGTGGTGGCGCCGCTGGCGGCGGGCAACAGTGGGATGTACCTTTCATTCACCATTGCCCTGACGCTGCTCACCGGGGTCTTCTGCGTTGCGGCGAGCTTTTTGCGGCTCGGTGGTCTGGCCGATTTTCTCGCCCGGCCGATCCTCGTGGGCCTGCTCAATGGTGTCTCGATCTCGATCATGATTGGCCAGTTGGGCAAGGTGCTCGGCAGCAAGCCGGAAGCAACGCGATTCTTTCGCCAGGTACTCGAAATCCCCGAGCTCGTCCTCAAGGCACACTGGCCGACCGTTCTCCTGTCGCTGGGCAGCGTGGCGGTGATGCTGCTGATGCCGCGCCTGTCGAAGCGCGTGCCGGCGTCGCTGATGACCATGATCCTTGCCGGTCTGGCGGCTTATCTGCTGCGGCTGGATCAGATGGGCGTGGCGCTGATCGGCCCGGTGGCCAGCGGTCTGCCGGACCTAGAGTGGCCCGACCTGCCGCTGCACGAAGTCGGCGACCTGGCCGGTTCGGCCGCCGGTCTGGCGCTGGTGCTGTTTACCAGCGGCATGCTCACCGCGCGCAGCTTCGCCGAACGCAACGGCTACGATATCGATGTGGACCGTGAATTTGCCGCCTTTGGCATGGCCAATATCGTCTCGGCGCTGTCGCAGGGCTTTGCCGTCACCGGTGCCGATTCCCGCACGGCGGTCAACGACGCCAACGGCGGACGTACCCAGATGGTCAGCGTCATCGCCGCGCTGGCGATCTCGCTGCTGCTGCTGGTCGGTACCGGCTCGCTGGCCTGGTTGCCGATCCCCGCGCTTGGCGTGGTGCTGCTTTTTGCCTCCTGGTCGCTGCTCGACCTGCAGGTCTTCCGGCGCTACCACCAGGTGGAGCGCGCCGCGCTGGTGCTGGGAGCGATCACGATGCTCGGCGTTCTCGCCTTTGGCGCCATCAAGGCGATCATGCTGGCCGTGACGCTGGCCCTGCTGATGTTCATCCGCCGTGTGGCGCGCCCGGCGTGCGAGGAGCTGGTCAATGTCCCCGGCCGACCCGGCCTGTACAACCGCCTGTTCTTTCCCGAAGCGACGACCATCGACGGCCTGCTCCTGCTGCGCTTCTGTGGTCCGCTGGTGTTCTTCAACGCCAGCCATTTCCGCAGCGAACTGCAGCGTGCGATCGCCCGCCAGAAGGCCCCCGTCGAACGTGTGGTGCTCGATCTGATCCCGATGACCAGTCTCGACATCACCGGCATCGACACGCTTGAGCGACTGGACGCGGAACTCGCGGCGCAGAACATCACGCTGACGCTTGCCGGCCGGCAGATCGAGTTCGAACGCTGGCTGGAGGCCACCGGCCACCCCGATCAGTCAATGCACCAGCGCGTCTACCCGACGATGCGCCAGGCGATTCGCCAGTGGCACGGGCGCGACGAAGTGGGGACGGCCGATGAACCGTCGGCGGAGGAGGACAGGCAAGGCTGGTCAACTTGAGGCGCACCCGGTTGGCTGCGTCAGCGGCGTGAAGAACGGCGGCGGCGATGACAGCCGTCATTTCCGCCCAGGGGCAATCTCCGCCGTGCACCGGATCGCCCATAAATAAGACAAGATACACAATGTGGATTCCCGCTTGCGCGGGAATGACAACGAGGATCATCATTGCCAGGCAGAAATTCTCCAGGCTGTGAGGATCCTCTCAGGCTTACTTCTCGTTTTCGAGCCCCCTGGCGGTGATCTCCTGGTACAGCCTCATCATTTTTGACGCGAGTTCGTGGTATTCCGGGTGTCGGTCCAGGAGGGGCTTGAGATCTTCCGAATCGGCAAACACGCGCTCCAGAAAAGCAATGTCCATGTCGTCGAGCCGCCCGCCCGCATCGACCTTTGCCTTCAGGTCGAGGGCTCGCGGCAGCCGCTCTTTTTCCAGGCGCTCGAAAATAACTGTCGCCACACCGGTGTCATTCGCTTCCTGATTCATTGCTCGCTCCTCCTGGGGTTTTGTTTGACGCCGACTTGACGGGCGATCTGCCGGCGGCGTGTTGCGGGGTTAGTGACGCGACTTCAACCGTAGATAATGCCAGTACCCGCGAGGGAAAGGCAATAGACATCCACGCCGCTTCGAGAGACCACTGCTCCGGTCCCCGTTCGGACGATCACTGGCCGACAGATCACAGGCCGTTACACAAGGAAGACAGAGACACCACAGCTCAACGGCGCCGGCTTGGCTATCATCTGTTCCGTCGCTGCCACGCTCTCCCCACCCCTCCCCTCTCGCGTGACAGTGACGGCTTCACCCGGCCCGCCCAGCCCTCCCTCTGCGCGGGCCGTTTCTATTCTGGCAGCGTATGATCTGCCCGCCTGCAGCTTGCAGCAACGCAGCAAGCAGGTCGTTTTCGGCAACCTGGGGATCGTATGGAGTGGTGGCAATGAAGCGATGGATGAAGACTCTGGTCTGGGTGCTGTCGTGGCTCGCGCTAGCCTTCGCACCGACGGGTGCCTCTGCCCGACCGGCTGTACCGACGATGCTGCCCAGCGGCATCGAAAAGCTGTCAACGGTCGAGGGCATCAGTGAGTACCGACTGGCCAATGGCCTGCGCTTCATCCTTTTCGCCGATGCGGCCAAGCCGACCGCCACCGTCAATGTCACCTATCTGGTCGGTTCCCGCCATGAAAATTATGGCGAGACCGGCATGGCCCATCTCCTCGAACATCTGATCTTCAAGGGGTCGAAGCGTTTCCCCGACCCGACCCGGCAATTCCAGGCGCGCGGATTCGAGATCAACGGCACGACCTGGCTCGATCGGACGAATTACTATCTCACCTTTCCCGCCAGTGACGACAACCTCAAGTGGGCGCTGTCCTGGAGCGCCGACGCGATGGTCAATTCCTTCATCGCCCGGAAAGACCTCGAGAGCGAAATGAGCGTCGTTCGCAATGAATTCGAGATGGGAGAGAACGAGCCGGCGAGCGTGATGTTCAAGCGGCTGCAGTCAATGCTTTTCGACTGGCACAACTATGGCAACAACACGATCGGCGCCCGTAGCGACATCGAGAACGTCCGGATCGAGAACCTGCAGGCTTTCTACCGGAAGTACTACCAGCCGGACAACGCGGTCCTGACGGTGGCTGGCAAGTTCGATGAACAGGAAACGCTCAACTGGATTGTCGCCACCTTTGGCAAGCTGCCACGGCCGAGCCGTACACTACCGGAACATTGGACACAGGAGCCAACGGCCGATGGCGAGCGCCAGTTCGTGCTGCGACGCAAGGGCGAAGTGCAGCTCGTGACCGTGGCCTATCGGACACCGTCCAGCCTGCACGCCGACGCCGACGCCATCGGCATGGCGGCCGAGATCCTCGGTGACACGCCAAATGGTCGCCTCTACCGTGCGCTGGTCCAGCCGGGACTGGCGTCACAGGTTTTCGCGTACACGATCAATACGCGCGAGCCTGGCTTCGTGGTCTTTGGCGCCGTGGTCAACAAGGGCGCAGCACTGGAGCCGGTTCGCGACCGGATGATCGAGGTGGTCGAGGGCGGTTTTTCGCGCCAGGGCACGACGGCCAGCGAACTCGGTCGCGCACTCGAGCAGGCGCGCACGGCCTATGAGCGCGCACTGGCTGACCCGGAAGCGTTCGCGGTGACGCTTTCCGAGTACATCGCGCTCGGCGACTGGCGACTCTTCTTCTACGCCCGTGATCAACTGGACCGGATCAAGGCCGAGCAGCTTGACGCTGCCGCCGGCAGGTACCTGGTACGCGACAATCGTGTGCTCGGCACCTTCATCCCCGACGATTCGCCGCAGCGTGCCGTGCTTCCCCAGGCGCCGACTGCGGCGCAGTTGCTGGCCGATTTCAAGCCAGAGGAAAAAGGCGATACCGGCGAGGCCTTCGACCCGTCTTACGACAACCTGGAGCGACGCACGCGGCTGCAAACCTTCGCTGACCTCAAGGTTGCGCTGTTGCCGAAAAGGAACCGCGGGCAGACCGTCAACGTGGCGATGCGCTTTCGCTGGGGCGATGAGAGCTCACTGAAGGACCGCAAGCTCAGCGGCGCGCTCGCGATGTCCATGCTCACCCGCGGCACCGACCGCCTGAACCGCCAGCAGATAGCCGACGAGATCACCCGCCTGAAGATCCGGGGCGGCCTGACTCAGTTTGAAACGACGCGGGACAAATTGCCAGAAGCGCTTGGGCTGGTTGCCCAGATGTTCCGCGACGCCAGCTTCCCGCCGGAGGAGTTCGAAGAACTGCGGCGCGAGTACCTGACGAACCTCCAGTCCCAGCTCGACAGTCCCGAAGAACTGTCGAGCGACGCCCTGAACGCATATTTCAACCGCTACCCGCCTGCTGATCCTCGTTACCACTCAACGCTGCCAGAACGTATTCAACATCTGCGCCAGGTCACCCTTGACGACGTGATCAGCTATCGGCGCGATCTGATCGGAACCGCCCGTGGCGAAATCGCGATCGTCGGTGACTTCGATGAGAAGCTGATCGAGGATGAGTTGCGCCGGCTGTTTCCCGGGAATACCTCAAGGTCGGACTATCAGCGCCTTGACCGGGAATACGGCCACGTGGCGCCGCGACGGCTGGTGATCGACACGCCGGATAAGGAGAATGCCTTCCTGCGCGCACGTCTCGATTTCACGCTGCGCGATGACGACGCCGACGCACCGGCGCTCTACGTCGCCAACCATATCTTCGGCGGCAGCAGCGGACTCAGCAGCCGACTGCTGGATCGTCTGCGGCAGAAGGAGGGGCTCAGCTACAGCGCCGGATCGAGCTTGTCGATGGGTAGTCGCCAGCGGCTGTCAAGCTGGACGGTTGCGGCCATGGTTGCGCCGCAGAACGCCGCCCGCGCCGAGCAGGCCTTCCTGGAAGAAGTGCGGCGAGTCCGCAGCGACGGCTTCACGGCCAGCGAGGTTGCCGAGGCCAAGAAGGGGATTGTCGAAGCACGCGCTGTCGCGCGCTCGCAGGACAGCGCAGTCGCCGCGCGCTGGATATCTTTTCTCGACCTCGACCGCAACTGGCAGTTTTCCCGGGACTTCGAGGCCAAAGTGCTGGCGGTCAGCCCCGAGCAGGTCAGCGCTGCTTTCCGCAAGTACATCGATCCCGATCAACTGACGTTGGTGATTGCGGGCGACACCGGCAAGGGACTCGGCAAGTGACCACCCCAGGTCGCGCGACGGCCCGACTCGCTGGCTTGTACGGATACTGGAACGGCGCCACGCAACTGAACGCCATTCACTGACCCACCCGGAACGGGCGCTACTTTTTCAGGCTGTCGCGAATCTCGCGCAGCAACAGCACTTCCTCGGCTGCCTCCGGCTCCGGTGCTGGCGCAGGGGCCGGCTCGCTCCGCTTCAGGCGATTCATCTGCTTGATCATCATGAAAATGATGAAGGCAAGGATGATGAAATTGACCAGGATGGTGAGGAAGTTGCCGTAGGCAAAAACCGGCACCTGCGCCTTCCTGAGCGCATCGAGGTTCCTGACGGTGCCTTCGGGGATGGTGCCGAGGACCAGGAACATCCCTGAGAAATCCAGCTTGCCACCCATGACCCAGGCGATGAAGGGCATGATCAGGTCAGCCACCACCGAATCGACAATCCTGCCGAAAGCACCGCCGATGATCACGCCAACGGCGAGATCCATGACGTTGCCCTTCATGGCAAACTCTTTGAACTCCTGCATCATGCTCATGACGTCTCCTTCAACGGGTGATTGGCAATGCCTGGACTGTCTATCCGGACCGGCGCGCGATTATAGGTGCAAGGCGAGTCGCTGTGAAGCCCTTACAGACGCCGCAGCTTTTCACCGGCGGCGGCCAGTGTCGCTTCCTGCTTGGCGAAACAGAAACGCACGACGCGGTCGTCCCGACCATCGTGGTTGAACACGGACACCGGAATCACCGCCACGCCGGCCTCGCGGGTCAGCCAGCGGGCAAACTCGCGGTCAGGCAGATCGGAATCGCGCTGTAACGCGCCAGTTGAAAGTAGGTACCGCGACAGGCCAGCAACTCGAAGCGCGAGCCGCGCAACTGGCTGCGGAAGAACTCGCGCTTGCCCTGGTAGAACGCCGCCAGGCCGAGGTGGCGCGAGGCGTCGCGCATGTACTCGGCGATCCCCAACTGGCACGGCGTATTGACCGTAAACACGTTGAACTGATGGACCTTGCGGAACTCGCTCATCAGTTCGCGAAGGCCCCAGCACGTAGCCGACTTTCCAGCCGGTGATGTGATAGGTCTTGCCGAACGACGAGACGACGATGCTGCGCGCCGCCAGTTCCGGATGGGCAGCGACGCTCTGGTGCTGCGCCCGTCGAAAACGATGTGTTCGTAGACCTCGTCGGAAAGCACGACGATATCGGTATCGCGCGTCAGCTCGGCCAGCGCGCCAGATCGTCGGCTCGAGCAGGCTGCCGGTCGGGTTGTGCGGCGAGTTGATGATGATCATCCGCGTGCGCGGGCTGAGCAGCGAGCGCAGCTGCTCCCAGTCGGGCCGGTAATCCGGGAAGCGCAGCGTGGCGTAGACCGCCTTGCCACCGACCGTCTCGATCGCCGGCACGTAGCTGTCGTAGACCGGCTCGAAAACGATCACCTCGTCGCCACTGCGCACGAACGCGGCAATGGCGGTGAAGATGCCTGCGTCGCACCGGCGGTGACGGTGATTTCGCTGTCGACGTCGTACTCTACGCCATAGAGCGCTGCGACCTTGTCGGCGATCGCCGCGCGCAATTCGGCCACACCGGCCATCGGCGGATACTGGTTTCGCCCGCGCATCGCATGGCCAGCGTGGCGTCGAAGAGCGCCGGCTCGGCCTGGAAATCAGGAAAGCCCTGCGACAGGTTGATCGCGCCGCAGTCGGCGGCGAGCTTCGACATCACGGTGAAGATGGTGGTCCCGACCCAGGGCAGCTTGGAGTCGATGACGACGGACGACGGGTGCATGGCGATCCGCGCCAAACGCGGTGGAGGAGTGAGGGAGCGCCTAGTTTAGGGGCGCCTTGATGCGGAAACAAGGCGGATGCTCCTTGCTGGTCGGCCGGCGGGCCGGCAGGCGACAAGCCAATCTGCTACCATTGCCGGACAGCTGGTGAATGGTTGGCCAGCAAGCGTGATCCTCGCTGCCATTCCCGAGCCAGCGGGAAGAGGGGTTCCTGGCGCTGCAGCCGTTGTTCACAGCCGCTCCGAAGCATCATCTTCGTGCCTGCTACCAACTTCATGGCCCCGATCGCCGCGCCCCGCGCAGCCTTGCGGCACTGCTGCTGAGCCTGTCGCTCTGCCTGGGCAGCAACACAGCCTGCGGCGCCCGCACTGCCGGCGCTCGGCGCCGATCTGAGCGAGCTGACGGTCTCCGGGGTTTCTTCGGGCGCCTACATGGCGGTGCAGTTCCAGGTCGCGCACTCGAAGCTGGTGCGCGGCGCCGGCGTACTCGCCGGCGGACCGTATTACTGCGCCGAAGGATCGACCGGCGTGCGCTCACCGTTGCATGTCGCCCTCTTCGTGGGCGCCACTGCCGACCGTCGCCGAACTGCGCCGCCCAGCGCCGAAGCGATCGCGCGGGCGGGCCGCATCGATCCCCTGGAGCATCTGCGCGACGACCGCGTGTGGCTGCTGTCCGGCGGCAAGGACGAGCGTCGTAGACACCGCGGTGTCGAGAGCTGGCCGCTTTCTATGGCGAATGGCTTGCCCCGGCCGCGATTCGCTTTCGTCAAGGTGCCCGAGGCCGCGCACGCCATGATCTCGGTCGCCGACCCGCAGGCCGCGCCTGCAGCAGCGCCCGGGCGCCGTTCATCAACCGCTGTGGCGATCTCGATCCAGCCGGCGAAATGCTCACGCACCTGCTTGGCCCGCTGCAGCCCCCGCACCGCCCGCGCGCGGTGAGCCGCTGGTTTTCGACCAGCGGCCTTTCGTCGATGGCAAGCCGATCGATGCCGGGACTCGCCGACGAGGCTTACGTCTATGTGCCGCAGGCCTGCCGCAGCAGCGCCTGCCGGGTGCATGTCGCCTTCCACGGCTGCCGTCAGAGCGCGGCGCAGATCGGGCGACGCTTCGTCGATGGCGCCGGCTACAACGCCTGGGCCGACAACAACCGCATCGTCGTCCTCTACCCGCAGACCATTCCGCGCCACGGCCTGGCGTTCGGCTCGTGGAAGTGGGTAAACAACCCCTTTGCCTGCTGGGACTGGTGGGGCTATTCGGGAGCGACTACCACACGCGCGATGGCCTGCAGATCAAGGCCGTGCGCGCCATGGTCGAGCGCCTTGCCGCCCCTCGCCAGCCGTAGGGCCCCCGGGACCGTGCGACGGCAGGAAGCCGGCGCGGCTAGGACCCGCCGCGAATCTTGCCGTAGATCACCAGGAGGATCACCGCCATGATCACGGAGGCGATGAATCCGGCCCCTTCCCCGGCCTGGTACCAGCCGAAAAACTGACCAACCACGCCGGCGCACAGGGAACCGCCGATTCCGAGCAGAACGGTGACGATGAATCCCATGTTCTGCCTACCCGGAAGCAGAAGTTTGGCGATCACGCCGATTACAAAGCCAAGAACGATTGTCCAGACGATTCCCATCGCCAACTCCCAGTAAAAGTACCGCCCCCGAAACGGCCGGCCACGAGTTCTGCAAGCCGGTGACCTGCCCCCTTCACCGCCTTGCCGGCCACCCCTGCGGACGAGGAGATTCAGCCCACAGGGACGAAACTCTCTACAGCGGCGGAATGCGCAGCACCTGCCCGGGATAGATCTTGTCCGGGTGGCTGAGCATCGGCTTGTTGGCCTCGAAGATCAGCATGTACTTGTTCGGGTTGTCGTAGTGCTGCTTGGCTATCTTCGACAGGTTGTCACCCGAAACGACCGTGTAGAAGGTCGCCTCCGGTTCGCTCTGGTCGACCGACATCATGTCGTTGACCTGGGACACGCCGGTGACGTTGCCACAGCACAAGAGGATCTTTTCCTTGCTCGCCTGGTCGCCGGCGACGCCGAATACCGTCGCCACGCCACTGGCGCCGTCGAAGGTCACCGTCAGACCGGTCACCGGCAGGGCCTGGGTATTGATGTACGCCTCGATCGCTTCGCTGGCAGTACGGTTCAACTCGTCAAGGCGCGCTTTCGCCGCCTCGTCATCCGGAGCACTGGCAAGCTCGGCTGACGCGGCCTCTGCATCCTTGGCACGAAAGAGTTTCTCGCCTGCTTCCTTGACGAAATCAAAAAACCCCATCTTGTCTCCTCCTCAAAAAGGCGGCGCTGGCTGGCACCGAAAATCCCCACGGCGCTGCCGTCATCGGCAGGCCAGCGCGAGTCTAGCAGTTCCCGGGGGATTCACAAAGACAGCAAGCCGTGAGCAGCATGGGCCCTGGCGGCGATCCGCCGGCAAGGCTTCGACCGCCCGAACCAGGGCCGCCAAGCGTTACCGGTGATTCCGAGTACTTTACCAGGGCAACTTTCCGCCACGCCCGTGCCGGCCCGGCGCGCTTCCCCCCTTCATGGAAAGAAATTCCTTGGCCAGCAACTGCCCTCTTTCTGGGAATTCGACGATGTTCTTTCTTGGCAATGACCCAAGGGCGTCGGCTGCGTTTATGCTGTGCAGTCTCGAGTACACCTTTCGCCAACTCCCCAGACTCTTCTTCGGAGCTGCTCCCATGCGCAAAACCTCCTGCTCCAGCGTCCTGCCGGCCGGCGTCGCCTTGGCGCTTGCCCTGACCGCCTGCCATTCGCCACCCCTGCCGCCACCCATCCCGGTAGCTGGCCTGGAAATCAGTATCGCCCATATCAACGACCACCATTCCAACCTCGAACCCCACCGGGATTTCGAACTGGTGCTCGATGGCGTCCCGACACGCGTCGAGGCCGGCGGTTTTCCCCGTCTGACGACCCTTTTCAGGGCCAGTGCCCAACTCCCCAATCTGCTGAAGATTCACGCCGGTGACGCGATGACCGGCACGCTCTACCACACCCTCTACAACGGCGAGGCCGATGCGGCTCTGATGAACACGGTCTGCTTCGACGCTTTCGAACTCGGCAACCACGAGTTCGACGAGGGTGACGCGGGCCTGCGGCGCTTTCTCGATCTCCTGCGCAGCGGCCAGTGCCGGACGACCGTTCTGGCCGCCAACGTCGCGCCGGCAATTGGCTCGCCGCTGGCGCCACGGACCCCGAATGACTACCTTCAACCCTATCTGCTGAAGCAGTTCGGCGCCGTCACGGTCGGCATCATCGGCATCGAGGTGAGCGGGAAGACGATGAACTCTTCACGGCCGCTGCCCGGCACCCGCTTCCTCGACGAGGTCGATACCGCCCAGCAAACCATCGACGCCCTGCGCGCCCGGGGCATCCGTCACATCATCCTGGTTACCCATCAGGGCTACGACGCTGACCTGGCGATGGCCGCCCGGCTGACCGACGTCGACGCGATCATCGGTGGCGATTCGCATACGCTGCTCGGCGATTTCTCGGCCATCGGCATCACCTCGTCCTCGGGTCCGTATCCCACCGTGGCCCGCAACCGCGACGGCGATCCGGTCTGCATCGCCCAGGCGTGGGAGTATGCCAAGCTCTTCGGCCTGTTGCAGGTGCGCTTCAACGACCGGGGGGCGGTGGCTAGCTGCAGCGGCGAGGTAACGCTGCCGATTGGCGATGACTTCCGTCAGAAGGATGGCAGCGGCGCCTTCGTTGCGGTGGACGCGGCACAGCGGGCGCGGATTCTCGGCCAGCTCAGCGGCTCCGGCGCCCGTGTCGTTGCGCCGGACCCGATTGCCCAGGCTGAACTCGCGCGCTACGCCGGCCGCCTCGATGACATGAAGCGGCAGAAGATCGGTATCGCCAGCCAATCGCTTTGTCTCGTTCGCGTCCCCGGCGAATCGACCAACCGCAGCAGCGGTGTCGCCGGCTGCGAGGAAGCCAACACGCTGGCCCGCGGCAGCGACGTTGCCCAGGCCGTTGCGGAAGCCTACCGCCAGGCCAGCAAACTCGCCGACATCGCCCTGCAGAACGGCGGCGGCATCCGCACCCCCTTGCCCCAGGGCGATATCACCTTCAGTACCGCCTACACGGTTCTCCCCTACACCAACGTTCTCTTCGAGCTGCAACTGACCGGCCGCCAGCTCGTCGAGGTGCTCGAGGATGCGGTCGGCAATTACCTCGACCGCGGCGGATCGGACGGATCGCATCCCTACGCCGCTGGCCTGCGTTGGCAGCTCGACCTGTCGCAGGCGCGCGGCAGCCGTTTCAGCGGCGTCGAAGTGAAGCGCAAGGGAAGCGACGTCTGGCGTGCGGTCGAGCCGGACGCAAGCTACACCGTGGTCACCAGCGACTACCTGGCGGCCGGAGGCGACGGCTACGCGACGCTCGCCCGGGTCCACCAGGCCGGCAAGAGCGTGAACACCTATCTGAACTACACCCAGACCTTCGTCGACTACCTGCTGGCGCGTGGCACCGTGGCCCGACCATCAGCCAGCGAGTACAGCCACCAGCGCGTGATCACGCGTCAGGGCAAGCGGCTTCCGTGATCGCCACGAAAAAAAGGCGGCGCTACTTGCTCAGCAAGCGCATCCCCCGCGCCAGCCCGTCGAGCGTCAGCGGAAACATGCGGCCACCAAGCAGGTTGTAGATCAGCGAGGTCGATTGCCGGTACTGCCAGGAATGCTCCGATTCGGGGTTGAGCCAGATCGCGTGCGGCCAGGTGTCGGCCAGCCGGCGCAGCCAGGTGGCGCCGGGTTCGGCGTTGTTGAATTCGATGCTGCCGTTGGGCTGCACGAGCTCGTAAGGACTCATCGCGGCGTCACCGACGAAGATCAGCTTGTAGTCATTGCCGTACTTGTGCAGCACGTCAGGGGTGGGAATGCGCTCGCTATGGCGGCGCCGGTTGTCCTTCCACAGGTAGTCATAGACGCAGTTGTGGAAGTAATAGTGTTCAAGATGCTTGAACTCGCTGCGGCAGGCCGAGAAAAGCTCTTCACAGACGCGAATGTGATCGTCCATCGAGCCGCCGATGTCGAGAAAGAGCAGCACCTTGACCGCGTTGTGGCGTTCGGGGCGCATGTGCAGATCGAGCCAGCCGGCGTTACGCGCCGTGCCGGCGATGGTGCCTTCGAGATCGAGCTCTTCGGCTGCCCCCTCGCGGGCAAAACGGCGCAGGCGGCGCAGGGCGACCTTGATGTTGCGCGTGCCGAGCTCGACGCTGTCGTCGAGGTTGCGGTATTCGCGCTTTTCCCAGACCTTGACCGCCGAGCGGTTCTCGCTCCGGCCACCCACCCGGATCCCCTCGGGATGCGTCCCGCCGTGACCGAAGGGTGAAGTGCCGCCGCTGCCGATCCACTTGCTGCCACCCGAGTGGCGGTCCTTCTGCTCGGCCAGGCGCTGTTTGAAGGTTTCCATCAGCTTGTCCCAGCCGAGTTTCTCCAGCCTGGCGCGTTCGGCGTCGGTCAGGTGCTTCTTCACCGCCCGGCGCAGCCACTCTTCGGGGATCAGCACGTCCATCCCCGGCAGCGCCTCGACCCCTTTGAAGTATTCCCCGAAAGCGCGGTCAAACTTGTCGAAGTTGGTTTCGTCCTTGACCAGGATAGCCCGCGACAGGACGTAGAAGTCATCGAGACTGTACTCGATGACGTGCTGCTGCAGCGCTTCGAGCAGGGTGAGGAATTCCTTGATCGATACGGGCAGCCGGCTCGCCTTGAGGTGGAGAAAGAAGTCGATCAGCATCGTCGCTTCCGTCGCCGCCTCAGCGGTTGTGGCGGGCCATGAAAATCAGGCGCTCAAAGAGATGCACGTCCTGTTCGTTCTTCAGCAGCGCGCCGTGCAGCGGCGGGATGGCGGTCTTCTGGTCCTTGCTGCGCAGCGCTTCGGGCGGGATGTCCTCGGCCAGCAGCAGCTTGAGCCAGTCGAGCAGCTCCGAGGTCGAAGGCTTTTTCTTCAGACCCGGGATTTCGCGCAGTTCGAAGAACACTTCCAGCGCCTCGCGCAACAAGGCGGGCTTCAGGCCCGGGAAATGGACGTCGACGATCTTCGTCATCGTCTCCTTGTCGGGAAAGCGGATGTAATGGAAAAAGCAGCGCCGCAGGAAGGCGTCGGGCAGCTCCTTCTCGTTGTTCGAGGTGATGAAGAGCAGCGGCCGGTGGCGGGCGCGTACCTTCTGCCGGGTCTCGTAAACGAAGAACTCCATGCGGTCGAGTTCGCGCAGCAGGTCGTTGGGGAACTCGATGTCGGCCTTGTCGATCTCGTCGATCAAGACCACCGACGGCGTTTCACATTCGAACGCCTGCCAGAGGACGCCCTTGACGATGTAACTGCCGATGTCGGCGACCTTCGCCTCGCCAAGCTGCGAGTCCCGCAGGCGCGAGACGGCATCGTATTCGTAGAGACCCTGCTGCGCCTTGGTCGTCGACTTGACATGCCACTCGAACAGCGGCAATCCGAGCGAGGCGGCAACTTCCTCGGCCAGCATGGTCTTGCCGGTCCCCGGCTCACCCTTGATCAGCAGCGGTCGCTGCAGGGTGATCGCCGCATTGACGGCAAGGGTCAGGTCACGGGTGGCAACGTAAGTTTCAGAACCGGAGAAGCGCATGGGGTTGTTCCTCAGGAAGACCCCCTGATTCTACCCGCAAACACCGTCTTCAGCATTTGGTCTGCACCAGCCCGGCCTGACGTGCCGCCAGGGGAACGCCGAGTCAGTTGCTGGCACCACCCGCCGCCCGCCGAACACAGTCGAGGTAGGCCTGCGCATCCATCGCCGCACCATGCCGCTGCGCACGCCAGATCGTCTCGCCAAGGCACTCGATGATCGCGTGTTCGGCTGCATGTACGTCGAGTCGGTCGCGCAATGCCTGGTAGGCAGCGCGAATCCCCGGCGGCTGATCGATGCTGATCTGCTCGGCAACGGCCAGGTGCAGCGAGAGGTGGAGAAAGGGGTTCATCTGGCCGCTCTCGGGTGTGAACTCCTGCTCGACTGCCGTCGCTGCGTCTTCGAGCAACGCATGATACTCGGGGTGATGCACGATGAGGTCGGCGGCCGCCACCTCGGCGCCCTCGAGGATCGCCCGCTGGCGGTATTTTCGCCAGGCTTCGCAGAAGAACTGTCGGACCTGTTCGCGGCTAGGATTAAACATCGGCCTCCCGGGCTGAGCTGCTGATCAAGGCGGTGACGACGGCATTCTGCAGCAGCCGATTGCCGCCCGCCGGGCTGGGCGCGATCTGCCCGGTACCATAACAGCCAATCAGGGGCAAACCCGGAAAGCGCTTGCGCAGGCAATCGACGTCAGCGTCTTCGCCGCCATGGAAATAGGGGCCGCGGCCGAGGCAGGAAAAGAGCAGCGCGGCTTCCGGATCGGGTGCGGCGCGCGCCAGTTGGGCGACGCTGCGGTGCATGTCTTCGGTGGCCGTCGCCGGTGAGCGTATCGCCCAGGCCAGATGCTGGCCCGGCAACGGCCGCTCGGAGAGGGTCAGCGATTCGTCGGCGCTGCTGTCCACGATGGCGACCGGATGATGGCTGGCATCAAGGAGTTGTCCCGGTCGCGGCGAGGGATCGCCGGCGTTGATCAGGACCGCGCACAGCGTACTGATCGGCGGCGGCGCCACAAGGTCGTCATTGGCCGCCACGTCCCGCATCAAGCTGGCCAGCGCAAGCTTGCCACCCAGTCGGACGAGTTCGTAGGCGCGGCTGCTTTCGATCGCATGCGCCCGACCGAGAAATCGCCAACCGAGCGAAACATCGACCTCGACTCGCCCGCCCTGGAGCCGCACGCTGCATTTCCCGAGCAGCCGACCCTGCTGCCAGGCGACCGGCTCAACGGATCCGGGCGGGCCGGTAAAGCTGCCACCAAAGCGCCTCCCCCCCTCGGCCCAGCCAGGTGGCAGGCTGCCGCCGGCATAGCTCAGGATGGGCGCTGCAATGGTACGGCCGGCGTCCAATCCAGCCAGGGAAAGATCGTCGGCAAAGACCATCAGCGCGACGGCCGGCCGATCGAGCACCCAGCCACTGTCGGTGACCACGCCGGCAGCGACCCCCCCGACAACCTGCGTGCAGCGCGCCGCGCGCGCGACGGCGGTAACCGTCTGCTGCGCCTGACGCGAGAACTCCGCGGTGAGGAACATCAGCACGCTGCTGGCGTAACTTTGCCCGGCTTTTTCGAGCGCCAGGGCGAGCGCTTTCACCGCCAGTCCCGGCACCGCATCGTCGCCGGACACCAACGCGCTGCCAACGCTCATCCGCGCGCCGTCCCGCCGGGATCGTCGGCTTTCCCGGGGTAGGCACAGAGGTCGGCAATCGGGCAGCGCCAGCAATCAGGCCGGCGCGCCTTGCAGACGTAGCGCCCATGCAGGAGCAACCAGTGATGTGCCGATTGTCTGAACCCCTCCGGCACGACCTGCAGCAACTCGAGTTCGACCGCCAGAGGCGTCCTGCCGACGGCCAGGCCGGTGCGGTTGGCCACCCGGAAAATGTGCGTGTCGACGGCGATCGTCGGCTCTCCGAAAGCGGTATTGAGGACCACGTTGGCGGTCTTGCGGCCGACACCGGGCAAGGCCTCCAGCGCTGCACGCGACGGTGGAACCTCGCCGCCATGACGGTCGAGCAACTGCCGACAGGTGGCGATGACGTTCCGCGCCTTGCTCTGGTAAAGCCCGATGCGGCTGATGTACGGCGTCAGGCCGCTTTCGCCGAGCGCGAGCATGGCCTGTGGCGTTGGTGCGTCGGCAAAGAGCTTCCTGGTCGCCAGGTTGACGCTCTTGTCGGTCGCCTGCGCCGACAGGATGACGGCGATCAACAGCTGGAAAGCGCTGGCGTATTGGAGTTCGGTGACCGGATCCGGGTTGGCAGAACGCAGGCGGGCGAAGAGTTCGTGGCACTGGGCTTGAGTCATCATCGTCCGCTCAGCCAGCGTGTCAAACCCCGTCGGCAAGCACAGTCGGCGCTGCCGGGTGCTGGCCCGGCCCCGCCTGGCGCGCCGCGACGCGGGCTTCGACCCAGTTTTTCCAGGCTATGAGGCAGCCGAGCAGAATGAAGGCGCCTGGTGGCAGCAGGGTGAGCAGGAAGCCGGGATAGTCGGCCGGCAGCAACTGCAGCGGCTGCAAGCCCGGAAAGACCATGTCGATGCCGGCAAACAGCGTGCCGCCCCCGATCAGTTCGCGCAGACCTCCGAGCAAGGCCAGCGTCCACAACATGCCGACGCCCATGAAGACACCGTCGAGAAGCGATTGCAGCGGCGGGTTCTTGTTGGCGAAGGCCTCGATTCGCGCCAGCACGATACAGTTGGTGACAATCAGCGGGATGAAGATGCCGAGCACCAGATACAGCTCATGAAACTGCGCGTTGAAGACCAGGTCAACGACGGTCACCAGCGCGGCAACGATCAGGATGAACACCGGAATGCGAATTTCGTGCGGGATCAGGTTTCTCAGCGAGGCAACGGCCACATTGGCCACCGCCATGACGATGATCGTCGCCAGCGACAGCATCACACCATTGACCAGATTGGTGGTGACGGCCAGCAACGGGCATAGGCCGAGGATCTGCACCAGGCTGGTGTTCTGCTGCCAGACGCCATTGGCAGTGATCTGACGGAACGTCTCTCGACTGATCATGTGCTTCCTCCCTGACTGGATGCGAAGAGCTGCCGGTGATTCTCGGCGACATACTGCAGCGCCTTGTGCACGGCCTTGATCACGGCTCGCGGTGTCACCGTCGCGCCGGCAACTGAGTCGAAACGGCCGCCGTCCTTCCTGACTCGCCAGTCGCGATCAGCGACCGCCGCCAGCGACAAGCCATCAAACTGCCTGATCCACGGCCGTTCCTTGTTCCTGTCCTTCTTTGGCTCGATGTAGTCACCGAGACCAGGCGTCTCCTTGTGCTGTATGACGCGTACGCCGAGCAGAGTACCGTCGGCCGAGACGCCAAGCAGCAGGCGGATCTTTCCCGAGTAGCCGTCGGGCGCGACGGCCTCGAAGACCAGCGCAGTGACCTCGCCACCCTTTCGCGCCAGATAGGCGGTCGAGGCCTCGTCGAGTCCGAGCACGGCGCTCGGAGCAAGCTGCCGGCTGTCCTTGAGAACATCGTTATCGTAGAGCTCACGCGGCAGTACCTCGCCGATCAGCTTCATTTTTTCTTCTGCCGCGGCCGCTTCAATCGCCGGGCGGGTCCACAGGAAAGCAGCCGCCAGCAGGCTGGTGAAGGCGACGACAAAGATCAGCAGGATTACTGCCGTCCGCAACGCCATTCCGGCAGCGCTGGGCTGCTTGATCGACAGCCTCATCGTTGGTTCTTCATTCCGAAGATCGGCGGCTGCGTATACATGTCGATCAGCGGCACGCAGAGATTCATCAGCAGCACGGCGAAAGCCACACCGTCCGGATAGCCCCCGAAGACGCGTATCGTATAGGCCAGCAGACCCGCCAGAAAGCCGAAGATCAGCTTGCCCCTGCTGGTCGTGCAGCCTGACACCGGATCGGTCACGATGAAGAAGGCCCCGAGCATGGCACCGCCAGAGAACAGATGAAACAGCGGACTGGCAAAGCCTTGCGGATTCCACAACCACAAGGCGCCAGCGAGCAACGAGAGGCCGCAGATGAAACCCAGCGGCGCGTACCAGGTGATGATCCTTCTCTGCCACAGCCAGAGGCCACCGAGCAGATAGCCGGTCGTCACCCACTCCCAGCCACGACCGGCAAAGTTGCCGAAAACGTCCTGCGTCGCCAGTAGCGTCGGCACGTCGACCGTCCCCTCACCGAGCTTCAGGGCGGTCTTGATCGCATCGAGCGGGGTTGCGCCGCTCATCACGTCGATCCGGGGTGCCAGGCCGGCAATGATGCTGACCTGCTCGGCAAACGTCAGCTTGAGGCCGAGTGCGGGCCATTGCGACATCAGGGCCGGAAAGGAGACGATGCACGCGGCGAAGGCGACCATCGCCGGGTTGAACGGATTCTGGCCGAGCCCGCCGTAGAGGTGCTTGGCAACGACGATGGCGAAAAGCGTGCCGACGACGACCAACCACCACGGAGCAAGCGGCGGAAAGGTCAGCGCGATCAGCCAGGCAGTCACGATCGCGCTGCCGTCGCCGAGGAACAGGCTCAGCGGCTTGCCACGCAGCCTGAGCATCAGTGCCTCGCCGGCCAGTGCCGAGATCGTGGCGAGCGCCAGCTGCAGCAGAATGCTCGGGCCGACCAGCCAGACGTAGGCGGCGATCCCGGGCAACAGGCCGACCAGCACCTGTAGCATCACACGCCGCACGCTGGCCTGGCCATCGAGCAGATAGGGCGGCGTTGTCCAGTTCATCATTCGCCCGGACGCTCCTGGCTGGTCGCAGAGTCTGCCCGGCCGCCCTGAGCGGCCGCCGGTTCAGGCTTGAGCGCCGCCCGTCGCGCCTCGATGGCGGCGATCTCATTCTTTTGCTCGACAGTCAGCTGCTCGGTATTTCTTGGCTTCACCGCCTCGCGCTGGGCCCGGGCACGTTCCATCGCTGCCACGATGGTCGCCTTCCTGACCGTATCGGGATCGCTCGGCGAGACAGCCTCCGCACTCTCGGCAGCCGCGACTGGCTGGACGGGTTCCACCGTCGGCGGGAGCACCGCAGCGCTGGCCGGCGCCGGTTTCCGCTCGGAGCCCCTGGCGGCAGCAGCCTTGGCCAAGCGCTCGGCTTTCTCGGCCTGTTCACGCTCTTCGCGGGCATTGCGCAGTTCGAAACGGGCCTTGGCAGCATCTGCCGCCTGCTTTTCTCGCTCACGCGACCAGATTTCACTCTTGGCAAAGCGAAAGTATTGCACCAGGGGAATGTGCGAAGGGCAGACGTAACTGCAGCAGCCACATTCGATGCAGTCGAAGATGTGGTACTCCTGGGTCTTGCCGAAGTTCCTGGCGCGCGAGAACCAGTACAACTCGAAGGGCTGCAACTCGTGCGGACAGACCTCGGCGCAGGCGCCGCAACGGATGCACGGCATCTCGGGCGGGCTCGCCGGAAACAGCGCCGGCGAGCCGGCGATGAGGCAGTTCGTTGCCTTGACCACCGGCGCAGTGAGGTCGGGGATCTCGAAGCCCATCATCGGCCCGCCCATCAGATAGCGATCGGTGTCGGCCTTCGGTCTGCCGAGCGCGATCAGTTCGCGCATCGGTGTGCCTAGCCTCACTTCCCAGTTGCGCGGCTGCTCGATATTGCCGGTCAAGGTGACGATGCGCGAAATCACCGGCTCGCCATGGGCAAGTGCACGATAGGCCGTGTACACGGTGGCGACATTGAAGCACTGCACGCCGAGTTCGGTCGAGCGCTTGCTGGCCGGAACTTCCTTGCCGGTCAGTACACGGATCAACTGCTTGGCGCCGCCCGCCGGGTAACGGGTGGGAACGGCGACCACGGCATAGTCCTCGGCCAGCCGAAGCACCGCCTTGTTCATCGCCGAGATCGCTTCCGGCTTGTTGTCCTCGATACCGATCAGCACTCGCTTCGCGCCCAGCAGGTCGCGGAAGATGGCGATTCCACGCACGATCTCCTCGGCCCGCTCGCGCATCAACAGGTCATCGCAGGTCATGAACGGTTCGCACTCGGCACCATTGATGACGAGGTCCTGCATGGGCACCGCCCGCGCAGGAGTCAGCTTGGCGTGACTCGGAAAGGCGGCGCCGCCGAGGCCGACCACCCCGGCATCGCGCAGGATTTCGCGTACACGCTCGGGCGCCAGGCTGCGGTGATCGAGCGCCGTGCGGGGAATCCACTGGTCGCGGCCGTCGGGCTCGATGACCACACTCAGCGTCGGCAGGCCCGAGGGATGAGCGGCGACGTGCTCTTCGATGGCCAGCACGGTGCCGGAAGTCGGTGCATGTACGGCCGCCGACACCCAGCCGTCGGCGCCACCGATCAGCTGTCCCTTGAGTACGTGCTCACCGACAATGACCAGCGGATTGGGCGCACCGCCGATGCTTTGGTGCAGCGGTACAAACAGGCGCGACGGCAGTGGCGCCTGGCCAATCGGCAGTTGCACCGAAGGCGCCTTGTTGGTCTGCGGCTTCACTCCCCCCTTGAAGCCGAACAGTTGTGCCAGCATTCCGTTCGCCTCAGGCCGCGCGCTTGATTTCGATCACCGGGTATTTCCATTTCCAGTTGTCGAGATTCTCGGCGATCGGCAGCATGTGAATGCATTCGACCGGACAGGGTTTGATACACAGTTCGCAGCCGGTGCACAGGGGTTCGATGATCGTGTGCATCTGTTTGGCCGCACCAACGATGGCATCGACCGGGCAGGCCTGAATGCACAGCGTGCAGCCGATGCAGGTCGCCTCGTCGATGATCGCCACCTGCTTCGGTTTCTCCTCCGCCTCCAGCGGCTTGACTTCGCGCCCGAGCAGATCGGCCAGCTTGCGCACCCCGTCCATGCCGCCCGGCGGGCACAGGTTGATGTCCGCTTCGCCCGCCGAAATCGCTGCGGCGTAGGGTTTGCAGCCAGGGTAACCGCACTGGCCGCATTGCGTCTGTGGCAGGATCGCTTCGATCTTCTCGACCAGCGGATCGCCCTCGACCTTGAACCTGATCGAGGCATAGCCGAGCGCCGCGCCCAGGACAACGGCGCCCAGCGCCATGATCGCCAGAGCGGAGATCATTGATACCTGTCCAGTCCGGCGAAGCCCATGAACGCCAGGCTCATCAGGCCGGCAGTGACCATCGCAATCGCCGTCCCCTGGAAGTGAACCGGCACGTCGGCGCCTTCGACGCGCTCGCGGATGCCGGCAAAGATCACCAGGACCAGCGAGAAGCCGATGGCACTGCCGGCCCCGAACAACAGCGACTCGACGAAATCATGCTTGTTGGCGATGTTCAGCAAGGGCACGCCGAGGACCGCACAGTTGGTGGTGATCAACGGCAGGTAGATGCCGAGCACCTGGTGCAGCAAGGGGCTGGTCTTCTGGATCACCATCTCGGTGAGCTGGACAATGGCGGCAATCGTGACAATGAACGACAGCGTGCGCAGGTACTCGAGCCCGAAGGGCAGCAAGAGGTAGTGGTCGATGATGTAGCTGGCACCGGTGGCGACGGTGAGGACGAAGGTGGTCGCTGCCCCCATGCCGAAGGCCGTTTCCAGCTTCTTGGAGACGCCCATGAAGGGACACAGGCCGAGGATCTTCACCAGCACGACGTTGTTCACGAAGACTGCGCCGACAATGATGAACAGATAATGGGTCATGGCTCGCAGGGACAGAGGGCAGGACGGATCAGGGCCGCGCGATTATCCTCCGACAAGTGAACGCATTCAACCACGTTATGACCAACGCTTTCCGGATTCAGGCACGGCGCTGGCGGGCGATCGCCGCCGCCGCTTCGGCGACCAGCGCCGGACCACGATAGATGAAACCGGTGTACAGCTGCACCAGGGAGGCGCCGGCAGCAATCTTCGCTGCCGCATCGGCACCACTCATGATGCCACCGACAGCAATGATCGGTAGCTCACCGGCCAGCGCAGCCGACAGTTTCCTGACGACGGCGGTCGACATCGCCAGGAGCGGCGCGCCGGAAAGGCCGCCGGCCTGCTCGGCGTTTGGCAGGCCATCCACTCCGGCGCGAGTGACGGTGGTGTTGGTGGCGATGACAGCATCCATACGGTGCTGCCGCAGCAGGTCGGCAATCGCCTGAATCTGCGCCTCGTCGAGGTCGGGAGCGATTTTCAGCGCCAGCGGTACGTACCTGCCGTGGCGATCGGCAAGCCGCGCCTGAGCGCGTTTGAGACCGCCAAGCAGCGCATCGAGTGCATCGTCCCGCTGCAGTTCGCGCAGATTCTTCGTGTTCGGACTGGAAATATTGACCGTGACGTAACTGGCCGCGTCATAGACGCGATCAAGGCAGGTCAAATAGTCATCGGCGGCCTTATCGATCGGCGTATCGAAGTTCTTGCCGATGTTGATACCCAGAATTCCACCGCCGCGCGGGAACTGGGCGGCAGCGACATTAGCCAGCAACTTGTCCACGCCATCGTTGTTGAAGCCCATACGATTGATGATCGCCTGCCGCTCCGGAATGCGGAACAGGCGCGGCCTGGGATTCCCCGGCTGCGGACGGGGGGTGACGGTGCCGATCTCGATGGAGCCGAAACCGAGCGCTGCCAGCGCATCGATGTGGTCGCCGTTCTTGTCCAACCCAGCCGCCAGGCCAACCGGGTTGGGGAAGCTGAGACCCATGACCTGCACCGGGTCCGGCGGCACCGGACTGGCCAGCAGACAGGTGGCGCCAGCAAGATTGAGCAGGCCGACCCCGGTCATGCCGATCCCATGCGCGGTTTCGGGATCGAGGGTGAAGAAAAGGCGGCGTAATAAAGGATAGAACATGGCAACGATTTTACCGCATCGCAGCATGCGGCGCTTGGCGGGGACCGATCGTCTGGTCTGCGCCTGCCCGGCGAAGGCTGGCGCGCTTGCGCCTCTGAACAGACGGCGCCATCGGCCGGTCGCCCAAAGACAAACACCCGCCTGCGGCGGGTGTCCCGGAAGAAACCGCGCGGCGCGGCTTACTTGACCTGCAAACGGTTCAGATAGTCAACCAGCGCCAGGGTGCGGGCCCAGACGAAGAGTGCGGCATTGTACGGGTAGTCGTCGAACTGCGGGACCGCCTGTGCATTATAGACGTCGCCCCAGATCGGCATCTCGCGCGTCCCGTGTCCCTTGACCAGCGTTCGGCCGTCGATGATCTCGAGCACGCGGTTCACGGGAAAGAGCCCGCCATTATTCTTGCTCAGGGTCGTCAGGTCCGGTGTCTTGACCTTCAGGAACTCGTTGAACGGACCGTCGCCCTTGCCCTTGACACCATGGCAGGCAACACAGTTCGCCTCATACTCCCGCTTGCCAATGTCAAGGCGCTCGGCCGAAACGGCGCTACCCGCAAACACACCGGCGGCGGCAGCGACTACACAGATCTCGATGAACTTCCTGCTCATGATCACTCTCCCTGGTCAACGACGTGGACTGCAAAAGCCTTTGAGTCGACTTAATTCTAGACCCCATACGCGACTGCGCAAGCTATTTCGTAGCCACTCGCTTCACCCGGATTCAGCCAGCGCGCCGATCACACGCCGAGGCTGCAGGTTGCCCTGGCCATCGACCTCGCCCAGGCCAAGCAGCCGGTTCTCGGCGTAGACGCGGCAGCGACCTGGCACCGCGTCACTGCTGACCGGGTTGCCGTGGACAAAGCGGCAGCCCGCAAGCTCCTCCAGATACACCGCCGGCAGACTCTGCAGCAGGGCATCGGGCGCCAGCAGCCAGGCTGTACGATCCTCTTCGGCAATTGCCGCCAGGTGATCGAGTGTCACCGCATCGGCAATCTGCAGCGGGCCGACGGCCACCCGGCGCAGGGCAGTCAGATGCGCTCCGCAAGCAAGTACAGCGCCCAGATCCTCGGCCAGGCTGCGAATATAGGTGCCTTTGCTGCAGGAGATCCGAAGCCGACAACGGTCTCCAGAAAAATCCAGCAGCCGCAGTTCGTGGATGATCACTTCGCGCGCCTCGCGCTCGACTTCGATCCCCTGCCGCGCCAGCTCGTAGAGCGGCTTCCCGTCTCGCTTGAGCGCCGAGTACATCGGCGGAACCTGTCGAATCGGGCCACGGAAACTTGGCAGAGCGGCCTCTAGTTCAGTCAGCCCGAAGTCGACCGGGCAACGCATCACGACCGTACCGTCGGCGTCTCCGGTGTCGGTCCTGACACCGAACAGCACCTCAGTCTCGTAGGTCTTGTCGGCCGCAAGCAGATCAGTCGAGAACTTGGTCGCTTCGCCGAAGCACAGCGGCAACAAGCCGCTGGCCAGTGGGTCGAGTGTTCCGGTATGCCCAGCCTTGGCTGCCGAAAAAAGACGCCGCGCAGCCTGCAGGGCCGAGTTGGAAGACAGGCCGGTCGGCTTGTCGAGGAGCAACACGCCATCGACCCGGCGCCAGCTTTTCCTGCTGGTCAACTCAGGCCTGATCTGAACGATCGGTCTGATCCGAGATCGCCGCCGCCTCGCTGATCAGCTTCGACAACTGGGCACCACGTTCCAGCGACTCGTCGAAAACGAAATGGAGTTGTGGCGTCATGTGAATGCTGATGCGCTTGCCAAGTTCGCTGCGCAGGAACCCGGCTGCGTTCTGCAGACCGGCCTGCACCAGGTCGAGACTGTCGCTGCCGGCCAGGCTGCTGAAGAACACTTTGGCATGGGCGTAGTCGGCACTCACCTGCACATCGGTCAGACTGATCATGCCGACGCGAGGATCCCTGAGCTCGGTCCGGATCACTTCGGCAAGCTCGCGGCGAATTTGCTCCGAGATCCGGTCCCGGCGCGAGAATCCCTTGCTGGCAGGCACTTACAGGGTCCTTGCAACTTCCGTGACATCGTACACTTCGAGCTGGTCGCCCTCCTCGTAGCCATTGTAGTTCTTCAGCGAAAGACCGCACTCGAAGCCGCTGCGGACCTCCCGGACGTCTTCCTTGAAGCGCTTCAACGACTCGATCTCGCCGTCCCAGACGACAATGTGGTTGCGCAACAGACGGGCGCGCGAACTCCGCTTGATGACGCCTTCGAGGACGTAGCAACCAGCGATGGTACCGATCCTGGTGGCGCGGAACACCTGCCTGATCTCGATCAGGCCGGTGATATCTTCCCGCTTCTCCGGTGAAAGCATGCCCGACAGGGCCGCTCTTACTTCGTCCACCGCGTCGTAGATGATGTTGTAGTAGCGAATATCGACGCCGGCGGCTTCTGCCGCCTTCCGCGCACCCGCATCAGCACGGGTGTTGAAGCCGATGATGACCGCCTTGGAGGCCTGCGCAAGGTGTACATCCGACTCGCTGATCGCGCCGACCGCAGCATGGATGACGTTGACCTTGACTTCCCCGGTCGAGAGCTTCTGCAGTGATTGCACCAGCGCTTCCTGTGATCCCTGCACATCGGCCTTGATGATCAGAGCCAGGACCTTGGCTTCCGCCTCGGTCATCTGATCGAGAATGCTCTCCAGATTGGCGGCCTGCTTGGTCGCCAGCTTGACGTCGCGGTACTTGCCCTGACGGAACAGCGCGATCTCTCGCGCCTTGCGCTCGTCGGCGAGCACCACCGCTTCCTGCCCTGCCGCCGGCACATCAGAGAGGCCGAGGATTTCGACCGGAATCGAAGGCCCAGCCTCCTTGATCACCTTGCCGTTCTCGTCCAGCATCGCCCGCACCCGGCCGAACACCTGACCGGCAAGCAAAACGTCGCCCTGGTGCAGCGTTCCCGACAGGACCAGCATCGTCGCCACGGGCCCTCGCCCGCGATCGAGGCGGGCGTCGATGATCAGACCCTTGGCCGGCGCCGCCCTGGGCGCCTTCAGTTCCAGCACCTCAGCCTGGAGCAGAACGTTTTCCAGCAGCTCGTCGATACCGACACCGGTCTTCGCCGAAACGGAGACAAAAGGCGCGTCACCACCGTACTCTTCCGGCACCACCTGTTCGGTGACCAGTTCCTGTTTCACCCGCTCGGGTTGGGCACCCGGCTTGTCGATCTTGTTCACCGCGACAATGATCGGGACCCCGGCTGCCTTGGCGTGGTGAATCGCCTCCCGGGTCTGCGGCATGACGCCGTCGTCGGCCGCCACGACCAGAATGACCAGGTCGGTGGCCTTGGCACCGCGTGCCCGCATGGCGGTAAACGCTTCGTGACCCGGTGTGTCGAGGAAGGTCACCATGCCGCGGTCGGTTTGCACGTGATAGGCGCCAATGTGCTGGGTGATACCTCCGGCCTCGCCACTGGCCACGCGGGTGCGGCGAATGTAGTCGAGCAGCGATGTCTTGCCGTGATCGACGTGTCCCATCACGGTCACCACCGGAGCGCGCGACTCGAGCGGCACGTCTTTCTGATCCACGGCGCCCTCATCAAGGAAGGCATCAGGATCGTCGAGCTTGGCAGCGAACGCCTTGTGGCCCATTTCCTCGACGATGATCATCGCCGTCTCCTGGTCCAGCGACTGGTTGATGGTCACCATCGAACCCATTTTCATCAGGGCCTTGATCACCTCGGTCGCCTTGACCGCCATCTTGTGCGCCAGGTCGGCGACAGAGATGGTCTCGGGGACATAAACCTGGTGACTCACCGGCTCAACCGGCAACTGGAAGGAGTGCTGCTCGTCCTCGTCGCCAGCCCCCCGGGCGGAGCGCTTGCCGTGCTTGTTGTCCCGCCAGCCCATGCTACCGGTGGCGCCGCGCGTCTTCAGGCCCGGACGCTTGTTGGCACCTTCGTTCTTCCACTGGCCTTTCTTGTCGGCCACTTTCTTTTCCGGCGCCTTCTTGTCGGCAGCCTTCTTGTCGGTCGTCGCCGGCTTGCCAGCGGGCTTGTGCAAGGTCTTGTCTTCGGCCGGACGATCGCTCGCGGTCTGTGCTGCCACCTGTTTCGCAACGCCGGCGGCCTTGGCCGCGACCGCCTTCTGTTCCGCATCCTGCTTCAGACGCGCGAGGTCAGCGCTGCGCTGTTGCTTGTTCTTGAACTCGGCTTCCTGCAGGGCCCGCAACTCGGCATTGCGCCGCTCTTCTTCCGCACGCAGCCGCTGCTGCTCCTCGCCGATGATCGAAGCCCGCGTCACCACCTTCTTGGCTCCCGCCTTGACATCCGGCGGCGCCGCTTCGACCTTCGCCTCGGCAACCGGTTGCGCCTTCGCTTCGACAACCGGTTCAGCCTCGACGGCAACGACCGCTGCCACTTCTTCTTCCGGGACCGTTTGCCCCTTGATGGCAACGGCTGCCGGGGCCTCGATTCGGGCCTCGATTCGGGCCTCGATTTCGACCGCGGGCGGCGGGCTGACTTCGATCAACGGTTCGGCGACAGCCACCACCCCTTCCGGCGCGACTGGAAATGCTGCCCCCGACGACAACGGTGCGCGCGGCTCGGCCGCATCCCGTTTGACCAGAACGCGTTTCTTGCGAACCTCGACCTGCACCGTATGCGATTTTCCGTGCGAGTCCTGCTGCCGGATCTCCGTCGTTTCCTTGCGGGTCAGAGTGATCTTGGTTTTCGCTTCCCCCTGACCATGCGACCGACGCAGATATTCGAGCAGCCGCGACTTGTCCTGCTCGGACAGCAGATCATCTGCCTGCTTTTTGGCCACACCGGCTTTTTGCAACTGCTCGAGCAGCGAACCCGCCTGCATCCGCAACTGGGTGGCAAATTGGGCAACACTTGTTTGCGCCATATAGAATTCCTCTTTCCCGCTTACTCGAACCAGTGCGCACGCGCCGTGGTGATCAGTTGTTTCGCCCTTTGCGCCTCAATGCCGGTCATCTCGGTCAGTTCGTCGACGGCCAGGTCGGCGAGATCGTCGCGCGTCTTGATGCCACTGGCAGCCAGCTTGCCTGCCAGTGACTTGTCCATTCCTGCCAGGTTCAGCATGTCCTCGGCCACGTCCTCAATATTCTCTTCCGTGACAATCGCCTCGGTCAGGAGAACATTGCGGGCGCGTTCACGCAGCTCCTGTACCGTTTCCTCGTCGAAGGCCTCGATCTCCAGCATCTCGTGCAGGGGCACATAAGCCACTTCCTCGAGCGTTGTGAAGCCCTCGTCGATCAGGATGTTCGCGACGTCTTCGTCGACATCGAGTTTCTCCATCAACAGGACGCGGATCGCGGCCGCCTCGGCCTCGACCAGGGTCTTGGACTCTTCCTCGGTCATCAGGTTGATCGTCCAGCCAGTCATTTCAGAAGCGAGGCGCACGTTCTGGCCCCCACGACCGATGGCGATCGCCAGGTTCTGCTCGTCAACCACCACATCCATGCTGTGCTTGTCTTCATCGACAATGATCGAGCTGACTTCGGCCGGAGCCAGCGCACCCACCACGAACTGCGCCGGATCGGCCGACCAGAGCACGATGTCAACGCGCTCGCCCGCCAACTCGTTGGTCACCGCAGTCACGCGCGAACCGCGCATCCCGACACAGGTGCCGATCGGGTCGATGCGCTGATCGTTGGACTTGACGGCGATCTTGGCGCGCATGCCGGGGTCCCGGGCGGCCGCCTTGATCTCCAGTAGCCCATCATCCACTTCGGGAACTTCCAGTGCGAACAACTGGATGATGAACTCCGGCGCGGTGCGTGACAGGATCAGTTGCGGACCACGGGCGGAACGGTCGATACGCAGCAGATAAGCCTTGATCCGATCGCCGATGCGCAGATTCTCGCGCGGAATCATCTGATCGCGTGGCAGGAGCGCCTCCATCTTGCCAGTTTCGACGATCGCGTTGCCGCGCTCCATACGCTTGATCGTACCGGTAACCAGGTGCTCCTTGCGGGCCAGGAAGTCACTCAGTATCTGTTCGCGCTCGGCATCACGGATCTTCTGCAAGATCACCTGCTTGGCAGCCTGTGCGCCAATGCGACCGAAGTCTATCGGCTCCAGCGACTCTTCCAGATAGTCACCAATCTCGACCTCGGGATCCTGGGTCTGGGCTTCCGACAGAGGCACCTGCTGTTCCTCGTCAAGAAAATCCTCGTCCGCAACCACTTCCCAACGGCGGAAGGTCTCGAAGTCCCCAGTTTCGCGATCCACCGCGACACGGACGTTGGCGTCTTCGTGGACGCGCTTCTTGGTCGCCGACGCCAGCGCCATTTCCAGCGCGCCGAAGACGATGTCCCTGGTCACGTTCTTTTCACGTGCCAGGACATCCACCAGCAGCAAGATTTCGCGGCTCATTTCCTCATTACCTCCTAAACCAGCCTGTCGCCCGATTTCTTCATGTCGAACTGCGGCACAACGCGTGCCTTGTCAATATTGACCAGATCGAACGCCATTTCGCCTGCATCCGTCTGCACGCGAACCTTGCCGTCCAGCACCCCCTGCAACCGCCCGCTGAAGTTGCGGCGACCGTTCAGGGGAAGGCGCAGCTTGAGGGTGATCTCCGAACCCGCGAAACGCCCGAAATCAGCCTCCTTCTTCAGCGGCCTGTCGATCCCTGGCGAAGAGACTTCAAGGCGGTCGTAGTCGATGTTTTCGACCGTCAGCACGCGCGACAACTGGTTGCTGACCAGTGCACAGTCGTCAATATCCACCCCGCGCATCTTATCCGGCTTGTCGATGAAGACTCGCAGGACGCGGCCGCGCGGACTGCGTTCAACATCCACCAGCTCGTAGCCGAGGCCAGTCACCGTTTTTTCCAGTATTTCGTGCACATCCATGGCTGCAAATAAAAAATGGGCAAAAAGCCCATCCCCGAAAAAAGCCCCCTGGGGGGCGAGCGGAAAACCGTTGGATTATAACGAAAATATCAGCCGACGTAAATTGCCCTGCGATCGCTCGGGATCACTCAGGGTGCTCGCGGTCGCCGCGGCGGGCGCCCGGAGTCGGCAATCGCCATGCCGAATTCGACCAGCAGCTTCTTCACTTCCGGCTCGGGCAGTTCGTGCACCTGGCCACGCTTCAGGCTTGGCGGCAGAAGGAAAGGACCGTAGCGAACACGCATCAGGCGGCTGACGACCACACCAACCGCTTCGAACATGCGGCGCACCTCGCGGTTGCGGCCCTCGAAGAGCGAGACGCGGTACCACCGGTTCGCGCCCTCGCCACCGGCTTCCTGAAAAAATCCGAACTTCGCCGGGCCGTCGTCAAGTTCGATGCCGTCAAGCAACTGCCGACGCGCCTCATCGGGCAATTCGCCCAGGATGCGCACCGCATACTCGCGGACCAACTCATAGCGCGGATGCATCAGTCGATTGGCGAGATCGCCCGACGTGGTCAACAGCAACAGGCCGCTGGTGTTGAAATCGAGGCGGCCGACGGCTACCCAGCGCCCGGCCGACATCCTGGGCAAGGAGGTAAAGACGTTCGGTCGATGCTCGGGGTCGTTGCGCGAAACAATCTCGCCTTCCGGCTTGTGATAGAGGATCACCCGCGGCAGGCGATCGGAGAACCGCAACTGCACGAGCTTGCCATTGACCTTGATCCGGTCGCCTGGACTGACCGTCTGCCCGACATGCGCCGGCGCGCCATTGACGACGATACGGCCGGCGGCAATCAGCTCTTCCATCTCCCGACGCGACCCGACGCCGCTGTTCGCCAGCAGCTTGTGCAGGCGCTCCGGCTTGCCCACAGGCTCCTGGTGACGGCTACGCCTTGACGACTCGGCCGAACCCGTCCGTGCGCCGGAACGAATGCCCGCCGTGGCGACGGAAGACTCCGGTGAAGCCGCCGCCGGACGCCGCCGCCCGCCCTCGGGCGAAGCCGGTCGTGGCGGACGGGAGGGATCGGCAGGCGGTCGACGTTTGTTAGTGGGCATCAGCGAGGTCCAGGGTGGGATTGATCTGTTCGAGTGCGGGCAACTCGGCAAGACTGCGCAAGCCGAGATCGTCGAGAAACTTCCTGGTTGTGGCCAGCAGGGCCGGTCGCCCGGGGGTATCGCGATGGCCGACGACGTCGACCCAGCCACGCTCCTCAAGCACCCGGATGACCTGCGTGGCCACGGTCACGCCACGAATGTCCTCGATGTCGCCGCGCGTGACCGGCTGACGATAAGCGATGATCGCCAGCGTCTCCAGCACCGCGCGCGAGTAACGCGGCGGCTTTTCCGGGTTCAGCCGCTCCAGGTAGGGCATGAATTCGGCTCGCGTCCGGAAACGCCAGCCGCTGGCCACCTGCAGCAGTTCCAGCGAGCGGCTGCTCCAGTCGGTGCGCAGTTGGTCGAGCAGCCCGCGCAGGACATCGGCGCCGACCTGATCAGCGAATAGCTTGCGCAGGTCGAGCAGCGACAGGGGCTCCCTGGTGCTCAGCAGCACTGCCTCCAGCACCCGCTTCAGCTCGGCCGGACTGGCCGGCAGCTCGGGCACCAGATCCTTATCGGGAGTCGTTTCGCTCATCTGCCAGCCGCAGGTAAATCGGGGCGAATGCTTCCACCTGCGTCATTTCCAGCAGGTGTTCGCGCGCCAGCTCGAGCAGCGCGAGGAAGTGGACGACCAGTACCGGTGCGCCCAGCCTCGGGTCGAAAAGATCGACGAACTCGACGAAGCCGCCGGCCGTACGCAGACGACGCAGGATCAAGCCCATGTGCTCGCGCACCGAGAGTTCCTCGCGCTGCAACTGGTGACGCGTATGTAGCCTGGCCTCGCGGAGAATACCCCGCCAGGCGTTCTGCAGGTCAAGCGGGTTCACTTCCGGCAAGCGCCGCAGCAAGGCTTTCTCGACCCAGACCTCAACCCAGTCGAAATCGCGCTCGGCCTGCGGCAGTTCATTGACGCGATGCGCGGCGAGCTTCATCTGCTCGTACTCGACCAGCCGTCGCACCAGTTCGGCCCGCGGATCCTCGGCGTCGTCGCCGGCCACGGCCTTCGGTCTCGGCAGCAGCATCCGTGACTTGATCTCGATCAGCATCGCCGCCATGACCAGATAGTCGGCCGCCAGTTCGAGGTTCTGCGAGCGCATCGCTTCGACATAAACCAGATACTGTTCGGTCAGCGGCGCCATCGGAATGTCGAGCACATTCACATTGGCCTTGCGGATCAGGTACAGGAGGAGATCCAGCGGCCCCTCGAAGGCGTCGAGCATGACCGCCATCGCATCCGGCGGGATGTAGAGGTCGTGCGGCATCTGCGCCAGCGGTTCGCCATAGATTCTGGCGAGTGGGCTGGCAACGGCCTCGGCCGTCGCCGCTGCCTGTTCGATGATGGCGCTGTCGCTCATCTGCCGTCGGCAAGCTGTACTCGTGTTCAGTGGTAGTCCAGCCCCATTGCCTGACGAACGTCGCGCATCGTCTCCCGGGCCAGGTGGCGCGCCTTGCTGTTGCCGTCGGCAATGATCTCGCGCACCAGTTTCGGGTCGTCGAGAAAGGGCTGAGCGCGCTCGCGCATCGGCGCCTGCTCGCGCAGGATGCCATCGATCACCGGCTGCTTGCACTCCAGGCAACCGATCCCGGCGCTGCGGCAACCCGCCTGCACCCAGGCCTGACAGCTCTCGTCCGAGTACACCTGATGCAGTTGCCAGACCGGGCACCTGGCCGGGTCGCCGGGATCCGTGCGGCGAATCCGCGCCGGGTCGGTCGGCATGCGCCTCAGCTTGTGCGTGACCGAGGCGGCGTCTTCGCGCAGGGTGATCGTGTTGCCGTAGGACTTCGACATCTTCTGGCCGTCGAGACCGGGCATGCGCGAGGCTTCGGTGAGCAGTGCAGCGGGCTCGACAAGAATCATCTTGCCGGTCCCTTCGAGGTAGCCGCAGAGGCGCTCGCGGTCGACGTGCGAGAGATCGTGCACCTCGTCGAGCAAGGCGTGCGCCCGCTCGATCGCTGCCTGTTCGCCCTGCTGCTGGTAAGCCCTGCGCAGTTCCTCGT
Organism: Candidatus Accumulibacter necessarius; assembly: GCF_036625085.1. NCBI lineage: Bacteria > Pseudomonadati > Pseudomonadota > Betaproteobacteria > Candidatus Accumulibacter > Candidatus Accumulibacter necessarius. The sequence goes on along the minus strand of NZ_JAZKUM010000005.1, from coordinate 195,604 downwards.
AGCGTCGGGCCCGCTTCGACCCGAGCTTTCTGACCGCCTCGATGGCCCTGTCTGCGAAGCCCGCTTCGCGCCCATAAAGATGATTGAAGCGACGGGCAAGCTCGCGCGAAAACTCGATGTGCGGCACCTGATCCTCGCCGACCGGCACCTTGTCGGCGCGATAGATCAGGATGTCGGCCGATTGCAGCAGCGGATAGCCGAGAAAGCCGTAGGTCGACAAATCCTTGTTCTCCAGCTTTTCCTGCTGGTCCTTGTAGGTCGGGACGCGCTCCAGCCAGCCCAGCGGGGTCATCATCGACAGCAGCAGATGCAGCTCGGCGTGCTCGGGCACCTGCGACTGGATGAACAGAATCGCCCGTGCCGGATCGACGCCCGCGGCCAGCCAGTCGATGACCATCTCCCACGACGAATTGACGATGCCCTGCGGGTCATCGTACTGGGTCGTCAGCGCGTGCCAGTCGGCGACGAAAAAAAGGCACGGATACTCGTCCTGCAGCCTGACCCAGTTCTTCAACACGCCGTGGTAGTGGCCCAGATGCAGGCTGCCGGTCGGGCGCATGCCGGAGAGGACTCGTTCTGCGTACATGTTCTATCTTCGACGATTCAGGAAGGTAATTGAAAAAGAACCGCGACCAGCCCGCCGACCAGGCGCATTACGGGGGTCAGCAGCGTTCCGAGGACACCCGTGAACAACAGCAGCAGCAGGATCGGGAAACCGAAGCGCTCCAGTTGGGCAAAGCGCCAGGCGGCCTGCGACGGCAGCAGGCTGACGGCGATGCGCCCGCCATCGAGCGGTGGCAGCGGAAAGAGGTTGAGCACCATCAGCACGAGGTTGACCGACATGCCGATCTCCGCCATGCGCGCCATCGGCAGGCTGAAGAAGTTGAGCGGCAGCAGCCAGGCGAGTTTCATCAGCGCTGCCCAGAACATCAGCATCACGAAATTGGCCGCCGGGCCGGCCGCGGCCACCCACAGCATGTCGCGCTTGGGATGCCGCAGGCGACCGAAATTGACCGGCACCGGCTTCGCCCAGCCGAAGAGAATGCCGCCTGTGGACAGCAGCAGGATGATGGCCGGCACCAGAATCGTGCCGACCGGGTCAATATGCTTGAGCGGATTGGCCGTGATCCGCCCCTCCTGCCAGGCCGTCGGATCGCCGAAGTGCCTGGCAGCATAGCCATGCGCCGCCTCATGCAGGGTGATCGCAAGGATCACCGGCAGCGCCGCGATGGCGATGGTCTGAATCAATGCTTCCATATGCGATCCTCAATCCAGTCCGAACGGTGCCAGCGCACCCAGCCCGGCACGCACCAGCACCGGCAGCGCAGCCGTCAGATCGATGACCGTGGTCGGCTCGATCCCGCAATGGCCGCCATCGAGAATCAGTTCGAGCTGGCTATCGAGCCGATCGCGGATTTCCCAGCCTTCGGTCAGCGGATCCTCGTCACCGGAGACGATCAGCGTCGAGGTCAGCAGCGGCTCGCCGAGGGCCTCGAGCAGAGCCAGCGTGATCGTGTGCGCCGGCACACGCAGACCAATCGTCTTGCGCTTCGGATGCAGCACGCGGCGCGGCAGTTCCTTCGTCCCCTCGAGAATGAAGGTGTAGCTTCCCGGAGTCGTCGCCTTGAGCAGGCGATAGCGGGCGTTGTCGACGCGCGCGAACTGACCGATCTGCGACAGGTCGCGGCACATCAAGGTCAGGTGGTGCCGGTCATCGACGCCACGCAGAGCACGAATGCGCTCGACTGCCGCCTTGTCACCGAGCTGGCAGCCGAGGGCATAACTGGAGTCGGTGGGCAAGGCGATGACCCCGCCATGGCGGATGACGTCGGCCACCCTCTGCAGCAGCCTCTCCTGAGGATTGTCCGGATGAATCGTGATGTACTGTGCCATGGCGCGTTCCCGAAGCTCAGAAGAGCAGCCAGACGGGCTTCAGACCCTCCGGCAGCGGCGCGAGTTTGCCCAGATCGACATAACTCTCGCCCGGTCCGTGGAAATCCGATCCGCGCGACGCCAGAAAGCCGTACTCCCTGGCCAGCCGGCCATACAGATCGACGTGCTCCGGCGTGTGACTTCCCGACATGACCTCAATCGCCTGTCCGCCCAGATCCCTGAATTCAGACAGAAAGCGCCGCATGTCGCCGCGTGAGAGCTTGTAGCGCCCCGGATGAGCCACCGTCGCGACGCCCCCGGCGCCAATGATCCAGGCCAGCGAGTCGGCCAGGCTTGCCCAGCGATGATCGACGTAACCCGGCCGACCGGGAACCAGGTACGACTCGAAGACGCTGCGCATATCCTTGCACGCCCCGCTTTCCACCAGATAGCGGGCAAAATGCGCGCGGCTGATCAGGTTCGGGTTGGCGGCATAGCGCATAGCGCCCTCGAAAGCCCCCGCAATGCCGACCTTCGCCAGTTCGATCGACATGCGCTGCGCGCGCTCGATACGGCCGGAGCGAACCTTGGCCAGGCCACTGTTCAAGACCTGATCCGCGCTATTGAAGGCGAGTCCGAGGATGTGGATCTGCAGCTTCTCCCACTCGATCGAAATCTCGACCCCATTGACGAAGGCCATGCCAAGTTCGTCGGCGGCGATACGCGCCGACGGCAGGCCATCGAGGTCATCATGATCGGTCAGCGCCAGCATGTCGACGCCGTTTGCGGCCGCGCGGCGGGCAACGTCGGCCGCCGACAGGAGACCGTCCGAGCAGGTGGAATGGCAGTGGAGATCGCAGTTGAGCACGGCAACAGGCAGCTTAGGGCAGCGGAAAGAACTGTGCATCATAGCACAGGCACCGGCCCGCTCCCGCCCACGCGCGACGCTGCGGGAGTCGTACTGGTGCGGCTGCCGTCGCCGCCGGGCCGTGGCCGCACGTCAGACGCCGGAATTATGCCGTAGATGTGATCGTTCGCCGGAGGCCGCGGCCGTCGAAGTCAGGACCCGCTTCGGGATCAACGCGACCGCTGCCGCCTTTCCAGCCTATAATCCCCGACTTTTTCGGGTCCAGCCATGTGGTTCAAGAACCTTCAACTCTACCGTCTGCCAAAGAACTGGGCCGCCGAGGCGGCGCCGCTGGAAGAACAGCTCGCCAGACTGACCCTGCAAGGCTGCAGTGCCACCGATCCGCGCAGCATCGGCTGGGTGTCACCGCGTGATGGCGGCTCGCTGATTCACTCAGTCAACCAGCAGTGGCTGCTCGCGCTCGGCGTCGAGGAAAAGCTGCTGCCAACTTCGATCGTCAAGCGCTTTGCCAGTGACAGGGCAAAGGAGATCGAGGAAACCGAAGGCCGCCGCATCGGCCGCCGCGAAATGCGTGAACTCGTCGAGGCGATGACCGTCGAACTGCTGCCGCGCGCCTTCATCCGTCGCCGCAGCACTTATGGCTGGATCGACCGCAGCAACGGCTGGCTGGTCGTCGATGCCGCCTCACCGGCCAAGGCCGAGGAGTTTCTCGAACAGCTGCGGAAGTCGATCGACACCCTGCCGGCCAAGGTGCTCAAGGTCACCCTGTCGCCCTCGGCGGCGATGACCGCCTGGGTGGCCGACGGCGAGGCACCAGCCGGCTTCACCCTCGACCAGGACCTCGAACTGCGCTCGACTGAAAAGGCGACCGTGCGTTACGCGAACCATTCGCTCGAAGGTGAGGAGATCCGCCAGCACATCGCTGCCGGCAAGATCGTCACCCGCCTCGCAATGACCTGGAACGACCGGATTTCCTTCATCCTCAACGATCTGCTGCAGATCAAGCGCCTCGCCTTCCTCGACATCCTCAAGGAACAGGCCGAAGGCCAGGGCGAGAACGAAGATGAGCGCTTCGATATCGACTTCACCCTGATGAGCGGCGAAGTGGCGCAGTTACTCGACGACCTGCTGGCGGCGCTGGGTGGCGAGGCGACAGCAGCGATGTAATCCGGAATAGCGGACAGCGCGGCGCCTGATGACCCGACAGACTGCACGCCTGGCTTTCAATGACGCCTCGGGCGCCGCATCGCATCGGTGGCGCAGCCTGATCCCGGCTGCCAGCCTGCTGCTCTCGTTCTGCCACCTGTCCGCGGCCGGGCCACTCCCTTGCGCCGACGCACCGGTCACCGTCATCGCCGCGGCAGAGACCGATCGGAATCGGGCGTGTGCGGCCGCGGCTTCCGCCGCCGCTTTCCTCGCGACACTCGGCTTGCCTGCCCGCACCGATACCGGCATCACCATCGAGCTCCTGGAGGAACTGCCTGGCAACAATGGCGGTCATGCCATCGGGCGCTGTCACCCCCGACGCCAGCGTATCGAAATCCTCAGCTACGACGCGGCGCTACAAGCCTCGACAAAGTACCCGCCGGCCTTTGGTGTACCGATGAGTACTGTGCTGTGGGAAAGCTACGTCGCCCATGAAATGGCGCACACCGTCGCACAAGCCTACTTCGCAACGGGTGTGCCGACGTTCACCGCGAGCGAGTATCTGGCTGCAGTCACACAACTGACGACCCTGTCGCCAACCGTGCAAGGGAGGATTCTGGCGAACTACAGCGATACGATCGCTTTCGGACAGGATTCCGAAATAACGGAACTCTTCTACTGCACCGACCCCTCGCGATTCGCTGTCAAAGCCTATCTTCACTTCCTGAAACCGGAAAACGGCGCGGCGTTCGTTCGGCGGCTGTTGCAGCGGGGCTTGCCCAACTAGCACCCTTTCGGCAAACGATCGTGATCTGACCCTCTTGCGTTTGCGCCTGGGACAGCGACACGGCTCAGCTGAGCAGCGCGGCGATGAAACCGAGATGGAAGTCATGGCCGACAAAACCGGCTATTCCTGAGGCAAGCCCCACGCCGGCGAACAGCAGAGCGAACCACACCAGCCAGCTACGGCGTGTCAGGGCGGCGATACCCAGCACGGCAAGGGCGACCGTGATCCCGGCCTCGGCGATATCGAACTGGTCGTCGTGAAGATTCAGCCGATCGTATTCCTTTTCGTAGGCCTCGGCCTGCTGCCTGATCTCCTCCTTCTCGACTTCGTAGCGATTCACCTTGCCGCGGTAGAAATCGATTTTCTTGTCCAGCGCGGCGGCGGACTCCGGCGTCAGCGAGGTACCCCGCTCGCGCTCGAAGGTGAGTTGATCGAGCGTCGACTCGGCGAGTGACTGTTTGGTACTCTTGGCCTGGAAATAGGTCCAGGAATCGACAGTCCTTGCCTGCGCCTGCGCCATCGCCTGCACGATGTTCCCGTCCTTGACATTGAACAGCGCCATCATCGTCGCCAGGACGGCGACCAGCGCGGCAATCACGTGGTTAAGCCGGTCGGAAGCCCTTTCGGCCTTGTCGACCACGTCTTCAATTGCATCCTTGATGTCAGCCATTGCAACCTCCTCCTCTCAAAAAAAGCCAAGCTTGCATTACCTAGTAGTTCGTTCCGCCAAACCAATTACATGAAATCGCACCTTCTCGCGCCATGCGGCGTTGCAAATCCTCGCCATAGCTAGGGCTATGGCTGTGGTTTGCGCCTTGCCTTGCACGAGAATGCATCATTTTCATTTGTAATCTTATTGACGGAACGAACTACTGGGTTCCACTACCGCCTCAAATACGAGAGCGCTTTCGGCAGCGCCACATTGTTGCCGAAAGCGTCCTCGCCGTAACCGTGGTGGGCCAGTATGTCCACGTCTGTGAGGACGCGTCTGTCGCCAATGAAGGTCACCGTCAGATCAGTGCGGATGTCGAGCTGGCCGGTAGCCTGCAACTGGGCGATCTCGGCGACACTGTTCTCGAGGACACTGCCCTCGCGGCGACCGAGCTGGTCGGAGAACTGCAGGGGCTGGCGGTAGAGCATGATCTTTCCCTCACCAGCAAGGCGATGCACGATCGCCAGGACGGCGGCGGCAACGGCTTCCGGCGCGAGGGTGCCGGCGCAGTCGGGATGAACACGGGCGATTTCTGACGCCAGCCAGCGGCGCTTGCGGGCGTTGATCGCCTCGTTGGCGCGAAAAAGCTCGAGCGGCGAGGCGGCATCGAAGCGCTTCCCCTCGAGTTCCATCTGAACCGAACTGCCATAGTGAGCGACGATGCGCGCCACCAGGTTGGAGGGGCGGACGTGGAAGCCCCGGTAGCTGGGCACCGGCACGTCGAGGCGCCCCGACTCGGCGTAGCGGCGCAGGATGCCCTGGCAGAGCCTCTGTCCACCGGCCAGATAGTCGCTGGAAAAAGCCATCGCGTAGGCGAACAGGGTCGCCATGGTAGCGTCGGTATCCACCACCGGCCGTTCGCGCAGGATAGCGTCGGCCGTATGCGGGCTGGCGTGCCGCTCGTAGTAGTGGGCCAGGTCGGTGGCGATCTCAAGCAGGTGGTAGATGACGCTGGCGTGACCACGCAGGATTGGCAGCTCGGCGTCAGAGGTTTCGATGGAGGTGCCAGCAACATGCGTGTCGTAGAGAGACTGCAGGTTATGGAAGCGGAAAGTGAGCTGGCGCAGGCGCTCCTCGCTGACCGGATCCGGAAAGCAGGCGGCATAGTCCGCGGGCGGAACCTGCGCAGCAGCCCGCAGCAACTCGCCTTCGGCTGCCAGGTTAAGGAACTCTGTGGCCAGGTGGGTGACGGTGGTGGCGGTGTCGCCAGCGATCCGGTCGCCGCGGTTGCGGGCCAGGCGGCCAGGCGGCAACCATTCGCCGAACTCCTCGGCGGGCGGAGCGATGCCGGAGACGTCGATGCCAACCTCTTGCGCCTCGTCAAGCAGAGCGCCAGCGATCTCGGCAACGACGCTACCCACCAGCTGCAGGCGCTCGCAGGTCGCCAACCGGAAATCGCCTGCGACAGGCAGGAGCCGGTAGGTCGGCAGGCGGCGCTGCACGTAGGCAAGGACTTCGCCGATGCGGGCGAAGTTCTTGAGGGATGCCGTCAACGCACGGAAGCGGCTCCAGTGCTGATTCTGACGCGCGCCGTACTCGTCGAGTAGCGTTTCCATCTGCCCGGATTCCAGCAGCAGGCGGCCGATCAGCGGCCGCGTCAGGCAAACTTCAGCCGCCCGCATGGCGGCCAGGCTCCTGGCGAGTTCGAGCAGGGTCCGGCCACGAGTACGGACCAGGTCGCACAACTCGCTGTCGGCGATCAGCTCCCCGCCTGGCTTGCTGGCCGCGGTGATCGCTTGCGTCGATTCGTTCATGTTTCTTCTCCCTCGTCCGGTGTTGGGTGCCGGGCTGGCGGGCGACATTTTCCGACGAATTCGGGTCCGAGAGCGCAAAAAAATCGCCAGACGGCGGGCAGACGCGGCACGGCCGTGGTGCCGCTCGGTGTGCAACGGCGTTTGCCCGCAGCTTGCCGAGTCACCGCAGAATCCTCCGGGTTGGTGGATGCGATTCGGCGGGCGACGAATGGCAACTTCACGCGCGGGGATTCGCGGTTTGGCGAGGAGATCGCGCGCATGCTCGGGCGGCGGGCCCAGGCGGGCCAGTCTGGGCACCCGAGAAAGAAAGAGAAGCCCGAGTCGCTCGACTTGCTAGAAGCAAACAAAACCCTGGCCTGTCCTCGGGTGTCGTCCCCTGCTGTTTCCTGTTGTTTGTCCCCTGTTGTTCTTCTCGTTCAGGCTCGTACCACGCTGGACAAGGGCGGCCAATGACAAAGCGCTGCAAGAGGATCACAATCGACGTCGGAGACTGGTGAGGAAGCGCCTGAGGGGACGACAGCGTGCGGGAGAAAACAGGAAGGGTCGGCGCAAACAGCGTGGTGAAAGCCATGCTCGAAGTCGAGCTGATCGACGGCTTGCCGATCGTGTCGGCCGGCGACACGATTGCGGCGCTCACCGGTTACCGTCCCGACGACTTCGTGCACGGCCGGGTGCACCTGCTGGCAGCGATCCATGCCGATGATCGCGGTCTCGTCGAAGCGCTTCTTGCGGGCGCTGGCGACCCGCCGGCGGACGCGCGGATCCTCAGGTTCAGGCACGCCGATGGACGCATCCGCTGCCTGGCTGCACGCTGCCGGAAGTCTGGCGACGGACTCCGCCGCCTGCGCGAAATCGAGTTGAGCGATCCCGGCCACCTGACGGCAGGGCGCGCGACGCCCGGTGCAGGGCGTAATTTCCGCGCGCTGCTCGACAACAGCGACGATGGACTGTACTTCAAGGACGGTCAGCATCTCTTCACCTGCGCCAACCAGCGCTTCGCGGCGCTCGCCGGGGGCGTCGCGGACTGGCGCGAGCTGCTCGGCAAGAGCGACTACGATTTCTTTTCCGAGGCCGAGGCCGATCGTGGCTATGCTGCTGAACGGCAGATCCTCGCCGGCGGCCCGCCAGTCCGCGACCTCCGCCAGCGGGTGAGCGGGCATGCCGGCACGCGCTGGATCGAGAGCCGCCTCTACCCGATCAGGAACGCTGCCGGAGAGGTCGTCGGCGTCGCCGGCAGCGAGCGCGACCTGACCGACTTCAAGGCAGCCGGCACAGCGCTCACCAGCAGCGAGGAACGCTATCAGCGAATCGTCGCGAACCTGGCACCGGCCTATTTCTTCTACGCCAATGATCGGAACGGTGTATTCACCTTTGTCAGTTCTTCGGTCACCGCGATGCTCGGCTGGCAGCCGGAGGAGTTTCTGACCCACTACAGCCAGGTGGTCAGCGAGCACCCGGTCAACCAGGCCATCGAGGCGGCCAACGCGGCGGCATTCACTGGCGTCCGGCAACCAACGTCGCTGGTGGTTGGTCGTCACAAGGACGGCAGCGAGCGCTGGATCGAGATCGACGAATTCCCCCTCTTCGACGAGCAGGGCAAGGTGGTCGCGCTCGAAGGCATTGCCCACGACATCACCCGACGTCGCCAGGTCGAAGCCAGGCTGGAGCTTGCCGCGAGCGTGTTCACCAGCGCCGCCGAAGGGATCATGATCACCGATGCCCGCGGCACGATCATCGAGGTCAATGACAGCTTCACGCGCATCACCGGCTACCCTGCCGACGCGGTGATAGGCACGCATGCGCGGCGGTTCAGCTCGGTCCGGCATCCACCGGCGTTCTACGCCGAACTGTGGCGGGCAGTGATCACCAATGGACATTGGCGCGGCGAACTCTGGAGCCAGCGCCTGGACGGTGAGGTCTACCTGGCGGCGCTGACCATCAGTGGCGTCCGCAACGCCGACGGCCGTATCCATCACTGTGTCGCCCTGTTCTCGGACGTCACCGCAGAGAAGGCGCATCAGCGCGAACTCGAAAGCAGCGCCTATCACGACGCGCTGACCAGCCTGCCCAACCGTGCGCTGCTGGCCGACCGACTGCAGCATGCGATTGCGCAGGCGCAGCGGCGCGGGCATGCGCTAGCGGTGGTCTATGTTGACCTCGATGGCTTCAAGGCCATCAACGATCACTACGGGCATGCCGCCGGCGACCAGTTGCTGATCACCGTCGGCAGGCGCATGCAGCAGAGCCTGCGCGAAGGCGATACCCTCGCCCGCCTCGGCGGTGACGAGTTCGTCGCGGTCCTGGTCGATCTCGCCGACGGCGCTGCTGGCGTGTCCCTGCTGCAGCGGCTGCTGGCCGCGGCGGCGCAACCATTGCGGATCGGCGACCTCGTGCTGCAGGTCTCGGCGAGCCTCGGGGTGACCTTCTACCGGCCGGCGGAGAACCTGGCGGCGGAACAGCTGTTGCGTCAGGCTGACCAGGCGATGTATCAGGCCAAGCTGACCGGCAAGAATCGCTACCACGTCTTTGACGCCGAACTGGACCGTAACGTCCGCGGCCAGCACGAGACCCTGGCCCGTATCCGCAGCGCGTTGGCCAATGACGAGTTCGTGCTCCACTACCAACCCAAGATCAATCTCTGCAGCGGCGCGCTGATCGGCGTCGAGGCGCTGCTGCGCTGGCAGCATCCGCAGCAGGGGCTGCTCCTGCCCGCGTCGTTCCTGCGGCTGATCGAGGAGCACCCGCTGATCGTCGAAGTCGGTGAATGGACGATCGCGACCGCTCTCGGCGAAATGGCGAAGTGGCAGGCGGTTGGACTGAAGGTTCCGGTCAGCGTCAACATCAGCGCGCGGCAGTTGCAGCAGGCAGACTTCGTCGACCGTCTGCGCCTTCTCCTGGCGGCGCATCCGGACCTCGACCACGGCTGCCTCGAAATCGAGATCGTCGAAAGCAGCGCGCTCGAAGACCTGCTGCTGGTATCGCAGGTAATCGAGGTTTGCCGGGAGTTGGGCGTCACTTTCGCGCTTGATGATTTCGGTAGCGGCTATTCGTCGTTGACCTACCTCAAGCGGTTGCCGGTCAGCGTGCTCAAGATCGACCAGAGCTTCGTCGGCGAGCTGTTCGACGACCCCGGCGATCTCGCGATGATCAAGGGCATCCTCGGGCTCGCCGGCGCCTTTCAGCGCCTGGTCATCGCCGAGGGCGTGGAAACCCATGAACAGGGCCGCTTGCTGCGACAGCTGGGTTGCGAACTCGGCCAGGGCTTCGGCATCGCTCGCCCGATGCCGGCAGCCGCCCTGCCCGCCTGGGCAGCCGCCTGGCAACGCGACGCGTCGTGGCTGTCGCCGCTGCGGTATGACGATGCCGCCCTGCTCCGCGCCAGCGTCTAGCACCGCGCTTTTCCCAGCGCCCTGGAACGTGACCTCGAGGGCCAGGCGACTGCCGACCCGCCCCCTGGCTTCGCCGCCAAGCGCGGCAGCGCCTGGATTCTGCTGCTCGGGACGCCACTGGAGTCCCGAACCGCCCGGGCGGGTTCACCCGGCGCCGACTCTGGCTGCCAGGAAATCCATCAGCACCCGGACCCGGTGCGGCACGTGGCGGTTGCTGGGCAGAATGGCGTAGATGCCGAGCTCCGGCGCGGGAAAAGCGGTCAGGATGGGCTCGACGCGTCCGGCAGCGAGAAAGTCGTCGAGAATGAAATCCGGCTGCAAGCTGATGCCCAGTCCCTGCGCCGCTGCTTCGGTCAGCACCTCCCCATTGTTGCCCTGGACGCGGCTGCGCACGGCAAAGCTCTCCAGTTTACCGGCAACCATGAACTGCCAGCTTTGCACGACGCCCGCGGAGGTATAGCCCAGGCATTCGTGATGGATCAGCTCCGACGGATGCTGCGGTCGACCGTGGCGGGCGAGGTAAGCGGGCGCCGCGACGACCTGCATGCGGCCCGAGCCAAGCCGCCGCGCCACGTCGCCGCCATCCAGCTTGCGCGTGATGCGGATCGAGAGATCGATGGCTTCCTCGATCAGGTTCACGCGACGATCGGTGTAATCCATGTTCAGCCCGACTTCCGGGTAGCACTGCGCAAATTCAAGCAACAGCGGTGCCAGCCGCTTCAGGCCAAAGCTGAGCGGCAGGCTCATCCGGATATGGCCGCGCGGCGCCATGCGCTCCTCGGCGACGTCGGTTTCCGCCGCGTCGACCAGATTCAGGATGACCCGGCATTTCTCCAGGTAGGCGGTGCCGGCCGAAGTCAGAGATAGCCGGCGCGTGCTGCGCACCATCAGCTTGACGCCCAGATGCGTCTCCAGCGCAGCCACCTGCCGCGTCACGACCGAGCGTGCCACGCCAAGTTGCTGCGCCACGGCAGCAAAGCTCCCCAGTTCGGCGACGCGAACAAAGAGTTTCATGGCATCGAGTCGGTCCATTGTTGTGTTCCCAGCAATGATTAATTGCCTATTGTCGTCTATTTCGTTGCACCCATAAAGACTACAGTTCGCCCATCGCATCAGGATTCGTCGACATGACACAGCCTCAACCCGCACTGTTCGTACCCCACGGCGCACCGACCTTTGCCTTGCGGCCGGGCGCGGCCGGGGCAGCCATCGCCGACCTTGCCCGCACGCTGCCGCCGGCACGCGCGATCGTGATCGTCAGCGCTCACTGGGATACTGCCGTGCCGACCGTCGGTTGCGCCGACCGCCTGGAAACCCTGCACGATTTCCATGGCTTCCCGGCAGCCCTGTACGAACTGCGCTACCCCGCCACCGGTTGCCGTGAGGCAGCAGAACAGGTCGTCGCCGCCATCCGGGCAGCAACCCTGCCGGTCGAATGGGAGACTGCCCGCGGCCTCGACCACGGCGCCTGGGTGCCGCTGCGGCTGATGTTTCCGGAGGCCGACGTGCCGGTCATTCCGCTCTCCGTCCAGAGTCACGCCGGGCCGGAACAGGCCTGGCTGCTTGGCAAGGCACTCGCACCGCTGGCTGAACAGGGCTTTCTGGTCATCGCCTCCGGCAACGTCACGCACAACCTGCGCGACTACCAGCTGGCGGCACGCGACGGCGGCCGGGTCCCGGCCTATGTCCGCCAGTTCCCGGACTGGCTGGCAGATCGCCTGCAGGCGGGCGACACAGCGGCGCTGCTCGACTATCGCCGCCAGGCACCGGGCGCCGTCGCGGCCCACCCGAGCGAAGAACATCTGCTGCCGCTGTTTCTCGCACTCGGGGCCGGCGGTGACGCGGCCAAAGTCGAACGTATCCACGCGGGCTTTGACGATTACGTCATCGCCATGGATGCCTATTCATTTGATCAACGAAAGGAGACACCCCATGCTCACCCTGCGCAAGTCAGCCGATCGCGGCCACGCTGACCACGGCTGGCTACAGAGTCATCACTCATTCTCGTTCGCTGACTACCACGATCCGGCGCACATGGGCTGGGGCAATCTGCGCGTCATCAACGACGACCTGATTGCCCCCGGCGGCGGCTTCGGCATGCACGGCCATCGCGACATGGAGATCATCACCTATGTCACCACCGGCCTGCTGGCGCACAAGGACAGCATGGGCAACGGCACGGTCATTCCGCCGGGCGACGTGCAGCGCATGAGCGCCGGAAGCGGCGTCCGGCACAGCGAGTTCAACCAGGCGCCCGATGCGCCCACCCACCTCCTGCAGATCTGGATCGAACCGCGCGAAACAGGCATTGCCCCGGGCTACGAGCAGAAGACCTTCGCGGCAACCGAAAAGCGTGGCCGCCTGCGTCTGATCGCCTCGCCCGACGGCGCCGGGGGCTCGGTGACCATCAATGCCGACGCCGCGCTCTATGCGGGTTTGTTCACCGGCGGCGAATCGGCCACGCTGCCGCTTGACCCGGCGCGCAAGGCCTACGTCCATCTGGTGCGCGGCAGCCTCGCAGTCAATGGCCATGTCCTGCATGCCGGCGATGCTGGATTGCTGGCCAACGAAGACCGTCTCGTACTGGGCAGCGGCGACAACGCCGAAGTCCTCGTTTTCGATCTCGCCCCCTGATCAGCCGACCCTAAACGGAGTCAAGCCGTGGGCGACCTGGAAACCGCCCAGTTGTTCGGACAGCGCGTAGCTCAGGTGACCGGCCGGTTCAGGGGCTGACCCGCCGCCCAGGCTTCGACCCGGCTCAGGCGCACTTCCCAGGCGGGACGTAGCGCTTGGGCCGAGCCCTCCAGGGCTGGGCAATCGGTGCGCACGCGGATTGCGCTGGCGGCGATTCCTGCTTTGCCGCTGGTGATCGCCGAAAGGCGTTGCGCCGTTTCCGCCGAAGGCCCGCCGTTCATGGCAACCAGCAGTTCGTGCAACAGTTCGAGGGCGACGTTGGCCTTGCCGGTCTGCGCCAGGAAGACATCGAGCGCACTCTCGATGATGCCGGCCACCGCCCACTGGTGCAGTGGCGAAACGCGCGCGACTTCGCTCAGCGTCTCGCTCAGGCGATTGGCCTTCAGCCAGCCGCCGGCGGCCAGACGGCGCAGTACGCCGGCCAGCTCGCCGGGGTGGGCGCGGCCGTCGGCGATGCCTTCGATCAGCAGGTCGGTCGCCAGCCGGCGCAGATCGCCGTCACGGCTGGCCAGGGCGATCAACAGCGCCAGCATGCCCAGCTCGGACCACGGCCGGCTGCTCGCGAACAGCGGCGTCAGGAAGGGATGCAGGGGTTCGCCGGTGCTCGCCGTCAGGTCGATACGCTCGACCATCAGGCGCGCGCCGAGCGCCAGCGACGCGTCGACATTGAGCGGCCAGAGCGTCTGCGTCCATTCGATCAGCCAGGGCGCCGAGTAGCCGACGGCCAGCGACCGATGCGGCGCCGATTCGTGCGCCAGACAGGTCGGCACGGCGAGGCTCGGGTCGAGCGTGCGCAGCGCCAGCGCCGGAGCCGCCAGCCGCAACCAGCGGGCGAGACCCTTCAGCCAGGCGGCGCCGGCGCGAATCCTCGCTGCCGCTCCCCAGACGGCCGTCGGCGCGCGTGGCGTTCCCGAGTACGCCGGCGAGACCTGCAGATCGAGGCTCGGGTAGGTCGTTTCACGATGCTGCCGGCGAAGCGTACGCGTCACGGCTTGCCACTGATAGCTGGCCGGGCGCAGGACATCCGGCCAGTCGATGCGCAAGCCGAGCGCCGCCAGCGGGCCACTGAGGTCGGCGTGTGGCGCACGGGCACGGCCGGCGGCGATCCACAGGGCCGCCTGCCTTCTGCCCTGCACGTCCGGAGTGGCGTCGCCGCCGAGCGCCCAGCGGACTGCCGCTGCCCATTCGCCGCGCAGATCACCGGCCAGCGCCAGCGCTTCGCCGCGGCCGTCGGGCGCCAGGCGCAGCAGCGCCTGCAGGAGGTCGCTGGCGAGCGGCCGGCGACCTGCCCGCTCGTAGCCGGCCAGACGCTCGACCAGGAGACGCGGCGCGATCCAGCCGTGCGCATGCGTTGGCGTCGCCAGTAGAGACAGCGCGCCGTGCCGATCGAGGTGGCGGGCAATCTCGCGCAGGCGCCGGTCGATGAAGCGCATCGGCCCGCGCACCTGCCACCAGTAGGGATAGTTGGTATGGTGCAGGCCGCCTTCGAGCCAGGTCAGCACCAGGTCGCGCAGGCCGTTCGGAGTCCCGGGCAGGACGAGGCCGCGCGCATCGGCGAGCGCACCCGTGTACATCCGTTTCACCAACGCCTGCGTGCGCGCCGCGAAGTCGGCGGGCCGCTCGTCGAACAGGCGCGCAATGCCGTCGACGATGCGCTCGACTTCGTCGGCGGAATCTATCGCCTCGATGGCGTGTGCAACGCAGTCGATCAGTTCGTCGATGCCGGCGATCGGCAGCAGCGGCGGCAGGGTCGTCAGGACCGGCACGTCGGTCAGCGCGAAGGCCAGGGGCGGTGGTGGCAGCGAGAAATCGACTTCGCCATCCAATCCGTCCAATCCGCCCAAGGCGCGCAGGCGAGGCGGCAGCACCTGCACGCGCGCGCCCCATTGCTGTCCCGATTTCCTTGCTGCAGCCACCTCGGCATCGGTCAGCAGCGGCAGTGCCGGCCGGGTAGTTGCCGCTTCGCCACCGAGCGCGGCGAGCTGCGCGCGCGCAAGCGGAGCCAGCTCGCCCTCGACGCCGCGCACCTGTGCGAGCTGGTCGTCGCTCCAGGCGCTGGCATAAGCGCAGAGGAGTTGCGCTGCCGTCTGCTGCACGTCGCTCGCCGGATGGCGTAGCGCTTCGAGCAGGACAACGTGCGCGGCCTCGGCAAGGTGGCCATCCGGCTTTTCCTGCTGCAGGAGCCGGCCGACGAGTTTCAGCGCCGCGAGCGGCTGCGCCTTGGCCGGCAGCGCAAACAGCGGCGGCATCGCCGCCAGCGTCGCGTCGGCGGCCACTGGCCGCCGACGCGCAATCAGCGCGAGTTGTCTGAGTGCGAAGCCGACAACATGGCCGGTGCGGTGGCCGAGCAACTCGCGGTAAGGCGCCTCGCGCGCGTCGAGTTCGTCGCCGCCCGGCGCCAGCCGGCAGTGCAGCTTGTGGTAACCGGCGAGGACGCTGTTGCTGCTGCTCGCCCACAAACCGGCGAGACTCGCATCGAGCAGGCGCTGGCGGTCGACATACCCCTCGCCGGCGAGCCTAACCAGCGCGTCGCTCCAGCTCTCGTAGTCGGCGGGGCTTTGCGGATGCCGGCGCGTCCAGGCGTCGTCGAAAACGTTGGTGTCGGTTTCGAAGAGCCGCCAGATTTCGTCGTCGAGCAGGCCGGGGTCGGCCAACAGTCGGGCACTTAGGGAAACGTACGCGACGCCGGGCCGCGACCAGCCCGGATTGAGGCCACTGACCATCAGCCGCAGGTAGCCGCGCAGTGAGTCGCCCTCGTCCGGACGGCAACACAGTCCGTCGCGCACCAGGCCGCGCACGAAATCCCATGGAACTCCCGGGAACTCGCCCCGCAAGCGATGGCGCAGCCAGGCGTCACGCCAGCCCGCGTCACGCGCCGCAAACACGCGCCGCAGCAGTACGCCAGAATCGCGCTGACCCAGCCAGTGCACGCGCTTGGCCTTGTCGATGTTGCACAGCGCCAGGACAGCCAGTGAGAGCTTCGCGTGCTGCTCGCGCCAGCGGCGCCCGAGGCTTCCGGTGCGCGTCGTCGACGCCCCGGGAAGGAGTACCAGCCACTCGTTCATCACCCGCCCGCCATCGATTTCCTTCCACAGATCGGCGGCGATCGGCGCCAGCGCGCGGCGCTCTTCGAGCGGCAAGACAAGCAGGGCTTCGACGACCTCCGCAGGCGACTGGCGGGCGACGAGAGCGGCGAAGTCCTTCTCGTTCATCCGTTCACCCGTTCATCGGCCATTCGTTCCTGCAAGCGCTGGCGGCTCCGCATCGCCGTCGCGCAACAGGCGCGCGGCGAGGATGTGCTTGCACGGTCCGCGCTCGCCCTGCAACTTGCTGAACCACGGGCACGAGCAGCGGTCACGGTCGGCGCGCAAGCGGACGTGGTGGACGACGTCGCTGCCGGCGACGGCAAAGTCATGGCTGTTGGCGTCGCCGGTGGCCAGCAGCCGCACCTTGTTCTCGGCCAGCAGTTGGCGGGCGTCGAGCAGGCGCGGCTGCATCGCCTCGACGCGTTCGAGGTCGAAGGGGAGTTCGCGGTGGAAGTAGCGGCCGGTGCCGCAATCGTAGCCGGCAAGCCCGCGCGCGCCGAGCGCCGCGAGTGCGGCCTCAACCTCGCCGGCAGTCAGGGCGGTCGCCTGCGCCACCTCGCCGACGTCGATCTCGTTCTGCCAGCGCAGTTGCGCGCGCACCCTCGGCAGCGCCTTCTGCCAGGTCGCGGAGGCCAGCGTCGACAACGCCTGGCCCTCGCCCGAGAAACCGCGCTGCGTTTCCGGGCTCACCAGCAGCGTCACCCGGCCGAC
The DNA here is from genome assembly GCF_036625085.1 of Candidatus Accumulibacter necessarius. NCBI lineage: Bacteria > Pseudomonadati > Pseudomonadota > Betaproteobacteria > Candidatus Accumulibacter > Candidatus Accumulibacter necessarius. The sequence continues at coordinate 178,585 of NZ_JAZKUM010000005.1, read as the reverse complement.
CGCGAAGACGACTTCCCACGCCGAAGCGCCGGAAGCCGCGTCGCTCCAGATCCGCAGACGTTCGGCGCGCTGCGCCAGTCCGGGCAGCGTACGCAGACGCTGCACGCCACTGACCGCGACCGCGCCCTCGGCCGGCCGCTGGCTGAGGCGCAGCGAAGCGCCCGACTGGACGACGAACGACGGTTGCCGGGGAACGCTGCCAAGCGGCAGGCTGCGCGCGAAGCGGCGCGCTTCGGCGCCGGCAACGTCGGCCATCAGCACCAGCCGCGGCAGGTAGGCCTGCACCTCGCTGAACCCCTTGATCCAGCGCAGCGGCAGGCGCACCTTCTTTTCGACGACGCGCGCCTCGTCGCGACTCAGCGTGAAGGCTTCGCGGCCAACGGAAAAATCGACCCGCTCGCGGTCCTGCAGGCGCATCAGCGCGGCGCGCATCGGCATGTTGAAGTCGACGTTGGTCGTTCCGCGACCGAGCCGCTCGGCGGCCAGCCCGGCGGTGTCGAGGTCGACACGCACGTAAACCCCGCAACAGCCGCTGAAGCCCTCGAAGCGCAACATCGCGTCGTTGCAGGTCACCACCGGGTCCATCTGCGGCGGTCGCGGCAGGAAGTAGTGCGTGCGCACTACGTCGAGCAGCGCCAGCAGCATGTCGGCGACACTGCGCGGCTGCTCGATACGGCCGTGGAAGAAGTGCGGATGTTGGTCGCCGCTCGATGAGGTGGCGAGTTGCAGCGTCTGCGCCTGCGGCGAAGCGACGACGCCCGATGCCCAGGGGTAGCGGTAGGTGAAGTTGAGTGCGCTTGCCGACATGCGATCGTTGCTCTGGTGGCTTACTCGGGCAGTTGCATGGCCTTGCCGCCGGGCAGCGCGGCCAGGCGCACGCGCAGCTCGCTCGCGGCAGCCGGGTTGAGCGACTTCAGGCGCGCGTGCGCGGCAATGGCGGCTTGCCGATCGCCGAGCCCGGCATTGGCCAGCGCCATCAGATACCACACCTGCGGCACTTGCGGCAGCTTCTCGGCGAGCAGCGTCGCTTGCTCCCGGGCGAGAGCGAACTGGCCGGCACCGAGATAGGCCGAGGTAAGGTGAACCCGGGCGTCATTGGCGTCGGGCGAGAGCTCGAGCGCCTTGCGGAGTGCGACGATCGCCTCGCCCATTTGACGCTGCGCGATCTTCGCCTCGCCGAGGTTGATCCAGGCATTGGCAAAGTCGGGCTTCAGCCGCAGGGCCGTCTCGAAGGCCGGCACGGCTTCGCCCGGGCGTTGCAGCTTGAGCAGGCTGTAGCCCTTGTTGCTCCATGCCTGGTGATCGGTCGGCTCGAGCTGCGTCGCGCGCTCGCCGTATTCGAGCGCTTTCGCATAGTCGCCGCGCCGGCCATGCAGCGCCGACAGCGCCTGGTACGCCGTGCCCTGGTTCGGGTTCAGCGCGAGCGCGCGTTGCAGGGCTACCGCCGCCTCGGACGCTTTGCCGCGCTGCACGCGCGTCTGGCCGAGCGCCACCCAGTCGTCGGCGAGCGTGCCGTCGAGCTGCGTCGCGTGGGCGTAGGCGTTTTCGGCGCGCTCCCACTCGCGTCGCTCGCTGGCGATCGAGCCGAGAAGACGGCAGGCGGCAGCCTGTTCGTCAGGCGCTTCACACGCGCGTGCCGCCAGTTCGGCGGCGTCGGAACTTCGCCCGGCGCGTTGTCGCAATTCGGCAAGCATGATCATCACACCGGTCGCGCGCGGGTTCAGCTCGATGGCCTTTTCGAAGGCTTTGCTGGCCTCGTCGTCACGCCCGGAACGGCGCAGCACGAGGCCCAGGTTGTGCCAGGCCTCGGGCAGTTCGGGGTCGATCGCCAGCGCCTTGCGGTAGGCCTGCTCGGCCTCGCGGTAGCGGCCTGCCTTTTCCTCGCCGGTGCCGACGTTGTTCCACGCCTTGGCGTCGTCGGCCTTGCCACTGTCCCTGACGGCCGCCAGTTCGCGGCCTGCGGCAGCACCCTCGCCGCGCAGCGCCAGCGCGTGTGCCAGCTTGCGGCGAACACCGTCGGCCGCTGGCGCCAGGCGGACGGCGACGCGATAGCGCTCGGCCGCCTCATCGCCCTGGCCGGCAGCGACGGCGAGATCTCCCCAGCCCTCCCAGACCGAGGCCTGTCCGGGAGAAAATCGTAGCCCGGTGGCGTAGGCGCTCGCTGCCTCGTCCAGGCGTGCCAGCCCGCGCAGGGCGTCACCGAGGAGGCCCCAGTAGTAGCCGCCAGACGGCTGCAGGCGGGTCGCACGGCGTGCCTCTGCCTCGGCCGCGGCGTAATCGCCGAGGGCCAGGTGCGTGCGCGCCAGATAACCACTCGTCGAAACGTGCCAGGGTGCGGCGGCGGCGCCGCGCGTCAGCCGCTCACGCGCCGCCGGCAACCGACCGAGATTACCCTCGGCCAACCCGGCGGCGGCAAGTGCGTCGGCCGAAGTCGGGTAAACCTGCTGCCAGCGCTCGGCGTGCGCCAGCAGGCCGGCCCAGTCGGCGCGCAGCCGCAGCTCTTCGGCGACGGCCAGCCAGTCCGGCTCGGCCGTGACCGGCGTCGGTACGACCGGCGATCGGCCGTCACGCTCGAGACGGCCGATCGCTTCGGCAGGAATCGCGACGCTGACGTTCTGCCCCGGTTCGAGGACGCTGCTGGTGATCCCGAGCAGCCGGCCGGCAGCATCGAACAAGCCGCCGCCGCTCGACCCGGGCGACACGGCGGCGCTGGTGATGATGCGCGGCTCGGCGCCGCGCCGGTCGACCGCCGAGACGACGCCGGCGCTCACCGCCAGGCCGAGGCCGAGCGGATTGCCGACCGCGAAGACCGCCTCGCCCTGCCCGACTTCGGCCAGCGCACGTCGTGACACGCCCGCGACCGTCAGATCACGAGCCGCCAACAGGCACAGGTCGCGCAGCGGATCTTCGCGCAGCAGCGTCGCCCCGAGTTGGCGTCCGTCGGCGAGGGTCAGGCGAAGCGAATGCGCCTCGGCGACGACATGGCAGTTGGTCACCACCCGACCCGCCTGGACGACGACCCCGCTGCCCTCGCTGTCGACCAGACCGCGGGAATTCAGTGTGGCGACGGTCACCACCTGCGTGCGCACGCGCGCCAGCACGTCCTGCGCCTGGTCGGCGTGCGCGCCCGCCGCCGCCAGGAGCAGCCATCCGACCCGGCCAAAGCAACCGACCGTCCTCATCGTGCGGCCTCATAGGGCAACAGGTAGTCGCGGTAGGCCTGCTCCGCATGCACGCGGTCGAGTTCGAGCAGACGTGCATGCACGCGGCGTACGTCCTCCGGACGGCCGGCGGCGTGATAGGACTCGAGCAGCGCGTGCCAGACCGTGGCCTGTTTCGGGTCGAGCTTGAGCGACTGCTCGAGCGCCACGATCGCCTGCTGGCTACGACCCTGGATGGCATTGACAAAACCGATCTGGCGCCAGACGAAAGGATCCTCCGGTCGCTTCGCTTTCGCCGCCTCGAACATCTGCCGCGCTGCGTCGAACTGGCCCCCATCCTTGAGCGCGATGCCAAGGCTGTCCTGCGCCGCTTCGCGATGCGACGCGAACTTCTCGGCCTCCCGATAGGCCGCGATCGCCTCGGGAAACAGGCGCAGCGCGTAGTAAGTGTGGCCCAGCACCAGCCAGGCCAGCACCGGGCTCGCCGGAGCGCGCGCGAGCGCCGCCCTGAGCGCCTCGATTGCTTCCTGGCGTCGGCCGAGCGCCGACAGCGCGGCACCTTTCCAGAGCAGGCCGTCGGCGTGCTCTGGCGACAGCGCCAGCAACTGGTTGGCGGTGGCCAGGGCCCGCTCATAGTCCTGCGCGCCATACTGCGCCTCGGCGAGCTGGATCGCCAACAAGGCATTCGCCGGTTCGGCGCGCGTCAGTTGCCGGAACAGCCGCACGGCCGTTGGCCAGTCACGCAGGTTCACCGCCAGCGTCGCGGCGAGGTACTGCGCCCCCGTATTCCCCGGCGCCAGCCGCATTGCTTCAGCGAGCGCTTCGGCGGCGGCCGGCGCTTGCCCGCGGCGGATCTCGATCCAGCCGATCATCGCCCAGACGCGCGCGTCCTCGCTCTGGCTCGCCAGCAGTTCACGAGCGCCGGCCAGCGCCTCGTCGAAGCGCTCCTGGTTGATGCGCGCGCGCGCCAAACCGAGACCCACAGTCACGTCACCGGGAGCGCGCAGGAGCGCCTGCCTGTACGCGCGCTCGGCCGCCGGCCAGGCGCTCTGCGCTTCGCTGGCGACGGCGAGCCAGAACCAGGCTTCCGGCTCGTCGGCGGCGCGCTCGCTGCGGCGCGCGGCAAGCGCCGCGAGCTCTGCCCAGCGCGCTTCGCCTTCAAGCGCGACCGCCTGCCTGCGCCAGTCGCGCAGCTCGCTCTGCGCCGCCGCGCGCTCGGCGATCTCGGCGATCCACGCGGCCGGTGCGGCGAAGTTCACGTTCTGGCCGGCAAGCTTGCGATAGCGAATCACCCCGACCAGGCGGCCGCCCTCGTCGAAGAGGCCGCCGCCTTCCGAGCCTGGAGCGACCGGCGCGGTGTGCTGGATCAGGCGCTCGCCGCCGATCTCGCGGATCGCCGCGACGACGCCGTCGGAAACGCCGACGCCAAGGCCGAGCATGTTGCCGACGGCAATCACCCGCGCACCGGCCGCTGGCAGGGCTGGCGCGAGGTCAGCCGCTCGCCCCGACAGGCCGGGAACGTCGAGCAGGCAGAGATTGCGGCGCACGTCCGCATGCGCCACCCGCGCGACCAGCGGCGAAGTCGCCGCGCGCAGCCGAAGACCCGCCGCGCCATCAACCAGGTCGCATTGGGTCACGACCTGTGCGCCACCGATGGTGACCGCCGAGCGGGCGGCCAGCACCTGGCCGGCGGCATCCAGCACTTCGAGTTCGCGCACTTGCCCCGCGACCTGTTCGAATACCGCCTGCGGCGAGGCGGCGAACGCCGCTGGTACGGCAAACGGCAAGACGGCCGCCGCGGCGGAAACAACGACGAGTGAGCGAAGCGGCAGGGACACCGGTCCTGATCCTGGAGATGGGCGAGAGCCGCAAGATAGCGGCTCACCCACCCGCCGACAAGCGATATCGTTCGGTGACGGGAACGCATCGCGGCACACCGTCGCCAGCAGGACAGGACATCCAATCGCGCCATGATGAGCCTATGAGCCGCCACCAAGCGGCGACAATCGCCAAGTCTGTTCCAGGAGCCCCTGAAAGGTCCTCTTGATGCCGCGCGCCCAGTGCCTGCGGTCATCCGCCGGTGCGACCTCGCTGGGGACTTCGCGCCAGCGCTCGCCAAGCGACAGCGGCCTGATGCAGGTCTTGCCGTATGGCAGGACGCGCGGCCCCGAAAACGACACTGGCGGGTCACGAGACCGCCAGTGTGCAAATGCTTCAGAGGAGAAGCGATCAGTCCGCGGTGCGGCGGCGGCGGGCAACACCCGCGAGCATACCCAAACCGGCCAGGAGCAACGTGGAGCTTGCCGGCTCGGGAACGAAACTCAGGTTGTCGAGGACAACGCCGTCGCCGGAAATGCTGATGCGGGCAATACTGGCGTTGCCGCCGGCGTAACCGGTCGTTTGGAACAGGTCATAGGTATCCCATCCGAAAGCGGGATCAATCGTCTCGTTCAATGAGCCGATCAGGTTGCCAATGGCATCGTAATACCCGACGCTGATCTGGGCGGGAGTGTTCGAGCCGAGTTCCTGGTAGGCACTGTAATCGAAGCTGAAGCCTGAGGGGGTCCAGCCCCTGAAAAGGACGTTCAGCGTCATTCCGCCGATGTGATCGAAGGAAACGAACTTGTTGCCGGCGCCCCCCCAGAGGCCGTTTTCGCCGAGGTCGGCATCGTCCTGGCCAACGGTGAACCGACGGGGCTTGTCGGGGTCGGGCTGGTCTGCGGAGAGGGTACCGGCGCCGAAGTTGTAGGACTCACCCAGGCCGATGATCAGGCCATCCTCGTTTTCAAAGTCCACGAGGACCTGGGTTCCGGCCTGGGCAATGGCGGCGGTAGTGGCCAGCACGATGCCGGCGATCAGGCTGAGTTTGTTCATTGCTTGAATCCTTTCATTCATTGCATTGACTTGATCGCCCCGGCGGGCTGCCAGGGCAATTGAACCTTGGTCAGGCGCCGATGATGCCGCCGTCGTCCCTGGTAATGACCACCACACCGGCGCGGGGACGGCCGCCCGGGAGCGGTGTGACGCCGTCTGCACGGGTCGCCCACTGGCTGGCTGGCCAGTTCGAGAACTGCGTCGGGTTGGCAGCAGTCGCATCTTCGCCGGGATGCTGAATTCCGACGAACAGGGTCTTCCCGTCGGGCGTCATGGTGATGCCGGTGACTTCGCATTTGTTCGGGCCGGTGAGGAAGCGACGGAATTCCTTGGTCTCAGGGTCGGCACACGAGAGGCTGTTCGCGCCGATGTTAACCCAGTCGCCTGAACCGTCGCCCACCTGATCGGTTTGCACCCAGAGACGGCCGAACCAGTCGAACCAGAGACCGTCCGGGGCGCCGATGTCGGCCGATCCGTCCGGGTTATCCACGATATCGCCCTTGTAGTCGTTGGTCGGCTTGGGCTTCTTGGTGGTGGCCGTATCGCCACACTGCACGAAGATGTCCCAGGTGAACTCGGTGGCAAGCACCGTCTCGCCGTCTTCGCGCCAGCGGATGATGTGGCCGTAAATATTGTCCTCGCGCGGGTTGGCTGTATCCACCGGCGGGCGGGCCGAAGCGGCTGCAGTCGAGCCATCGGGATTGTTGGACGACGCCGTGGTGGTGCCGCGACGGTTGTTGTTGGTCAGGGTGCAGTACACCTCGATTTCTTTGTAGCCGTTGACGCGCGGGCGGGCGCCGGTCCACTCGGGGCGATCCATCATCGTGGCGCCGACAGCATCGGCGGCCATACGGGTCTTGATCAGGATCTTGGCCAGCACTTCGGCGTCGTTGACACCGGCGAAGTCGGGATTGTCGCGCAGGAGCACGCCATTGACCCCTACCGTTGTCGGCAGAAGCGGCAGCCAGGTACCTTTCAGGTTGGGATCGAAGCGTGCGACGTAAAGGGTGCCGGTGTCCAGCAGGTCGCGGTTGGCGCCCCGGTTGCTGGGGTTGTACTTGCCGGCACAGACAAACTTGTAGATGTACTCGTTGCGCTCATCGTCACCCAGGTAAAAGGCCAGATTGCCGGCACTGTCGACCACGTACTGGGCGCTTTCGTGCTTAAAGCGGCCAAGGGCGGTGCGCTTGACCGGCTTGTGGGCAGGATCGAAGGGATCTACCTCCACTACCCAGCCGAAGAGGTTCGGTTCGTTGGGGTTCTGTGCGACATCAAAGCGCGGATCGACGGTGTGCCACCGATAGCCATTGCCGGAGGCAGTGATGCCGTAGCGGTTGAAGAGCTTGCCGGTCTCGCCGGACGCGGCGGGGGGAATCGGGGCTGTCGAGCCGAAATTGCCGTTCCAGTTCTCTTCGCAGGTCAGGTAGGTGCCCCAGGGGGTGATGCCGTTGGCGCAGTTGTTGATGGTGCCGTTGACCGCGAAACCGTCCGTCAGGCTGCCGGTAGCGACCGAGCCGGCCGGCGTGATGCTGTACTCCTTGCTCTTTACGAGGGCATGGCCGGCGGCGGGGCCCGACAGGCGCATCGGCGTATTGGAGGTCAGACGCCGTCCAAAGGGCGAGTTCTGCACCACCGTCCATTTGTTGTTGACGCGGCGGATTTCGGCGATCGATACGCCGTGCGCCGATTGCGACTTGCGGCACTTCTCGATGGTGTAGCCGGCGCCCACCTGCCCATCCGTGAAGAGGATTTCTTCGTGCGTGTATTCGTTGTTGGCGCACAGGATACCCCGGTCGTTGCTCAACTGACCACGGCTACTGAAAGGGAAAAAGTGCATGCCGTCGGTGTGCATGCCGTACTGCTTCATCTGCTCGGCAGCGGTATTGCTGGCGTCGGCCTTGAAGGCGACACCGCCGGGCATGATCGGATCACCCCAGGACACCAGTGCCGCAGCGGTATAGCCTGCGGGCACGGTCACCCGGTCGGCCACCGCGCCCAGACTGGCCAGACTGGCCGGAATGCTTGAAAAACCGATGCCAACCGGGAAGTTCTCGGCTGCCTCAACGGTATTAACGATGCCCGACAGCGTCAAGCCACCGGCTGCTACCAGCATGCCGGCGCTGGCCGAGCCCTGGACGAAGCGACGGCGACTGAGATCGACGCGACCGATCACGTCGAAGATGGATTCGTTGCCCGACGGATTGATCGTCAGGTCATTGCTGGGATGTGCTTTGCCTTTCATGGAAGTCCTTTCGTAGGGTGTAGTCGAACAAGGGGTCGCGAGACTCCTCATCAATCTCCCGAATGGGGCTGACGCTGGCAGGCTAACCGGCCAACGTGACAGATTGATGACCTAGGTTCGCAGGCCCGTACCGACTGGAACGTCCCGACCTCGCAGGTGATGGCGCTGGCGCTTCGCCAGCGAGAGCATGCGCTGATCCTTAACCCGAATTCATCGGTTTGAATCGGCGACAGCGGACACGACCGCCGAGGCGGCTATTCGGGCGGAGTAGGGCTTCGCTCTGTGGCATCCGACCCTGGCCCTGTTGGCTTCCTCTCCTCCTCCTCTCCTCCTCCTCTCCTCCTCCTCTCCTCCTCGAACCGCTCCTCTGCTCCTGTTGTCATGTCTCACCGCAATAAAGGCAAGTACTGTAACAATGCCGTAACAATGATTCCTTAGCATCTCCGCCAAGAGTTTGGATCGACACTGGCTTGCGTTGCCCGAAATCCCGGTCGTCCGCGACGGTTGTTTCATCAACCCGGCGACGAACTGTTCAGTCGACGCTTCGCTCACACCTGGAGGAACATCATGAAAATCAAAACGACTGTAGCGTTTCTGACAATACTTTTCACCAGCGCTGCCAACGCGGGCCCTGCCTTCGTCAACGGGCTTGCCCTGGACGGCGGGATGCTCGACCTCTCCGGCGGCACCAGCGCAAACAACGGGCGGGTGGGCTATTTTTCTGACATCTACTACGATACCAACCGCAACGAATGGTGGGGACTCTCCGACCGCGGACCCGGCGGCGGCACGCTCGATTACGACACGCGGGTCCAGCGCTTCACGCTCGACGTTAACGCCACCACCGGCGCGATTTCCAACTTTCAGATCGCGCAGACCATCAAGTTCAGCAACAGCCGCTCGTCGCTGAACGGCATCGCACCGAACCCGACCAACGTGCTCGGCAATGCCCACGACCCGGAAGGCTTCGTGATCAACCCGAAGAACGGCAACTTTCTCGTCTCGGACGAATACGGCCCGTCGCTACTCGAGTTCAACCGCAATGGCCAGCTAGTGCGAACTTTCACGACACCAGCCAACATCATTCCGCGTAATGCGGCCAGCGGTACCCCCAATTTCGCCAGCGACACCGGCAACACTGCCGGCAAACGCACCAACCGCGGCTTTGAGGGGCTGGCGATCAGCCCGGACGGCAACTACGCCTATGCCATGCTGCAGAGCGCAATGCTCGACGAAGGTGGCGGCAATGGCACGATCAATCGCATCGTCAAGTTCGACACGACGACCGGCAAAGCCGTCGCCCAGTACGCCTACGAGATGAAGCGTTCGGGCCAGGGCCAGGGCATCTCCGCGCTGGTCGCGATCAACGACCACGAGTTCTTCGTACTCGAGCGCAACAATCGCGGCGTCGGCATCGGCGCCACGTTGGCAACCGCTGATAAGGAGGTCTACAGGATCGACCTCAATGGCGCGACCGACGTTAGCAAAATCGTTCTGGACGCGGGCGCCGGCTTTACGAGAGTGACTAAATCGGGCCCGATCCTCGATCTCGACGCCGACACGCTGGCCGCACTCGGCAACAAGTCCCCGGAAAAGTGGGAAGGACTGGCGGTCGGCCCGAAGCTCACCGACGGCAGCTACCTGCTGCTCGCCGGTACCGACAACGACTACAGCGTCACACAGAACAACAGCGGCAATCAGTTAGACGTCTATTTGCGTTTCAGCGACGCCGATCCCTATGCCACTTCGATCCAGTGCCCGTTGGGCACAACGATTGGCTGTAGCGGTGCGGCTGCCAGCGTGCCAGTCGATGGCAGTTACCAACTGCTCCCGGGAGTCCTGCACGCCTACAAGGCCAGCGCCGAAGACTTGGCTGGCTACACCCCTCCGTTACCGGAGCCTGCAACCTCCACGATGATGTTCACAGCCCTTGGCCTACTGGGCTTCGTCGTACGTCGCCGCAAGAGCAACGCTGCAGCATGATTCGCCGTGTTTCTCGATCCGGCGTTCGCGCCCGCATGCTGGTGATTCGCTGATCGAACTCGATTTTCGCCTCACGTTGGGCGAAGGGATTCCGGTCGTACTGGCGTCGACGGGTGGCGGCGAGGTCACGCTGATCGTCGGCGCCGCCTCCGACCTGACCGGCAGGGCCAAGGCCGGCAGCACCCAACCGGCCAAGCTGCCGATGGCTCCGGCGGCGGTGGCTCAGTGGAGCAGAAGCCCTAAGACTGGCGGCACGCCAAAGCAACCGAAGCTGGCATTTAACAAAAGGCCGCCGCCTTTCTTGTAGCCGAATCGATCGGATCAGACAAGCAGGCGGGCAGGCTACTGCTTCTTTAACGTGATTTCCCGGCGACCGCCCTGGAAACTTATCGTTCCTGCCCAGGCGTCGCCCTTCTTGACACCTCGGAACCTGTTTATTCCACAGCCTTTGAGTTCGCTGGCAACGGTTTCGAAGGTCAGCTTGCCTCCCTCAATGACGCCGCTGATCGGGCGGCCGTCGCCCTTGATGCAAGGTCCCCAAGGGTTGACCTGCAGGATTCCCGTGATGGTGTTGTCGGGATTGAGGTCGTACTTGAGGGTCAAGCGGAAATGCGTATCCTGCTGCGCATTATTGGGTGCCGTCAGGCTACCCTCGTAAACCTCGACGGCAGCTGCAGCAAAGCTGAAGCAGGCCGACGGAAGGATTATCGCGAAGCAACGTTGCAGGCTGTTCATTAAAGCCTTCCTGAATGATCAAAGGACAATCCGGTCGGGGTGATGGCCGCGCACCTGCTTCGAATCCGTGCCGTCCCTCACTTATTCAATATAGTCGCTGAGGATTGGAAATCCAACGGTGTCGACAAAAGTCATTCGACTGTACGCGGGCGATAGCCACCTGCCGCAGGTAGAGGCCGGAGCGCGGATGGCCCGGCAGATCGCCGCGGTCCAACAGCTTCTGCACCTGGGCGCGCAGCGCAGCCAGCCGCATCCATCTGATCTGGCTGCCCTCGCCTTCTCGGCGCCGTACTCCTCGATCGTCAGGTTGCGCCAGAGAAGACTTTGGGGCATCTCGTGAACCCAAGGATTCACCAGCGCCACTCGTGCGAGTTGTCAGTCTCCGGTGTCGCGGGCCACGACCGACAACCGGGGGTAAAGGGGGTTGCCGCGATGATCAGGTCAGGCAGCGAAAACGGATGGCCCGCCTTACGCCCATCCTGGACGCGCAAGCGCCACTTGGACATGACATCTCTGAAACCTCAAGTACGCGCTGGTCGAACACCGACCGCACTCTGTGCGCCAGCCAGTCGTTGAGCTCGGCGCGGTGAATCGGATCGTCGACCATCTCGATGCCGTACCGGGTCTCGGCAAATGTCATGGTGCTGACGAGCCGTTCCTCCAGCGGCTGACCAGCGACTCGCGCATTGGGGTGAACCCAACGCAACCGGAACTGCATTGGCGTCGAGTAGCCAGCTGCCCGCAGCTTGACCGCGCGCGCAGGCATGGTCGAACGACGCGACTCCACCTCACTCTCGCGATGCAGCGGAGCCTGCAGGGCGTCGATCAACAACTGCCCGGGCGGCAGACAGGACAACATTTTTTTGAAGAGGCAAGCCGCTTGACCGGTTCGCCTCTGCCCTGAGCCACCAGCGGTTGGTGCCCGAAGCCCCGTCTTCCGGCAACCACAGGTCTGTCATAGGCGCGAGCCGCAGGACATGGACACGCGTAGGGCACTGGCGCTGTCCTGACGACGGCAAGCGGCCAGACCCATTGGCAGGCACACTTCAATAGTTGACTATCGAAATCAGGTTAAGTAAATTCCGTTCGTCCCAAGGGGGAGTAGCTCTCCGCCGCGGCGTCGTCAGGACGGAAGGTCTCAAGTTTCGAGACCACCCGGCGCCCGGGTGGTCACCGCCAGGTGACCACGAGCAAGACCTTTGCCACGCTGGCGAATGGTCCCCCTTTTTTGGAAACACGGCCCTTCGTCCTCGCTGGACAAGGGCCGTTCTGTTTTGCGCAGGCGCGGCAGGCTGGACGGAAGACAGATTCTGAGCGGGAGCAGCAGGTGATGGAAACCATCGGTAGCGCATGGGTGTGGGCGGCGTCTTCTTGCCATCGAAAAGTCGGATCTGGCGAACAATCGGCTCATCCGCTGGATCCAGGGCCATCCGCGACTGACAGACCAGCTGACAGGCGAACGCTTGTTTGGCAGGCGCGAAGAAGGCGGCAACGGTACACGACCGCCGCGACGACGCTCGCCGCCCACATTGCCGCGCGTCACCTGAGACCTGATCCCCTTGCGAGGCAATCATGAACTCAAGAAGTCGCCCATGGCACACCCTGTCGGCCACTGACGCCGCCGAAGCGCTGGCTGTCGATCCGGCCGCCGGCCTGAGCAGGACCGATGTCGCCGAGCGGCTGGCCCGGCACGGCGAGAACGGGCTCAGCGAGGCGCGCCCACGTCCCCTCTGGCTGGAGGTCCTCGACCAGTTCAGAAACTTCCTGGTCATCGTTCTGGTGTTCGCGGCGGTGCTAGCCTGGGCGATCGGCGACGTCAAGGACGCGGCCGTAATCCTCGTTGTCGTCCTGTTCAATGCCGGCCTAGGCTTCTGGCAGGAGCATCGTGCCGAGAGCACCCTGGCCGCCCTCAAGCAGATGCTCGCGGCGCGCCCGAGTGCGCCGCGACGGGCTGGTGTCCGACGTCGACGCGAGTCAATTGGTGCCCGGCGACATTGTCCTGCTCGAGGCCGGTGACCGCGTGCCGGCCGATGGCCGGCTGCTGGCCGCGCACAACCTGGAGGCGGAGGAAGCCGCCCTGACCGGTGAGTCGCACGCCGTCGGCAAGCATGTCGCCGCACTGGCAAGCGACAACCTGCCGCTGGGCGAGCGTCTGAACCTGCTCTTAATGAATCCGGTACTCACCCGCAGTCGCGCCGAGCTGTTGATCACCGAGACCGGCATGCGCAGCGAGATGGGCAAGCTGGCGGGCATGATCGCCGCCGCGCCCGAGGGCAACACGCCGCTGCAGCGGCAGCTCGACACCCTGGGCAAGAAGCTGGCCGCCATCGCCGGCGGCGTCGTGACGATCATCTTTCTCGTCGATTCCGTCCGTGGCCAAGCGTGGACCGAAGCGGCGATGACCGCCGTCGCGCTGGCGGTCGCCGGCATTCCCGAAGGTCTGCCGGCCGTGGTGACGATCATGCTGGCCATCGGGATGTGGCGCATGGCAAGGAACCGCGCCATTCTCAAGAAGCTTTCCGCCGTCGAAACGCTGGGCTCGACGAAGGTGATCTGTTCGGACAAGACCGACACACTGACCCTGAACCAGATGACCGCACGGGCCGGCTGGTTTGCCGGCAACGGCTTTTCGGTCAGCGGCGAAGGCTATCTTGCCGAGGGCAGCCTGCGGGCGCCGCCCGGACTCGATCTGCGCCCGTTGCTGCTGCCGATGGCCTTATGCACCGACTCGCGCGTCCGCAACGGCCAATTGATCGGCGACCCGACCGAAGGCGCACTCTGGGTCCTCGCAGAGAAGGGAGGTCTCGCACCCGAGGCCGAACTGCAGGACCGGCCTCGCCTTGCGGAAATCCCGTTCGACTCGGCGCACAAGTTCATGGCCACCTTCCACGACGCCGGAGAAACAGTCGAGGTACTCGTCAAGGGTGCGCCGGACGTGCTGCTCGCGCGCGCCTCCCGCTGGCTGAGCGCGAACGGCGAGCAGGCGCTCGACGCCGCCTCCCGCCACCTGATCGAGAGCCGGAACGACGATCTGGCTGCCCAGGCGCTGCGCGTGCTGGCGGTGGCGCGACGCAGCATTCCGTCCCAGGAGTTCGACCCGGCGGGCGATCTGATGGCTTGGGCCAGCGAGTGGACTTTCCGGGGCCTCGCCGGCCTGATGGACCCGCCGCGACCGGAGGCGAAGGCGGCGATCGCGCTCTGCCACCAGGCCGCAGTCCAGGTCAGGATGATCACCGGCGACCACAAGGCGACCGCCGCGGCGATCGCCCGCGAGCTGGGTCTGGCCGGTGACGTGCTCAGCGGCGCCGAACTCGACTCGCTCGACGACGCGGCACTGGCCACGCGCATCAATGACATCGCCGTCTTCGCGCGCGTCTCGCCGACCCACAAGGTGCGCATCGTGCGTGCCCTGAAAGCCGTCGGGCATGTGGTGGCAATGACCGGCGACGGCGTGAACGACGCGCCGGCACTGAAGGCGTCCGATATCGGCGTGGCCATGGGCATCACCGGTACGGCGGTGACCCGCGAGGCGGCGACGCTGGTACTCCCCGACGACAACTTCGCGACCATCGTCCGGGCCGTCGAGGAAGGGCGTGATCTACGACAACATCGTCAAGTTCGTGCGCTTCCAGCTATCGACCAACATCGGCGCGATCCTGACCGTGCTGACCGCCACACTGCTCGGCTGGCCGGCGCCTTTCACGGCCATCCACCTGCTGTGGATCAACATCATCATGGATGGCCCGCCGGCGATGACGCTGGGCGTCGAACCCGCACGCCCCGGCCTGATGCGCGACCCGCCGCGATCGCCAGCGGCGCATATCCTGAACAGCGGCCGCTTGCTGCGTCTGGCGTTCTATGGCCTGACGATGATGGTCGGCACCCTGTTCATGTTCCGCCATGGGCTCGCCGCGCACGGCCAGAAGTACGCACTGACGCTGGCCTTCACCACCTTTGTGCTGTTTCAGTTCTTCAATGTCTTCAACGCCCGCGCCGAGCAGGGCAGCGCCTTCAACGCCGCCTGCTTTGCCAACGGCAAGCTTTGGCAGGCGCTTGCCGGCGTGCTCGCGCTGCAGGTGGTGGTCGTGCATTGGGGCCCGGCGCAGAGCATCTTCGATACCGTCGATCTGAGCCTGCGCGATTGGGGACTGGCGGTGGCGGCGACGGTCCTGTTTCTCGACGAAGCGCGCAAGTACCTGGGAAAACGTTTCCACGCCCACGCCAGTGGACGATAATGGCCGGCATGGAAACCTGCCGCGAGCCGGAGAACAACAGATCGACGGCATCGAGGCTCACCGGCACGAACGTTTCTCGAATCATGGGAGGTACCAATGAAAGGCCAGGGAACAGATACTGAAGCACCAGTTAAACCCTTTCCCGACGAGCCGCTGATCAGCCGCCTGCGCGGCAGCATCCGCCATGCGGCGCGCGTGCTGGCCGTACTGATGGTCATGGTGATCTGGTGGGGCGTCGCCGACGTGGTTTACGTGCTCTACAGCCGGGTCAGCGTGCACCCCTACTATCTGCTCGAAATCAGTGACATTCTCGCCACCTTCGGGGCCTTCATGGCCGTCCTGATCGCCATCGAAGTGTTCGTCAACATCGTCAGCTACCTGCAGGAGGACGGACTGCACCTCGACATCGTTCTGGCGACTGCCTACATGGCGGTACTCCGCAAGATCGTCATCCTGGATTACAAGGAAATCAGCCCGGACTACGTCTATGCTACGGCGGCACTTGCTCTGGCACTGTCAGTCGGATACTACTTGACCAGGTCGCTGCACCGAACGCAGGCGAGACCGAATGGCGAGTGACCGCAGCCGGTAATGGAAGGACAGGACATTCAACGGTACCTGTTCACAACCCCATGCGATGCCTACCCCTTGATCTGCTTGCGGTCTTCCGTGGCCAAACAGGATCGACACTCTCTTGTCGTCCACTTCATTGTTTCGTCCCCGAGGCATCAGGAGGTGACCCGGATTGACCCGGATTGATGGTCCTTGTCCAACTGGGCGCCGATGGCATATCGTGCCAACACCCGCTGATCCTCACGAGACTCCCATGCCGACTCGTAAGGTTGTCCTGCCGACCTCAACGCCAGCCGCTTTTCGAGCTTGGCCCCTCTTCCTTCCGAGCGCACAACCGGGGGCAAAATGCAAGACACGACCCTATCTCTTGCTTGCGCGCTTGCGCCGGACTACACTCCGGGGTTGACGTTCGCGAAAGACGAATGAACAACATGGAAGCGATTACCTTGTTTGTCTGCCACCCCTGCTGTATCTGAGCGCCGCACGATTCGAGAACACATTCGTCATTGCCCTGTAGGGCATCTGGTTTTTGCCCGAGACCTGTTTTGATTTCCCTCCGCTTTCTGATCTCTTGGCTTGCCCTAGTCTGTCTCGGCGCGAATTCAAATGCGTCGGAGCAATCGTTTGGCGATGGCGCGGACGAATTCGGTGCTCCCGCAATCAGTGTTTCAGAAGGCGATTGGGGTAATGTCAATCGCGCCGAGATTCACGACGTTCTGGTCGCCACGGCACGCGAACTGCAGATGTTCTTTCCCGAACGGCACGGCGATGCCATTCGTGTCGAGCGCTCAACGCGCGCACCGACGGTGCTGTACCAGCGCAACGCAGCGGGTGAATATGTTGTGTACCTCACGGTCACCGGGCGTCGCTGGGAGCAATACACCTATGAGTTTGCGCATGAACTCTGTCATATCTACGGCAACCACCACCAGCGCCCCAATTCTGCACTCGCGCCACATCAATGGTTTGAGGAATCGCTGTGCGAGACTGCATCTCTCTTCGTCTTACGGCGCATGGGTTTGACGTGGCATGCACGGGGATTCGAGCAGCGGAACTACGCGCCCATTTTTGCCGAGTATGCCAAGCTATTGATGAATGAAGTGCATCGACAAGGCCCACTGACACTCGGGCCGTGGTATGCCCACAACGCGACGCGACTCTTGCAGAATCCGTACGGTCGCAACGACAACGAATATTGTGCTCATCATTTGCTGCCCCTTTTCGAGGCGCAACCAGAGGGCTGGAAATCACTGCCCTATCTGAATGCTCCGACGACCGCGGACAAGCTGAGTTTCGGCGCCTACCTGCAACATTGGCACGACGCCGTTCCGGCGGAACAACGTCGCTTTCTTGAGAAAATACTCGGCCTCTTCGGCCTTGTTCCGGAACTTCAAATCAGTCCCGTGGTCTTGTCAGGTAATTGAAGGGTACGTGCATGTGGTCAGCGCGCCTGTGCATGCATGGAGGAATTGATCGATTCCTCGGGATGGGCACGAGATCGTGCTTGGCCAGTAGTACGCATCCTCAAGGTGGGGAGGGGTTCCTTCACTTACCTAGGAGATTGCCATGAAAAAACTTTCGATTGCTTTGGCATTCGTCGGCGGTCTGGCCGTTCCATACACCGGATATGCGGAGTCCACCGCGCCAATGGACAACAATGCTCGGGCACCACATACCTTGGAGAACTACCCGCCAAGCCACGTCGGATCGAGCACCGGGTCGGAAGGACGTTCGGCCCCGGCAATGAGCAGTATTCATCCGTGGCAGAGCTTGGAAAACTATCCGGAGAACGATCCGCCAAGAAGCATAGTATCGAGCACCGGATCGGAAGGACGTTCAGCCTCGTCGAAAAATGTTCATCCGTGGCAGAGCTTGGAAAACTATCCACGAAGCAGTACCGTTGGGCCGTGAGGCCGCAACGCGGCGCAAGGCAGGCGGCCTGAGAACAACGACGCGGGACGACAAGTTGTAAGCGTCCAGCCCATCCACCTGTAAGACCCCGAGCTATGCAGCAACCTTCGGGTTTTTGACAGGAGGAAGAGATGGACAAGGCAGGGGAACTGGCAGCGCACTGGTGAGGGCATGCGGGCGACTCGGGGACCGATGGCGGATCAACTCCGTAAACTGTTGTAAATCGGCTGGCTGGTCCGCCACCGCTTCGAGAAGCTCTGCGCCACCCGCACCGGCTATGCCTCGATCAGGCCCTGAAACCAATGCGCCGCAACCAGGAGGAGTTGCTGCGCGTGCGGCAACCTCCCGAACTCCACAGTACTCGTTGGCCACGGAGCATGCGCCGTGACTTCCCCATCTCACTCGCCGGCCCCTGCGAGCGGGCGAGGGGGATTCGGTGGTCGCTCGCGCGGCCCGCGCATCAGGCCTTGCGGATGGCCTCGACGATCGCGGTGAGGATCTGCTGCAGCTCGCTCGGCAGAGCGGCGGGGATCGCGGGGATCTGGCCGGCGGCGAGTTGGCGGCCGCGACGGGGTCCTGGCGGGCGGCGTGGGCGTAGTGCTCGGCGGCGGGGAGGTTGCCGAGGCGGAGGTGGATGATGGCGAGCTGGCCGAGTTGAGCCAGTTGGCGGTGAAGAACAATCTGGCCCTGATGCACTGTGCCGATGAACCGATCGAACGGCTGGAAGCGGCCATCGTCGCCAAGGCAAACCGACGCCCGGAGTACCAGTACCTGTTCAAGGTGCGCGAGATCGGGAAGGTGCTGTCGCTGACGATTGCGCTGGAAACCGGAACGTGAAGCGCTTTCCGACGGTGGGCGATTTCTCCTCGTATTGCCGTTGCAGTGGCAGCGAACATTGATCGAATGGCAAGAAGAAAGGCAACGGCAATGTCAGAAACAGAAACCGGTATCTGGCCTTGGCGTTTGTCGAGGCAGCGAACTTCACCGTGCGCTACGATCCTACGGTCAAGCGTTTTTGCCAGCGTAAATGTGCCAGGACCAAGCCGGTGGTAGAGATCAAGGCGGTGGCGCACAAGCTGGCGCGAGCCGCGGGACATGGACACGCGCAGGGCACCGACGGCTTTCTGGGGCCGCGATGGCGGTCAGAGGCATCATCCGGACTCGCTCCGGACGGATAGCCTTGATCCTGATGGGTGACCCGATTTGCGATTTGCTCAAGAGTTGCGCGCAGGTCGACGACACGCAATAATGCCGCCTCCTTCGATCTCCCCCCTCCACTGCGTATAGCGTCGTTGGTGCCGCTTTCCTGCCGATTTTCCTATGCAATTAACCCACTTGATGCAATTCCATGAGGACCCGCGGGTCATCGTCTGGTGGCAGACAAAGATGGGGGCGATGTTGAGATGGCTCACTCCATTCCGGCGCAGGGCAATTCTGGCAGTCGGTGGCCTGTGGGTATGCATCAGGGAATCACCGGAAAGTTTCAGGCCTGCCGATGTGCCTGTTCCGGCTGATCGCCTGGGTCCGCTTCTCGTGGTGCTTGCCCTGCTCGGAATGACCTGGCTGTTCTACCGGGCGGCTACGGAATTCTCCCGCTTGCCACAGTTCGTCAGAAAGCATCCTCAACTGTCACTGCACTCGGTTTACTGGGCTTTTCTCGTGGTTCTCTGGACTAGCACACCAGACAGCGGGCTTTGGCGGCAGGTGCTGTTCGGGGTAGCGGCAATGTTTCCGTTCCTGCTCTGGCGATTCGGATACCTTCTGCTTTCAGGGCAGCACGGCCGAATGAGCGGGACTCGATTCTCCGACCATTTCCTCACAATATGGCCGATTTACGGTGGCTCCAATGCGCCCTATGGCAAAGGCTTTGGATACCTGTCCCGATTCGAAGCAAAAAACGAGGAGGAACTTGCCCGTTCACAACTGGCAGGAATCAAGCTTTTCATTCTGTCCAATTTGTTGCTCGTCGCCATGAAGGTATTGGAAGGGGTCTTTTATGGCCCTGGAAATGCGCTCACCAAAATGATCGGCGGATACACCCTGGGAATCCCGACGGTCGGTTACCTGATTTCAATAGAGGGGAAGAACACCGCAATCTGGATATCCTGGATAAGCATCTACTGCGAGCTTGTTTATCAGGTGCTTCGCCATGCTGTTCGCGGGCACCTCGTCATTGCCGTCCTGCGGATTTTTGGCTTCAACGTATTCCGCAATACCTACAAGCCGCTTCTGGCAGAATCGATCGTGGACTTCTGGAACCGCTATTACTACTATTTCAAGGAGATCATGGCCAATTTCTTTTTCCTTCCCACCTTCACCCAGTTGGGAAGAACATTGCGCAATTGGCCAACTTTGCGTTTGTTTGCTGCGGTTTTTGCTGCGGCCTTTATCGGCAACACCTATTACCACCTCATCAAGTTCAGCGATGTGATGGTGCAAGGGCAGGTTTTCGAGGGCCTGTATGCGCTTCGTTCCCGAATCTTCTATTGTTTTTTGCTGGCTCTGGGAATTTTTGTGTCCATGCTGCGTGAGCAACGCCGGGGAGGACGCCCGCCGCCACCGGGTCAAGCAAACCGCCTGTTGCGGATAGCCGGGGTATGGACTTTTTTCGCCCTCATTTATATCTGGAATGTCGGCGTCGGCGCCCCCTTTACCGCCAGGCTGAGTTTCTTTTTGAGTCTATTCGGAATTGCATGGGCATTTTGAGGAGTGAGTTCAAATGTATTTTGATCTGAATGTAGGAAACCTTGCCGAACCGATCAGCGGGCGCTCATGGACTCGTCAGGAGATCGCGGGCCAGGTTGCGCGGCGGGTGGCCCGTTTCCAGAGACATGGACTGTCGCGCGGAGACCGCGTCTTCCTGCCCTTCGGCAACAACCTGGAATTCTTTGCCGAACTGCTGGCCATCTGGAAACTCGGCGCCTGCGCCGTACCGATCGACGCCCGCCTGACCGCCTTTGAAATCAAGACCCTGGTCGCTGCGGCGCAGCCCAGACTGGCGGTCGTTGACCACCTGACCGAAGCGACGATCAGACAGGCGCTCGGCGACGCCGCGGTCCCGGCCCTCGAAACCACGGACACCGGTGACCAAGAAGCGACGGTCGGACTCAGCCAGCTCGACGATGACGCCCTGATCCTGTTCACCTCCGGATCAACCGGTGCGCCCAAAGGCGTGGTGCATACCCACCGCTCGCTGCGCGCCCGCTGGATGGGGATTCATGACCAGTTGGGTCTCATTCCCTTTGCCCGCTCGCTGTGCCTGCTCCCGACGCACTTCGGCCACGGACTGATCTGCAACTGCCTGTACCCCTGGCTCGCCGGGCAGGACCTGTTCATCACCCCGCCCTTCCGCCCGGACATCATCATGCGCCTGGGCCGGCTGATCGACGAGAACCGGATCACCTTCATGTCCTCGGTACCCGCCATCTGGAAACTCGCGACCAAACTCGGCAAACCGCCTCAAGCCGGCACCCTGCAACGGGTGCATTGCGGTTCGGCGCCGCTCTCGGCGCACGCGTGGGAAGAAATCCGCACCTGGACCGGCACCCGTAACGTCTGCAACGCCTACGGCATCACCGAGACCGGCAGTTGGGTCGCGGGCCTGAGCAACGACGCCGACTGTGCCGCAGAAGACGGCCTGATCGGCGTCGGCTGGGGCGCCGTGATCAAGGTCTTGCGCACCTCCAATACGGAGCGGCCGCTGCGTCCCGATGACGAATGCGCCACGGGAGAATCCGGCTTTGTCTGGCTCAACACACCGGCCCTGATGAAGGGTTATTTCCAGCGCGACGACCTGACCGCCCTGGCCGTCAGCGAGGGCTGGTTCCTGACCGGCGACATTGGCTTCATCGATGAGCGCGGCCGGCTCGTGCTGCGCGGCCGCGAGCGCGACGAAATCAACAAGGGTGGCATGAAGATCTACCCGGCCGATATCGACACCGTCGTCGAACGCTTCGCCGGGGCCAGCGACGTCTGTACCTTTGCCCTCGACGACGAGATCTACGGTCAGGCGGTGGGCCTGGCGGTGGTGCTCGGTAATCCCGAGGACGCGACGGTCCGCGCCCTGCACGAGTGGATGAAGTCACAACTGGCGGAACACAAGATGCCGGTGCGCTGGTGGGTGATCGACGAGATTCCCAGAACCTCGCGCGGCAAGATCAACCGGGATGCAGTCAAGGCCTTCTGCGTCACTCGGGAGGCGCTCGACCTGTCCCGGATTCTTGACGGGGAAAAGCCGTGTTGAGCGCTGACCGCCCGCAACGCCTGCAGGACCTGATCGCCTTTCTGCGCACCATACAGAAACCCACCAAGCGGATCGAAAACGTTGGCGTCGATGACAGCCTGTTCGCCTCCGGACTGGTGGACTCGCTGGCCATCATCCAGATTGTCCTTTACCTTGAAACCACCTACGGGATTGATTTCGCCGCCAGCGGAATGGACCCGGAGCGGCTGGGCACGATGACCAGCATTCTTGACCTGATTGAGGAAACCCGCCGTTGAATTCGCCCCTGCCTCGCACGCGCTTGTCGGCAGGCCATCGTCTCCGGGAGTCGATGGCCGACCGTGCTCTGATCCCGTTCATCGGGGTTTACGATGTCTTCTCGGCGACGCTCGCTGGTCGTCATTTCGACAGCCTCTTTGTAAGCGGTTTTGGTTTTGCCGCAAGCCATTACGGCTTGCCCGACATCGGGTTCATCACGTGGACCGACATCGTGGACTATGTGCAGCGTTTGCGCACCGTGCTGCCGTTCCATCATCTGCTGGTCGATATTGATGACGGCTACTGTGACCCAGAGGTGGCTTGCCATGTGGTGTCGGTACTCGAGGCCGCCGGGGCTTCCGGGGTGGTGCTCGAGGATCAGAAGCGACCACGCCGCTGTGGTCACTTCGAGGGCAAGCAGATCATGGACCTCGATGAATATCTGGCCAAGCTGCGCGCCATTCTGGCGACCCGGCGCGATATGGTCGTGATTGCGCGCACCGATGCGTCGGATCTGGAGGATATTGCGCGTCGCGTTGAGGCGTTTTCTGCGGCCGGGGCGGATGCGGTGCTGGTCGATGGGCTGACCAGTCTGGATGTGGTTCGTACCTTGTCACAGCGGGTTGATCGTCCTTTCTGTTTCAATCAGATTGCAGGCGGCAAATCGCCGGTGTGTACCCAGAGCGAGTTGAAGGACGCCGGCGTTTCTCTGGTGATCTACAGCACGCCATGCCTGTTCGCCGCCCAGGCGGCGATCGAGGAGGCCATGGCGGACCTCAAGGCGCGCGACGGGACCCTCGCCGGAAGCCGCGTCGGCGTCAAGGATTGCACTCTCCTATTGGCCGAAAATCAGGTTCGGCGCGATACGCGGGATTAGCGAGTCGGCCCTGCAAAATTCGCCTACCAGCCCAGGAACGCGAGGCCCGGCGCGTGACGCACCGCCCGACGAGGTTCGTTCCCTGAAATTGCCGCCCACAGCGCCAGCCACAGCGAGCGCAAAAAAACCGCCTTCAGTCCCAGGCGAACCATCGCCCGCAACAGCCAGCGCAGGTTATAGCCGGTGGCACACAGCACCGTGTGCAGAGCATCGCCGAGTTGGCCTGGCAACCAACAGCGATCCATTCGGTGGTCCGACTTCAGATGGCCAATGGTCGGCTCGACGGCTGGTCGGCGCCTGAGACAGCGGCGCTGCTGCCGGGTCAGCGATCGGTACTTGCCGCGGTGAATGATTTCAACGCTCGGATTGTCGCGATCCACCCCGCGGTATCCCAGATCGACGAAGACCTGCCTGGGTGATTTGCCGGTGTCTTCTAGCAGGATGTGTGTCTGCTCCAGTTGGGCCGAGAGAATGTGTCCGTCGTAAGGATTGCCGGGGAAGCTGTGGGCGCCGACCACCAGCCCACTCTGGTGGGTGACGACGATGCTGGCCTTGACGCCGAACTCGTAGCGCTTGCGGGCTTTGCCTTTGCTGATGCACTCGACTTCGGGGGCATGCAGGGCGTAGCGCTTGTTCTTGTCGTGGGTTTGTTGCGTGCGGATGCGTTCGGCGCGTTCGAGCAGTGTGTTCAGACGGGCGATGGCCGTAGCGCAGTCGCTGCTGATGGTCGTCAGCTTGCGCCGGACTTCGCGCAGGACGATGCCGAGGATGGTGCGCTGCCGTTTGACGGTACGCCGCAGGCGAAGGAACTGCTTGGCGTGCGCATAGCCGCTGGCCTTGCGGCGCAGTGCCTGGCCTTCCTTGACGAAGGTCTGTTTCAGGGTGAGGCCCACCTGCTTGGCGGCTTGCACGACCTTGGCCCGGGCGATCTCCAGCAAGCGGCTGTCGACCGGATGGGCGATGGCCTTTTCTTGCACGGTCGTATCAACGATCACCCGCTCGAACTCGGCTGGGCGCACGGCCTTGGTCTGGACGGCGGTGTCGATGGTCGCCTTGAGCAGTTCCTCGACGCCGGCTTCGCCGATGGCAGTGCGAAAGCGGCCGAGCTGGGTGGCGTCGCACGGGAGCTTCGGCGTGTAGTACTCCAGACCACTGAAGTATTGATTCCCGCTTGCGCGGGAATGACGGAACTCCTGGACGGCTTGGGAGGGCAATGCCTGGTATTCGCCTTGGTTTCATTCGGCAGGCGACTGGCTGTTGACATCAATCCGCGCGCACGAGCGGTAGCCCCAACTGTGACCACATCAGCATTCCGCCACGCAGATTTGCCACACGCGGGAAGCCGGCCTGGCGCAAGATTACCGTGGCTTGACCCGATCGCATCCCGGAGTGACAAACGGGGACGATCGGCCGCTCCGGGGCGATCTCGCCCAGGCGCTGCTGGAGTTCACTCAGTGGAATGAATTGCGCTCCGGCAATGCAACCCAGGCGGTCCGCCAACTCATCGCTTTGTCGCACGTCGAGCACAAGCACTTCGCCCAGATGCTCGGCGACCCACTCGGGTTCGATTTCCAGCAGCCCGGCATAACTCTGGCGAACCGGCCCCCAGTCCGCCGGGCTGGGCACCTTGCCGTCCTCAGGGCTGCCCGAACGCAGGTTGGCCGGTACGGCAACCGCAATCTGCTTGGGATGCGGAAGCTGCAGGTTTTCCATGAAGCCGACGAAGTCGCGCTCGTTGGCACGGCCGCCGATACGCGGGTTGTACTCTTTCTCTTCACGGACTGACGACATCGTTCGGCCGTTATAGTCGTGGGCGGGGAAGACCAGACACTCGTCGGGCAGGCTGAATATCTGTTCGGTGATGGAGTGGTACAGCGTGGCCGCACTGCCCTGCTGGAAATCGCAGCGGCCAGCGGCCCGGATCAGCAGAGCATCGCCGGTGAATGCCATGGCATGGTCAGCGGTGACGTAGGTGAGGCAGCCGTCGGTGTGTCCGGGCGTGGCACGAACTTCCAGACACGAGTTTCCGAAAACCACCCGGTCACCATGATCCAGGCGCAGATCGGCGCCCTGCAAGGTATCGTAGCGTCTGGAGACGCCGATCCGGCATCCGGTGGCCTGTTGCATCAGCCAGGCGCCGCTAACGTGATCGGCATGGCAATGGGTATCCAGGGCAACGGCCAGCACCAGTCCCAGCTCTTCGATCAGCGCGCGGTCACGCAAGTGCTGCTCGAATACCGGGTCAATGATCACAGCCTGCCGGCTTTGAACGTCACCCAGGAGGTAGGTGTAGGTCGACGACGCCGCATCGAACAATTGCCGGAAAATCAATTTATCGAACATGGGAAGCCTCGCCCGCTGATGCCGTGATGATTCGATAACGTAGTCCAAGCCAGAGAGCGAAGCAAGGACCACACGCACGAAAAGGAGCTGGCCAGCGCCGCTTCGAGCTGCGGCCTTCCTCGTTATGCACGAAGCCGACGCGGGCAACGAAGGGTTCGATGATGTGGATCTTCTGCAGCGGCGTGACGATCAGGAGTTGCAGGTTGAGCTGGGCGAACAGTCGCAGGCCGTATTGCGCCGACTCGTCCGAGCCGCGCCCGAAGGCTTCGTCGATGACGACGAAGCGGAACGAGCGCGAGCGCACGGCGCCCCACTCGAGACCGAACTGGTAGAAATGATCTGCCGCACCTGCAGGAACTTGGCTTCCGAATACTGGGCGTAGTCAGAGCCGAAGCGCGGCAATTAGCGCACGCTGACCTTCCCACGGCGCTGGATCTCTGGCCCGCATGGCGGTGAACACGCGTCACGCATGCCGACAGGGATGAAGCGCTGTCATCTTTTGCCAGTCGACGATCAAGAACTTACTGACGATCTGGCAGTCGCACCAACTGTAATCTGTTCCCCACAGGGCTTGTCAGGAACGATGCGGGTCGGGCGAACGTGGTGCGGCCGAGGTAGGCTGGCCAAACCGCAGCGTGTGGGCGCTTTTCCTGCGAGTTGTCATCGAGAGCAAAGGAAATGGTTAATTCGCCCAATATTGTTGCCGTCGTCCTCGCAGGCGGCGAAGGCTCTCGCCTGCATCCGCTTACCGAACATCGGTCCAAGCCCTCGGTTCCCTTCGGCGGTCGGTACCGCATCGTCGATTTTGTCCTTTCCAACCTGGTCAATTCGAAGATCTTTGCCATTTACCTCCTGGTCCAGTACAAGTCGCAGTCGCTGATCGAGCACATCCGCCGCTCCTGGGTTCTGGCACCCATATTCCCCGAGCAGTTCATCGCCGTGGTCCCGCCGCAGATGCGCGAGGGCCCGGAGTGGTTTCAGGGGACTGCGGACGCCGTTTATCAGAACCTGCGACTGATCGAGAGGCATGCGCCAGACCTGGTGGTTGTGTTTGGCGCCGACCATATTTACCGAATGGACGTTCGCCAGATGGTCGCCTTCCACTTGCGCAGCCATGCAGAAGTGACTGTCGCGGCGCTACCGGTGCCGATTCGCTTGGCCTCCGCATTCGGGATCATTGACGCCGCTGGCGATGGAGCCATCCGCCACTTCCACGAGAAGCCAAGCGACCCGGCGCCCTTGCCGACCGATCCAACCCACGCCTTCGCCTCGATGGGAAATTACATCTTCAACACCGACGTCCTGGCCAAAGCTCTGCGGGAGGGTCACCGGCGGGGAGAAAAGGATTTCGGCAAGGACCTGCTGCCGCGCCTCATTCAGACACAGCGGGTGTTTGCCTACGATTTCTCTGAGAACCGGGTCCCGGGCGTACGCGACTATGAGGAGCCGGGCTATTGGCGCGACGTGGGGACCATCGATGCCTATTTTCAGGCCCACCAGGATCTGCTGGGTGCTGAGCCGAAGTTCGACATGTTCAACCCCAAGTGGCGAATCGGGTCCAGCAACTACCAAGGGCCCTCGCCGAAATTCTTCCGGGCCGAGGTGGACAATAGCATCGTCAGTTCTGGCGGGCTGATAAAGGGCGCTCGGCTGCGCAACTCGATCGTACGCAGCGAAGTGCTCCTGGAGGAGGATGTGGAACTTGATGAATGCATCGTCATGGATTACGCCGTGCTGCGACAGGGAGTGCGGCTCAAACGAGTCATCGTCGACCGCTACAACACGATCGAGGCCGGTGACCACATTGGCTACGATGAGGACTCCGACCGTCGCCGATTCAGCGTCACCGACTCGGGCATCGTCGTCGTCCCGAGGGGCCAATGCACGGATACGCGAGCCGACGGGGTGATGTTTCGCTATCTGTAAGCGCCGCAAGTCAGTTGTGCATGCAAGTGATGGACCCGGCAGCACGAGGATAGGCGCCAGAGCAGTCCGCTGCGACGGCCGAAAAGTCGTGGTGCTTCACCGGGGCCCGCTTCCACAATCCCGGCAGCAACGAGATGGCGTTGTGCGCTGCCGTACCGACGGCTTCGGCTCGCGAGCGTATCGTTGGCCGTGGTTGTTGAAGCACACGATTCGCGAACTCGATCGAGATGGCGACGGCAAGGCGCTTCAGCATGCCTAACGAGGGAGCACGCAATGAAACCAATGTACCCCCAGATACTGTCCTGGTTGGCTGGCAAGACCGGAACCCCCGATCATACCGCCCATCGCCTTTGGAGACAGGCGGTGCGCGACGCCACCGCCGAAGGTGTCGTGATTGAGTCGCCAGAATACTGGCAGTCGGCAGTCGGGCACTTGCGCGCGTCGTTCCCGAGCATCTCGCCCGCTATGGCCGTCTCCTCGGCGCCGAGGGCCTCGACCGACCTGGCGGCAAGGCATCGCTTGCAGATGGCCTGATCCTTGGCGCGGCGAGGAGCCGGCTGACCTCGCCACTCGGACGGCAAGCCATCCCGGGTAGTTTTGTTGGCTGCATCGGGCGCGCACTTGTCGCGCCGGGCCGGCTTTTGAACTGGCTTCTCCTGGAAACATCACCCACCTTTCCTCCTGCACCGCGATGACCCTGACGCACTCGCTCAAATGGACGGCTGGCGTTTTCCTCGCACTGTTGGTGCTGCTCGTCATGCTTGTCGACTGGACCGGGTTGCATGAGCCGATTGCGCGCCGGATCAGTAGCGCCACTGGCAGAAGCGTCGCCGTCAACGGCGATCTGAGCGTGCGTCTTTCGTGGCCGCCGCGCATCGTTGCCAACAAGGTGGTCTTCGGAAATGCCGCGTGGAGCCCCGACCCCGCGATGGCCGAGATCAAGCGCCTGGAGTTCACGATCGACCTCTTCAAGCTTCTGATCGGCAGGGTGGAATTTCCTGAAGTCGCGTTGTTCGAGCCTCACGTGCTACTTGAGGTGAGTCAGGATGGCGTGCCCAACTGGGTCTTCGGCGAGCAGGACAAAGACAAGTCCGTCGATGTTCCGACCATCGGCGTGCTGACCATCGATCACGGCAGCGTGACCTATCGGGATCGCAACAACAACACCGAACTGGCGCTTGACATCAGAACGCTGGAAGACGCCAAGGATGATCCACAACGCAGGCTGGAAGTTACGGGCAAAGGCCGCTTCAAGGGCCTGCCGACGACGCTGCACGCGCGCGCTGGCGGGCTGCTGAGCCTACGCCGCGCCGATAAGCCCTACCCGATCCGGGCAAATGCGACGCTGGGAACCACCAGGGCCAGTATTGAGGGCAGCTTGCTCGATCCTCTGCATCTCAAGGGCGAGGAACTGAACTTCAAGCTTGAAGGTAGCGACCTGGCGTTACTCTTTCCGATCATCGGTGTGCCATTTCCGCCGACACCAGCGTACAAGTTCGCCGGATTTCTGAATCATGATGGCGACGTGTGGACTTTTCGCCGCTTCAAGGGGACGGTGGGGCAAAGCGATCTGGGGGGAAATTTCACGGTTGATCGGGGTCAGCGGCCGCAAATGATCAGCGCCGACCTGGTCTCAAAACAATTGCTGATGAGAGACCTCGGCGGCTTCATCGGAGCTGAGCGCGGTACGCAGCCGAGCCGGACCCCGCCACTCAGCGACAAGGTGCTGCCGGCCGAGCCGTTCAGTCTGGAAAAGCTGAACGCGGCCAACGCGGATGTGCATTTCCGTGGCGAGAAGATCCTGACCGAGAACATGCTGCTCAACAAGATGAATGCGCATCTCACTGTAAACGACGGTGTGCTGAAGCTCGCACCGCTGGATTTCGGCATCGCTGGCGGAAATCTGGTGTCGCGCATCGAAATGGACGGACGCCACCTGCCGATCGCGATACATGTAGACACCACCGCGAAAGGTCTGCACCTGGACCAGTTGTTCCCGACTTTCAGGCTGGCTGACGCCAATACCGGCACGCTGGGGGGGCGTGCCAGACTGGCTGGCCACGGCAACTCGGTAGCACAAATGCTCGCCTCGGCCAACGGCGAAACCGCTTTGATCATGGATGGTGGGTCGGTCGGGGAGTTGGTTCTCAGGCTGTCGAACCTGGACATGGCCAATTCGCTCCTGGTCATGCTCGGTGGCGACAGGCAGGTTCCGATTCGCTGCATGGTGGGCAATTTCAAAGCGATTGATGGCGTTTTCAGCGTTCAGGATCTGGTGCTCGATACACCCAAACATTAGCGGTAGCGGCAACGTAGACTTCACCGACGAATCGCTCAACCTCAGATTGGTGTCCCAGTCGAAGGGCTTCAGTCTGGCATCGCTGCGCGGCCCCATCGCTATCACGGGCACCTTCAAAAGCCCGACGCTACGACCGGAAATGGGCGGCGTGATTGCGCGCGGCGCTCTCGCTGTGGCTTTGGGTGCGTTGACCTCAGGTGTGGGAGTACTGCTACCGCTGCTCGACTTTGGCGACGACAAGGACAGCGACTGTGCCTTGCTCATTAACCAGGCCAAGTCCGATGCGCGCGTGAAGTCGAGCGATATTGCACCACGTGCCGGAAAGCGGTAGTCAGCGCTTGCGGCTCGACCATCATTTCAGTCTCGACATGCTGGTGACCCAGGCTACTCAGGCCGGACGGCAGGTCGAACTGGCGCTGGCTTGAGCGAATCGGCAGATCGATCGGGCGGGCTTGCAGCAAGCAGTCACGCCAAAGCCGCCAGCGGCAGGACGAGATCGAACAACTCGCCGAGGACGCCCACTGGGCTTCGATGAACTTGCCATGCACGCCGGGGATATCCACCTCCCTGAGATACACGCCGGATCCGATTGTCGAAGTCATCGCGCCCAAGACCACCCGCCGAGATGAAGTTGTCCAATTCGATCTCTACCGCACGGAAAGCGTGCCCCATTACGTGCTGGTCTACCCGGAAGCGAAAAAGGCCCATTACCACCAAAAGGATAGAGCATGAGCATTCGCACTGAAGACATGGCCGGCATGGATTTCTCTATGGCGGAGACATCACGGAATCACCACCTGATGACGACGAGACCATCACCACCTGGCTTGGCCACATCCCCTCCGATACAGACCCCTTGGACATAATCCCGGTCGTCCTGCATGGGGCATTGTCGTTGCGTCCCGGAGATCGTGAGGGCGTATGAAGCATTCCTTATATATCCCGAGCCACCACCACCGCCTCCCATGGTGTTCGGCTCAGAATAAGCCCCCGAGCCGCCGCCCTTCCAGCCGCCCCCGCCACCGCCGCCGTATGAATTCGTTTGTGGTCGGCCCCCGTCAAACCCGCTAGCAAAGCCACCATTGGTCTCGCCGCCGGCTCCCTCAAGGTCCTGCCCCCCGCCTCTGCCCCCGAATCTGAATTTGCCATCGTATGCCGAGTATCCATTCTCGCCAGGGAGACCGCCACCTGCACCGCCGGAGTTGCCCTTGCCACCGAGCGCGACCGATCGTGTGGAGCCGCCACCGCCGCCACCGCCCGCAACGATCAATTGCACCCTGTCCGCCGGCCTTACGACGGCAGATCTGCCGCCCCCTCCGCCGCAATAGCGATTATCGACGTCATTATTGGTTGCCGGGGCACCACCGCCATAACTGACGTCATCCTTTTTCTGGTTCACCCGTCCACCGCGACCGACCATAACGGTCAATGTCTCGCCAGAGGTTACGGTCAAAACGCCACGTGAAAAACCGCCACCCCCACCATACGAGCCATAAACCCAGCCTCCTTGCGTTCCACCTGCTCCAGCCGCACCCCAAGTTTTGACAAAGATCTTGGTCACGCCTGCTGGCACGGTGAATGTTTGGTCGGCGCCTGTCGCTTGAAATACCTTTACATTGTTTCCGAAGCTCAACGTGGTGTCGTAGGAGAACCACATCCCTTCAAGGAACACCTCGACCGCCTTCGTCGTGGTGTTGTATCGCAGCGCTCCGTTTCGTGGAGACGGTGGACGTTGATCGCTGGTGCCGGAAGGCATGCTGATGGCGCCCGTGCTGTTGATCGTCAGGTCGCCAGTCATCGTGTCGCCGGCCTTGTCGAGCTTCCTGTCCAGCGTCTCCCTGACGCTCCCCTTGCCTTCGACCGTCAAAGCGGTGCCATCACCTTGAAACTCCTTTGCCTTGACCGTCCCCTCGACGTCCAGCTTGGCGGCCGGCCGGCTCGTGCCGATTCCGACATTGCCATCCTGGTCAATGAACAGGGCATCGCCGCTGCCCTGCGCGTGCGGCACATTGCTGATCAGCACCAGGATGAGCGCCAGGGGAATCAAGCCAACGGCCAGTCTCCCAGAAAGCCAACGGCGGACGAGGGCGTTACGAGATACTCGGACCTGCGGACCGGTGTGCCCGTCGAGCGGGGGCGTGCGCATCATGGCTTCTCCTTGGTTCTACGTTGTCAGATTCCCACCCAGCCCTATGGCAGGTGTTGGGTGGAGATGTAGTCGCCGTTGCTTTCTGGCATGGCAATCCTTGGCGGCGTGGCGTGCCTGATGCCTTCGGGAGAGGATGTCGGCCAGTTCAGGCGCGGGCATCTGCCGTCTTGGCAGCATATGGGCAATGGCCGTGAACGGGTCGTTGAGCGAGAGCATGGGCCAGGTTTCGCGGTGGGCCATCTTCTGCTTGACCAGACAATTGTCAATGCCGATTCAATATTGACACACTTTCCTGCTGATTTGCCAAGGATAGGAAATCCAACCGCACCATGGTGATTATATGAGTGTCGGCGCCGTCGCCAGACCGCGGGGGTGGCAAGGTTCGAGGTGTAGGGACTTTCCTGCGGTGAGGTGATACGTTCTCCATCGCCAACGCCATCGCACCTGCATCTGCTAGACTTAGTCCATTGACTTGACCAACCAGGAGAGTTGCCATGGCGCTGATTGTCAACGTGCACGATGCCAAGACGAATTTTTCCCGCTTGCTGGAACAGGCCCACGCCGGGCAGGAGATAGTGCTGGCGAAGGCGGGCAAACCCTATGCGCGGCTGGTGCCATTGGCGCCGGGAGCTGGTGCGCGGTCGCCGGGGCGGTTGGCTGGGCGAATCGACGCGACGTTTTTCGAACCCTTGCCAGACGACGAGCTGAAGAGCTGGCAGGGCAAATGAAGTACCTGCTCGACACGCACGCGCTGCTCTGGTGGTGGACCGACGATCCGCAGTTGTCGCTGGTTGCTCGCGCGTGCATTCAGAACGAAGCCAATACCATTCTGGTCAGCGCCGCAAGCGCCTGGGAAATTGCCACCAAGCATCGGCTGGGCAAATTGTCGCTGGCGGGCGAGGCGGTGGCGCGGTTCAACGAATTGGTCGAACTCGACGCGTTTCAGCATTTGCCGGTGACCTACCTGCATGCCTTGCGGGCAGGTGGCCAGGCCGCCGAGCACCGCGACCCATTCGACAGGATGCTGGCCGCGCAGAGCGAACTGGAAGGTGTGCCGCTGATTAGCTGCGACACCACGTTTACGGCCTTTCGCGTGCAGACGGTGTGGTGAGTGCTGGGGCGGAGCGGCTTGGCACAGTGCAATCGCGGCTTTCTGACCTGATGCGCAACAAGTACGACAAATTCAGCCTCGACATGCTGGTGATGCTCGCTACTCGGGCCGGACGGCGGGTCGAACTGGC
Organism: Candidatus Accumulibacter necessarius; assembly: GCF_036625085.1. Classification (NCBI taxonomy): domain Bacteria; kingdom Pseudomonadati; phylum Pseudomonadota; class Betaproteobacteria; genus Candidatus Accumulibacter; species Candidatus Accumulibacter necessarius. The sequence goes on along the minus strand of NZ_JAZKUM010000005.1, from coordinate 145,556 downwards.
GCTGGCTTGAGCGAATCGGCAGATCGATCGGGCGGGCTTGCAGCAACCAGTCACGCCAAAGCCGCTAGCGCCGCCTCGACCCAGCCAAAACCGATCCGCTCCTGTTCCAGACGCAGGTTCCTGCGCAGGCGGTTGTCGCGCAGGTCGTCGTACAGGGCACCCTCCTCCGCGTTCAGTCGTGGCAGGTCGCGCAGCGTCTGCCTGTCCTCTTCGCCCCATTGCGTTTCGAAGGCCAGCAAGGTCGCACGATCCATCAGGAAGGATTCGACGTGCCCGAAATGCGCGCGCAACTGGTCGAGGATGGCGAAGCCGTGAGTGTCGATGTCGCCCCAGTAATGGATGCGGCAGCGCGACAGCCATTCCGCCTCGGCGAGCGTCTCGAAGCCGTAACCGCCGCCAAAGATGATCAGGCTGTCGGTCACGTGCGGGAAAGCGAGGAAGTTGATCTCGTTCTCGGTGATGAAAACGCGTTCGACTTTCGGGTCGATCCGGGCAAAGCTACGGGCGTCGAGGGTGATGTCCTGCTCGGGATCGCCAGCGAGCAGGGCGTGCCGGCGATCGAGAATCCGGAAACGGATGCGCTGCGGTTTGTCGCGAAAGCCGTAACGGCGGGCAAACTGGCTCGCCCCGGCAACCGATGAATCGATCGCCGCGGGCGCCAGGGCAAGATCGAGCAGTTCGCCGAGGATGCTGCGCTGGGCTTCGATGAACTTGCTGTGCACGCCGGCGATATCCACCTCCCTGAGATACACGCCGGGGCGCGGATGCGCCTGCAGCCAGGCGACGATGTCAAGCAGGCGGTTCCATTCTGCTGACAGCTCGAGCGCGCGTAGCGGTCTTTTCGCCAGCCAGGCGAGCAGTGGCGGCTGGCGCATGCGCGTCAGTTCAAGCAGGGTGCCGAAGCGGCTGGCGTCGCGGCGCTTGCCGATCAGCGCCAGGGCGTCGTCCAGGCTGTCGATCCAGACCTCGCCGGGGACGGCATTGGCGCCGAACAGGCGGTGCCGGAACTCGCGCATCTCGACGCGGCAGTGCGGCAGCGCGCGCAGCTCGCCGATCCAGGTACGCACTTCGCCGAAGCGGTCGGTCATCTCCTGCGAGGTCGGGCCGCGCAGCGTCAGCCGGCGCGGGAAAAGCCGCTCGCCGGTGACGACACTGGCCAGCAGGTCGCCGCGATCCCACAGCTTCTGCACCTGCGCGCGCAGCCCCGCCGGCCGCGTCCAGCTCACCCAGCTGCCCTCGTCTTCTCGGCGCGGTACTCCTCGATCGTCAGCTTGCGCCGCTTCGAGGTCCGGCCCTCCTCGTCATGCACGAAGCCGACGCTGAAGACGAAGGGTTCGATGATGTGGATCTTCTGCAATGACGTGACGATCAGGAGTTGCAGGTTGAGCTGGGCGAACAGCCGCAGGCCGTATTGCGCCGATTCTCCCGAGCCGCGCCTGAAGGCTTCGTCGATGACGACGAAACGGAACGAGCGCGAGCGCACGCCAGCGAGGAACGGTTCCAGAGGATCGCAGCTTTATTGGTCCAGCCATCTGGCGAGCATAGCGTGTTTCGTTTTTGTTGTCGTGATTGACGACCAGTTGATGGAGGATGCGCTACGCGCGACCGTTCTGATGGTTCATGACGACGCGGCCAGCTTGTCAAGCCGTTCGGCGCGCAGTGCGGCGGACCGACCGCGCGCCACCTTCACTCTGGAGAGCAGCAACAGTCCGATGACGAAATAGCCGCCGGTCAGCAAGAGGGCGCTGCGATGGTCGCCGCCGGAGGCCCAGGTGACGATGCCATAGGAAAGCGGTCCAGCGATGGACGCCAGCTTGACCGACAGTCCCCAGAAGCCGTAAAACTCGGCCAACCGGGACGACGGAGCCAGCAGTCCCACCAACGCGCGGCCGGCCGATTGCGCCGCGCCCATGCACAGGCCGGCGAGATTCGCCGCGATCCAGAACAGCGTTTCGCCGGACGCAGCGACCGGCGCGGCCCAGGCGATCAGCACGGTGACGATCCAGCCGCCGAGGGTCAGCGCGATGGCGCGCACATGACCGATGCGATCCTGCACAGGACCGAAACCGAAGGCACCGATGGCGGCCGTGATGTTCACCGCGAACACCAGCAGCAAGGTCTCGCGCGTGCCGAAGCCCATCGCCTGTCCGGCATAGACGGCGGCCAGGGTGATGACGGTCTGAATGCCGGCCTGGTAGAACAGGCTGCACAGCAGGAAACGGGCGAGATCGGCGAATTGCCGGGTCTGACGCAGGGTGTGCCCGACTTCTCGCCAGGCTTCGGCGAGTGGCGCGGCACACGGGATAGCATCGGTCGGGCGCGGCACGGCGCGCTCCTTCAGCAGCAGAAACGTCGGCAGGCTGGCCAGCGCGAAAACCCCGGCGGTGATGAGCATCGTCACCGGCACGAATTCCAATGCGACCTGCCCCTGTGCTTCGGCCCAGGTGACATAGGTCAGGCACAGGCCGAGGGTAAGCAGTCCACCGAGGTAGCCGAGGCTCCAGCCCCAGCCCGACACTCGGCCCAGGGCGCACGGTCTGGCGAGTTCCGGCAGGAAGGCCGCGATCAGGTTTTCGCCGCTGCCGAAAAAGAAGTTGGCAGCGATGACGCAGGCGACGGCGTACCACAGCAACTCCGGCCGAGCAAACCAGAGCAGGGCGGTAAACAAGACGCAGCCCGCGGTGGTGATGGCCAGCAGCTTCTTTTTGGCTGCGTGGCGATCGGCGTAAGCCCCGAGCAGCGGGCCGGAGACGATAATCAAGAGATACGAGACCGACAGCGCGGCGGTCCAGGCGAAGGTGGCCCAGGGCGTGTTGCCTGCGACTACTGTCACGAAATAGGCGTTGAACAGCGCCGTGATGACCACGGTGGTGAAGCCGGAATTGGCAAAGTCGAACATCGCCCAGGCCCACAGCTCGTGGGGTCTGACACCGGGTTGCAATGCGCCCTTCACAAGAACCTCCGCCGCTGCAGATTCTGCACTACCCAGAGCACCGCCAGCGCGGCGACGACGTGCTTGAGCGTGTGGCCACTGACGAGGCCGCCGGTCAGTATAGTGGAACCCGGATTTCAGACAATGGTTCAAGCTCGCCTCTGATAGAAAGGAACGAGAGGCAATGGGCGAAGCGACGAAGCGTCGTCGAGGCGATCGGTCCACGCTTCCTGTGTGGCGGGGCGTTCGAGATCAATACGCCAGCAAACGACAACGGTTTTTTCTGGTGCAGAGATTCCGTTTTATGGCAGAGTAGCACTCGGCGGCCTTGGTCGCGCTGATGGCCGAGCAGCGGCGCACCAACCGCCTGCTGCAGGGGCTGCTGGCCGGCGTGGTGCCCGGGGGGGCGCCTGGCTGAACCGGTGGCGGGCTTGAACAAGGCTCCGCCGCCGCCTTACACTCCGCGTCGCGGTTTTTTCGGAGGCCTGTCGTGCTCATCACTTTCGTCGCCCTTTACCTGGCCCTGACCATCACCATTGGGCTGCTGGCCGCCCGCCGCGTCCACGTTGCCAAGGACTTCCTGGTCGCCGGCCGCTCGCTGCCACTGTACATGAACGTGGCCACCGTGTTCGCCACCTGGTTCGGGGCCGAAACGGTGCTGTCGGTATCGGCCACCTTCGCCAAGGATGGCCTGAGAGGCATCCCCGGCGACCCCTTCGGCGCGTCGGTGTGCCTGGTGATCGCCGCGCTGCTGTTCGCGCGGCTGTTCTACCGCATGAACCTGCTGACCATCGGCGACTTCTACAAGCAACGTTACGGCAAGGGCGTGGAGGTGCTGACCAGCCTGGCCATCGTGCTGTCCTACCTGGGCTGGACCTCGGCGCAGATGACCGCGCTCGGCCTGATCATCGCCACGCTGTCCGGCGGCGCGGTGGACCTGAGCACCGGCATCATGATCGGCGCCGCGGTGGTGGTGGTCTACACCATCTTCGGCGGCATGTGGTCGGTGGCCTTCACCGACCTCTTCCAGACAGTGGTCATCCTGGTCGGGTTGACCCTGGTGGCGCTGCTGGTCGGCGACCTGGCGGGCGGCTTCGGCAAGGTCGTCACGCAGGCCGCGGCCGACGGCAAGCTGGTGATGTTCCCGGTGGACATGGACGTCGCCGCCTGGTGGGCCATGGCCGGCGCCTTCTTCGCCTTTGCCTTCGGCTCCATACCGCAGCAGGACGTGTTCCAGCGCATGACCAGCGCCAGGAACGAGAAGACTGCGGTGCGCGGCACACTCATCGGCGCGCTCGTCTACTTCTGCTTTGCCTTCGTGCCGATCTACATCGCCTACGCCGCGTTGGTCGCCGACCCGTCGCTGGGTGGCCTGTTCGCCGCCGAGGACGCGCGTGACATCCAGCGCATCCTGCCCGACCTGGTACTGAGCAAGATGCCGCTGTGGGCGCAGATCATGTTCTTCGGCGCGCTCCTGTCGGCCGTCCTGTCCACCGCCAGCGGCGCGCTGCTGGCGCCAGCCGCGCTGTTCAGCGAGAACGTGCTGCGCCCTTTCGTGTCGCACATGAGCGACCGCCAGCTGCTGCTCAACACGCGGCTGATCCTGATCATCTTCACCGCCGGAGCGCTGCTGTTCGCGCTGAACAGCACCAGCACGATGTACGAGATGGTGCAGAACGCCTACAACGTGACGCTGGCCGGCGCCTTCGTGCCGCTGGTCGCCGGCGCCTACTGGAAACGCGCCACGACGCAGGGCGCGTTGTTCTCCATCGTTCTGGGCATCGGCAGCTGGTTCACCGCCAACACCGTGGCTCCGGAGGCGATGGTGCCGCCGAACCTGGTGGGCTTCTTCGCCTCGATCATCGGCATGCTGCTCGGCAGCCTTGCGCCGCAGCTGGTCGCCAACCGCGGGCACTCGATCGCCCAGGCCCTGCACGCCCAGGCGGCGCACCCCTCACACCCAGCACACCCAGCACACCCAGCACACCCGGCGCACCCGGCGCACCCGGCGCACCCGGCGCACCCGGCGCACCCGGCGCACCCGGCGCACGGCAGGCACTGAGCGATCTGCCGAAACTAACTGGCCTCAGTGGGCGTAGCGGAACACGGCGCTCGCCGCGCGCAGCGCGTGCCCACCCTGCAGCGCCTTGAGCACCTCTTCCCGGCTCAGTCCCGGCTGCAAGGCATCGGGCTCGAGGTCGGTGGCGATGATGGTCATGACGTAGTGCTGTGGCGCGTTGCCGTGCGGTGGGCAGGGGCCGAGCCAGGCGAGGCCGACCGTGTTCTTGCCCGCAACAAAGCGGCCGGCGGTGGGCGCGGCGCTCAAATCACCTTCGGCGAACGCGTTCACGCTGGCCGGGATGCCGTACACAATGGAGTGCGAGACACCCAGTCCGCTGCGGCCGGCCTGATCGTCCCACAGGATGACAAAGCTCCTGGTCTTGTCCGGGACGTTGCGCCACGCCAGCGCGGGCGAGACGTTCTGGCCAAGGCAATTGGGATTCTTGGCGACGTTGCCGGCGTACTTGCGATCGAGCATCGTGTTATCCGCCATGCCGGGTGAGCTGAGGTAGAACGCCGAGGCCGGAACCGTCGGCTCCATGCTGGCGCAGCCCGCCAGCGCGGCGGTCACAACTGCCGCGACCATTGCGAATACGCTCCGGGTGATCATGCTTCCTCCTGTGGAAAAATGGCGCTGCGATATGGTGCGCGTGCGCCGGCATGGGTGGCCTTTGGCGTCATTGTCACTTCTTTAGGCATTCGCGACCTTGAATTCAGCGCCGCAACCCTATCAGTCCGACTTGCACGGCGCTACGTGCGCTGCACCATCGTTGGCTGTGCGTGGCGGGCAAGCCCTGCTGGATGAATCTTTCCCGCCGGCCGTTCGCAGTCGGGTAGTGAGCATCAGGCTGACGCTGCCGCCGGGACCCGGCTTGATGCTCTCGTAGACCAGGTGTTCGGCGTCGATATCACGCCAGCGCTCGAGCGCGAAGGCCGGTCGAGCGCAATACGTCAACAACCGTTCCAGACCCGGGCGTTCGGCGCCTTCGATGCGCACATTACAGGCGGCGGAGTCGCTCGATTTTCTGCGCGTACCGCCGGGCAACCGGCTGGAAGCCTTGGGTGGGGACCGTGCCGGGCAATGGAGCATCCGCATCAACGGCCAGTGGTGGCTATGTTTTGAATGGCGCGACGGGCACGCCTGGAACGTCGAGATCGTTGATTACCACCAAAAGGACAGAGCATGAACATTCGCACTGAAGACATGGCCGGCATGGATTTCTCGGACGTGGCCGATGTGGCCGCCGGCAAACTGGCATCAATTCACCCCGGCAAGATTTTGCGGGAAGATTTCCTGCTGCCCCTGGGGATCACCCAATATCGGCTAGCCAAGGAAATCGGCGTGTCGCAGCGCCGCATTGGCGAAATCGTGCAAGGAACGCGCGGCATCACTGTGGATACAGCGCTTCGCCTGGCGGCGTTCTTCGGTACCGATGCGCAAAGCTGGATCAACCTGCAGACCCTTTACCACACCGAGCTTGCGCGTGAATCCATGCGCGACGCCCTGAGTCGAATTCATCGGTTTGAGTTGGCGGCAGCGTAAAAACCGCCGAGGCGACTATCCGGGCGGGGCAGGTCTTTGGTTTGTAAAATCCGACACTGGCCCCTTACCCTCTTTGCTGGCCCCTTTCCCTCCTTGATTGCCCTAGAAAACTACGGGTCTCTCGCAAAATCTGTCGGCGCAGCGAGACTGGTGGAGGTGGACGTTATCGATCGAAATTCGGAAAATGCGTCTTCAATCTCTCCACCGTCGACCGCCACTTCGGTGTCGTCGGCTTGCAGACGGTGTTCTGGTTGCCGAACATGCCGATTTCCTGAATGGCCTGGCTGGCCGGAATGGTTTGCAGCCAGTGAACGGGGACAAAGTATTCCGATTTCTCTTCGTCGTCGGCGAACTGCTGGTGGTAGTGGCCGTTGCGCAGAACCTCACTGAAGCGGGTCTCGCCCTCGGGGGTGTTCACCATGAAGTCGCGGTAACGCTGCGCGCGGCCGGTAACGCGCCCCACGCCGACGAAGCCGGAGCCGGGAATCTTGACCCAGACGCGGTCGCCGGGATTGAGCAGCTGCAGCGTCCTGCTGTACCAGGTGTCCCCGCCGCCACAGATGAAGCCGTATTTCACGGCATCGTCCCACGAGCGTTCCCCGGAGTAGGTGCCGAAGGAATGGTAGAACTCCCCGTTCCAAGGCTCGTTCGGGCCGTCCTGCATGATCGCAGCGCTTACCTGGGTCTTGACCGGGTCGAGCAGCCAGGTGCGGCTGATCAGCTGTTCATTGCCGTTGGCGAAGACCTGAAAGCATAGGACGTTGATCGGGATGTCGCGTTCGCTGAGGTAGGCGACGATGCGCTCGGTGCTGGCGTCGAGCGAGGCCGAAACGATGATGATCTGGTGGCTCTCGTTGAGCGAGTCCTCGTCGAGCGCCAGGCCGAAGCGTTGCTGGAAGTCCTCGCCGAGACTCCGGCCGGGGGCAAAGCGGCCGTAGATGGCGGCGATGTCCTCGGCGCGCAGCTTCTCGACCCAGCTGGCGTAGTCGAGGGATTGGGCGACGACATCACGCGGTGTTTTGTCGCGCTTGAGTTCGATCAGCACCAGCGCGCCGTCGGGGGCGATGGCCAGCAGGTCGATGCGCCCGCCGAAGCCGGTGTCTTCCTGCCGGCCGATCAGCATCCATTCGTCGGAGAGGAGCTTCGGGGCGGCGACGATCATGTCTTCCAGCTTCTTTTCGCTCGCCAGCTGCGCTTCGGGCAGGGGCTGCGGGGTGGCGGAGACTTTCCAGAGATCGGTACGGATGGGCATGGCGGCTCCGGTTTCAGGCGGCCTTGAGGGCGGATTCGATCAACGTGGTGGCGAGGCGTTCCTGCCGCGTGCGGGACTCGGCGAGGTCGACCTTGAGGCGGTCGCAGAGGGCCATGAGTTCATCGACTTTGGCTACGATGCGGTATTGTTCGGCGAGGGGCGGCACCGGAACGGCGCACGCTTTCAATTGGGTCATGTTGATGGAAGCCAAGTTCGTCGTTTGCTTCGATGCACCTGCGAAATAAGAACGCGCAGGAGCTGCGTTCAGGTAAAACTCAGTCCAACGGCAATTCCACTCTGCGAACAATGGGCGGGCTCTGAAAACATGGTTTTGATGGAGACAATCTTCGATCTCGTTGCGCCAAATTGCGGTTCTGCCAACCTTGTCCCAATCGCCGCCCTCTGTGATCAAAAGGTCGCCATGGCGAAGCCTATACTTATCCTGATTAGCAATGAACGTCAGCCGCCCGAATCGAGCGCTGGGGCAGCGGCGAGCAGGCTACGGCGGCGAGCAGGAGCCGCGCGTTCAAGGTCCTGAGATCGAATCGGCGGTTGAATCGGTAGGCGAAAGCGGCGAGGTACTGAGCACCATACTTTCGGAAGGCAAGCGCGTGATAACAGCCCGAAAGGCTGGTCTTGAGATTACCCAAGACCGTGTTGACCCACTTGAACTCTGGCAGGTCCTTGGGCTTTCGCCCGGCGACAACGGTCGGCTGATGAACGCAGCCTGCGTCGATGACGGCGTTGAAGCAAGCCAGACCATCCGACAGCACCGTCGATCCCGGAGCGAGGTTGCTCTTGGCCCACTGGGCAATTGCCGTCAGGGTGAAACCGGGAACGAGCGTGAGTTTGGCACGCAAGGGGTGGCCCTCCTCACTGAACGAGACGGCTGCAACGAAGGGCACCTTGTTCTCCGAACCGCGCCCGACCTTGCCGCCGGTACGCTCGCCTCCCAGGTAGGCGTCGTCGACCTGCACCTGACCTTCGAGCACATAGCGCTCTTCTCGCTGTTCCATTGCCCGCATCAGCTTGTGGTGGATGAGCCAGGCGGTGGGGTAGCTCACGCCCAGATGTCGCTTCAGCGCCAGCGCCGACAGACCCGTCTTGGCCTGGCTGATGAGGTAGATCGCCAGGAACCACACGGTCAGCGGCAGCTTGGTGCCTTGAAACACCGTCCCGGCGATCAGCGACGTTTGATGCCGACAGGCGTTGCACTGGAAAACCTTGCAGGAACCCCCGCGCAGAACACAGTGTCCCGCTCCACCGCAGCGCGGACAGGAAAACCCGTTCGGCCACCGCGCCGCCTCCAGCGCTGCTGCGCACTGCGACTCGGTTCCGAAGCGCTTAGCAAACTCTGGCATCGACAAACCGGGTTGAAACTGAATTCGATTCATTGCCATGGCCCTGACCTCCCTGTGGTGACAGAGTTCAGGATAAGCCCAGCCGGGCTCACCAGATGCGCCCAGCTGACGATCGTTGCTAATCAGGTCCTTGAATGCCTGGAAATACACATATTCCGGCGCAAGGTCGGCGCCATTTGGCCAGACGATGGTTTTCAGCTCGCCATCCACCCTGACCTGGCGAAATTGCTCGATGTCCTTCAGTGGCAGAAATACCCCCTGACCCAGTGCATCGGCAAGATCGGCAACGCCGGAACGACCGTTGTCGAAAGTGACGGCCAGTTTGTAATCGTCCAGATATTCGACAGCGGTGATGTGCAGGATCATGGTCTTACTCCAGCGGCTCGATAGGCTTGGGCATTTGCGCCTGACGGAACAGTTCCCAGTTGTTCATCAATTCTACCTTGTGCAATTCACGCCATTCGAGCACATGACGAAGCGCGCGCGGTGGAAATTTTCCTTCAACAATGCCGGTTTCGATCTCGACCGTGATTTCGAATTCGCCATATTTCGCATGGAAGTGGGGTGGCGCATGGTCGTTCCAGAGCATCGTAATCACGATGCCGAGAAACTGCGCTGATGATGGGCATGGTCAGTTTTCTCCTTGCAAGGCGGCGGCCAGTACGCCCTTGAGTTTAGCCCGCGTCTCGCCAATCTTCGCCTGCAAGGCCGCGTAGTCTGCAAGTAACGTTGCCGGGTCATGCACCACGACATCCGGGCTGTGCGGGTTCTTGATGTCGAGGTTGTAGTTGCGCGCCTTGATGTCGGCGGCGCTGACCTTCCAGGCGAATTCGTTCTCGACCCGGTTGTTCCACCAGGCTTTCTCCGCTGCGAACTCCTCGAAGCGCATGGGCTTGGTCTTGTTGTAGCTCTTCACGCCTGGCGGGTAGGGGTGTTCGTAGAACCAGACGTCCCGTGTCGGCGTGCCCTTGGTGAAGAAGAGCAGGTTGGTCCTGATGCCGGTGTAGGGGTTGAAGACGCCGTTGGGCAGGCGGACAATGGTGTGCAGGTTGCAGGTTTCGAGCAGTTGCTCCTTGATGCGCGTCTTGATGCCTTCGCCGAACAGCGTGCCGTCGGGCAGCACCAGCGCGGCGCGGCCGCCGTCCTTGAGCAGGTGCATGATGAGGACGAGGAAGAGGTCGGCGGTTTCGCGGGTGCGGAAGGTGGCGGGGAAGTTGCTCTCGATGCCGTCTTCTTCCATGCCGCCGAAGGGCGGGTTGGTGACGATGACGTCGACGCGGTCGCGCGGGCCGTAGTCGCGCAGCGGGCGGGCGAGGGTGTTGTCGTGGCGGACGTTGGTCGGCACGTCCAGCCCGTGCAGGATCATGTTGGTGGTGCACAGCAGGTGCGGCAGGGGCTTCTTCTCGACGCCGTTGATGCAGCGCTGCAGGAGTTGCTCGTCTTCGACCGTCTTGACGTGTTGCTTGCGCACGTGTTCGATGGCGCAGGTGAGGAAGCCGCCGGTGCCGCAGGCGGGGTCGAGGATTTTCTCGCCCAATCGGGGGGCGACCGCATCCACCATGAATTGGGTGACCGGGCGCGGCGTGTAGTACTCGCCGGCATTGCCGGCGTTCTGCAGGTCGCGCAGGATCTGTTCGTAGAGGTCGCCGAAAAGGTGACGGTCCTGCGCCTTGTTGAAGTCGACACCGGCTACGATCTTGTTGATCACCTGGCGCATCAGGTGGCCGGACTTCATGTAGTTGTAGGCATCCTCGAAGACGCTGCGGATGACGAAGCCGCGCCGGTCGGCATGCGCCGGCTGCAGGTTCTTGAGGGTGGGGAAGAGCCGGATGTTGATGAAGTCGAGCAGCTCGTCGCCGGTCATGCCCTCGGGGTCGGCCGCCCAGTTGCGCCAGCGCAGCGGCTCGGGGATCGGCGAACGGTAGTCGCCATCGTTCGCTTCGAGCAGCTCGTACTCGGTTTCCTTGTCGTCGTAGATCTTGAGGAAGAACATCCAGACGAGCTGGCCGATGCGCTGCGCGTCGCCATCGACGCCGACATCCTTGCGCATGATGTCCTGGATGGATTTGATGGTGGTGGAGAGGGACATGAGCCAGGGCTTAGGACGTGGCGGAACGCTGCGGTGGCGCCGAAATCGCCGCTGCCGTCACATGCACCTTGTTGCCGACAAGCTGCAGGTCACAGGAAACAATGAAGCGCTTGTCGTCGGGAAACATGAGGCGCTTTTTTTCGATCAGCCGCAGAAGCTCTGCCTGCGCCGCCGCCGCACCACCCGGGTCGGTTTTTCGAGCGAAGTCGCCAAGATTTTTCAGCGTATTCGCCTGCTCTTCCAGGGGCAACAGGCTGACATTCCATGCAAGAACGATTGCATTCGCCCGATGGCGGTATTCGTCCAGCGACGCATCCTCACCGACTTCGCTGTCGAGCATTCTGCTGATGCCGTTGGAAATCTTCTGCTCCTGCGGCAAATCGCTGCGAATCACCAGTGGATGATCGACCCCCAATGCCTTCAGTCTCGATTGTGTGGCATTCAACAATTCCCTTGTCCGTGCTGCGACCTTGCGACGACTGGCTTTCCCCATGCTGCTGCTTCCTTTTCCCTATGCGTAAAGTTGCTGTTCAAGTTCCTGAACGGCCTTGAGGTAGCCGGACTTGCCGCCAAAGGCGGCAACCAGTTCCGGCGCGGTCCCCAGCCTGGAGAATGGATCAAGCGTCAGGATCTTGATGTCCTCGATGCTCTCGATGCCGGTGTCGGCGTACTTGACGAGCAGGGCGTCGAGGACGGCGCGGGCCTGGGCGCCATACCTGGCGAAGACGTCGCGCTTCCTGAGCTGTTCGGCGCGTTCCTTGCGCAACAGCGGCGGGCGGTCGAAGGCGACGTGGCAGATCAGGTCGAAGGGGTCGAAAGCCTTGCCCTGTTTCTTGCCGACTTCCTCGGCCAGTGCTTCGAGCAGCACGCCCTGGGTTTCGAGTTCGTCGATGACCGCCTTCTTGCGCTCGGCGCCGGTCCAGCGGCGCAGAAAATCATCGACCGAGGCGTATTCCCTGCGCACCGCCTTGCGCGTGTAGTCCTTGAGCGATTCGGTGATCAGCTTGCCGTCCGGGCCGTAGTACTGGACGCGCTCGGCGACCACGTAGACGGTGACCTCGCCGCCAACGACGTACTTGATGCGCTTTTCGCCCGCAGGTTGGGGAGGGAATGGCGGCTCAGGGGGAGTTTCGCCGGGCGGAATGTCATCGTCACCGGGGGGAGGGTCAGGCGGAACAGGAGGGTCATCACCCTTGGGTTCATAGATTTGCTCGGGCGGGCCGTCGAAATCCGGGTCGGCAAACAGCTCCGTGGCCTTCTTGAAGTCCATGATGGTGAACCAGTACTTGTCGAAGTCCTCGTTGATGCGGGTGCCGCGACCGATGATCTGCTTGAACTCGGTCATCGACTGGATACGCTGGTCGAGGACGATGAGCTTGCAGGTCTGGGCATCGACGCCGGTGGTCATCAGCTTGCTGGTGGTGGCGATGACCGGGTACCGGCTTTCGGGATCAATGAAGTTGTCGAGTTCGGCCTTGCCTTCCTGTTCGTCGCCGGTGATGCGCATGATGTACTTGCGGTTCTCGGCGATGCGCTCGGGGTTGAGGTTGGTCAGCGCCTGGCGTATGCGCTCGGCGTGGTCGATGTCCTCGCAGAAGACAATGGTCTTGGCGAAGGGGTCGGTGGCCTCGAGGAATTCGGTGATCTTGCCGGCGACGAGTTCGGTGCGCTTCTCCAGCACGAGGCTGCGGTCGAAGTCCTTCTGGTTGTAGATGCGGTCTTCGATCAGGTTGCCATGCTTGTCGGTCTGGCCCTGGCTGGGCCGCCAGCCTTGCAGGTCCTTGTCGATGTCGATGCGCACGACCTTGTAGGGAGCGAGGAAGCCATCGTCGATGCCCTGGCGCAGCGAGTAGGTGTAGACCGGCTCGCCGAAGTAGTGGATGTTGGAAACGTCCTTCGTTTCCTTGGGCGTGGCGGTCAGGCCGATATGGGTGGCGCCGGCGAAGTAATCGAGTATCTCGCGCCACGCCGAGTCTTCGGCGGCGCTGCCGCGATGGCATTCGTCGATGACGATCAGGTCGAAGAAATCCGGCGAGAACTGCTTGTAGACGTTCTTTTCTTCTTCGTTGCCGGTGACCGCCTGATAGAGCGAGAGATAGATTTCGAAGGCCTTGTTGGCCTGCCGGTTGACGATCTTGGTCATCGCCTGGCCGAAGGGCTTGAAGTCGTTGGTGCGGGCCTGGTCGGCGAGGATGTTGCGGTCGACGAGGAAAAGGATGCGTTTTCTGGCCTTCGACTTCCACAGCCGCCAGATGATCTGGAAGGCGGTATACGTTTTTCCGGTGCCGGTCGCCATGACCAACAGGATGCGCTGCTGTCCGCGGGCGATGGCTTCGATGGTGCGGTTGATAGCGTTGACCTGGTAGTAGCGCGGGGTCTTGCCGCTGCCGTCGTCGTAATAGGGCGTTTCGACGGTGACGCGCTTTTCCGGGCCGGCGATGCCCTTCCAGGCGCAGTAGCGTTGCCAGAGTTCGGCCGGCGTCGGGAAGGCGTCGAGCGCGAGTTGCTGCTCGATGGGGGTGTGCTGGCCGGTGCGGTCGTGAACGAGGAAGGCGTCGCCGTTGCTGCTTATGGCATACGGCACGTCGAGGGTCTCGGCGTAGTTCAAGCCCTGCTGCATGCCGTCGCCGACGGTGTGGTTGTTGTCCTTGGCCTCGATGACAGCGATGGGCAGGTTGGGGGCGTAGTAGAGGACGTAGTCGGCCCGCTTCTGCTTGCCCCGCGTGTGCAGCTTGCCCCGCACGATGACGCGGCCCTTGGTGAAGGTGACTTCTTCACGCACCTGCCTGCCGAAATCCCAGCCCGCCCGCTGCAGCGCGGGGGTGATGAACTGGGTGCAGATATCGCGCTCGGAGAGGCTTTTCTTGTTGGGCACGGAAGGAGCGAATTGAGTAGGTTGGCTGCGCAAAAGTCCATATTACTCCGGCATGGTGTCGGGTGATAGCCTAGGTAGGCTTGTGCTTGCGATATTCATTGTTCTTCCGGGCGAGGACGCTCGTGAGGTAATCGTCACACCGTCACATCATCACGGCGGCGGTGACGATGTGACGGTGTGAGGGTCAATTTCCTACAATTGGTTTTCGGACGAAGAAGTAATGCTAATCGCGCTGCCTGTGCGGCCAGCAGCCGTTCCAGACCCGCGCGGTCGGCCCCTTCGATGCGCACGCTGGCGTCGAGCGAGAAGCCGCCACCATGCGCCCAGTTCGCCATCGTCTCGGCGTCTTCCGGCTCAAGCACACCGCGGCGGGTCAGCGCGCGCAGCAGGCGCCGGCGGACCTTGGCGTGGACTTCGTCGAGTAACTTCTGGTCGGGGGCACGGCTTTCGTGAAACGTCGCCACTCCCGAGGCGTCGGCCTCGAAGACGCCCTCGATGACGAGACAGTGGAAGTGCACCTACGGATTGAGCAGCGCGCCAAAGCGGGGTAGATGAAGGCCACCCCACCGATCCGGGAATCCGGGCCCCCCGCCGGACAGGCGCGGCGCAAGGCTTGTTCCACCGCGCTCAGGAAAATGCGCAGCGCCAGCGTCTCGATCGCCGGAACATGTTGCAGATACTTGAAGTTTTATCACAACACTTAGATAATTCCAGGCATGAAGGCGCTCCGCTTCGTCGGCTCCAGCCTGGACGATCTCAAGAACTTCCCTGCAGACGCTCGGAGAGACGCGGGGTTCGAGCTTGATGCCGTGCAGCGCGGCCTGATGCCATCAGACTTCAAGCCGATTCTTGCCGTCGGACCGGGAGCCTACGAAATCCGGGTGCGCGTACTGGGTGAGTGGCGCGTGATCTATGTGGCGAGATTCGAGCAGGCGATCTATGTGCTCCACGCCTTCCAGAAGAAGACGCAGAAAACCCGCAAGGAAGACATCGAGTTGGCTGCCCGTCGATACAAGCAAATCGGAGACTGAATCATGACCAAGGAAGTAATCATCCCATCGAGCGGCAACGTCTTCGCCGACCTGGGATTTCCCCCGGAAGAGGCTGCCGTATTGAGCATGCGCGCGCAGCTCATGGCCACCCTTCGAGAACGCATTACCGAAGCCGGATGGACGCAGGTGCAAGCGGCAGAGCGGCTTGGTATAGGGCAATCGCGCGTTTCTGACCTGATGCGCAACAAGTACGACAAATTCAGTCTCGACATGCTGGTGACGCTCGCGACTCGGGCCGGGCGGCGGGTCGAGCTGGCGCTGGCTTGAGCGAATCTGCAGATCGATCGGGCGGAGTTGCGGCAAACAGTCACGCCAAAGCCGCCAGCGCCGCCTCGACCCAGCCAAAACCGATCCTCTCCTGCTCGATACGCAGGTTCCTGCGCAGGCGGTTGTCGCGCAGGTCGTCGTACAGGGCGCCCTCCTCCGCGTTCAGTCGTGGCAGCTCGCGCAGCGTCTGCCTGCCCTCCTCGCCCCATTGCGTTTCAAAGGTCAGCAGGGTCGCACGATCCATCAGGAAGGATTCGGTGTGCCCAAAAATGCGCGCGCAGCGCTGCCGGCCGCGTCCAGCTCACCCGGCCGCCCTCGCCTTCTCGGCACGGTACTCCTCGATCGTCAGGTTGCGCAGCTTTGAGGTGCTACCTTCCTCGTTATGCACGAAGCCGACGCTGGCAACGAAGGGTTCGATAATGTGGATCTTCTGCAGCGGCGTGACAATCAGCAGTTGCAGGTTGAGCTGGGCGAACAGCCGCAGGCCGTATTGTGCCGACTCGTCCGAGCCGCGACCGAAGGCTTCGTCGATGACGACGAAGCGGAACGAGCGCGAACGCACGGCGCCCCACTCGAGACCGAACTGGTAGGCGAGGCTCGCGGCGAGGATGGTGTAAGCGAGTTTCTCCTTCTGGCCGCCCGATTTGCCGCCCGAGTCGGAGTAGTGCTCGTGCTCGCTGTGGTCCTCGCGCCAGCGCTCGCTGGCGGCGAAGACGAACCAGTAGCGGACGTCGGTGACCTTGGCTGTCCACCGGCGGTCCTGTTCGGAGAGGCCCTCGCGGCCGCGCAGGCGCTCGATGATCTGCCTGACCTGCAGGAACTTGGCTTCCGAATACTGGGCATCTTCCGATCCGGTCAGCGAGCCTTCGGTGCAGGCGCGCAGTTCGCTCTGGAAATCGCGGATGTCGGCATCCGGCGTCGGCTGCGCTTCGAGCGCGATGTAGCGGCCGGGGT
The DNA here is from genome assembly GCF_036625085.1 of Candidatus Accumulibacter necessarius. Classification (NCBI taxonomy): domain Bacteria; kingdom Pseudomonadati; phylum Pseudomonadota; class Betaproteobacteria; genus Candidatus Accumulibacter; species Candidatus Accumulibacter necessarius. Next base: position 129,170 of record NZ_JAZKUM010000005.1, on the reverse strand, counting down.
TGTAGTCGATCTGGGTCAGCGAGGTGTTGATGCGCGCGATGCGCTCGCGGATCGTCTCGCGCCACATTGCGAGCTGGGCGTTGAAGTTGGCGACCTCGCGGATGGTGTTCTCGTTGAGCAGTTCCTTGAAGCGCGCTTCGAAGCGCGGCAGGTCGTCGGCCTGCAGCTTGTCGAGCATGATGCGGTATTCGAAGACCGCTTCGATGCTGGCATCGACTTCGGCGGTGTCGAGCTTGAATTCCTCCTTGTAGGCGACCATCGCCTGGATGATCCGGTCGCGCAGCAGGTTGAGCTTGCGCGCTTCGGCATCCATCCGCGTCTGCAGCCAGACGCGGGTCTCCTGCTGGCGGTTTTCGCACGATTCGACGCTGAGCTGATGCTCGCCGAGCGCCTCGCGGCGCACCGCCTCGAGGCGCTCGAAGTACGGCGTCTGCGCCGCCATCTTCGGATCGAGCAACAGCGCCTGCGTCTGCTCGCGCAGCGCGCTGGCGTCGCTCTGCCGCTGCTCGATGCGTGAGCGCTTGTCGCGCTGTTCCTCGAGCTGCGTTTCCAGCGCCTTCAGCGCGGCAGTGACTTCGCGCAGCCGCTCGCTGAGCTGCCTGAGCAGGTCGGACGCCGATTCGAGGCTGCGCTTCTCTTCCTGCAGCCTCGCCACCTCGGTCGCCAGCGACTGCCAGTCGAGCTCGTTGAAGTCGGCATACTCGTCGAGTTTCGACAGCGTCGTCAGGCGCACTTGAGCGCGTTCTGTTCCTGCTGGATCCTGCCGATACGGCTGCCCAGCTCGCCGAGCCGCACTTCGAGCGTCCGCGCCTTGGCTTCGAGCGCGGCGATCTTGGCGGCGTTGGTCCAGCCGAGCACATAACGGCTGCGGTCGTCGAGGCGGTGGCGGTCGTCCTTTTCGTGCCGCTCGCCGGGGGCCTTGATCTGGCCGGCGCGGGTGATCGCGCGCAGCTCGCGACGAAACTGCTCCTGCGTGGCGCAGCAGGCGACGTCGAAGCGGTGCGCCAGCTCGCGCTCGAGCCAGTCGTAGTACGACGAGTCGGGCTTGATCGACAGCTTGCGCGCCAGCGAGTCGCGGTGCAGGTCGGGAAGTTCGCTTGCGCGCACTGCGACGGATGCGGAAATAGACCAGCCGCCCCCTGAGCTGGGTCTGGTCGACCCACGCCGCGACCTGGGCGTAATCGTCGTCGGGCACCAGCAGCGACAGGCCGAAGTTGCGCAGCAGCCGCTCGCCGGCGCCTTCCCAGTCGCGCTCGTCGTCGCGCACCTGCAGCAGCTCGCCGGCAAAGGGCATCGCGTCTTCGGCTAGCGCCAGCGCCCGACACAGTGCGCTGCGCATAGACACCTGTTCGGCCGGGATATTGCTGCGCCGGGCCTTGAGACTGCTGAATCTCGGCCGTTAGCTCGTCGTGTTCGAGCTTGCCCTGGCGCAGGCTGACGCCGTGCTCGGTGAGTTCGTTCTGCAGCCCGGCCTCGCGTTCCCGGGCCTCTTCGGCCAGCGACGACCAGCGCTGCCGCTGGTCGAGAAACGCCCCTTCATCGGCGCAGGGCGTGTCGCCAATGGCGCGCACCAGGTCGGCGTAGCGTTGTGCCTTGCGCTGGCGCGCCTGGCAATCTTGATCGAGCCGGCGAATCTCGGCGGCCAGCCGTTCGAGGCGGTCGCCGCCGTTGTCGGCGATGTTCTGTTTGAGTTCGGCTTCCTGCGCGCGCTGTGTGTCGCGCTGCCCGTCGCTGCGCCTGACCTGCGCGTCCTGGCGGCGCCAGTCTTCGGCGAGACCGGCAAGGCGCTTGTCGAGCAGGCCGAGCTTGAGGCTGGCGAAATAGGCCGTGAGCGCCTCGCGGCAATCGCGCAGTTCCTCGACCTGTACCGCCAGCGCGGCATGCTGGTTGCCGTTGGCGACCAGCGGCGAGAGCAGTGCCACCTGCCGCTTGGCCTTGAGTACCGCTTCGTGGGCGCGGTTGAGGTCGTCGAAGTGACCGATCAGCGCGGCAATGCGTGGCTCGACATCGAAGGGCTCGAGCATGTGGCTGCGCACGAAGTCGGTCAGGTTGCCGACCGATTTCATCGACACCGTCTGGTGGAAGAGATCGAGCGCCTGCTCGTTGTCGATGCCGAAGCGACGGCGGAACCAGGCGCCGTAGGGCGGGAAGCTGTCGAAGACCTCGCTCCCCGGCCGCCGCAGCCGCTTGCGCAGGCTGGCGATGTCGGAGCCGAAGTGGGCAAAGTCACCGGCGATCGAGAGATCGCGTTCGGCGGCGACGAAGAAGCGCGCCGGCTGCCCCTGCGCGTCCTTGATCCAGAACACCTGCGCCAGCGTCACCGTCTGGTCGTAACCGGCGTTGTGAAAGACGCCGAGGATCACCGAGTAGTTGTTGTGGTCGCGCAGCGCCACCGGCCGCGCCGTGCCGCTGACCTCGTTGCGCTCCGACTTGTAGTGGCCGAGGACGTACGAGCGCAGCGTCCGTTCGCGGCTGTCGGCCCCGGCGGCCTTGTTGTAGGCGATGCGCTGCGCCGGCACCAGCAGCGTCGTCACCGCATCGACCAGCGTCGATTTGCCCGAGCCGATGTCACCGGTCAAGAGGGCATTCCTGCCCTCCGGATTGAGCGTCCACACACGCCCGTCGAAAGTGCCCCAGTTGAACACTTCGAGCCGCTGCAAGCGGAAGCCCGAGAGGGTGTCGTCGGCAACGAAATCGAGGCCGAGGGTTTGCGGCTCATTCATCGGATGCCCCCGCCTGCCCGGCGAGCAGCGCGCGGTAGCCGGCCAGCCGCTGGTCGAACTCGGCCAGCCACTGCGCATCGACGAACGCCTTGAGAATGCGCCGCACCTCGACCATCGTCGGCTGGCCGGGTTCGACCTTCAGCCGGCGCAGGAAGCCGAGTTCGATCACCTTGCCGAGATGGACGTCGATCTGGTCGATCAACCTCGCCTCGTTGCTGCCTTCGGGCAGGAAGACGCGCATCAGCTCGGCGACTTCATCGCGCGCGAGGACCAGGCGCGTGTCGCCACCGCTGGCGTCGAACTCGGCCAGCTTCTTGCGCAGCAGCGCCAGCATCAGGCTGACCGGAAACGACAGCGGGCGGCGGGCGACCAGCCGTGGCAAGCGCGGCGTAGCCCCGTCGTCGGGCTCCGGGCGCGAGCGCAGGAAGGCGTAGCCTTCGGCTTCGTCGAACACCAGTTCGAGGTTGAGCACCGCGACATAGTCGCGCACCCGCGCCTGCAGCGTCAGCAGCGCATTCCACAGACCGGCGTCGGCGTCTTGGTAGATCACCCCCTTGAGCAGGGGGATCACCAGCGTCGACAGGTCGTACGCGGCGGCAGCCTGGCTGGCACTCGCCAGCCCCTCTGCGACCGATGTTTGGAGTTGCTCTGCTGCCATCGTCACCTCACGAAAATCACCCGCGACAGCCGCGCCGGCTTCAGATGTTGCCCACCGTCGGCGCCCAAGCCGTGCCAAGTGCTGACCTCGGTTGCGGTTTCGTCGATCAGCGCCTTGCAGGTATCGTCGGCGAGCTGCAGGGTGGTCACCCGTTCAGCGAGATCGTGCTCGCGCAACGTCGACGATGCTAACATGGGTTTGACAGCACCCCTCCTTGCTGGCTGACCGTGGCGGAACAATGAAACTCCCCGTGACCTGCCCGGCAGGCATTGGCCCGGACGGATGCGGCGCCAGCGCCAGCAGGCGTTCGAGCAGCGCGATCCGCTCGCGCACGTGCCGGCCGCGGCCGGGAAAATCCTGCTCGACCTCGCGCAAGTCGGGCGGCCGTTCGCGCGCCGGCGTCGCTCAGGGCTGCTGGTGCGTGAAAAAAGTCGGCAGTTATGGCACCATCGCATCCGCCCGAGATGTTTCGGGCAGGAGTCTCCGGGTGCTGCCCAGCGCTGCTGGGCGGAGAATCGGGAAGGCGGTGCAAGTCCGCCACGTGCCCAGCGCTGTAAGGAGGACGGGCGATGCATTGGCCACTGACGCGAGTCGGGAAGGCGCATCGACCGGGTGAATCCGAGTCAGAAGACCGGCCAGGAGGCAAAAAGGGGCTGCCCGGCCAGGCAGCCGCCGCTTTTCCAGAAGGGGAATCGATGGAAAACCCTGGCGCGCCGCCGGCGCATGCCTTTTCAGACGCCGACCGGTCGGCGGTTTATCAGGCGATCTTCAGCCGCCGCGATGTACGCGGCCAGTTCCTGCCCGACCCGGTGCCCGACGACGTTCTCGGCCGGGTGCTGCTGGCTGCCCACCATGCGCCATCAGTCGGTTTCATGCAACCATGGAACTTCCTGGTCGTGCGCGCACCGATCGTCAAGCAACGCGTCCACGACGTGTTCTGCAGCGCCAATGCCGAAGCGGAACGGATGTTTCCGGACGAGAAGCGCGCGATCTACAGCCGCCTCAAGCTGCAGGGCATCGTCGACTCACCGGTGAACCTGTGCATCACCTGTGACCGCTCGCGCAGCGGGCCGGTGGTGCTCGGCCGCACGCACATGCTGGCGATGGACCTCTACAGCAGCGTCTGCGCCGTGCAGAACCTGTGGCTGGCCGCCCGCGCCGAAGGGCTGGGGGTGGGCTGGGTCAGCATCTTCCACCAGCAGGCGCTGCAGGATGCACTGGGCATCCCGCACGACATCGTGCCGATCGCTTACCTGTGCGTCGGCTGGGTCAGCCATTTCAACGACCGGCCAGAGCTGGAAAAGGCCGGCTGGCTGCCGCGTCTGGCGCTCGCCGACCTGCTCTACTACGAGCAATGGGGTGAGACCCGGCCGGCACAGGCCGAGCCGCTGAGCGCGGCGCTGGCCGACCTGCAGACCGCCATTCATCAACGGGGCACTTTCCCTGCATGACGCTGCCACGCGACCTCCCGGCGCGGGTCGACGACCAGCGCGTCGCCGAAGCGCAGCTGCCGCGGCGCCTGTCGTCCATGCCGGGTAACCCCTTGCCGAGCGGCCCGGCGGATGCTTGAACACGGGGGGCGCTTGCGCGCCGCAGCCGCGCACTACGGCATTCCGCTCGCCGACTGGCTCGACCTGTCCACCGGCATCAACCCCAGCCCCTGGCCACTGCCGGCACTGCCGGCCAGCGTCTGGCAGCGCCTCCCGGAAGAGGAAGATGGGCTGGAGGCGGCAGCGGCCTCGTGTTACGGTAACGCCAACCTGCTGCCGGTTGCCGGCTCGCAGGCAGCCATCCAGCTTCTGCCGACCCTGCTGCCACGGGCAGTGATTGCCTGCCTCTCGCCGCTCTACGCCGAACATCCGCAGGCCTGGCAAAACGCCGGCCACCGCCTGCGCATGCTTGACGGCAAGCTGTCACGGGCGCTGGCGGCCGCCACTCCCTACGTGCTGCTGTGCAATCCCAATAACCCGACGGCCAGCCGTCATTCGCGGGATGTGCTGATCGATGCTGCCCGCCGGTTGAACCAGCGCGGTGGCTGGCTGATCGTCGACGAAGCCTTCATCGACCCCACCCCCGAAGACAGCGTGGCGGATCTGGCGGGGACGGCTGACGCGCCCCGGTTGATCGTCCTCCGCTCGCTGGGAAAATTCTTCGGCCTGGCCGGGGCCCGGGTCGGCTTTGTCCTGGGGGCTCCCGATCTGCTGCACCAGCTGCGCGAACGCATCGGCCCGTGGACGATATCGGGCCCGGCCAGAGCCGTCGCGCGCATGGCGCTGGCCGATCGTGACTGGCAGCTGGCAACGCGTGCGCACCTGCTTGCCGCCGGTCGGCGCTTGCACGGTCTGCTGGCCGGGCTCGGCGAAGTGCGCAGCACGGCGCTGTTCGCCACCTTGCGCAGCACTGAGACCATGAACATCCACCAGACTCTCGCCGGCATCGGCATCCTCACCCGGCATTTTGCGCAACACGGCCTGCTGCGCCTGGGATTGCCCGGCAACGAAGGCGAGTGGCATCGGCTGAGCGTCGGCTTGCGGTCGATCCCACGCCCGCCGACCGATGCGCAGCAAGGAGACAGCCATGCCGACTCATGAGCAGCGGATGCAGAAGAAACAGGCCGTGGTGCAGGAAAGGATCGCCGCCGCGCAGGAGCAACGCGGCATCCTGCTAATCAATACGGGCAACGGCAAGGGCAAGTCGAGCGCCGCCTTTGGCGTCCTCGCGCGTGCCCTGGGGCACGGCTTGCGGGCGGCAGTCGTGCAGTTCGTCAAGGGACGTTCAGATACCGGCGAAGAAGCCTTCTTCCGCGGCCACGCCAACGTCTCCTGGCACGTCGGCGGCGAAGGCTTCACCTGGGAAACCCGGGATCGCGAGCGCGACGCCCGTGCCGCGGCAGCCGCCTGGCAGATCGCCTGCGAGCATCTGGCCAATCCCGACATCGACCTCGTCATCCTCGACGAGCTGACCTACGCCTTCAAGTACGACTGGCTGCCGCTACCGGATGTGATCGCCGCGCTGCAGGCAAGGCCGCCGCTGCAGCACGCGATCGTCACCGGCCGCGGCGCGCCGCCGGCGCTGCGCGAGATTGCCGACACCGTGACCGACATGGGCATGGAAAAGCACGCCTTCAAGGCCGGCGTCAAGGCAATGCCTGGAGTCGAGTACTAGCAGCCTGCGGCTGGGGCGGCGGGCACGCGGCGCCTGGAAGCTCTGGCGAAAGCAGATCCGCGTCCAACCTGCACGGGCGCAGGCATTCCCGCGCAAAACGCCAACATCGCCTGCCTTGGGGCCAAGTGGGTCGTTCTGCTCACCCGTTGGGCTGAGGAACGCAGCGCAACAACGGGAGCAAATCCCGGCGATCGGGGCGCCACAGAACCGCCGAAAGCCCTGATCATGTCGGGCTGGGGCTGCTCCTGAAGCGATGACACATACTACGGCCATCATTGGAGCTCGCCTTGGTCTTCTCGATCCGCGCTGTAAGGACTCGCCGCTGCTGGCCGACCAAGCCACATCGATCCTTGTGGAGACCCGCATGCCCCGATCCGTCGCCTTGCCTCTGCTGCTGCTCGCCGCCCTCGCTCGCGCGGCTGGCGTGCACGCCGCACCGCCGGCTGCCTGCGAGCGTAGCAGCCCGCCGCATACGGTGGCGCTCGTCGAGCTCTATACGTCGGAGGGCTGCAGCAGTTGTCCGCCGGCCGACCGCTGGCTGAGCGGGCTGGCGGCGCGCTACGGGGCCGACCGGATCGTCCCGTTGTCGCTGCACGTGGACTACTGGGACTACATCGGCTGGCAGGATCCCTATGCGCAGCGGCAATTCGGCGAACGCCAGCGCGAACTCGGCCGCTTCGCCACCAGTCCGACGATCTACACCCCGGAGGTCTTCGTCGGCATGCGCGAGCTGCGCAACTGGCGCGATCCGGTCACTTTCGACCGGCGACTGCAGGAGATCAACCGGCAACCCGCAGGTGCCGAGATCCGGCTCGCCATGCGCAGCGTCGGGGCACGCTCGATTGAGGCGACGGGGAGCTTCAGCCTGGCCGACGGGGCGACCGGGCGCAGCGGACTACAGGGCGTCCTGGTGCTGTATGAAGACCGCCTGAGTTCGTCCGTGCAGCGCGGAGAGAACCGCGGCGCGCTGCTGCAGCACGATCGCGTCGTCCGCTTCTGGTCACCGCCGCTGCCACTGCCACCGGGAAAGACAGCCCAGTCGCTGCGCCAGACGTTGCCGCTCGCCGCCGACTGGAATCCTGCCCGAATCGGGCTCGCCGCCTTTGTCCAGGATGTGCGCAGCGGCGAGGTACTGCAGGCCGTATCGCTGCCCGCCTGCATCGCGGCGCAGCATTGACGGCACGACGGCGTCTTCCGCCACGACTGCCCGTCGCCGCGCGGTAGCCGCCGTCAGGCGACGAAGCCAGGGCCGCACTGCAGGACGGTGCTTCCTTCGAGGAAACTCGGCAGAAGTTGGCGCCAGTCGAGATCCGGGCCATCGGCAACCAGGACCTGGAGGCAGGTCGGGTCAAATGCCAGTCCCCTGCCCGCGCCAGCAGCCATGTGAAGCTGACTCGCAGCGTCCAAGGCAGACCTTGCCGCGCATCCGCCGGTGGCCGCGCGGTCGGGTCGCATCCGCTTCCGGATTCATTTCCATGTGCCACGTTCCGTCAGCAGGACCTGGCGATCCGTCCGGACTTCCAGCGTGCCTTTCTCGCCGTCCCCGTCTTCCCAGACGAAGTAGTAGGTCTTGCCATTGCGAAAGCGGTAGCCGAGAAAGCGACAAGGCGTCACGCCGTCGCCACAGGTGGTATGCATCGTTTCGCCACGCAACTCGAGCGTCGCGCCGTTTTTCTTGTTGATACCCTTGTAACTGACCCTTTCACACGTCACATTCCCCTCAGGACAACGAACGGTGATCTCGACCATGTGGTTCTCGGTCTCCAGGATGTGCTTGGGAAAGGCATCCGCGGCCAACAGGACAGTGCTGAGGAGAAACAACGTGACGATGCTGGCCAGGGTTTTCATCGAAGTCATCCTTGCTCTGCGATTCGGGCGAGCTGTTCGGGATCGGTCGGCACCCTTTCCCCGGATCACGACCGCGGTCAGGGCCGGCCAGAGCGGGGAACCGTTGCGGAAGTTGCGTGGCGCGATCTGCAGACGTTCTTCTACCACTCTTCATCGCCGCACGGCCAGCCCCGGCTCGAGACGATCGCGGGAACCGGCGGCTCTGCGGCACCCCGGCAATCGGCAATTCGCCTTGCAATCCAGAGAACGGAGTGTAGACTGTCCGAAAAAGGAGTTACCGGATGAACCTTGCCTATGCCTACCCCGCCAGCCGTTTCGAACCGGCGGCTCTGGTCGATCTCAATGCGCGCGCCGAGCGCGAGCGTCTGTCGAAGTCGGCGCTGCAGGGCTTCTTCAATCTGGCCACTGCCTGGCGGCTGCGCGACGAAGACGCGCGCGAGCTGCTCGGCGGCTTGTCGAGCAGCGCCTTCTACGAATGGAAGAAGAACCCCGACCGGCTGCTCGAAGTCGATCGGATCACACGCATCTCCTACCTGATCGGCATCTACAAGGCCTTGCACATTCTCTACGGCGACAAGCTGGCCGACGAGTGGGTCAGCCTGCCGAACAGCAACCGGATTTTTGCCGGCCGCTCGCCGCTCGCTTTCATGCTTGGCGGCGGTCTGCTGGCGATGCAGACCGTTCGCAAACTGCTCGAAGCGCGCCGCGGCGGCATATGAGCCCGCCACAGCCGCGCCTGTCGCGCCTGCGCCGGATCGATACGGTACGGCTGATTCCTTCGCGCTTTGCCGAGCGCGAGGATTCGGTGCTGACCGCAATCGCCGAGAACCTCGACCACCTGCGCGACCTCTTCGAACTCGACAACGCTACCAACGAGCGGCTGATCGGCGAGCGTGGCGGGCTGCCGGGAATCGGCGTCGACGAACTGGTTTTCGGCGTACCGAACTTCCGCATCGTCAATGCCGCCTTCACCTACCCGCGCCCGGAAGGCAGCCGCTTCAACGACGGCGAGCGCGGCGCTTGGTATTGCGCTTTCGAACTGGAAACGGCACTCGCCGAGATCATTTTCCACAAGACCGTCGAATACCAGGAAATCGGCCGCTTCGACGACAGCGTCAACTATCAGGAACTGCTCGCCGACTTCAGCAGCGAGTTCCACGACTTGCGCGACGCGCCGACCTTTTCCGCCTGCCTCGACCCCGGCAGCTATGTCGCTTCGCAGAGTCTCGCCGTACGCCTGCTCGACGCCGGCTCGCTGGGAATCATCTACCCCAGCGTGCGCCGCGCCGGCGGTACCAACCTCGCCTGCTTCCGGCCGGCGCTGGTCGGCAATCCCCGCCGCGCTTCGTCGTTTCGCCTGACCTGGGCGGGCAGCCGGCAACCCCAGGTGGAGAGACTGGGCCGCCAGGAAACACCAGGCGACGCACTGGTCGAATTGGCACTCAGGGCCGAATGAGCCTGGGGATGGTCCTCGCCCAGGGTGGCGCCGTGCATCTCCCAGAGCGGGGGCGCATGGGCTTTCATCAACCAGGCAATACAGCTGGACGGTCCGCCGCGTTGACGCACCACGGCCTGCCACTCGGCGCGGCTGACTTTCACCCGCCGTCGTGTGCTCGCGCCGGGAGACGCCGAAACTATGGCGAACCGGGACCACGCTGGCCGGCGACGTTGTCGTTCAGCAACAGCCCGCCGAGGACGACGAGACCGGCCAGCATCACGAGCAGCGAGATGTGCAGCGCCGCCTTGCTCGCTGCGTAGCTGACGCTCGACCATGCCAGCCAGGCGCACGCGGCGCAGAACACCATCGGCGTCAGCGGGTAGAGCGGCACGCGGAACGGCCGCGCGATGCCGGGGTGGCGCCGGCGCAGCCGGACGACGGCCAGCCCGACCATGAACAGGAAGGTCCAGAAGACCGGCGCCGTGAACTCCACCATCGCCTCGAAGCCATCGGCCTGGAAGGCGGCGAAAACGACCAGCGCGAGGCCGATGGTCGTCTGCAGAACATAGCCTTTCACCGGTACACCCCGTCCCGCCTGCCAGCGGCCGAGGCGGCGTAGCGCCGCCCAGTCGCGGCCGAGCGCGTAGTTGCTGCGGGCGCCGACGATCATTGTCGAATGGATGCTGGTCAGCGCGCCGGCCAGCCGTGGTCCTGCCATGGCCGGCGTCTTGAAGATGCCGGCACCGACGACGATGGCGACCGCACCCGTCGTGTGCAGCAGGCGGCTGGGGTTGTCGGCGCGTCCATGGTTGGCGCGTCAGCGGCGCTCACCGCGCCCGCTGCCGGTGGCCTGCGGATGCTTCTGCTGGCCGACGGGGCGCCGGCCGTCGGCGGTGACGGTGACGGTTGCCGTCGTGCCCGTGTTCGAGGCGGAACTGCTCGTCGCCGCAGTTCCTGGCGGAATGGGCGGGGTGCGCCAGCCCAAGGACCAGGGCGCAGGATTCGCTGGCGTATAGCCGCAGGCTACACGGGGCCGCCTGAGGACCTGGTTCGGCGCCGCACCGACGACAGCCTGCCGGAGCGTCATCTCGGGCTGTGGCAGGCAGCCGAGATCGCCGACCTGGCCGGCCGCCTCGGCCGTATTGCCGACGCGCTGGCCGCCCCGGCGGGCGTCGGCCTGCCGCCGCAGCGCCATCGCGCGCGACACCGCCCGTGGCTTAATCTACCCGGCAAATGTCGACACGCTGCGCGAACTGGGCGCGGAGATCCGTTTCTTCTCGCCACTCACCGGCGACTCACAGTCCGTCCCATCATGCACACACGCGGCATCGTTCAAGCGCCCCAGACGCCGACACCGCAAGCATTTGCAGCCTGCTGCAAAGCCTTGTCGCGCGTTGCAAGTGGCAGGCCATCGGCCAAAGCGGCTTCCAGGTACAAGGCGTCGTAACTGGTGAGTTGATGCTGCGCGGCCAGCGCATGCAGTTCAAACGCCGAGGCTGTGGAATCGCGCGGGCGGATCGGCAGATTCTGCAAACGCCGCAGCAATTCGACAGCCCTCCCGGTGGTGATCCTTTGGCGCCGCTCCAGCGTCAACAGCACATTGACCACTTCGACATTCCACCAACGCGGCGCCACGGCATAACCGGAAGCCAAGGCGTCGAGAGCCGCCTCCGTGTAGTCATCCGCCTGTTCCTCCAACAGCCAGGCGATGCTGACCGAACAATCGACGACGTACAGCGCCGCAGCCATCAACGGCGTCCCTCGGCAACCAGTTCGGCGATATCGACAGGCCCGACGCGGACCGTGCTGCGCGCCTTGCGCAAGGCGGCAATGGCGGCCGCTGCGTCGGCCTGAGCCCACTCACCCTCCGGCGCGCGAATCTCAGCCACTGGCTTTCCCCGGCGGGTGAGCACGACCACCTCACCCTCGGCAGCACTCTGCACAAGCTGCCCAAGCGAGGCTTTGGCTTCAAAAATACCGACAGTGATCATTGTCAACAGACCTGTTTAGCAATCCTGTTGAGGAATATAGTACTCAATACCCGCCGAGGCAAGTCCATCATTCACTGACCCTTCGTCACTCCGCAAGAGTGTTCGAGCCTGGCCCGTTTTCGCGCTATATCCGCATGGCTCTCAACCAAGGCCAGCCGCTCCGCGAGTCGCGCTTCATCGCCAGCATCGAAAGGCCATAGGGCAGCGACGTGAGCTCAGACCAAGAGGCAGACCGCGCAAGCCTGTGGAGGAAACAGCTTCATCTCCGGCAGAGCAGTTGTCGATGGATATTTGAGCCTGGCCCCCTTACCGTCGACCCCCTCCTGACTTGCCCTTTTGACTCCAGCCGAATTCACTCATCGAGGCGCAGTCCGGTTGGGTCCTGCAATACCTGACTGGGTCTCAGTACCGCTGAACGATGCGTCGAAGCCATCTCGGGACGCAGCACGATTCGACCTTCGACGAAGACGCGGCGATCGTTGAGCCGAACGATCTCGTCGCTCGGCCGTGCTGCCATGCCGAGCCCGATGCGTGCCGGCGTGTCGCCGGCCGCCGGGTCGTAGGCCTCGGAACTGCCCTCGATCTGAATGACGACCTCGCCCAGGTCCACGTACTCGGGCAACCGCCCCGGACGGGGCATCCTCTTCAGGCTGGGCACGGACAGGTAGGTTCCGACGACGCGGACCCGCTGCCCATCGAGCCACCTCAGCTGCTCGGCGCGATCAAGGCGCGGCGGCAACTCGTGGCGCCCGACCTCCGCTTTGGTCATTGGTCGGTCCTGACCGCAATGGACGTCGCGTGCGAACCATGGGTCTTGCTGGCCAGGTGCTCCTCGTGGAACGTCTGGCTCTTGTCCACCGTCCCGTAGCGCATGGTTTTGCCCGCGCTCGATGCGCCGAGTGTGGTCACGATTTTCTCATCGCCTGGTCGTACAAGGGCCGCGGCGTCTGTCCCGCTTGCAACACTCGGCGAATGGTCGAAACCGCAGCCCATCTGGCCGACCACGTTTTTCCGCGCCTGCCGGTCCGCCAGTGGGTGCTGTCGGTTCCCAAGCGGCTGCGTTATCACCTCGAACACGATCCGGCGATCGAGACGCTGGCGCTGCGCATTTTCCTGAGCGTCGTGGAACAAGCCTTGCGCCGCGCCTGCCCGGCTGCGGGTTCGGATTCCCGGATCGGCGCGGTGGCCTTCATCTACCCCGCTTTGGCGCGCTGCTCAATCCGTAGGTGCACTTCCACTGCCTCGTCATCGAGGGCGTCTTCGAGGCGGACGCCTCGGGAGCTGCGACGTTTCACGAAAGCCGTGCCCCCGACCAGAAGTTACTCGACGAAGTCCAGGCCAAGGTCCGCCGCCGTCTGCTGCGCGCGCTGACCCGACGCGGTGTGCTTGAGCCGGAAGACGCCGAGACGATGGCAAACTGGGCGCACGGTGGTGGCTTCTCGCTCGACGCCAGCGTGCGCATCGAAGGCACCGACCGCCCGGGTCTGGAACGGCTGCTGCGCTACTGCGCTCGACCGGCCTTTGCGCTGGAGCGCTGGCGTGAAATCGACGCCGAACACCTGGTCTATGAGAGCATCAAGCCGGGTCCCGGCGGCAGCGTCAGCCTGATGCTCACACCCCTCGAACTGATTGAGCGTCTGGCAGCGCTGATTCCGCCGCCGCGTCGACATCGGCATCGTTACTACGGGGTGCTGGCACCGAACGCGCCGCTGCGGGGGCAGGTCACTGCGCTCGCCGGCGTGCCAGACGGTACGCCGGCGGCAGACGCGACCGGGTCAATCGCTGCGCCAATCGTCACGCCTAGCCGGTCGTCCGAGGGGACAGAGGAAGCACCGGGGGAAGCGGAAGCGATCCTCCGTCGCGCCGCCCGTTACGCCTGGGCGCTGCTGCTCGCGCGGATCTATGAGGTCTTTCCGCTCGTCTGTCCACGCTGCGGCGGCGAGATGCGAATCATCGCCTTCATCACCGACGCCGGTGCCGTGCGCGACATCCTGACCCATCTGGGCGAACCGACCTCGCCGCCACGCCTGATGAGAGCCCGTGCGCCCCCGCTCTGGGAGATGCAGGGCGCCACCCTGGGCGAGGACGAAGCGCAGGCTCAATCGGTGCCGGAGTACGAATTCGACCAGCGCATTGCCTGGTAGGTGCCAATGCGCAAAGGTCCAGACTGAAGCAAGACGAGTTGTCATCGCCCGTCGTGGGAGGACTCGTGCCTGTGATCATCCGCCTAGCCGGTCCGGCCAGGCGGATGATCACAGGCTCTAAGCGGGGCGGGATTCGGATGACTTTTCAGGGGCTTCCGGGTCCAAATTCGACATTGACGCTGCTTGATGAAGGCTCATATACCCTCGTCGGTGCCGTTGGATTTCTTATCCTTGAACCACGCCGCGTTGTCGCATCCGATCCGCCCGCCGAGCATGCCACGACAAGTCAACACGAGGCAGCCGGAATCCACCTTGCGAAACCTGGCTGCCCTACATTTCAAGGATGAAGCGCGGCGCCCCCGCGGGGGGCGCCGCTGCTGCTTTCCGCTCTCAGGCACCGCTCCCTCAAACGATCAGGAAGTCCATCCCCAGCGTCGCCGGATGGGTCCCCACCCCGAGCGTCGCGAAGGTCACCGCGGCGCCGGCACCCGCGCCGTCGGCATCATAGGCCAGCGCGCCGGTGCCGCTGTCGTAGGTCAGATGATCGCTCAGGCCGACCGTCGCCCCGACGGCGCCGAGCCCTGTGAACACGCTCGCCTTGAGGGCGATCCGGTCGACGCCGCTGACGAAGTCGGTGATCAGGTCGGCATGGACCAGCGCATCGGCGGTATCGAACACGAAGCGGTCGACCCCCGAACCGCCGGTCAGCCGGTCGGTGCCATCGCCGCCGCTGAGCGTGTCGTTACCCGCTCCGCCGGCGATCGTGTCGTCGCCCGCCAGTCCAGACAGCGACTCGCTACCGAGATAGCCGGTGATCTCGTCGTCGCCGCTGGTCGGCACCAGCACCTTGGCGCGAATCGCCGTGGCCGACCAGATGCTGCCGTCGGCAAAGGCAAACTGCTCGATCTGCCGGTTGAAGCCGAGATCACTGAAAGCGTCGTCGAAGAAGTCGCTGATGCGAACCCCGTCGCCCGGCGCCCCAGCGAAACTCACCACCAGGTCATTGCCCACTCGAGCGACGCCGACGTCCGTCGGCCGGATGCCGACGTTGAACTTCAGCGTATCGACCTCACCAACGGCTCCGAAGTCCTGAATGAGGTCCTGGCCAAATCCCGGCCCGAAGACGTAGGTGTCGTTGCCCGCCTCGCCGCTCAGCGTGTCGTTGCCGCCGCTGCCGCTGAGGGTGTCGTGGCCGTCGCCACCGAAGACCTGGTCGGCACCGGCGCCGCCATCGAGCAGGTCGGCACCGGCGTCGCCCGACAGCGAATCGTTGCCCAGACCGCCGCTCAAGGTATCGTTGCCGGCGGCGCCACCGAGGGTGTCGTTGCCGGCGCCACCGGCGATGCTGTCGCTGGTGTTGGCGTAACCGCGCAACCAGTCGTCGCCACCCGTTCCCTTGAGCAATTCGGCAAGAATCTCTGTCTGCGTCAGGGCGCTGCTGTTGCTGAGGAAGCGAATCTGGTCGATGGTGCCCAGGTTGATCAGGTCGTTGGTCAAGAAGTCATTGACGATGAGGTGATCGACGACTTCGGCACCGGCTGGTCCGGAATTGACGGTGATCACCAGGTCGTCGTAGCTGTGCCAGCCGCGCGTCAGGGTGGTTTCGCCGCTGATGAGATCGCCGATCGGGCTGGCCAGTTCGACGGTGTCGATGGATCCGGCGAGTGGGTCGTGCTGGTCAATGATGTCATCACCGCCACCAATGGCGAACTGGTAGGTGTCGTTACCGGCACCGCCATCGAGGAGGTCGTTGCCGGCGCCTCCGGCGAGGGTGTCGATGCCGTCACCGCCCTGCAGGTCGTCGTTGCCGGCGCCGCCGATCAGGCTGTCGTTGCCGAGCACGCCGGCAAGGGTGTCGTCGCCGCCGGTACCGGTGAGGGTGTCGTTGCCCGGCGAGCCGATGCGGGCAATCAGCTCGGCCAGCGTCTGGGTGCTGGCATCCCCGGCAAAGGTGATGAGTTCGACGTTGCTGATCAGGATCGTGTGGCCGCTGGGCAGGTGCGTGAACCGGGTCTGCGTCGTCGACGGGCGGCTGATGGCGTAATCGGTGAGGACGCCGGCGAGGATCGCGGTGTCGTCGTTGCCGCCACCGCCGTCGAGCGTGTCGTTGCCGCCGCCGCCGTCGAGGGTGTCGTTGCCGTCGAGCCCAAAGAGGTTGTTGGCGCCGGCGTGGCCGGTGAGGGCGTTGGCGAGAGCGTTGCCGGTGACTTGCACGGCGAAGCTGTCGCCCGGCGAGGTGACGACGGCGTCCTCGACGTTGGCGGTCAGCGTGTAGCTGCCGGTACTGGTGAAGGCGATGTTCACGAGATCATCGCCTTGATTGTCGGCTTCGCTCACGACGTCGCTGCCGACGTCGATCTGGTACTCGTCGTCCCCGCTTCCGCCGACGAGCGTGTCGCTACCGGCGCCGCCGATCAGCGTGTCGTTGCCGGCGGCACCGTTCAGGATGTTGCCGGCGGCGTTGCCAGTGAGGCGGTTGTTGAGTTCGTTGCCGGTGACGTTGACGGCGATCGCCGCGGCGGCGGTGACGGTGACGTGTTCGAGATGGGCGACCAGGGTATAGCTGCCGGGAGCGGCGAAGGCGAGGTTGACCTGGTCGGTGCCTTCGGCGTCCTGCTCGATGATGAGGTCGGTGGCGACGTCGATGTCGTAGGTGTCGTCTCCGGTACCGCCGATGAGGAGGTCGGCGCCAGTGCCGCCGATCAGGGTGTCGTCGCCGGCGAGGCCGGCGAGGGTGTCGTTGCCGGCCAGGCCGTCGCGCAGGTCGTTGCCGGGGGTGCCGACGATTGAGTCGTTGTAGGCGCTGATGATGTTGAGCAGGACTTCGGCCCGCGAGCGGGTGCCGTCGAGGAAGGTGACGAGTTCGACGTTGCGGAGGTGATGTCTTCGCCGGTGACGGCATTCACCAGTTGGGTGTCGGCTTCGCTCCGCCGGGTGATGGTGTAGTCGGCGAAGTTGCCCATCACGATAAGCGTATCGCTGTCGGCGCCGCCGTCGACGAGGTCGACGCCGGTGCCGGCATTGAGCCGGTCGTCGCCGTCGCCAGCCAACAAGGTGTCGTTGCCGGCATCGCCGTCGAGGGTGTCATGACCGGCAAGACCCGAGAGGCTGTTGGCCTGGGCGTTGCCGGTGAGCTGGTTGTTCTCGGTATTGCCGATGAGGTTGACGCCGGGCATGGCGTTGACAATCGCCGCGTGCTCGACGTTGGCTGTCAGAGTGTAGGTGCCGGACGCGCTCAGCGCGAGGTCGACGCGGTCGGTTCCTTCAGTCGCCGACTCGGTGACGGCGTCGGCGAGGGCGTCAAGCCGGTAGAGGTCGTCGCCGGCTCCGCCAACCAGGCTGTCGGTGCCCTGGCCGCCATCGAGCGTGTCGTCGCCGGCGTTGCCGATCAGGGTGTCGTTGCCGGCCAGGCCGCTGAGGCTGTCGTTGCCGGCCCCGCCGGTCAGGCTGTTGTTGAGGCCTTGTCCGTTGCCGGTGAAGTCGCCGGCGCCGGTGTAGGTGAGGTTCTCGACTTCGGCGCCGAGCGTGTAGGCTGGCGAGATCGGTGTCGACGCGATCGCTGCCGCCCGCGGCCGCTTCGACGACGACGTCGCCGGCGTCGGTGACGAGATAAACGTCATCGCCAAGCCCACCAACCAGGCTGTCGTTGCCCGCGCCACCATTCAGGGTGTCGTTGCCGGCGAGGCCGCTGAGGCTGTCGTTGCCGGCCCCGCCGGTCAGGCGGTTGTTGAGGCCTTGTCCGTTACCGGTGAAGTCACCGACGCCGGTGTAGCTGAGGTGCTCGACTTCGGCGCTGAGCGTGTAGCTGGCGAGATCGGTGTCAACGCGATCGGCGCCGCCCGCGGCCACTTCGACGACGACGTCGCCGGCGTCGGTGACGAGATAGATGTCATCGCCAAGGCCACCAACCAGGCTGTCGTTGCCGGTGCCACCGATCAGCGTGTCGTTGCCGGCGTTGCCGATCAGTGTGTCGTTGCCGCCAGCGCCGACGAGGCTGTTGTTGACGGCGTTGCCGGTGCCGGAGAACGGCGAGGCGCCAGTGTAGGTGAGGTTCTCGATGTCGGCACTCAGGGTGTAGCTGGCGAGTGCAGTGTCGACTCGGTCAAGACCCTGGCCGGCCGCTTCGCTCACGACATCGTCCACGCTGTCGACGAGATAGAGGTCGTTGCCTTCGTTGCCCTGAAGCGTGTCGTTCCCGGCGCCGCCGATCAGGGTGTCGTTGCCGAGGCCGCCGAGGAGGCTGTCGTTGCCCGCGCCGCCGTCGAGGTTGTCGTCGCCCGCAGCGCCGTCGAGGGTGTCGTCACCGGCAAGGCCCGAGAGATTGTTGGCCGCCACGTTACCGGTCAGCGCATTGTTCTCGCCATTGCCGACGAGGTTGACGCCGGGCGTGGTGTTGACAATGGCCGCGTGCTCGACGTGGGCCGTCAGGGTGTAGGTGCCGCCCGCGCTCAGCGCGAGTTCGACGCGGTCCGTTCCTGCCGTCGCCGACTCGGTGACGGCGTCGGCGAGGACGTCAAGCCGGTAGAGGTCGTCGCCGGCTCCGCCAACCAGGCTGTCGGTGCCCTGGCCGCCATCGAGCGTGTCGTCGCCGTCGTTGCCGATCAGGGTGTCGTTGCCGGCCAGGCCGCTGAGGCTGTCGTTGCCGGTGCCGCCGGTCAGGCGGTTGTTGAGGCCTTGTCCGTTGCCGGTGAAGTCGCCGGCGCCGGTGTAGCTGAGGTTCTCGACTTCCGCGCCGAGCGTGTAGCTGGCGAGATCGGTGTCGACGCGGTCAAGACCCTGGCCGGCCACCTCGGTCACGACATCGAGCGCGCTGTCGACGACATACACGTCGTTGCCCTCGTTGCCCTGAAGCGTGTCGTTGCCGACGCCACCGCCCAGGGTGTCGTCGCCAAGCCCGCCGACCAGGCTGTCGTTGTCCGCGCCGCCGATCAGGCTGTCGTTACCGGCGTTGCCGATCAGCGTGTCATTGCCGGCTTCGCCGCTCAGCGTGTCGTTGCCGCCAGCGCCGACGAGGCTGTTGTTGACGGCGTTGCCGGTGCCGGAGAACAGCGAGGCGCCCGTGTAGGTGAGGTTCTCGACGTCGGCACTCAGGGTGTAGCTGGCGAGTGCAGTGTCGACTCGGTCAAGACCCTGGCCGGCCGCTTCGCTCACGACATCGTCCACGCTGTCGACGAGATAGAGGTCGTTGCCTTCGTTGCCCTGAAGCGTGTCGTTCCCGGCGCCGCCGATCAGGGTGTCGTTGCCGAGGCCTCCGACGAGGCTGTCGTTGTCCGTGCCACCGTCGAGGCTGTCGTCGCCCGCCGCGCCGTCGAGGGTGTCGTCACCGGCAGCACCCGAGAGGCTGTTGGCCGTCGCGTTACCGGTGAGCGCATTGTTCTCGGTATTGCCGACGAGATTGACGCCGGGCGTGGCGTTGACAATCGTCGCGCGCTCGACGTGGGCCGTCAGGGTGTAGGTGCCGCCGGCGCTCAGCGCGAGTTCGACGCGGTCGCTTCCTGCCGCCGCCGACTCGGTGACGGCGTCGCCGAGGACGTCAAGCCGGTAGACGTCGTCACCTGCTCCGCCAACCAGGCTGTCGGTGCCCTGGCCGCCATCAAGCGCGTCGTCGCCGTCGTTGCCGATCACGGTGTCGTTGCCGGCGAGGCCGCTGAGGCTGTCGTTGCCGGTGCCGCCGGTCAGGCGGTTGTTGAGGCCTTGTCCGTTACCGGTGAAGTCACCGACGCCGGTGTAGCTGAGCTGCTCGACTTCGGCGCTGAGCGTGTAGCTGGCGAGATCGGTGTCAACGCGATCGGCGCCGCCCGCGGCCACTTCGACGACGACGTCGCCGGCGTCGGTGACGAGATAGAGGTCATCGCCAAGGCCACCAACCAGGCTGTCGTTGCCCGCGCCACCAGTCAGCGTGTCGTTGCCGGCGTTGCCGATCAGGGTGTCGTCGCCGGCTTCGCCGCTCAGCGTGTCGTTGCCGCCAGCGCCGACGAGGCTGTTGTTGACGGCGTTGCCGGTGCCGGAGAACGCCGATCCGCCCGTGTAGGTGAGGTTCTCGACGTCGGCACTCAGGGTGTAGCTGGCGAGTGCAGTGTCGACTCGGTCAAGACCCTGGCCGGCCGCTTCGCTCACGACATCGTCCACGCTGTCGACGAGATAGAGGTCGTTGCCTTCGTTGCCCTGAAGCGTGTCGTTCCCGGCGCCGCCGATCAGGGTGTCGTTGCCGAGGCCGCCGAGGAGGCTGTCGTTGCCGTCAAAGCCGGCGAGGATGTTGGCCTGGCCGTTCCCCAGCAGGGTGTTGCCGAGGCCGTTGCCGGTGAGGTTGACGCCGACCGTGGCGTTGCCGATCTGGGCGTTCTCGACGTTTGCCGCGAGCGTGTAGGTGCCGCCGGCGGCGAACAGGACATTGACCTGATCGGTTCCCTCGCCGAGGAGTTCGGTGATGGCGTCCGCCGGAACATCGACCGTGTAGCTGTCGTTGCCGAGGCCGCCGACGAGGGTGTCGATGCCGGCGTTGCCGTCGAGCGTGTCGTTGCCGTCGAGGCCGGTGAGGAGGTTGGCCGCGGCATTGCCGAGGAGTGCGTTGTCGAGGGCATTGCCGGTCACGTTCACGCCGGCCGTGCCGTTGGCGATGGTGGCGTTTTCGACGTTGGCGGCGAGCGTGTAGGTACCGCCGGCGGTGAAGACGACGTTGACGCGGTCGCTGCCGCTGCCCGCTCCGTCGCCCTCGGTGACGACGTCGCCGGCGACATCGACGAAGTAGGTGTCGTCGCCGTCGAGACCGACCAGCGTGTCGGTGCCGGCCAGGCCGTCGAGGGTGTCGTTGCCGGCGGTGCCGACGATCGAATCGTTGTTGGCGCTGGCGATGTTGAGGTGGACCTCGGCGAGCGTCCTGGGACCGTCAAGGAAGACGACGGACTCGACGTTGCGGAAGGTGATGTCTTCGCCGGCACCGGCAAAGACGAGACGGGTGTCGGTGGCGTTCGGGCGGGTCCGCGTGTAGTCGGCGAAGTTGCCGAGGACGACCAGTGTGTCGGCATCGGCACCGCCATAGACGGTGTCGAGCCCCGGGCCGGCCGCCAGCGTATCCGCGCCGGCGCCGCCGATCAGGGTGTCGTTGCCGAGCCCGCCGACGAGGCTGTCGTTGCCCACGCCGCCGTCGAGGCTGTCGTCGCCAGCTGCGCCGTCGAGGGTGTCGTCACCGGCAGCACCCGAGAGGCTGTTGGCCGCCGCGTTGCCGGTCAGCGCATTGTTCTCGGTATTGCCGACGAGATTGACGCCGGGCGTGGCGTTGACAATCGTCGCGTGCTCGACGTTGGCCGTCAGGGTGTAGGTGCCGCCCGCGCTAAGCGCGAGCTCGACGCGGTCGCTTCCTGCCGACGCCGCCTCGCTGACGGTATCGCCGAGGATGTCGAGCCGGTAGACGTCGTCGCCTGCTCCGCCAACCAGGCTGTCGGTGCCCTGGCCGCCATCGAGCATGTCGTTGCCGGCGTTGCCGATCAGGGTGTCGTTGCCGGCCAGCCCGCTGAGGCTGTCGTCGCCGGCGCCGCCGGTCAGTTGGTTGTTGCCGGCGTCGCCGGTGCCGGAGAACGGTGAGGCGCCCACGAGGCTGGTCGGGCTACTGGTGACTGATTCTGCGGTCCCATGCCCGTCAAGGTAGTTGGCGGTGACAGAGAGGGCTTTGCCGACCTGGGCTTCGGCGAGCACCAGGGTACTGGCGGTCGCCCCGGCGATGATGCTGCCATCGGCCAGCCACTGGTAGATGATGGTGCCCTGGCCGTCGGCGTCGGCCAGGCTGTTGCTTGCCGTGAGCGTCTGGCCCTGGGTGGGCGTGCCGCTGATAGTGACCGAGCCGGTGGGGGGGGGTATTGACGCTGACGCCAGTGACCAACCCGGTGGCGCCACTGGCCACGGACTCGAGGGTGCCGTGGCCGTCGGTATAGCTGGCGGTCACCGTGATCGCCTTGCCGACCTGGGATTGGGTCAGGACGAAGAGGCTGCCCGTCGCCCCGGCGATGACGCTGCCATCGACGTTCCACTGGTAGGCGATCGTCCCCAGTCCGTCGGCGTCGGCCAAGGTGTTGGCCGCCGTGAGCGTCGAGCCTTGGGTGGCGGTACCGCTGATGGTGACGGAGCCGGTGGGCGCGGCATTGTTGCTAAGCGTCAGATTTCCGTCAGCGTCAAGCGTGTACTTGCCTTCGGCAAAGACCAGCGCTTCGATTCCGACTATCGTATCTACGCCTTCGTTGCCGGCCATGTCCGTAACGCTAAACCCGCCGGAAACCCGCGCGATCGAATAATTGGTCCGGTTGCCAACATAGACCGCCTGGTCGTCTCCGCTGCCACCGTTCAGGGTGTCGTTGCCGGCGCCTCCGTCCAGGGTGTCGTTGCCGGCACCGGTGTCAATGTAGTCGTTGGTGATTGAAGCCGTATTGTTGATGTTGTCGTTGCCGCTGCCCGTTTTCAGCAACAAACGCTCCACATTGCTGATCGTCACACCATCGTAGGTGAAGGCCGCCCCGGTGTTGGTCCATGCCACTGCCCCCGTTTTCGCACTCCAATCGGCGTACAGCGTGTCGGTGCCGCCCGCTCCGTTGTACGTGGTGCCGCTTCCCCGCACAAACAGGAGGTCATTGCTGCTACTGCCTTCCAGAATGTTCCAGTTTTCAACGTCAGTCAGGCTGTATTGGGTAACCCAAGTGCCATAGTAGGCGTCTAAGCCCGTCCACAGGATAAAGGTCGTACCCGCAGAAAGTGCAGCGGAAACTTGTGCGTACGTGGAGAGATAATAAATATCACCATTCGGGACAAGCCCTGCCGTGGTACTGGCTCGCCATACGGTGTAACCGGAATCACCCGAAGGCGCGATACTGGTGATGTTGCATGTGTCGTTCCCCGCTCCGCCATCCACCGTGCCGTTGGTGATCGTGATCTGGTCGTTGCCGAGACCGCCGATCAGGGTGTCGTTGCCGGCGCCTCCGTCCAGGGTGTCGTTGCCGGCACCGGTGTCAATGTAGTCGTTGGTGATTGAAGCCGTATTGTTGATGTTGTCGTTGCCGCTGCCCGTTTTCAGCAACAAACGCTCCACATTGCTGATCGTCACACCATCGTAGGTGAAGGCCGCCCCGGTGTTGGTCCATGCCACTGCCCCCGTTTTCGCACTCCAATCGGCGTACAGCGTGTCGGTGCCGCCCGCTCCGTTGTACGTGGTGCCGCTTCCCCGCACAAACAGGAGGTCATTGCTGCTACTGCCTTCCAGAATGTTCCAGTTTTCAACGTCAGTCAGGCTGTATTGGGTAACCCAAGTGCCATAGTAGGCGTCTAAGCCCGTCCACAGGATAAAGGTCGTACCCGCAGAAAGTGCAGCGGAAACTTGTGCGTACGTGGAGAGATAATAAATATCACCATTCGGGACAAGCCCTACCGTGGTACTGGCTCGCCATACGGTGTAACCGGAATCACCCGAAGGCGCGATACTGGTGATGTTGCATGTGTCGTTCCCCGCTCCGCCATCCACCGTGCCGTTGGTGATCGTGATCGTGTCATTTCCCTCATCCCCAAAGATGTGGTCACTACCACTCAATCCGTTAATGGTGTCATTCCCACCCCGGCCATGAATCCAGTCATCACCGATGGTGCCGATGACGTTATCGGCACCGTCTCCGGTATAGATACCTCCAATGAACGACCCCAGATAGGCCGCCCCGCCCGTGTCGTCGCCTGCTTTGGCGGCATTCCAGGCCGTGACCAGGTTGTAACGCCCCGATGCCGCGTTGGCCCCCGTACCCAGGTCAATTTCCAGCGTCTCGATCTGGCCTGCGGCATGCGCCATGTCTGAAATCACGGCACTGCGAATCAACGACCCCGCTGTTGTAAAAGCATCAATAAAAAGGTTGTCGCCGGAGACTACGAAACGGGTTTTGGTGAAGTCGGCATCCGGCGCCTTGATACGCAACAGATCGTTGCCATCGCCTAGGTCACTGACGATGGCCAGGTAGTTGTTGGTGGATTCATAGCTGTAGGTGTCGCTCCCGGTCCCACCGCTCATGTAGTCGTTGCCGCCACTTGAGATCAGGGTGTCGTTGCCCGCGTCGCCGTACAGGTGGTCAATGTCGTCGTTGTTGTCGCCACCATCGAACAGATGGTCGTTGCCGATGCCGCCATTAAGGGTGTCCCTGCCGGCATCGCCAAACAGTGTGTCGTCGTCTTCCCACCCATACACTTCGTCGTCGCCCGCGCCGGCGTGGACTTCGTCGTTGCCACGGCCGGTCTGGATGAAGTCGTTGGTGGTAACGGTGGTGTTGGAAATATAATCCGCGCCCGTCCCGGTGGTGAGCAACAGGCGTTCTACACCGGCAATGCTGATTCCGTTAACAGTCTGTTGGCTATTGGGATCATTGGCCCACGAAACACCCGTGGTGTTGATACCCCAGTTGGCATAGAAGGTGTCCGTACCCAGGCTGCCGTCGTAACGGGTGCCGTTTTGGTAGACGAGCAAGTCGTTGTCGTACGTTCCGGTCAGGTTAACAATGTAGTTCTCGATGTTGGTGGCGGTGGTTTTGCCGATACTTGAGAAGTTGATCACGTAAGTGGTGATGGCTGAATCAAATGCGGCCACCAGGGAAGCAAAGCTGCTTCCACTATTCAGAGCGCTACCGTTGATTTCGTAGGTGGCGCCACCAACAAGAGGACCACTCAGGTCTCTTGTAATTATTAACGTGTCAGTTCCCAATCCGCCGTCCACGCTATCAAAGCCAATACCTGCGCAGAGAATGTCATTGTCAGCACCGCCATCGAGGGTGTCATTACCAGCACCGCCATCCAAGAGGTCGTCTGCAGCCAATCCACGAAGAAGGTCGTTACCTTCAAGTCCGAAGATGAAATCAGCTTGATCGGTGCCGTCAAGGGCTATTTGCCCTTGATCACTCAACTGCCCAGGGAGGGTTTTTGCTTGAAACCAGTCTTGTAGCGTAGCGAACTGGCCACGACCAAAGATCAAATTTTGGTCAGAATAATGCGAATACAGTTCTGAACTGTAAAGCGCATGGATATCACGCCAATAGATTTGGCCGTTGTGATCTGCGCCGAAACCGTGCGCTTTGTATGTCGACTGCCATCCATAGTTGTTCGAATATGTCACGTCAAAATTGCTGATCGACGGCAAATTCAGCGTCGTGGCACCAAAATTTGAATTCCCTTCGATGGGTGTATTTGGTGTGAAATCTCCCGTCAATACGCCGCCTGCCCCCTCCAATAAGACGCTCTCGTCGAGTTCTGCGTGATAGACACGGTCTTTGTCATGGCTAAATCCATGGTAAAACTTACTCATCCGGGTAGTTGGCTCAAGCGTCAAGCTGGCGACACCGAAATTGCTCGACACCGTTGCCAAGCCTTGGTCATAGCGGTCGCTGTATCCATAGCCAGACGGCCCGTCGGTAATGACATTTGGATCGAGCCCTGGGGAAGCGATTGATACGATCGTCAAATCGGATGCAGTGATGGCGGCAAAGCGCCCTGCATCAACCAGCGTAAAAACATCCACCATGGACGCGCCAAGGCTATGACCTGAAACGACAATATGTTTGACGCCATTGGCGCTATCGTTTGCATAGGCGTAAGCGGCTTCAATTAGAGGGCGAAACGCCTCATAGTGCAGAAATTGACCATCTCCAATGTGTGTTTGTCCACCATCGGCGGAATTGTCAAATTCATCGGTCCCCCGAAAAGCCAGAACCAATGTTCCATCTGCGCTTTTTGCCACAAGCGCATTGGAGTCACCAATCCACCAGTTTGTTGTAACCGGTTTCGTCCAATCAGTGCCAAATGGGTTTGTCAAAGTAATACGATCTGGGTTTGTATAGTTAACCCAGCTTGAGTACTGACTAGGACTCATGTATTGGCCGCCAATGCCGATGTCGGTAGTGCTGATAAATGCGTTGTAGAGGCCCCCGAAGGTGAAATCAGCATAGTTGATCGTCGCGTGGTCGGCATAGTAATCACCCTTGACAGACTCCGCAGTACCATGCCAATCCTCTAGCGCTTTGTCCCAAGCGCTTTTCCATTTCGCATCGTTGTTTGTACTGCTAGTGCTGTCCGTCAGAAGCTGCCATCGCTTACCAAGTTGGAGATTGTTTTCGAGGAATCCACGGTAGTTATCGTCGAATCCCTCATCGGTCAAATTCGAGTAGGTCGTGGAAACGGATTGGCCTGAAAACGCGCCCAAACTACCGTCACCGTAGCTGAGAATCGCGAACAGAGTACCGATTTCTATATAGGTACCGGCATCAGCAACAGTTTGAGTTTGCCCAACAAGGCTCGGACCAGCGATGAGTGTTGCAGCATAGTCTGAGATGTGCAGAGCATCAGCTTCAACGTACCCTTTGGTTTGCTCCAGCACCCAATCCCCACCCAGCCTAGCTGCTCCCGTCAAATTATTCGACGCCGCCACATCGGCTCCGGCGTATCGGGCGATCTGATCGATAAAAGCTTGCCCATTGGTTCCCTGCGCCACATTGCAGCCGTAGAGCAGGATATCTCCGGTCTCGGTCATCGAGTTGCCGATGCTTTGGAGTTGGCTCTGGTAGTCAGCCAGATTCGCGCCGTCAATGACGCTGTTGCCCAGAAAGAGCGTTCCTTCCGAGCCGTGTGAAACGATGTGCAGAGCGTCGTAGCCGGCCTGCCCTTTGAGGTACGCGGCTATCTGGCTCAGTCCGTCCGAATCGCTATCGAGAAGATACACATCCATCGGATCGCTCAGGCCGTCGATCAGCGTCTGGTAGTCGGCGACACGGGAATCGATGAAGGCTATGCTACGAGTGGCGGGGGTCATGAGGGTACCTGGGTAGAAGTTGGGATCAAGCGGCGGGAAAGCCGGACGGGCCGGCGGTCAGTGGGGGACTAATGCGTGGATTCGGGGGCGGGGGCGGGGCCGGCCTGCGCCTGGCGCACCAGTTCGCCGCGCAGCTTGTCGAGCATCTCGATGGCCTGCAGCAGGCCGTTGACGGGAATGACGAGGCGAACCGACGGCGCCATCCGCGCCTGTTTCTTTTCCGCATCGAGCGCGCTCAGGCGCAGGAAATCGAGTCGGGCCACACCGTCGCCTATGACGATGTTGCCCAGGCGATCAACGAACAGATCAGACATAACCCCTCCCCTTGATGCTTGGTGCGGTGGACGGGTTTCAGCCGCCAATTTTGTCAATACATAGTGTGTGGAACGTCCCCTGGGCTGCCGCACTCGGCCATTCTTCTTATCATGCGGCAATGCCGAAACCGGCTTGCCCATCGTTTTCACGACTTTTCCCTTCCAGAAAGGTCGGCAGAAATACTTTCCGGTGGCATAATGCAATTAACATGCCATGACTCCAAACTATTGATTGTTATATGTCGCGAGAGCGCGCGCGAAGGCGGGTGTAAAGTATTTCGACACTTGGGCGAACTTTTTCCGATCCCGGTGGTCCCGCCGGCAGCGGCGAGCGGAAACAGACGTCAGGGAATGAGCCTGGCCGACACTGGATTCGCCAGCGATCGGCTGCAGCATCGTCCCGGGGGACGCTTCGGTCTCAAGACGCCTGACGCAGGGGTCATGGAGCGGCTACACTCTGGTCATGGCCCTGTTGCACTTGTGCGTTGAATCTGCCCTTTACCTCAGGTAACGATAAAATCGGCAGCCGAGAGTGGCGTCGTGCCGACAATGACCACGGTGGCGAACTGGAGGGCTGCCCCCTCCTTGCCGCTGCCGTCGGCGTCGTAACACAGGGCGCCGGAATCGGTGTCGTAGAGGATGTAGTCATTGGCATCGGCGGCCGTGCCGTCGGCACTTGCCCGGAAGTTTGCCGCCGACAGCGCACCAGTTGCCGACAGTTAAGGATAGCGTAGTGCACACCCTCGACGACGAATGCCGCGTTGTCCGAGCGCTCGATGAAGCGTGGCATCAGATCCATGTACACCTGATTCGCCATCTGGTTCGGCTCTCCCTTGAGCCAGTCCGAAACCGTCGAGTCATCGACGCCCTTGCCGAGCTTGGCGACGTCGTTGTCGAAATAGACGACACTGCGGTCGCCCCCGCCGGAAGAACCGGTCACCGCCGCCGACGAACGGCCGCAATCGGTCCACAGGGCCATGGGGCCATTGGCTGTTCCTTCGGTGTCCATGCCACCCGGCGCATTGGCCTTTTCCACGCCCGAGTGTGGGCTCCCCGGCTTGGCGAGGAATTCCGGTTGGACGCCGGTCAGCGAGTTGCCATCGACGCTGACCGAGCCGCCGACCGCTTTCAGCTCGATGGACGAGCCCTGTTTTCCCCGCTGCCTGAAGCTTGGAGTTCGCTCCGCTGATGAGTGCCGATGTCGCATAAAGCGTCTGCGACCCGAACAGCGCCGTCTGCTTGCTCTCGCCAACCTGCGCACGTCCTCCTCCGAGCGTTTCGATCGTGTAGCGTTGGACAGCGCCTGTACTGCCGGCGGCCCGGCGCTCACCGCGCGGGAGCAGATCCCTGGCGGACTTCCCCGCCACGACCCGATCGGCTACTGCGCTCGCCGCGCGCTCGTGACGGTCGCCTGGCGAATCGAGCCCGGCGGGCGGCCCCTCGCCATGGCGCTGCTGGATCACATGCGCCGCCTCGTGCGCGGCCAGCCACAGATCGGGGTCGGCACGAAACGCGATCGACGAGCCGGTCGCAAACGCGGCAGCACCGAGCCGGTCGCAGGCTTCGCCCGAACTTCGGCCGACGTGCATCCGCACCGAGGACAGATCGTGCCGCGATCCGAACGAATTCTGGATGCGCTCGCCGTGCGCCAGCGCCCGGCCGTGGCCTTGTGTGCCGTCGCGCGCGATAACGTTCGCCGATTGCCGGGCCGAGCCGACCCCGAGAAACCTCGGCATTCCCTGCAGTGCAGGCACAGCCCGCCGCTCGGAGATCTTCGGGGTCGTGCGAGACTCCTCCTGGCGCCGCTGCAACGCCGTCATCGTATGGACCATGACACGCTTCTCCCCAGACGCCGGTTTTCGGGAACCGTCAGGACAGACGTTCCCAGCCGGCAACAGATTCAGGATAGAGGAACGGGCACCGCTTCCGCAAGTATTGACCACTTGGACATTCAAGCAACGCGGCGCTGCAGCGTCGCGCGGTCGACGGCGGCGATCCGCACGGGCGCGTGCTATCCTCACCGCCTTTCATCGGTCGGCCCGCCCCGCATCTCCGCGGAAAACCACGCCGCCCGCCTGCGCTCGCGCTCGCCGCGAAAAGGAAGTGACCATGCCCGCTGAGGCGCTGTAACCATGCCGCACTGCCCTGCGACGCTGCTTGCCGCTGCCGCTTCCGGCCAGGGCAAGACCACCGTGACGGCGGCTCTGGCCCGGTTGCACGCCCGCCAGGGACGGCGGGTCACCGTTTTCAAATGCGGTCCCGATTTCCTCGACCCTCAGATCCACGCCGTCGCCAGCGGACGCGCGTGCTACAACCTCGACCTCGGCATGTGCGGCGAGGACGACGCGCGCATCCGCCTGGCGCGTGCCGCTGCCAATTCCGACCTGATCTTGATCGAGGGCGTCATGGGGCTGTTCGACGGCCAGCCGTCGGCGGCCGACATCGCCTGCCTGTTCGGCATTCCGGTACTGGCGCTGATCGACGCGCGGGCGATGGCACAGACCTTCGGCGCCGTCGCCCACGGACTGGCGACTTACCGGCCCGGGCTGCCGTTTGCCGGCGTCCTGGCGAACCGCGTTGGCAGCCCCCATCACACCGACCTGCTGCGCAACAGCCTGCCGCCGGGAATGGGCTGGTTCGGCGCCTTGCCGCGCAGCGACGACAGCCTGCCAGAGCGCCATCTAGGGCTGTTGCAGGCGGCCGAGATCGCCGACCTGGCGGGCCGCCTCGACCGTCTCGCCGACGCTCTGGCGGCCTCGGCGAGCGTCTGCCTGCCGCCGCCGGTGTACTTCGCCGCCCCCGCGGCACCGCCCGTACCAGCCCTGCTCGCCGGCCACCGCGTCGCCATCGCCCGCGACGCCGCCTATGGTTTCATCTACCCGGCCAACGTCGACACGCTGCGCGAACTGGGGGCCGAGATCTGCTTCTTCTCGCCGCTCGCCGGCGACGCGCTGCCCGTCTGCGATGCGATCTGGCTGCCTGGCGGCTACCCCGAACTGCACGCGGCAGTGCTATCGACGCGGCGCGACCTCTGGCAGGCGCTGGCCAGTCACGTCGCCGCCGGCAGGCCGTTGCTCGCCGAGTGCGGCGGCATGATGAGCCTGTTCGACGAGGTGGTCGACCGGGAGGGCGAGCGGCACCCGCTGGCCGGCCTGCTGCCCGGGCGGGCGGTGATGCAGCGACGCCTGACGGCGCTCGGCATGCAGGTCGCCGATCTGCCCGAAGGCAGGCTCGCCGGCCACACCTTCCATTATTCGAAAAGCGACACCCCACTGGCACCGCTTTGTCGCGCGCGACGTCCGGCAGGTGGCGACGGCGAGGCGATCTATCGGCAGGGTTCGATCACCGCATCCTACGTCCATTTCTACTTCCCCGGCAATCCGCCGGCGGTCGCCCGCCTGTTCGCCGGCGCCGCCGCCTGATCGCCGCAGCCGCTCCCCAGCGCACGCTTTCGACGTATAATCAACCCCGTTTCGGGTGCCTTGCTCCGTAGCCATGGGGCGGGTGAAACGGGAAGCCGGTGAAGTTGGCCGTCCATGGTGACGGTGACCCATTCCGGCGCAGCCCCCGCTGCTGTAAGCCTGACGACTCCGCAATCCGCCACTGTGCCCAGGCACGGGAAGGCGCGGGGAAGGTCGAAGGCGAGCCAGAAGACCGGCCCGAAGACACGATTGCACCATTCCCCGGGGTGACGGGAAGGCGTCTCTGGTCGCGCCCGCTGCGCATCCAGGCCACCTTCCTCCTGCGGGGTTTTCGGCTGACGGGTCGTCAGCCTTCGAAGGGGGGAACGCGATGCACATCATGGAAGGCTTCCTGCCGGTCGAGCACGCCCTCGGCTGGACCCTGGCGTCGGCGCCGTTCGTCGTCATCGGGGTCCGCTCGCTGCGCCGGCGACTGCACGAGCAGCCGGAGCAGCGGATGCTGCTCGGCGTCGCTGCCGCCTTTTCCTTCGTCCTCTCGGCGCTCAAGCTGCCCTCGGTGACCGGTAGCTGCTCGCACCCGACCGGCGTCGGCCTCGGCGCGCTGCTCTTCGGGCCGACGGCGATGGTACCGGTCGGCCTCGTCGTCCTGCTCTTCCAGGCTCTGCTGCTGGCACACGGAGGTTTGACGACGCTCGGCGCCAACCTGTTCTCGATGGCCATCGTCGGTTCCTTCGTCGCTGCCGGGCTCTTCCGCGCCGGCCGCCTGCTGCACCTGCCGCTCGCCATCTGCGTCTTCGCCGCCACCTGCTGCGCCAACCTGGCAACCTACCTGACGACCTCGATCCAGCTCGCCTGGGCCTTTCCCGATCCGGCCGGCGGCTTCGCAGCATCGTTCGCCAAGTTTGCCGGGATCTTCGCCATCACCCAGATTCCGCTGGCAATCAGCGAGGGATTGCTGAGCGTGCTGGTGGTCAACGCCCTGCTGCGCTTCAACCGCGACGAGCTGAAGGGCCTGCCGCTGTTTGCCGGTCGCGAGGTGCGGGCATGAAGCGCACGAACTGGTTGCTGATCGCCGCCGTGCTGCTGCTGACGGCGTTGCCACTGTGGCTGGTGCCGCGGCCGGCGGCCGGCCCGGACGGCCAGCCGGGCGAGATCTTCGCCGGCGCCGACAGCCAGGCACAAAAGGCGATCGAGGAGATCGCCCCGGGTTACCAGCCATGGTTTGCGCCGCTGCTCGAGCCGGCGAGCGGCGAGATCGCTTCCCTGCTCTTCGCCCTGCAGGCCGCCATCGGCGCCGGCATCATCGGTTACTGGCTGGGAGCGGCGGTCACCCGCGAGAAGATGCGGCAGGCCGCCAGGCACGAATGCAGCGACCGTGCTGATTGAGCAGGCGGCCTACGGCAACCGCTGGCGACGGGTCAGTCCCGCCGCCAAGGGCAGCCTCGCGCTGGCCGGGCTGCTCGCCGCTTTCGTCGCCGCGACGCCGACGGCGGCCGCCTTCGTCGCGCTGCTGCTGGCGCTGACGACCGTGCTCGGGGCGCGCGTCCCTGCCGGCGTGTACCTGCGCGTCGCCGCACCGGCGGTCGGTTTTCTCGCCCTCGGCAGCCTGTCGCTGCTCGTTGCCGTCGGCACCGATACTGCCGGCCACCTCTCGTGGGAGCTGGCGCCCGACGCCGGGCCGCGCATCGCGACCGTTGCCGGCCGCTCGCTGGCCTCGCTGACGGCCTTGCTGCTGCTCGTGCTGACGACGCCGCTGCCGGACCTGATCGGGCTGCTGCGCTACCTGCGCGTGCCGGAAGTCCTGCTCGACCTGATGGTTCTCTGTTACCGCATGCTGTTCGTACTCGCGGCAGCCGTGCGCGACACGCTGACCGCGCAGTCCGCCCGCCTCGGCTACGCTTCGCTGCTTCACGGCTGGCGCTCGCTCGGCCTGCTGGTCGCCAACCTCACCGTGCAGATCTGGCAACGGGCGCAGGCGCTGCACCGGGCGGCACTGGCGCGCAACGGTGGCGGGCCGCTGCGCTTCCTCTCACCCGGCTTCGCCAACGCCGGCCGCGACACGCTGCTCGCCGCCGTCGCCGGCACCGCACTGATCCTCCTCGCGGCGGGCCTCGGCTGATGGCCGGCGAACTGCTGCTCGAACTACAGGCTGTCAGCCACGTCTTTGCCGACGGCAGCCGCGGCCTCGACGACTGTTCGCTGGGCATCCGCCGCGGCAGCCGCAATGCGCTGCTCGGCGCCAACGGCTCCGGCAAGACGACGCTGCTGCTGCACCTGAACGGCCTGCTGCAGCCCTCGGCGGGCTGCATCCGCATCGACGGCTGTACGCTCGACTACAGCCGCAGCGGCCTCGCGGCGCTGCGCCGGCGGGTCGGGCTGGTGTTCCAGAACCCGGAGCGGCAGCTCTTCTCCGCCAGCGTCTTCGAGGACGTCTCGTTCGGGCCGCTCAACCTCGGCCTCGACGAAGCCGGCGTGCGTGCGCGGGTGGCGCAGGCGCTGGCGGCGGTCGGCATGGCGGAACAGGCGGAGCGCCCGGTGCATCATCTGAGCTTCGGCCAGAAGAAACGCGTCTGCATTGCCGGCGTTCTCGCCATGCAGCCCGAGCTGCTGCTGCTCGACGAGCCGATGGCCGGCCTCGACTCCGGCATGCAGGACGAGCTGCTGCGCATTCTCGACGACCTCTCGGCGCGCGGCATCAGCATCGTTCTCGCCACTCACGACGTCGATTTCGCCTACCGCTGGGCCGACCACATCCACCTGCTGGCCGGCGGCCGCTGCAGCGCTTCCTTCGCCGCGTCGGAACTGCCGCAACAGGCGGCGACGCTACGCGCGGCAGGACAGGCGCTGCCCGCGGTGGTCCAGCTGCACCGCTCGCTGGTCGCCAGGGGCGTGTTGCCGGCCGCACCCGTTCCCGGCAGCATCCCGCAGTTGCTGGCAGTGCTGGCCGAAACGCCCGCCGGAGAACCGAACATGAACCAAGCGCCACCTTCCCGGCAGCCGAGTGCCGCCTGATGGCCGGCAAGGTGTGGTTCGTCGGCGCCGGCCCGGGCGACCCCGACCTGATCACGGTCAAGGGCCGCCGGCTGCTCGAGGAAGCCGGCGCCATCCTCTACGCCGGCTCGCTGGTCGACCAGGCGGCGACGCGCTTCGCCCCCGCCGGCTGCGCCATCCGCGATTCGAAGGACATGACGCTGGCCGAGATGACCGACTGGCTGCTCGACCAGGCGGCGCGGCACGCCACCGTCGTCCGGCTGCAGACCGGCGACCCCGGCCTCTACGGCGCGCTGATCGAGATGACGCGGCCGCTGACTGCCGCCGGCATCGCCTGGGCGGTGGTCCCCGGCGTCTCTTCGGCGCTGGCCGCGGCGGCCGCCGCCGGCGAAACGCTGACCCTGCCGGAAGTGACGCAGACGGTGATCCTCACCCGCGTTGCCGGCCGCACGCCGATGCCCGCCGGCGAAGACCTTGCATCGCTGGCGGCGCACAAGACCACGCTCTGCATCTTCCTCTCGATCACCCTGCTGCACCGGGTGCAGCAGGCTCTGCGCGCTGGCGGCTGGGCCGAAGACGCGCCGATCCTGGTCGTCCAGAAGGCGAGCTGGCCGGGCGAGGAGAAGATCATTCGCGGCACACTCGCCGACATCAAGCAGAAGTGCCAGGCCGAGAAGGTCGCCGCGCAGGCAATGATCATCGCCTCGCCGACGCTGGGCGCCGCCGACTGGCCCGATCTGGCCCGTTCCAAGCTCTACGACCCGTCGTTTTCCCACCGCTTCCGCCAAGCCACGGAGACCAGCCCATGACATCCACCACCACCATCCTGCTTGTCGGCCACGGTTCACGCAACCGCGATGGCAACAGGGAAACCCTGCATTTCGCCGCGCAGTGGCGCGAGCGCCATCCCGACTGGCGGATCGAGGTCTGTTTCATCGAGCACGCCGAGGTGCTGCTCGACGACGGTCTCGACCGGGCGGCCCGTGACGCCCGGCGTGTGCTGCTGATCCCCTTCATCCTGAACGCCGCCGGCCACGTCAAGATGGAGCTGCCGGCAGCGCTGAACCGGGCCCGCGAGCGCCATCCGCAGACCGAATTCGCCGTCACCCCCCACCTCGGGATGGGCCGCCAGATCTTCACCGTTCTACAAGGCCAGCTCGAACGGCTGATGAAGCAACTGGCGGTACCCGATCCGCGCAGCACCGGCGTCATCCTGCTCGGGCGCGGCTCTTCGGATGCTGGCGCCAACGGCGAACTGGCCAAGATGGCACGCTGGATCTTCGAGGCCAACGAGCACGAACTGGTCGACCTCGCATTCACCGGCATCACCTGGCCGCGCCTGGAAACCGCCGTCCAGCGCCAGATCCGCCTGGGCATGATGCAGGTCTGCATCGTACCGGTGTACCTGTTCACCGGCGTGCTGATCGAGCGCATCAAGGCCCAGGTCGAGCGCCTGCAGGGACAATACCCACAGGTCGCGTTCGCGCTCGGTACGCACTTCGGTTTCGACAAGGGGATTTTTGAGCTGCTCGACAACAAGGTGGGGGGCGAAGGCCTGCCCGAGTGCCGAATGCTCGAATGCGATGGCTGCAAATATCGCGAACTCGCCGAGGACGGCCACCTGCCCGATCACCGCCACACCGCCACCGGCGGCGACCCGCCGCATGCCCACGATGATGGACTGGCACAGCCGCAGACGCTTCATCGCAGCCATTCCCACCAACCTGCCTGAACGCACGGAGTCGCCATGCACGCCAACACCGTTACCGAACAGCTCACCCCTGCCGGCCGCGCCATCGAACGCGACTCCTTCGCCATCATCGACGCCGAGGCCGGCCCACACGCCTACAGCGAGGAGCAATGGCCACTGGTCCGACGGATGATCCACGCCAACGCCGACTTCGAGTTCAACGGCCTCACGGTCTTCCACCCGGAGGCCATGCGCGCCGGCTTTGCCGCCATCCTGCAGGGCCACCGGCCGATCGTCGCCGACGTCGAAATGATCTGTGTCGGCCTCTCGGCGCCGCGCCTGCAGCACTTCGGCCTGAGCACCCATCACTACATTTCCGACCCCGATGTGATCGCACAGGCAAGCGCCGAGAACAGCACGCGGGCGGTGCAGGCGATGCGCAAGGCCTGGCGGCTGGGCAAGCTCGACGCTGCCAT
Source organism: Candidatus Accumulibacter necessarius (assembly GCF_036625085.1). NCBI lineage: Bacteria > Pseudomonadati > Pseudomonadota > Betaproteobacteria > Candidatus Accumulibacter > Candidatus Accumulibacter necessarius. Next base: position 93,496 of record NZ_JAZKUM010000005.1, on the reverse strand, counting down.
CGTCGGCATCGGCAATGCGCCGACCGCGCTGATCGAACTCGTCCGCCTGATCCGCGAACACGGCGTCCGGCCAGCACTGGTCGTCGGCATGCCGGTCGGTTTCGTCTCGGCGGCCGAAGCGAAGGATCTGCTGCGCACCGTCAGCGAGGTGCCCTGGATCACCATCAAGGGCCGCAAGGGCGGTTCGACGCTGGTCGTCGCGGCAATCCATGCCCTGCTCTCGCTGGCCGAGGCGGCGCAGAGACAACAGGCCGCATGAACGAAAAGGTCCGCAAGGGCGACACCCGGCGCGCGCGCGGCAACCGGACCGGCTTCACCACCGGCGTCTGCTCGGCGGCTGCGGCGCGTGCAGCGACTTGCGGCCTGCTCTCCGGAGAGGTGCCGGGCAGCGTCGTCTGCCGCCTGCCCAACGGCAGCGAAGCGAGCTTCGCGGTGCTCGACGGCCGCGTCGAGGGCGCCGGCCTCGAACGTGTTGCGCACGCGGTGATCGTCAAGGATGCCGGCGACGATCCGGACGCGACGCACGGTGCCCACCTCACCGCCGATGTCCGCTGGCTGCCGCAGCGTGCCGGCGAAATCGCGTTGCAGGGCGGCGCAGGCGTCGGCATCGTCACCAGGGAGGGTCTGGGCCTGGCGGTCGACGGCCCGGCGATCAATCCGGTGCCGCAGAGAAACATCCGCGACAACGTGCGCGCCGTGGCTGGCGACCACCTGGCGGTCGACGGCCTGGAAGTGACCATCTCCGTGCCCGGCGGCGAAGCAATGGCGAAGAAGACTCTGAATGCCCGCCTGGGCATCCTGAACGGCATCTCGATCCTCGGCACCACCGGCATCGTCCGGCCGTACTCGACCGCTGCCTTCCGCGCCAGCGTCGTGCAGGCGGTCGATGTGGCGGCGAAGCAGGGGCAGACCAGCGTCGTGTTCACCACCGGCGGGCGCAGCGAGAAATTCGCCATGCGCCAGTTGCCGACGCTCGACGAGGCCTGCTTCGTGCAGATGGGTGACTTCGTCAAGGCCGCTTTCGCCACCGCCGTCAAGCGCCGGATACGCGAGGTGTATGTCGGCGCGATGGTCGGCAAACTGACCAAGATGTGCCAGGGACTGGCGGTCACCCATGCCTGGCGGGCCGAGATCGACCGCGACATCCTGGCCGATGCGGCGCACTCCGTCGGTGCCCCGGGGGCACTGGTCGAGGAGATCCGCGCCGCTGAAACCGCCCGTTTCGCTGCCGAGAAGCTATCCAGGCTGGGCCTGACGGTTCCCTTCCACCGCGAGCTCGCGAGCAAGGCAATCCGCCGTCTCAAGGGCCAGTACCCCGGCGACTACCGGCTTGCCGCCCTGGTCTGCGATTTCGAAGGCCAGCTGATCTGCCGGGTGGACCAGCATGAAGCCCTCTGACCCGAGCCCTCGCCCGCGGTGCACCGTCGTCGGCATCCTCGACGACGGCTGGCGCGGCCTCTCCGAGGCCGCCCGCGACAGCCTGCGCAACGCCGGGCTGGTGATCGGTGCCGAGCGCACACTCCGACTCGTCCGGGCGGAGCTTGCCGCGGCCACCGAATGCCGCGACCTGGCTGGCGGCCTGAGCAGCAGCCCGGCCTGGATCAGGGAAGCACTGGCTAGCGGCCGCGGCGTCGCCGTGCTGGCGACCGGCGACCCGCTCTGCCACGGCATCGCCAGCACTCTGATCGAGCGGCTCGGCAGCGAGCTGATCACAGTGCTGCCGGCGCCGTCGACGCTGCAGATCGCCTTCGCCCGCTTCCGCAAGGTCTGGCAGGACGTGACCATCGCCTCCTGCCACAGCCAGGATGCCGGCGAATGGCACTTCGGCGCGACGCCGGCGCACGGCCTCTACCCGCTGATGCGGGCGATCGCACTGCACCGCCGGGTTTTCGCGTTTACCAGTCCGGCCAACAATCCGGCGCGCCTGGCACGGGCACTGATGGCCGCCGGCTACACCGACGACGCACGGATCTCTGTTGCCAGCCGCCTGCTCTTGCCCGATGAAGCGGTGTTCACCGACCTCGCGGCGGTGGACGCTGCCGGCATGGCCTTCAGCGAACCAGGGGTTGTCCTGGTCGAACGAGCCGACACCACAGCGGAACCTGCTTTCGGCAGGGAAGACTTCGAATATCTGCAGCGCACGCCGGAGAAGGGGCTGCTCACCAAACTGGAAGCGCGCGCCGTGTCGCTGGCCAAGCTGCGGCTGAAGAGCAACGCGATCGTCTGGGATATCGGCGCCGGTGCCGGATCGGTCGGTCTCGAATGTGCGCGTCTGGCGCCGCATGGCCACGTCTGGGCGATCGAGAAGAACGCCGACGACGCCGCCAACGCCCGCGCCAATGCCGCGCGCTTCCGCATCGGCAACTACACGCTGCACGAAGGCCGGGCGCCGGCCGGCCTCGCTGCCTGGCCCAATCCCGATGCCGTGTTCATCGGCGGTTCCGGCGGCGAACTGGCGACGCTGATCCGCCTGGTTCTCAGCCGCCTGAACACCGGCGGCCGGCTGGTGATGAACTTCGTCACCCTCGAAAACCTCGCCACGGCGACCGGCGCGCTGAGCGAACTCGGCGCCGCGTGGGAAGTCGTCCAGCTCCAGGCCAGCCGTAGCCAGCCGATTCTCAACATGCACCGCCTGGCGGCGCAGAACCCGGTCTGGATCGTTGCTGCCCACAACCCACAGAAGGGAAGCGCATGACCGAAATACCTCGCTACGGCAAACTGATCGGCGCCTCGCTCGGCCCCGGCGACCCCGAAATGATCACCCGCCGCGCCTGGGCGGCGCTGCAATCGGACGCCCGCTGGCTCTACCCGGTAAAAAAGGCCGAGGAATCGTCGTACGCGCTGTCGATCGTCGAGCGCGGCGGGCTGACCATCCCGGCTGATGCCCAGGAACTGATCTTCCCGATGACCCGCGACGCAGAGATCCTCGCCAGAGCCTGGATGCGCGCCGCCGACCGTACCGTCGAGCTGCTCGCCGAAGGTCGCGACCTGCTCTTCCTGGTCGAGGGTGACGCTTCGACCTTCTCGACCTTCGGCCATCTCGCGCGCGTCGTCCGCGACCTGGCCCCACAAGTCGAGGTCGAGACGATTCCCGGCGTATCTTCCTTCGCCGCCGCTGCCGCCGCGACCGGCACGCCGCTCGCAGAGGAAGACGAGACCTTCGCCATCATTCCCGCCGCCTATGGCATCGAGGTGATCGACCACCTGCTCGACGACTTCGACACGCTCGCCCTGCTCAAGGTCAAGCCACTGGTGGACGAGATCATCGAACTGCTCGAACGGCGCGGGCTGTTGGCCACTTCCTGTTTCATCGAGAAGGTCGGATCGCCGGAGCAACGGATCGTGCGCGACCTCGCCAGCCTGCAGGGGAGCAAGGTGAACTACCTGTCCCTGATGCTGGTCCAGAACCCCAAGCGCGAGCGCGGGGCCCTGCGCCGTGGCTGCCGCAGCCGCCGGGAGGCAGCCGCAGCTGCCGCGGCGACCGACTGACTTGCGCGACAGACCGCCGCCGACCATGAGAGTTGCCGTCGTTTCGATTACCCGTCATGGCATCGCGCTGGCCGGCCGGATCGTCGCCGCACTGCCCGGCGCGCAACTCTTCGCCCCGGAGAAGTTCCGCGTCGAGGCCGAAAGCGCTGCCGCCGGTGCTGCCCACTGCTACCAGGGCAAGGTCGGCGACCAGGTGCCGGCGCTGTTCGCGAACTTCGACGGCATCGTCGCCATCGTCTCGCTCGGCGCGGTCGTCCGCCTGATCGCGCCGCATCTGCAGGGCAAGGAGACCGACCCGGCGGTGGTGGTGGTCGACGAGGCCGGCAGGTTCGTCATTCCAGTGCTTTCCGGCCACCTGGGCGGTGCCAATTCGCTCGCCGGCCATCTCGCCACGGCGCTTGGCGCGACCGCCGTGCTGACGACCGCCTCGGACGCCCGCGCAACGATCGCCGTCGACCTCCTCGGCCGCGAGCTCGGCTGGACCTTCGACGCGACGCACGGCGAGTTGCTCCATTGCAGTGCGGCGATGGTCAATGACGAGCCGGTGGCACTGGTCCAGGAAGCGGGCGGTGCGGACTGGTGGGCCAACCATGCCAACGGCCGCAAGGGGCCGTTGCCGGCGAACGTGACGCTCTTCGCACGGCTCGAAGACGTCGCGCTCGAGCGCTTTACCGCCGTGCTCTGGATCAGCCGGCGCGTCATGCCCGCCGACTGCGCGGCGCGACTGGCCGGCCGCTGCGTCACCTATCGCCCGACGGCCGCATGAGCAGCGTTTCCGCCTCACCGCCGGGACCGGTCGCGCTCGGCCTGGGCTGCGACCGCGGCACACCGGCCGCCACGATCGCCCAGGCCATCGCCGAGGCTCTGGCGGCCTGCGGCGCTTCGCCGGCCGACGTCGTCGCCGTTGCCTCGATCGACCTCAAGGCCGATGAGCCGGGCCTGGCGGACGTCGCCGGGCAGCATGGCTGGAGCATCCGGTTCCACCCGGCGGCCGAACTCGCTGCCGTCGAAGTGCCAAACCCCTCCGAAATCGTCCGCCGGCACACCGGCACGCCGTCGGTCTCGGAAGCCGCGGCGCTGCTCGCCGCGGGCGCCGGCCCGAGCCACCTGATCGTCGAAAAATACAAGCTGCGCGGCCCCGATGGCCGCAACGCCACCGTCTCCATCGCAAGGATTGCCGCATGAACGCCAGCCCCGACTCGCCGCAAAAGACAGGAAAAATCATGCTCGTCGGCCTCGGTCCGGGCAGCCTCGGCCACCTCACCGCGCGCGCCCGGGAGGCCATTGCCGAGGCCGACACGGTAATCGGCTACGCCACCTATATCCGCCTGGTCGCCGACCTGCTGGCCGGCAAGGAAGTGGTCCGGAAGTCGATGACCGAGGAACTCGACCGTGCCATCGAGGCCCTCGAACGGGCGCGGCAAGGTCGCAAGGTGGCTATAGTGTCGTCCGGCGACGCGGGCGTTTACGGCATGGCCGGCCCCACCTTCGAGGTGCTGTTCCAGGCCGGCTGGACGCCGGAATCGGCGATCGAGGTGGAGATCGTCCCCGGTGCCTCGGCGCTCAACACCTGCGCCGCCCTCGTCGGCGCGCCACTGACGCACGACTTCTGCGCCATCTCGCTGTCCGACCTGCTGACCCCATGGCCGAGCATCGCCCGCCGGCTCGATGCCGTCGCCTACGCCGATTTCGTCGTCGCGCTGTACAACCCGAAGAGCGGGCGGCGCACCCGGCAGATCGCCGAGGCGCAACGCATCTTCCTGCGCCATCGCGACGCGCAGACGCCGGTGGCCATCGTCAAGTCGGCCTATCGCCCGAAGCAGCGCATCGAATTCACCACCCTGGAAAAAATGTCCGAAGCAGATATCGGCATGCTGACCACGGTGCTGATCGGCAATTCGAACACCTTCGTTCGCCACGGCCTGATGATCACCCCGCGCGGCTACAGCAACAAGTACGAAGTCGCCGATGGCGAGCGCGCCACGCGCGACGGTGAACAGGCCGGCCACTCGCTCTCGACCGGCCTCAATGGCTGGATCGAGAGCATCCAGCAAAGCGGCAGGTCGGCGGCTGAACTGGCGCAGGAATACCGCCTGCCGGCCGCCTACATCCAGTCGGTGCTCGACACACCGCTGGCAGAGGAAATGGCGGGAGAGGAAAGCGAGGCGTGAGGGCGGCCGGCAACCCGCCGGCCCATGGCCAGTGCAGCGCCCTGCCTGCGCCCCGCGACGCTTGATCCGTCATGGCCGACAGCTGGCGGGACCAGCGGCCACGCTCGTTCGCAAAGGTCGTCCAGATCGCTCGCCAGTCCTCATGGACCAACAGCCGGCACACGACACCTGCCCGGGATATTGCATCAGGCAAGGACCGAGCCTTGCCAGCCATTCGAGTAGATCTTGGCGGCTCATCTCGCTGGCGTTCTCACTCCATTGACGAAAATCACCCGCGACAGCCGCGCCTGCTTCAAATGTTGCTCACCGTCCGCGCCGATGCCTTGCCAGGCGATGACCTCGGTCGCCGTTTCGTCGATCACCGCCCTGAAGGTATCGTCGGCGAGTTGCAGGTAGGCGACCAGTTCGGCCAGGCCATGCTCGAGCGGCCGCGTCTCGCACAGCTCGCGCAGGGTCACCTGCGAGCGATCCTGCAGGGCGTGGCGAATATGCCGCGCGAGCTGCGCGCGATCGACCACCACCTGCGAGAACAGCACTGCGGCATCGACATCGGCGTCACCCGCATCGAGTGCCAGGTCGGCGATCGACGGCTTGATCGCCGGCGTGTGCAGCGGTCGTTCGATCGGCAGTTCGATGTCGGCAGCGGTGTCGGCGATGCTCATCACCGCACCCGTCGGCAGCGTGTCGCGCAGCGCCAGCGCCTTGGCCTCGATGCCGTGCAGGATGTCCATGATGCGGCGATTCTCCAGCCAGGCCTGGTCGTCGAGAAAGCGGCGCAGCTGCTGCGAGAGCTGGGCGACGGTGCGTTGCGTGTGCTCGCCGGCTTCCAGCCAGTCGTAATGCACCCGACGGGTGCGCACGTCGGGCCGCAGTTCGAGCACCGGCGGCAGCGCCAGCACCCGTTCGAGCAGCGCCGTCAACTCCTCCTGCCGGCGGCTCGACATCAGGAAATCCCAGAAGGCGCGAAAGCTGCGTCCCTGGTCGGAGTCGGCAATCGCGTCGCGCTCGCCCATGATTTCTTCAAGCAGCGCACCCTTGGCGCCTTCCCACAGCGCGATCCGCTCGCGCACGCGCCGGTCGAGGCCGCGAAAATTGTGCTCGACCTCGCGGAAGTCGGTGAGCAGCTCGCGCGCCAGCGCCGTGAACTGCTGGAAGCGATCCTTCAGTCCGGTGTCGTCGAGCATCGGCAGGTCGCCGGAGAGAACCCGCGCAATCTCGGCATCGATCTCGTCGCGCCGGCGCTGCAGTTCGGCGATACGCGCCTGCGGATCGGTCTCGCTGCCCTCGCTCATCTGCTTCAGCAGCTCGAAGAGGGTCAGCAGACGCGACTCGGTGCCGACGAAGCTGCGTTCGGCGAGCGTCGCCAGCCAGGCGATCGCCTTCTCGGTCGCCGGCATCAGATCGAAATGGGGCTCGTCCGACCCCTGCGTGTAATACTTACGCAGCCAGCCCTTGTCGTTCGCCGCCCAGTCGTTGAGGTAATCGAGCGCCGACTTCGGAAACCCCTCGCCGCCGCGGCGCTCGCGCAGCGCATACAGTTCGTCCTCGAGCGCTTCGGCCAGGTCGGCCTGTGCCATCACGCGCACATTCGGCGCGATGAACACGCGCTGCAAAAAACTCGCCACCAGCGGCGCGTGCTCCGAGCGCAGCAAGCGCCAGGCCGGGTGGCTCTGGCGCAGCAGGTCGAGAGTGGAGTAATCGAGGCTCATGACAGCAGAGCGTCAATCGCGTCCCAGCACTTCGCCGTGACCATCACGAAGCGACAGCGCCCCTCGGAGAACGCGGCCCACAAGCCGCCGATCATGCTGTCGTCCTCGGCGGACGCCCAGCGATTGGCGCCCTTGTATTCGACAGCCAGGGTCGTTGCGTCGGGCAGTCGGCAGACAAAATCGGGATAGAAGCGGCCATCCGCATTCTGCAGGAAGAATGAGCAGGCTTCCCGCCACACGAGTTGCGGCATCTGGAAGCACTCACCCAGCTCGGCAGGGGTCTGGAAAAACTCGATGGCGCTCGTGCGGCTTGCTTCGGCCGCCTGCCCAATGGCCGAAACGGCTGCTTCGGACGTGACCGTTGCCTTCAACACCTCACCCTCGTCTGCCGTCAGGGGCGCGCTGATGGTCAGGGTATTCAGCCGGGCATCCCAACTCAGCTTGCTGCGGATCGGTTTCGGCAGGCCCTTGAGATCTGGCCTTTCAGGCAGCGCGATGGTTACCGGCCGAACGAAGACCCGCCCCGCGTGGCCGTCGAGATCGAGCCGCGCCTGTTTGCTCGTCGCGGCGGTGACGAACTCGCTCACCTCGCGCCGCTCGAAGCCGGCACCCGTAACCAGGCGCTCGCGCAGTGCGTTCGCCGTCTCGGCGAAGTTGCGCGACACCACGAAGGCATACGACTGGTTGAGCAAGCGGCTTGACCGATGGCTGGCGCCTGGCTGCCGCAGTACCCGGCCGAGGAGTTGTTCGACTGCCGTCGCCGAATGCAGCGACGCCATGCTGACCAGAATGCAGGCAAACGGGCAATCCCAACCCTCGGCCAGAGCCTTCTGAGTGATGATGAACTTCACCGGACACGCTGGGTCGGCGACGCCCAGTCGATAGTCGGCGTCGATCTGTTCCAGCCCTTTCTCCTCGCCGGTGGCGACGACGATTTCCTCGGCCGGGATGTGATGATTGCCGATCAACTCGGCGTGCACCCGCTCGACAGCATGTCGAAAGCCAGTTCGGTACGGCTGTTGTGCGCCTCATCGACGCTCACGAAAGGCCGGTGCAGGCGCAGCACATTGGCCAGCGAATACGGCTTCACCTGCTCGACACCCTCGCCGTCGCCAAGCAGCGCGTTGCGCTGCGCCGCAGCGAGCTTCTCCAAGTGATGCATCAGCGCGCCGCTGGACTGGTACACCTTGCGGCACTCTTCGTCCTCGACCTGAAACGCCTGCCGGGTAGCCACGCTTTTCGCCGCCAGCCAGGTCTTGCCGCCGCCGGTGGGCACGCGCAGACAGAAATACGGCATGTCGGAAGAAAAACCCGACAGCGGGTTGTACGCCAATCCCCGACCCCAGAGCTGTTCGGTCGTCGCGGTGAAGGCCAGCGACGGCGATCGCTGTTCGTGGCAGGACTCGAAGTACGCTGTGATGCTTTCGAGGACCTGCGACTGATACGTCTTCGGAGCGAACCCGGCGATCATTGGCCCTGCCAGTTCTCGATGGACAAACCCGGCACTCGCGAGAACTCCGAAACATTGCGCGTCACGACACACAGGCCTCCCGCACGGGCCACACCTGCCGCGATTGCCGGATGTCCCTTCAGCAAGCCAATCCAGGCGTTCGAGTCGAGCAGGAAGCCACTCATTCGAGCGGATCCCTCGGAGCATCGCTTGGCAGATCGGCATCGTCGATTTCGTTCGGAAAATCATCGCCGAGACAACCTGCAAAGCGCTCGATGAAGGCGCTCGTTGTCAAGCGGGGAGCAACCATCGCTGCAATGTGGTAGCGCTTTTCCAAATAGGCAATGAAGTCGAGCGCTTCCCGCTGCAAGTGCGCCGGCAGCACCCGCACGTGAGCATCAATGGCGTCAGGCAGATTCATGTCTACACTCCTGTCATTAGTTCTACTTTGTCAGATTGTCTTTCAATCTAATGCTGAGAGCATGGCGGCTTGCTTTCTGTAGGCGGATTCCATGGCTTTGTGCCGCCGTCGATGCCTATCGATGATGGATGCCGCGAGGTCTTCGTCGGTGACGATCTTGGTAGGCAGCCGATGGCGCATGATCTCTATCAAGTCACGGCAGGAGAGCAGTTCAGCCGTCTCGCGATGGGCCAGGCGCTCCTTGGCCAGGAACATGGTGGCGATCATGACCAGGGCCATGTGATGGTGCCACGCCTGCCAGCGGCGGACCTGATACTCGGCCATGCCGCAGGCGCTCTTGGCCTCTCGGAAGGACTGCTCGACGAAATGGCGCGCTCCCTGCATTTCCGCCAAGCGGCGCAAAGACGCCCTGGGCTTGGCATTGGACAGGCCGAATTTGAGTTTCGTCCCATCGAGTTCCCGTCGTACCAGGAGATGCCAACGGCTCGCCAACGGCGCCTCGCCGTCCCAGACCCACACCCGCTGGGTGAGATAGTCGGCCATCACCTCGCCCTTCTCGCCGTCACGGATCGACAGACGCCCCCAGGCGGATGCCGACTGCGTGGCTGCCCACGCGGCCACCGTCATGGGCACCGCCGTGGTCCGCAGCCGACGGGGCGCTCGACCCTTCGACGAACGACGAGCCGCCACCGCGGGTGCGGGATCCTGGAGATAGATCGCCTGATCCGAATGCACCTCAGCGAAGAAGATCTCTCCCTCGACATCCAGTTCCCCGAGCAGCCAGGGCAAGTGCCCGTAGCCGCCATCAAAGGCGACGAAAGAGAAGTGCAAGCCTTCCCGCCTCAGGCGAATTACCATGTCCAGAGCGATCTCGCCCTTGGTGCGGAACGTCTGCGCCTCCTCAGGCACCCCCACCGCCTCGCAACGTGTCGTATCTTTGGCCCACTTCTCCGGCAGATACAAGTCGGCATCCACCACGCTTGCTACGCCATCGCGCGTCACCGCCGCGAAGACGCCCACCTGACAGTTATCGACCTTCCCCAAGCGACCGTTCCACTGCCGCGCCACGCCCGCGGACATGTTTCCCTTCTTCCCGAACGCGCTCTCGTCCAGGAGTAGAGCGCTGGGATAGCCGAAGTGGGCGTTGGCATCGACCACCAGTTGCCGACGCACCGCGCGCCGATCCCAATTGGATTCGCTAAGCATATGATGCAGTGGCTGATAGCGGCTGTCGGATACGGTTTCCGCCATGCACTCCAGGTTACGGCGCGAACTCTGGAACAGCCCGTGCAGATACCGGCGCGCGGTGTCTTCTACCGAACGGGTCCGGCTTCGAAAGCAATGGAGATAGGGCGCGAAGTGCGAATCGAAGTGCTCGAGTGCCGAAGCGACCAGCGAAGATATGCTATCGACGTAATGGAGTTGACATTGTCATTTACAACTCCATGAATAGATTAAACAATCACGACGTATGGCATTCTAGCACATGACAAACGCAGATCACAGGAAGGCGAATACGAATCTGACAAAGTAGAATTAGATGGGCCGCGAGATGGTCGGGAATTTCCGCATGCATCATGGGCCGTCACTGGATTGCTCCCCTGGCCTGCCGAAGCGACCTCTTGCAGGTCGGCCGGCTTGATACAACGCATCCGCCCATCTTCTGAAACAATCAGATCGGTATTGGTGAGGATGGCGGTTCTTCTCGCCGCCTTAGCCGCACGCAGCAGCGCGTCCCATGAACCGCGCAAGTCGGGATTTCTTGCCGATTCGAGAGGATTCTTCATCCATATATCCAGCGCGTAGGGAGTTTGCCTGAAGCTGATGCCCTCACGCGCGGCGCGGGCGCCCATGCGGGAGGCAGCAGCGTAAATCAGTTCGGGCACCGCCTCGAGCAGACGGCATGGCACGGCCTGACGACGGCATCCTTACCGAACCAGTTGAGTGTCGGCACAATCTCAAGGCGCCGGCTGCGGGTTCACGCGCGTCACCTCATCGAGCGCATCGGCGAGGTTGCGCACCGTGCGGTCGGGATTGTGTAGTTTTTCGAGGCCGAACAGGCCGATGCGAAAGGTGGTGAAATCGGCCGGCTCGTCGCACTGCAGCGGCACGCCGGCAGCGGTCTGGACGCCGATGGCGACGAACTTCCTACCCGACTGGATCTCCGGATCGTCCGTGTAGCTGACGACGACGCCCGGCGCCTGGAAGCCCTCGGCGGCGACGCTCCTGAAGCCCTTGCCGGTCAGCAAAGCGCGCACGCGCAGGCCGACTTCAAGCTGCTCCTGGCGGACGCGCTCGAAACCGTAGTTTTCGGTTTCGCGCATCACGTCACGCAAGGCTGCCAGCGCGTCGGTCGGCATGGTCGCATGATAGGCGTGGCCGCCACTTTCAAAGGTCTCCATGATCTGCATCCACTTCTTGAGGTCGCAGGCAAAGCTGCTGCTGGTGGTGGCGTCGATCCTGGCGCGGGCACGCTCGCCAAGCACCACCAGCGCGCAGCAGGGCAAACCGGTCCAGCCTTTCTGGGGGGCACTGATCAGCACATCAACCGCGTTGGCGGCCATGTCGACCCAGACGGCGCCGGAAGCGACGCAATCGAGGACGAAAAGACCATCGACCGCGCGCACCGCCTCACCGACGGCACGCAGGTAGTCGTTGGGCAGAATCATTCCGGAAGCGGTTTCGACGTGCGGCGCGAAGACGAGGTCGGGCTTCTCTTCGCGAATGCGCTCGACGACCTCCTCGATCGGCGGCGGGATGAACGGCGACTGCGGCTCGTCGCTGACCCGACGCGCCTTGAGGACGATGCTCGCCGATGGAATCGCTCCCATGTCGAGAATCTGCGTCCAGCGGAAGCTGAACCAGCCGTTGCGGATGATCAGGCACTTTCTGTCGGTGGCAAACTGGCGGGCGACGGCTTCCATGCCGAAGGTTCCGCTGCCTGGCACGACGATCGCCGTCTTGCCGTTGTAGACCGTCTTGAGAATCCGTGCGATGTCCTTCATCACGCCCTGGAAGCGTTGCGACATGTGGTTCAGCGAGCGGTCGGTATAGACCACCGAGTATTCAAGCAGACCATCGGGATCGGGTTGGGGCAGCAGTGCAGGCACGATTGTCTCCAGTTGTCAGGTGAGAGCGTTGTTTGTGGTCAGGAAAGGACGGGGAGCATAACGCCAAGTCCGCACCACGCGCTAGTCACACAGGGCCGAGGTGGCGAAATGCACACGGCCGGATCCTGGTGGCGCGGACCGGCAAACCGTGCATCCTGGTTGAAGAGCGTCCTGTCCGTCGTCTCGCCCGCGCTGGCGGCAGGCCAGCCTGTTGGGCCGATGGCGCAACGCGAATCGCCTTATGCCCTAGAATCCGGGGTTTTCAGACCGCCGCGACCGCGGCGGCGCTGACCTTCAGAAGGGGACACCTCAATGGCCGGAGCCAGCCTGCTTGCCCTGATCGATGATATTGCCTCGGTCCTCGACGACGTTGCCCTGATGACCAAGGTGGCCGCGAAGAAGACTGCCGGCGTATTGGGCGACGATCTGGCGCTGAACGCGCAGCAGGTGTCCGGGGTACGCGCCGAGCGCGAGCTGCCGGTGGTCTGGGCGGTCGCTGTCGGTTCGCTGAAGAACAAGCTGATCCTGGTGCCGGCGGCGCTGGCGATCAGCCGCTTCATCCCCTGGGCGGTGACGCCGCTGCTGATGCTTGGCGGCCTTTACCTGTGCCTCGAGGGGGTCGAGAAGCTGGCCCACCGCTGGCTGCACAAGGCCGGCGACGACGACCGGCACGCCGAGCAACTGGCTGCCGCGCTGGCCGACGAAAAGGTCGACCTGGCAGCATTCGAGGCCGACAAGATCAAGGGCGCCATCCGGACCGACTTCGTTCTCTCGGCCGAAATTGTCGTCATCGCCCTCGGCACCGTCGCTGACCAGCCTTTCACCACCCAGGTCGCGGTGCTGTCGGGGATCGGCCTGATCATGACCGTCGGCGTCTATGGGGTCGTCGCCGGTATCGTCAAGATGGATGATCTCGGGCTCCACCTGCTCACCCGGAGCGGCGCGCTGGCGCGCACGATCGGCAGGGGCCTGCTGCTGGCGGCGCCGCGCCTGATGAAGGCGCTAACGGTGATCGGTACGGCCGCGATGTTCATGGTCGGCGGCGGCATCCTCACGCACGGACTGCCGCTGCATCACTTCATCGCGCATGCGGCCGAGCTGGCTGGTGGCCTCCCGGCCGTCGGTGGTGTACTCAGGGCCGTGACCCCGCTGCTGCTCGACGTGCTGGTCGGCATCGTCGGCGGCAGCCTGACCCTGCTTGGCGTCAAGGCGGTTTCTGCCGCCCGGGCCGCGCTCGGCAAACCGGGCAACCGTCAGCCACCACCCCTGCACTGACCTTGTCGTCAGCGCGGCGTCAAAGCTGATACTCGTCCGCCGGACGCGCGCCGGCCATCGCCAGGTCGACCGCCTTGCGGGTCAGGTGCGAGGCAAAGAGTTCGATGAAATCGTATTCGTAGCGACGGAGGCGGGTGCCGCGGCGCAGCCCGATGCGCGTCGTGTTCGAGCCGAACAGATGCTCGGCGGCGATCGCCTGCAAGCCGACGTCGCGCAGCGGATCGAAAGCCATGCGGGCGATGATCCCGAGCCCCAGGCCGAGTCCGACGTAGGTCTTGATGACGTCGGCGTCGATGGCGCTGAGTACCACGTTGGGTGTCAGTTGCGCCAGTTCGAAAGCCTTGTTGATGCGTGAGCGACCGGTGAAGGCGGAGTCGTAGGTCACCAGTGGCCAGCGCGCGAGCGCGGCCAGCGATAGCGGCTGTTCGCCGAGGATCGGATGCCCGTCGGGGGCGATCACGCAGTGCACCCACTGGTAGCAGGGCAGCATCACCAGTTCCGGATACTGGTCTAGCGCCTCGGTGGCGATGGCGATGTCGGCCTCGCCTTTCAGCGTCAACTCGGCGATCTGCGTCGGATGGCCCTGATGCAGGGACAGCCTGACCCTGGGATGGCGATCGACGAAGCGCTTGACGACGGCCGGCAGGGCGTAACGCGCCTGCGTATGCGTCGTTGCGATGACCAGGCTGCCGGAGTCGCCACCGGCGTACTCCTCGCCGACGCGCCGGATGTTCTCCGCGTCGCGCAGCATGCGTTCGGCAATCGCGATCACCGCCCGCCCCGGCTCGGTGATCGCCAGCAGGCGCTTGCCGCCGCGCTCGAAAACGACGACTCCGAGTTCGTCCTCGAGCAGCTTGATCTGCTTGGAAACCCCGGGCTGCGAGGTATGCAGCGCTTCCGCCGCCTCGGAAACGTTGAGGCCACGGCGCGCGACTTCGACGAGATAGCGGAGCTGCTGGAGCTTCATGGCGGCTGTACAATACGATTGGTTATAAGAATCTAACTGAATATTCTTTTTCGATCAAACCTTGCGCTGCTACCATGCGCGCACTTTTTCTGTTGCGGCGCGCCATGGACTGGATGTACACCCTGTCGGGTTTTGTTGTCGGCGCCATCGTCGGTCTCACCGGGGTAGGCGGCGGCTCGCTGATGACGCCATTGCTGGTGATGCTGTTCGGCATCCACCCGGCGACGGCGGTCGGCACCGACCTGCTCTACGCGGCGATCACCAAGGCCGGCGGCACCGTCGTCCATGCCCGCAAGGGACACGTCGATTGGCGCGTCACCCGTCTGCTGGCCAGCGGCAGCATCCCGGCAGCGTTGCTGACCGTCTGGGTGCTTTCCTTGCTGCCGAAGCAGAGCGCGGCCGTCTCGCAGATCATTTCCGTCTCGCTCGGTGTCGCCCTGCTGCTGACCGCTGCCGCGATCATCTTTCGCCAGAGGCTGCAGCGGCAGGCGCTGGCACACGCCGACGATGCCGCGCACACGCAGTTCCGGGCACCGATCACGGTCGCCGTCGGGGCGCTGCTCGGCGTGCTGGTGACGGTCTCGTCGGTTGGCGCTGGCGCTCTCGGCGTCGCCGTGCTGTTCTATCTCTACCCACGCCTGCCGACGATTCGCGTCGTCGGCAGCGATGTCGCCCACGCCGTGCCGCTGACGCTGGTTGCCGGCCTCGGGCACTGGCTGATCGGCAGCGTCGACTGGTCACTGCTCGGCAGCCTGCTGCTCGGCTCGCTGCCCGGGATCTGGCTTGGCAGCCACGCTTCGGCGAAAGTACCCGACCGCATTCTGCGCCCGATCCTGGCCGGCATGCTGGTGCTGATCGGTGGCAAGCTGATCGCCCAGTAGCTGCCGTTGCACCACCGGCAACCGGCCACGACCGCATTCAACCAAGGAACGAGCAATGTATCGCTACGACAGTACTGACCAACAGATCATCGACCAGCGGGTGGCCCAGTATCGCGACCAGATGGCCCGGCATCTGGCTGGCGAGCTATCGACCGACGAGTTGCGCCCGCTGCGCCTGCAGAATGGCCTCTACATCCAGCGGCACGGACCGATGCTGCGCATCGCCATCCCGTACGGCATGCTGTCGGCGGCGCAACTGCGCAAGCTGGCCGAGATCTCGCGCCGTTACGACCGCGGCGTCGGCCACTTCACAACCCGCCAGAACATGCAGCTCAACTGGCCGCAATTCGAGGAAACGCCGGACATCCTGGCTGAACTGGCGAGCGTCGAAATGCACGCCGTGCAGACCTCCGGCAACTGCGTGCGCAACATCACCACCGATCAGTTCGCAGGCGTCGCGCCGGACGAACTGACCGACCCACGCCCGTATTGCGAGTTGCTGCGGCAATGGTCGACCTTCCACCCGGAATTCGCCTTCCTGCCGCGCAAGTTCAAGATTGCCGTCAATGCGGCGGCGCAGGACCGGGCGGTGATTCGCGCCCACGATATCGGCCTCGATCTGGTGAGCGACGACCGCGGTGAAATCGGCTTCCGCGTTTTTGTCGGTGGCGGGCTGGGCCGCACGCCAATTCTCGGCAAGCAGGTGCGCGATTTCCTTCCGCGCCGGCATCTGCTCTCCTACCTCGATGCCATCCTGCGCGTCTATAACCGCTACGGTCGCCGCGACAACATGTACAAGGCGCGGATCAAGATCCTCGTCCAGGCGCTCGGTATCGAGGAGTTTGCCCGTCAGGTCGAGGAAGAGTGGTCGCACCTGCGCGACGGCCCGACGACGGTACCTGACGAGGAGTTCGCGCGCATCGCGCAGCATTTCTCGCCACCGCCCTGGGAGACGCTGCCCTCGCCAGACCCGGCACACCTGAACAGAATCGAGGCTGACCGGGCCTTCGCCAGCTGGGTCAAGCGCTGCGTTCATGTGCACAGGACGCCTGGCTACGCCGCCGTCACCCTGTCGCTCAAAGCTCCCGGCGTCGCTCCCGGTGACATCACCGACGGCCAGATGATCGCCGTCGCCGAACTCGCCGAGCGTTTCAGCTTTGGCGAACTGCGCGTCACGCACGAACAGAATGTGGTGCTCGCCGACGTCCGCCAGCGCGATGTCTACGAAGTCTGGCAGATCGCCCGCAGCCATCGGCTGGCGACCGCGAACATCGGCCTGCTGACCGACATGATCTGCTGCCCGGGCGGTGACCTCTGCGCGCTGGCCAACGCCCGCTCGATCCCGATCGCCACGGCGGTGCAGGACAGATTCGACGACCTCGACTACCTGTACGACATCGGTGACATATCGCTCAACATCTCCGGCTGCATGAACTCCTGCGGCCATCACCACGTCGCCAACATCGGCATCCTTGGCGTCGACAAGAACGACGAGGAGTGGTACCAGATCACCATCGGCGGCCAGCAGGGCAAGGAGGCAGCGATCGGCAAGGTGATCGGACCTTCGTTCTATGCGCAGGAAGTCCCAGAGGTCATCGCAGCGCTGATCGCCGTCTATCTCGAACAGCGGACGCCGAGCGAGCGCTTCATCGACACCCTGCAGCGAATCGGCATCGAGCCGTTCAAGACACGCGCCTATGCCGGCCGCGACCGCCGCCGGCCAGCCAAGGTAGACAACAGGGAAAAGGAGGTCGTCAATGCCTAGGATCATCAGGAACACGAGCATCGTCGAAGACGACTGGCAGGTCCTCACCCTGGCCGAGGGCGAGACGCCGGCAGCGGTCGCCCTGCCTGCCGGGCCGGTGCTGCTGCCACTGGCAGTCTGGCTGGCACGGCGGGACGAGATCATCGCTGGCGGCCGTCCAATCGGCGTCTGGCTCGACAGCCATGAGGGGCCCGAAGCGCTGGCCGGCGACGTCGACCGTTTCGCCGTCATCGCCGTCAATTTCCCGAAGTTCACCGACGGCCGCAGCTATTCGAGCGCCCGCCTGCTACGCGAGCGCTATCATTTTGCCGGCGAGATTCGCGCCATCGGCGACGTGCTGCAGGACCAGCTCTTCTACATGCAGCGTTGCGGCATCGACGCCTACGCGCTGCGCGGCGACAAGGACATCGACCGGGCGCTGGCCGGGCTGTCGGTATTCAGCGAAACCTACCAGGCGGCGGTCGACCAGCCCTACCCGCTGTTCCGCCGGCGCCAGGCACAGGGATCGGCATGAGGACGAGGATCAATCTGCACGACCAGGCCCTGCGCGACAGCCTCGCGGGACGGGTCGCCGCCGCGCGCATGCTGTTGTGCGAGATCGCCAGGGACTTCTCGCCAGCGGCCTTTGCCAGCAGTCTTGGTGCCGAAGACATGGTGCTCACCGACCTGATCGTCCGTGATCGGCTCGACATCGAAATCTTCTCGCTCGACACCGGTCGCCTGCCGCTCGAGACCTACGAGCTGATCGCCGCAGTGAAAAGACACTACGGCCTGGCGCTGCGCCTCTACTATCCGCGCCACGATCTGGTCGAGGCCTACACCCACGCCAACGGCATCAACGCCTTCTACGAATCGGTCGAGCTGCGCAAGGGCTGCTGTTTCGTGCGCAAGGTCGAACCCTTGCAGCGCGCTCTGGCGGGCCGCAAGGCATGGATCACCGGTCTGCGGGCGGCGCAGTCGGCGACCCGCGATGGGCTGCCAGTGCGCAGCTTCGACGCCGCCAACGGCGATGGCGGCCTCGAAAAGTTCAACCCGCTTGCGGCATGGAGCGAGGACGAAGTGTGGGCCTACATCATGCTCAACGAGGTGCCCTACAATGCGCTGCACGACAGCTTCTACCCGAGCATCGGCTGCGCACCCTGCACGCGGCCGATCACGCCCGGCGAAGATGTTCGCGCTGGCCGCTGGTGGTGGGAGAATCCCGAATCGAAAGAATGTGGTCTGCACGTCAGGCGCGCCTGACATCCCGACGGAAGACATCCGGCCAGCACGCCCGACGCACTGCAAGCCCCGAAACACAGGTCCATCATGAATACAGCAACGCTCTCCCAGCCAGGCCAGGCCAGGCTTTCCCACCTTGACTGGCTGGAATCCGAAGCCATCCACATCATGCGCGAGGTCGCCGGCCAGTGCAGCACCCCGGTTCTGCTTTTCTCCGGCGGCAAGGACTCGATCTGCATGCTGCGCATCGCCGAGAAGGCCTTCCGCCCGGGCCGCTTTCCCTTCCCGCTGCTGCACGTCGATACCGGCCACAACTACCGCGAGGTCACCGAATTCCGCGACCGGCGGGCGGCCGAGCTCGGCGAACGCCTGATCGTTCGCTCGGTCGAGGACTCGATGGCGCGCGGCACCGTCGTTCTCAAGTCGGCCGACGAACCGCGCAACAAGCATCAGTCGGTGACGCTGCTCGAAGCGATCGAGGAATTCGGTTTCGATGCCTGCATCGGCGGCGCGCGCCGCGACGAGGAAAAGGCCCGCGCCAAGGAACGCATCTTCTCGTTCCGCGACGAGTTCGGCCAATGGGATCCGAAAAGCCAGCGGCCAGAGCTGTGGGATCTCTACAACGCGCGCAGCTTCAAGGGCGAGAACATCCGCGTCTTCCCGATCTCGAACTGGACCGAGATCGACGTCTGGCAGTACATCGAGCGCGAGCGCCTCGCCCTGCCGTCGATTTACTTTGCACACCGACGCCCACTCGTTCGCCGCAGCGGTGGCCTGCTGCCGGTGACCGAGGTGACGCCGGCGCGATCCGGTGAGACGATCGAGAACCTGATGGTCCGCTTTCGCACCGTCGGCGACATCACCTGCACCGCGCCGGTCGAGTCCGATGCCGACACCGTCGCCAGAATCATCGCCGAAACGGCCATCACGACGATCACCGAACGCGGCGCGACCCGCCTCGACGACCAGACATCGGACGCATCGATGGAACAACGCAAGAAGGAAGGCTATTTCTGATGTCCGCGATCGAGAAACTCCCCGCCGAAACCCTCCCGGACAACGGCCTGCTGCGCTTTCTGACCTGCGGCAGCGTCGATGATGGCAAGAGCACCTTGATCGGTCGCCTGTTGTTCGACAGCAAGACGATCCTCGCCGATACCCTGCACGCCATCCAGCGCACCTCGGCCAAACGCGGGCTGGACGTCGTCGACCTGTCGCTGCTGACCGACGGACTGCAGGCCGAGCGCGAACAGGGAATCACCATCGACGTCGCCTATCGTTACTTCACGACCGGTACGCGCAAGTACATCATCGCCGACGCCCCCGGCCACGAGCAATATACGCGCAACATGGTGACCGCCGCGTCGACCGCCGACCTGGCGATCATCCTGATCGACGCCCGCAAGGGCGTGCTGACGCAGACCCGGCGCCACTCCTACCTGGCGCACCTGCTCGGCATTCGGCATATCGTCGTCGCGGTCAACAAGATGGACCTGGTCGACTACTCACCCGAAACCTTCGCGCAGATCAGGGATGACTACCTGGCCTTCGCCGCCGAGCTGGGTATAGCGGACGTGCGTTTCGTCCCGATGTCGGCGCTCAACGGCGACATGATCGTTGACCGTGGCGAGCACCTCGACTGGTACGACGGGCCGACGCTGCTCGAGATCCTCGAGACCGCGCCGGCGATCCACAGCGCCCACGCCGAGAAATTCCGCTTCCCGGTGCAGTACGTCTGCCGCCCGCAGGATTCGGCCAACCCGGAACTGCACGACTATCGCGGCTTCATGGGCCGGGTGGAGTCCGGTGAGCTGGCCATTGGCGATGCGGTGACCGTACTGCCTTCCGGACGCGAGACCCGCGTCCGGGACATCCAGGTGCTCGGCGAGTCACAACCGCACGCGGTCGCCGAACAGTCGGTCACCATCCTGCTCGACGACGAGATCGACATCTCGCGCGGCGACATGATCGTCAAGAGCGGCGAACTGCCAATGGTCAGCAAACAGATCGACGCCATGCTCTGCTGGCTGTCGGAATCGCCGCTCGACCCGCGCCGCAAGTACCTGCTTCGCCATACCACGCGCGACAGCAAGGCGATGCTCGCCGGCATCGACTACCGGGTCGACGTCAACACGCTGGAACAGCAGGCGGCCGAGCGGCTGGTGATGAACGATATCGCCCGCGTCAGCTTCCGGCTGGCGCAGCCGATTTTCGCCGATCCGTACTCGGAGAGCCGCGGCACCGGCGCCTTCATCGTCATCGACGAGTCGTCGAACAATACCGTCGGCGCCGGCATGATCGTCTGAGCGGCAGCACCTGCCGGGCGGCCTCGATGGCTGGCGGCACCGCGACCTCCAGCAGCCGGGCGGGAGTGTTTGACCTGAGCGCCAAGCGCGAAGATACTAGTGAGCGTCCGCCCGCAACCGCGGTGTGGAATGCCCGGCCAGCAACTGGCCGCGTTTGCCGTCTGAAGGCTCCGGTCGCCATGGACATCCACGGAAAACCCATCGAGGAACGCATCGACTGGCTGTTCGGCCTCGCCGATCGGCACAGCACGATCTTCCGCAGCCCGGAAGCGTGGCTGGCACGCGAGCGCTATCTGGCCGAACACCCGACAGCGATCGCGGTCCTCAAGTGCATGGACGGCCGGATCAACATTCCGGTCGCCACCAACACACCGGTCGGTATCCTGATGCCGTTTCGCAACCTCGGCGGCATCTTCGACCTCGGCTGGCCGCACCTCGGTGAGGTCCTCGCCCACCAGGTGCAGCGCGTCGTCAGCGCCGGCCGCAACGTCGTCTTCCTGGTCACCTACCATTACTCGCAGGGCGACCCGCGGCGGGGCTGCGCCGGCTTTCAGTACGACACGGCAGCGGCGATCGCCCACACCTACGAAATACGGCGTCAGATCGAACACATCTTCGGCACCGATCACGGCACCGTCTACCCTCTGGTCTGCGGTTTCGAGACCGACGAGGACGCGCTGGTGATCCATGGTACGGCCGGCGACAAGCTCGACCTCGCGACGCTGACTTCGACTGACCGGGCGACGCTCGAACTGCGCCTCGCCGCCCTGCTGCCGGACATGCCGGCACGCATGCGGGCCGATCTGCTGCCGCTGTTCTACGGCAATCTCGAACATATCGAGAACGTGCGCGCGCAGATTCGCCGCAATGAACGGCTGCTCGACATCGAACACCGCGAGTGGATGATCTGTCTTGGCCGCGGTTTCGACTTCCTGCATACGCCGAACATCGCGCTGATCATCGGCCCCTACAGTCCGAACCTCGACGTCCCGATCCGCCGCGCTGCCGGCATCATCGAAGCCAACATGCAGGCTGGACGCATCCCGGACGACGGCTTCCTGCTGCTGGCTTCGGTGCCCTACGACGAGATCGGCGTGGACCGCGCGCGCGCCGAGCTCAAGTCTCGCTTTCTGTCAACCTTCGCCGCCGATGTCATTCGCGCCGAGTTTCCTCGCCTTGGCGAGCAGATGAGCATGCGCACCGCGGTGCTCGACTGGCGCTCGCGAACCCTGGAGACGATCGCGGTCAACCAGACGCAAGCTGGGCAATCTGCCGTCAACAAGCACATCGTCCCCTGAACCGTTCCCCTCCAGCCCTTCCCCCTCAACCTGGCTCCTCGCCCCTCGATGACATCCCACTCACGACTGATTTTCGGCTTTCATTCGACCCTGGCCAAGTTGCGTCACGACGCCGGTGCGGTGCGCGAGATCTATGTCGATTCCGGGCGCCACGATGCGCGTCTGCGCGACCTGCTGGCGCACGCGGAGTTCGCCAAGGTGCGCGTGCTGCCGGTACCTTCCGTCCGCCTGGAAGCGATGGCTCCCGGCGCCCGGCATCAGGGTGTCATCGCCACTGTCGATTCGACGCAACGCCACGTGACGCTCGACGACGTGCTCGATACGCTGGACGAAGCGCCGTTCCTGCTCGTCCTTGACGGCATCCAGGACCCGCACAATCTCGGCGCCTGCCTGCGGGTCGCCGATGCCGTCGGCGCGCATGCGGTGATCGCGCCCAGGGACCGCGCCGTCGGCCTCACCCAGACGGCGATCAAGGTGGCCAGCGGAGCGGCCGAAACGGTGCCGTACATCACGGTCACCAATCTCGCCCGCACATTGCGCGAACTGAAGGAACGCGGGATCTGGCTGGTCGGCACCGATGCCGAGGCAAAGGACGATCTTTATGCTGCTCAGTGGCCAGTCGCCTGCGCCTGGGTTCTCGGTGCCGAAGGCGACGGCCTGCGTCGCCTGACCCGGGAAACCTGCGATCAACTGGTCAGCATCCCCATGCTCGGCTCGGTTGCCAGCCTCAACGTGTCGGTCGCCACCGGCGTCTGCCTCTACGAGGCGCGGCGGCGGCTTGCCAGCCAGGGATCTGCCGGCAAATAGCCCCGCTCGCAGCCAAACGTCTAGGTCTTGTACGAGTAACGGTAGACGTAACCCTTGTAGCCATAACGGTAATTCTGGCGACTGACGTTGAGGTCGTTGAAAACGAAGCCCTTGACCTGTACGCCGGCCTGATTGAGCCGTTTGACCGCCTGTTCGAGCTCGCGGATCGGGTGCTTGCCTGCCCGCGCGACCATCAGCGTTGCGCCGACATGCCGCCCGATGATCGCCGCATCGGAGACCGCCAGCACCGGCGGCGCATCGACAATGACCGTATCGAAGCGCGCAGCGAGTTCGCTCAGCAGCACTTGAAAACGCGGATGCATCAGCAACTCGGAAGGATTCGGTGGAATCTGGCCGGTCGTGACCACCCACAGCTTGGGCACCATGGTGGTCTTCAGGAGGTCTTCAAGGGATGCCTGCCCGGCGACGTACTCTGAAACGCCGACCGCCCGCTCGAGGCCGAACTCCTGGTGCAGGTGTCCCCGGCGCAGGTCGGCATCGACAATCACGACCCGTTTGTCGACCTGTGCCAGGACCGCGCCCAGGTTCTTGGAGATGAAGCTCTTGCCCAGGCCCGGACTCGATCCGGTGATCAGCAGCGAGTTGCGCTGCGCGTCGAGCAGCGCGAAGTGAAGCGTCGTGCGCAGTCCGCGCAGGCTCTCGACCGCATCATCCTGCGGATACGATACCGCCAGCAGTTCCTCGACGCCGCCGCGCGCCTTGCGATACAACTCGAGTTCGGTCTTGCTGTGAGGCACCGTCGCGTACACCGGCAGGCCGAGCTGCGACTCGATGATCTCCGGGTCTTCCACCACCACCCGCAGCGAACGCAGTACCCAGATCACCACCATGCTGACCAGCAGGCCGAGCAGCAGGGCAATTCCCAGGATCGCCACCGGGCCTGCGCCAACCGGCTTGCGCGCAACGGCAGCGGTATCGATGACGCGCACGTCGCCGACCGTGCCGGCCTTGGATACCCGCAACTGCTGCGCCGTGTTGAGCAGCTCGGTATACAGCCGGTTGGAAACCTCGACATCGCGCGCCAGCCGCAGAACGGTCTGCTGGGTATCGGGCAGGCGCGAAACCTCGCCGTCAAACTGCTTGCGGCGGTCGTTGAGGCGCGCCAGCTTGTTGTCTACCGCCTGGATCCGGGGGTGCTCCGGGGTGAAACTCTGGCGCAGTTCGTCGCGCTCCTGCTTGAGCAATACCGCGGCATTCTCGACTTCAACCAGCGACTTCAGGATGCCCTGCGTCTCCAGGCTCAGGTCTAGCGAGCCGCGGCTCTGGCGATAGCTGTTGTAGGCCGCTTCGGCGCTGTCAACCTGCGTCTTGAGCGCAGGCAACTGGGTTTCGAGGAACTTGAGCGTTTTCTCGGCCTCAGCCGACCGCCGCTCGACGTTCTGCCGGACGTAGGTATTGAGGATGTCATCCAGTACCAGAGCGATCTGCTCGGGGCGCGATCCAAGCAAGCTCAGTTCAAGCACGCCCGACTTCTTGCCCCGTTCCTTGACCGAGTAACTGCTGCGCAGATCGTCAATCGCCGCTTCGGCAGAGCGTTTCGTCAACCGGAACTGGGTATCCGGCCGCGCTCTGAGTTGCGCGACAAAGATGGAGTAGCCCTGGTCGCTGGCGCGCGTCCCTGCCTTTCCCTTGAGGACCAGGCGGTCATCGTCGTCAAAAACTTCGAACGTACCGCCCTCCCGGGCGATCAGGGCGTGTGGCTGATCGAGCGCCTGCGGGGGAACGTCGAGCGAATCGACCTGGATCCGTTCGCCACCCCAGGCGAAACTCGAAAAGCCAAGCCACGCAGAGTTCGGCTCGTCGCCCTGATAGCGCCGGGCAAACGCACCGCCAATCAGCGGCAGTGTCCTCGGCATGGCAACAATGTCGAGCTTGAGTTTGTTCACCACTCGTCCGAGAACCATCCTCGAAGTGAGGATTTCGACCTCGGCAGACACAGTCGTATCGTCACCCAACAGCGGCTCGAGGGCTTTGAGCGCCCCGCCCGAGCCCTTTTCTTCAATCTGCAGCAATCCATCCGCCCGGTAGACCGGCTTGGCCACCAGCACCCACGCCAGACCGAGGGCCAGCGCAAAAAGACTGATCGCCGCGATCAGCCAGCGATAGTCCATCAGTACGGCAATGATCTCGCCCAGAGCCAGGCCTTCATCCTCTTCGTCAGCGGAAGCCTGCTGCATCGGCTGCGGGGCGGCCGTGTTCATAGCGGGGCCGCTGCCCGTATTGGGAAAGGGTCTTGAGTGATCGTTGTCCATTGGTTGTCCGTGGTTGTGGTCGCCTGGCAGCGCGCCGGGCCGAGCGTGGTGCGAGCAAGCAGGCAGTTCTCAGCCGACAGGGCTCGCGGCTACCATGCGGCCACGCACGCGGCCCAGCCCTGCTTCGGCGCTACGGCTGCCGTCCGCCAAAAAGTGGGTACTGCGTCCGGCTGGTCACATCAAGCATCGTCGCGGTCGGCAGGATGTTCGCGATTACACGCTGCCAGCGAACAACTGGTGCCGTATCGACATAGATGACGTCGCGTGGCCGGAGCGGAAAGCGATCCGCAAGCAACAGCGCGTCGGGCAGACGCGAATCGAGATGGAACAGTTCCGGCGTATCGGTGTTGCCGCGCATGACGTAGATCCAGCGGGGATCGGCGGTACTCTGATTGATGTAGCCGGCATCACTGAGCGCTTCGGCAAGCGTCGAACGCTTCCTGTTCATCACCAGCGAGCCCGGCTTGGTCACTTCGCCCAGCACGAAGACCTTGTTGTAACTGCGGTCGGCGACGTTGACGATGTCGCCCTGCTCGAGCAGCGCATTCTGCTCGCTGGCACCGTAGTCATACATTGCCTGGATATCGACCAGATAGGTCGTGCCACGCCGGGTCAGCAGCACGCGGCTGAAATCCGCCTCGGGCGTGAAACCCCCGGCACGATTGACCGCATCGAGAACGGTCATCGGAATATCGGTCACCTGCTGAATACCCGGCTTCGCCACCTCTCCGACGACATACACCTGCTGGCTACGGAAGGCGACCATGCGCACATCGAGCTGAACGCGCTCGATGTACTTGGCCAGCTTGTCCGACAGGATCGCCCGTAGCTCGCGAGTCGTCTTGCCCTGGGCCTTGATGACCCCGACGTAGGGGTAGAAGATCGTTCCGTCTTCGGCAACCACGGTACCGGCCTGCTCGGCCGTACGGAAACTGCCCGCGGGAATGGTCAGTTCAGGGTGATCCCAGACGATGATCGAGATGATGTCGCCCGGACCGAGCCGGTACTCGGGCACCGACGCGGGGTTGTCACCGATGAAACGCGGACTGTCCTTCGCCGCCACCTTCGCCGAGCTGGTGCCATCGCCAATTGGCGGCCGCGCCGCCTGAAACATGTCGATGATCAGTTCGGCGGTAATCGGTCTGATCTTGATGTTGGCTGGCGCAAGCAAGTCGCCCTGCTGCACCGGCAGCCTGACGTCGGACTCCTCACGGTTGCCGTAATTCTGGTTACCGGGAATGAGGGTGCAACCCGCCAACAGGCTCGCGGCGACACACACCAGCAAGCGACGGCTCCCGTCATGGCGGGCAAAGGACAGCTTCATGCCGAACTCCTCATATCTTTCCCTCATTGCGGCTGCCGAGAACCTCTCGTCAACGGGCGCCGCGCAGTTTACCCCCGGCTGGACCATCGCGCAAAGACATCAGCGCCTGTGGTCGGCCTGATCAGCCCGTTCACAGCCGCCCGGCATACCTCCGGCGGTGCTCGTCCAGGCGCCTTGGGCGAACCCCGGCGAACCCCGTGTGCAGCCTGGGAACCTTCACCCGGCCGGAACAATGCGATGCTGGTGCTGCCGGGGGAGTCGTCGGTTCCGAACGCAAGGATAACGCCGGTCGACTTCGGGACCAGTGCCTTATTTCACACCCGCGCAAAGAACAGCCAGCTCAGCAGAGCTTGCTGATCCACGGATCGAGCGCATCCTCGATCAACTGCAGAGCTTCCGCGTGCGCTGCATCTCCTCGCCGATACGGGTCGGGAATCTCGGTCCTCGTCCAGTGCCCGAGCAGGAAGGTCTTGCCACGCGCCGTCGGGTCCATCGCCAGCACCGCCTCCCGGTGGTGTTTTTCCATGACCAGAACGAGTTCAGCCCAGCGCAGACGCTCGGGCGTGAGCTGGCTGGCACGATGTGTACTGAGGTCCACACCACGCGCATTCATCATCGCACAGGTGGCTTCTTCCGCCGGATGATCGACCAGCGCGCCAATGCCCGCGGAGCGCGCTTCCACCCGCTTCCCGGCTTTTTCGATACGCTGACGCAGCAGGAACTCTGCCGCCGGGCTGCGACAGATGTTGCCGGTACAGACTGTGAGAATCCTGCTGAACATGTGCTCAACTCACCTGCAGGAGGGTGGAACGCTGACTTCAAACCCCGGAACGGTGCTCTCGACCGGGCAGCAGCCACGCTCCATCGAGTAGATCAAGGTGCTCCGGACACCACGGCGATCAGCCTCCCGGCTGCTGCCCGGTAGCAATGGCTCGCCGGCACCCACACGAGAGTTCGGGCTGCTACGGCCCATCAAGAGACGTACCTCAAGTCCCGGCTGCCCGGCGATGCGCCTCTTGATGCGCCGCGCATCACGCTGTATGTTGCCGATCAGCTGCTCGTCGCCGTCGGTGTGAATGTGCACGACACAATAGACGTTGCGGCCGTCGGTCGAAGACCTGTCCATCTCGTACACACCGAGCTGGAAATCATAAGTGCTGCCAAGTCCCTGCGAGATCACCGCAACAATCTCCGGAGACTTCTCCCTGCGCAGATAGCCGACAAAGATGCCGCGCACCTGGACCGACGGCAGCCCCAGCCAGCGATTGAGCTGGCGCAGACGGGTAACCAGGCGTGCGGGCCGCAGGATGACCACGAAGTACACCGCGAAAACCCCGAGAAACAGCCAGAACATCAGATACTCGGGGACACCCAGCAGGAAACCACAGACCCCGATCAAGCCAAAGAGAACTTGCATCACAGCCGCAAGGAGAACGACGTCGCTTACCCGAAACCCGGCGCGGACAAAGAGATGATGCAGATGGTTGCGGTCAGCACGGAACGGCGACCCGCCAAACCAGACACGGCGCAGCATGACGCCGACGGTATCCATCAGCGGCAGAGCCAACAACCACAACGCGGTAACCGGCGTCATCGCCGCCTGCTCCCCCTGCGACATGGCAATGAACAACCAGGCAAAGAGGAAGCCCAGCAACATGCTGCCGTTGTCGCCTAGAAAAACCCGCGCCCGGCGGTTACCCGGATAGCGGAGATTGTAATAGAGGAAGCCTGCGACGCCACCCATCAGGGCAACAATGAGAAAGACATAGGAACTTCCGTTGCCGTAATACGCGACGATGCCGGTCAGCGCCAGACTGACCAGACTCCCCGTGCCTGAAAGGCCATCGATGCCATCCATCATGTTGATAGCATTGATCAGGCCGATGGTTGCGAAAACGGTCAGAGGAATAGCCAGCCAGCCGAGATCAACGACCACGCCCGGAACCAGCTCACCAAGCGAGCGGAGTTCGACGCCGCCGAGGAAGACCATCGACAACGCAACCAGCGCCTGCACGATGAAACGGGGCTTGAAACCAAGGCGCCAGATATCATCAACCAGGCCGGTGAGGAAGATGGCCAGTGCGCCGAAAAGAATCCCGCTCAGGGGAGCAAGCGTGACATCAGCAAAAAACGTATCGGCCAACAGAGAAGCGCTGACGACAACAGTCATCAAGCCAAAGCCGCCGACAAACGGCGTACTCGCCTGGTGCTGCTTGTGCCCGCCAGGGTGATCCATGATTCCGAGATAGCCGGCAAGCGCAATACCTACTCGGATCGCCACACCGGATACCAGCAGACACACGCCGAACAAAACGGCCAAATCCACGGCCACCTCCGCAATTCACAGTCAAGGCTTCAGCGCCGCCCCGGACACTGGTCACGCTCGACACAAGCAGAGCCCTTGCGGGCTCTGCTCTTGGAACCTCACGGCGCTTGCGCGCCGGTGAACTCTCAGGCTCGCTCAGACCCGACGGCGACGGCCGAGGAACAGACCGACGAGACCGATGCCCAGCAGCGCGAGCGATTCGGGTTCGGGGATCTGCACGTTGTAGTTACCTGTATACGAGCCATCTTTAGTAAAAACAAGGGAGTTCGTCGCAGAAAACCCGAACAGGTACTCATGGGCATTACCCAAGGTGACCTCAACGACCTCGCTCACTTGCGCCCCTTTGGGAAACACCAAGCCGGGAAACAATTGCCCCAGGGCCTGCGACGCGTCGAAGAAACCTGCCAGGCCGATATTGACCGTGTGACCGTCAATGTAGACATACGAAATATTGGGGTCACTGACGAAGTTCCAGGGCTTGAGGCCGAGCGGATTGGTGACAGGCGTACCCACAGGAACAGTCAGGAAGCTGTTTACTGCAAAATCCAACTGCTGTTGAGTCAAGGGCTGGTTAATCGAAGCCGCCGCACCGCCGACGTAGCGATAAGCCAGAGCATTGTTGTTACCGGTCCAGTCATCGCTGTCCAGGCCGCTCAGTGTGATGTTCTTGCCACCGACCGTACCGGTCATCACCGCGACTGGCTTCGCGCCGTACTTCCCGAGTTCCACGTTGCCGCCGGGCTTCGTGGCGTCACCGTTACCATCGTTGAGGGCCGCTTGGGCATTCGCGAGGTCAGATACCCCGAGGCTGAGTAGCCCCACGCCTGTAGCGTCAGCGTTATAAACGGCAAACGTATTGCTGATTCCGGTGACCTGCATACCAATCGGCGCGGCCGACGCGCCGGCCGAAGCAGCCATTGCCAACACCGCCAAAGCGATTCTTGTCTTGCTAGATAGTAGATTCATTGAGAACTCCTTCACGTCAATCACCAGTCCGTTTCGCAGACCGGTTGATGAGGGTTTTAATGGGCTTCACAAGTCTTGGCTTTCGGAAACCCGGAAAGCAACATCCGTGCGTCCTCAACAAAACCTGACTCAGTGAAAAAGTAGCAATATTCGTGCCCAAAAAGGAATGTTCCATGAAACCAAGTGTTTAATAATTCACGAATCGTTCAAGATAACTCAAGTGTAAAAAAAACCGACACCGCACCCCTGGCCCACGCGATCGAGGGCGACCGCCTCGCACTCGCAAGACGAGGCTCTGATGCCTCCCTGCGGCAGGTGGACCCCTCAAGCCCCTGAGGGTTGCAGCACCCGCGGCAGGAACCTCGCCGCTGAGGCAGCGCCCCGGCCCGGCAGCCACGCGTATCCCTTGAAGCACCCGAGCCCGGCTCCCCGGGGCAACAATTGAACCTTCAGACACCGCCCGGCGACCGCCCCTCGCTGCGCTGTAGCGACGCACCCCAGCGACGATTGCCTTGCGAGCCGGGCTCGCGTCGCGTTATAGTCGCACCGCGAATGGGAGAGGGCGACAGTGTCGCCGCCGACGGCGCAATCCACCCGGAAACGCTCAGGCAAAAGGACCGTTCGTGCAATGAACTCTGGAGAGCGGCGCACGCTATTGGCGAAGCGCCCACCGATGGGGCAAGAGCGGCTGCGAATGAGGGTAGCCGCCCGACAATCTCTCAGGTACATGGACAGGGGGGTGAACTCGTTTCGGGTTCGCCCCTTTTCTGTTTCTTGAATCCACTCGAACAAGTGCTCCTTATGGATTGATACGATGAAGAAAACTGTCCTCAATGCCTGCCACCGCCGAAGCGGCGCCCGAATGGTCGATTTCGGCGGCTGGGAGATGCCGCTGCACTATGGTTCACAGATCGAGGAACATCACGCCGTGCGCCGCGACGCCGGCATGTTCGACGTCTCGCACATGTGCGCCGTTGATGTGGCGGGTCGCGACGCCGGTGTTTTTCTCCGTCGCCTGCTGGCCAACAATGTCGAGCGGCTGAAGGTCCCCGGCAAGGCACTGTACAGCGCCATGCTCAACCAAGCCGGCGGGGTGATCGATGACCTGATCGTGTATTACCTCGACGACCGTAGCTACCGGGTGGTGGTCAACGCCGGCACCGCCGAGAAGGATCTGGACTGGATGGCCGCCCGCCGCGACGAGTGGCAGCTTGCGGTAGACATCACGCCCCGCCGCGAGGGCGCCGGGGCGCTGGCGATGATCGCTGTCCAGGGACCGCATGCTCGCCAGAAGGTGTGGCAGGTGCTGCCCGAATGCCGGGCAGCCAGTGAAGCGCTGAAGCCCTTCTTTGCCGCCGTCGTCGGCGACCACTTCATCGCCAGTACCGGCTATACGGGTGAAGATGGCTACGAGATCACCCTGCCCGCCGCCCGGGCCGACGGCCTCTGGCAGGCACTCGCTGCAGCGGGTGTGCGGCCTTGTGGGCTGGGCGCCCGCGACACGCTGCGCCTTGAGGCCGGCATGAATCTCTACGGCCAGGATATGGACGAAACAGTTTCGCCGCTCGACGCCGGCCTGGCCTGGACGGTCGATCTCGTATCACCGCGCGACTTCGTCGGCAAGGCCGCCCTCCTCGCCCGGCCGCAGCAAGTCCAGTTTCTCGGCCTGGTGCTGCTCGACCGCGGCGTGCTGCGAGCCCACCAACCGGTACACACCACCCATGGCAACGGTGAGATCACCAGTGGCAGCTTCTCCCCGACGATGCAACAATCGATCGCCCTCGCCCGCCTGCCACTCGCCGTGACGATAGGCGACACGGTCCAGGTGTCGATTCGCGACAAACGGCTCGCTGCCCGGGTGGTCAAACCCGCTTTCGTCAGAAACGGCAACATCCTCGTTTGATTTCATGGCATTAAATGGCCAGACTTGGTCTTATTTATCAGGAGAGAAGATGAACATCCCCGCCGACCTCAAGTACACCAGGAGTCACGAATGGGTCCGCGCGAAGCGGACGGCACTGTCACCATCGGCATCAGCGATCATGCCCAGGAGCTGCTTGGCGACCTGGTTTTCATCGAATTGCCGGAGGTCGGCCGCGAACTCGCCGCCGAGCAGGAAGCCGCCGTCGTTGAATCGGTCAAGGCGGCTGCCGACGTCTACGCGCCGCTGACGGGAACCGTCATCGAGCTCAACCAGGCGGCGGTCGACGCCCCCGAACTGGTCAATCAGGACGCCTATGCTGCCTGGCTGTTCAGGATGAAGCCCGCCGCAGCCAGCGACCTGGATGGCCTGCTCGATGCCGCCGCCTACCAGCAAATCGTTGACGCCGCCTAGGCCAGTGGAAGCGCTACCGGAAGACGCCATGCCTGCCCCCCTTTCGTCCCCTCCCTCATTGCCGTCGCTCGCCACCCTCGAACAGCGCGACGATTTCCTTGACCGTCACATCGGCCCCGACGCCAGTGAAATCACTGCCATGCTGGCAAGCATCGGCGCGAGCAGCCTCGAGCAACTCGTCGAACAGACCGTGCCGGCGGCGATTCGGCTGGCGGCGCCACTGGCGCTCGCCGAGCCCCGCCCGGAAGGAGAAGCGCTGGCAGCGCTGCGGGCGATTGCCCGCCGCAACCGCGTGCAGCACTCGATGATCGGCATGGGCTACGCTGACACGCTGACCCCGGCGTGGTACTGCGCAACGTGCTTGAGAACCCCGGCTGGTACACCGCCTACACGCCGTACCAGGCAGAACTCGCGCAGGGGCGCCTCGAGGCGCTGCTCAACTACCAGCAGATGGTGATCGACCTGACCGGCCTCGAACTGGCCAACGCCTCGCTGCTCGACGAGGCGACCGCCGCCGCCGAAGCGATGAGCATGGCACGCCGGGTCAGCAAGGTCGAAGTCGAACGGTTCTTCGTTGACGCCGGCCTGCTTCCCGCAAACCATCGACGTGCTCAGACGCGCGCCGCCTTCTTCGGCTTTGAACTGGTCTTTGGCACGCCGGACGAGGCGGCGCAGCAGGAGGTCTTCGGCGCGCTGTTTCAGTATCCGAACGACGACGGCGAAGTCAGCGACCTCAGCGGACCGATCGCTGCCGTCAAATCACGCGGCGGCGTCGTCGCCGTCGCCTCGGATCTGATGGCGCTGGTGCTGCTCCGCTCGCCGGGCGAAATGGGCGCCGATATCGCCCTCGGATCGTCGCAGCGTTTTGGCATCCCGCTCGGTTTCGGGGGTCCGCACGCCGCCTTTTTTGCCACCCGGGACGAGCACAAGCGTCGGTCGCCGGCCGCATCATCGGCGTCTCGATCGACGCCCGCGGCAAGCGGGCGCTGCGCATGGCGCTGCAGACCCGCGAACAGCACATCCGGCGCGAAAAGGCCAACTCGAACATCTGCACCGTCGCAGGTTCTGCTCGCCAACATGGCCGGCATGTATGCCGTCTATCACGGCCCGCAGGGCCTGCGCAGCATCGCCGGCCGCATCCACCGCCTGGCCGCGATTCTCGCCGAAGGCTGCGGCGTGCCGGAATCACCGTCCTCACCAGGCACTTCTTCGACACCCTGCGCGTCGACCTCGGCAGCCGATGCGCTGAGCGCCTACCAGGCCGCGGTCGACGCTGGCTACAACCTGCGCCAGGTATCGCCCGGCGTACTCGGCATCGCGGTCAACGAGAAGACCACACGCGCCGACATCACCCTCTGATCAAGCTGATCACCGGCGTCACCGCCGACCTCACGCCGCTCGACGAGCAACTGCAGCAGGCCGACCCGACCTTGCCGGCAGCCTGCTGCGCCAGGACGCCATCCTCACGCATCCGGTATTCAACACGCACCATACCGAACACGCAGATGCTGCGCTACCTCAAGAAGCTGCAGAACCGCGATCTGGCGCTCGATCACTCGATGATCTCGCTCGGTTCCTGCACCATGAAGCTCAACGCCAGCAGCGAGATGATCCCGATCACCTGGCCGGAATTCACCGACATCCACCCCTTCGCCCCGCTCGACCAGGCGCAGGGTTACCTGCAGATGATCGGCGAGCTGGAAAGCCTGGCTCAAGGCGATCACCGGTTTCGACGCCATCTGCATGCAGCCGAACTCGGGGGCACAGGGCGAATACGCCGGCCTGGTCGCCATCGCACGTTATCACGCCAGCCGCGGCGAAACGCAGCGCAAGGTCTGCCTGATCCCGAAGTCGGCGCACGGCACCAACCCGCCACCGCGCAGATGTGCGGCATGCGGGTGGTGGTGGTCGATTGCGACGATGCCGGCAACATCGACCTTGCCGACCTGCGGCCAAGGCGGCGCAGAACGCGGCCAACCTCGCCTGCCTGATGATCACCTACCCGTCGACGCACGGCGTCTTCGAGGAATCGGTCAAGGATATCTGCGCCATCGTGCACCAGCATGGCGGCCAGGTGTACATGGACGGCGCCAACCTCAACGCGCAGGTCGGCCTGACCTCGCCGGCACTGATCGGCGCCGACGTCAGCCACATGAATCTGCACAAGACCTTCTGCATCCCGCACGGCGGCGGCGGTCCGGGCATGGGACCGATCGGTCTCAAGGCGCATCTGGCGCCGTTCATGGCCAACCACAGCGTACAGCCGATCAGCGGCCCGCACGCTGGCCAGGGCGCGGTCGCCGCGGCGCCCTGGGGATCGGCTTCGATCCTGCCGATCTCGTGGATGTATATCGCCATGATGGGCGGCAGCGGGCTGACGCGCGCCACCGAAGTGGCCATCCTCAACGCCAACTACATCGCCAGCCGCCTGCAGCCACACTACCCGGTGCTGTACACCGGCAGCAACGGCCGCGTGGCGCACGAATGCATCCTCGACATCCGCCCGCTCAAGGCAGCGACCGGAATCTCCGAGATCGACATCGCCAAGCGCTTGATGGACTATGGCTTTCACGCGCCGACGGTCAGCTTCCCGGTCGCCGGAACGATGATGGTCGAGCCGACCGAGTCGGAATCGAAAAGCCGAACTCGACCGCTTCATCGCCGCGATGATCAGCATCCGCGAAGAGATCCGCCAGATCGAAGCTGGGCCACTGGCCGCCGACGACAACCCGCTGAAGCATGCGCCGCATACCCAGGCCGACCTCGTCGACGCGACTGGAGCGACCGTACAGCCGCCAGGAAGCCGTTTTCCCGCTGCCCTGGGTGGCCGAGAACAAGTTCTGGCCGAGCGTCAATCGGGTCGACGACGTCTATGGCGACCGCCACCTGTTCTGTGCCTGCGTGCCGATCGACGAGTACTGCGAAGAGTCGAGCGGCATCGACGCTGCGCGCCGCGTCGCGAGCCGGCGCTGGCGCATCCCGGGCGATTTGTGATTACACTTCGTCTCCCCAGACAACGATTCCTGGAGACATGAACATGAGCGCACCGATCCACGAGTTCACCGCCGAACGCCTCACCGGCGGCAGCCAGTCGCTGGGCGACTACGCGGGCAAGGTCCTGCTGATCGTCAACACCGCCAGCAATGCGGCTTCACGCCGCAGTACGAAGGGCTCGAAGCGCTCTACCAGCGCTATCGCGAGCGCGGCCTGGTGGTGCTCGGTTTTCCCTGCAACCAGTTCGGCGCGCAGGAACCCGGAGAGGCCGAGGAGATCGCCAGCTTCTGCCAGAAGAACTACGGCGTCAGCTTCCCGATGTTTGCCAAGGATCGAGGTCAACGGCGACGACGCGCACCCGCTCTACCAGTATCTGAAGAAAGCGGCACCCGGCCTGCTCGGCAGCGAGGGAATCAAGTGGAACTTCACCAAGTTTCTGGTCAATCGCGAGGGGGAAGTGAGAACGCTATGCGCCGGCCACCCGCCGGAGCCATCGCAGACGACATCGAGGAACTGCTCTGAGGTGCCTGCCGCCGCGGCTGCTCGCCGACGACCGGCGGAGGCTGGCAGCAAGGTTCACCACCCGGGCCCGCCGAGTGAAGCATGCCGCGCCTGACTTCAGCGCCATGCTGCGCTGGCCGAACGTGCCTGCCTGCTACGGCTGGCTGTCGCTCGACCGGCGCGGGCCGCTGGCGCCTGCGCGGCGAAGCGGTCACCCACGCCGGCCTGAACGATTTCCTGAACCGCCAGTACGCGCATGACCAGGACGGCAACTACTTCGTGCAGAACGGCCCGCAACGGGTGTTCGTCGAACTCGAGTACACGCCGTGGGTCCTGCGCCTGACGGCGGAAGACCGCCTCGAAACGCATGTCGGCGAAGTCGTCGACGAAATTCGCGGCGCCGGCATCGACGACGAAGGCAATCTCCTGATCGAGATCCCGACGGGATCGCCCTGCTCTGCGACCGCGACCTGCCCGCCCTGCGCCGCTGCCTGCGCCTGCCGAACGGCGAGGTCGCCGACGACGCGAGCCTCCTCGCCAGCCATCGAGCAGCCGGTGACCCGGCGCCAGCACGCTGCTGACGCTCCACTGGCAGGGCCAGCGGCTGCCGGTGCGCTCGCTGCACCGATCGGAAGTACCCGGACGCTATGGCTTCGTCGCCTCACCGCAGGCGACGATGCCGCGGGAGCACCTTTGAACCTGCGCCAACTCGCCCTCGACGCCTTGCTGCTCAGGAGCCCGGGAGCAAAGTGCGCGGCCGTCCATGGCCATCGCGCCGCCCGCGAGCGATCATGCAATCGCCGCCCGATCCAGCCGCCTGGCCAGCGAAACGCTTCCCGGCCGCAGTGCCCGGCCCCTGCTGGTGCCGCCGGCGCAGCTCGCGCAAGCGACCGGTCAGCACCCTTGAGGGACGCGCGGCGCTGATTCATTCGCTGGCCCATATCGAGCTGAACGCGGTCAATCTGGCGCTCGACATCGTCTGGCGCTTCGACGGCCTGCCGCCGACTTCTACCGTGACTGGATCGGCGTCGCCAGGGAGGAGGCGGCCACTTCGAACTGCTGCGCGAACATCTGCAAACGATGGGCTTCAGCTACGGCGACTTCCCGGCCCACGACGGCCTCTGGGAAATGGCCGAGAAAGGACCAGCGACGACCTCCTGGCGCGCCTGGCGCTGGTGCCGCGAACGCTCGAGGCGCGCGGCCTCGACGCGGCGCCGCCGATTCGCGACAAGCTGCGGCGCGTCGGCGACGAGCGCGGTGCGGCGATCCTGGAAATCATCCTCGCGACGAGATCGGCCACGTCGCCATCGGCAACCGCTGGTACCGCTGGCTCTGCGACCAACGCGGCCTGGATCCGGTGGCCTGCTACGCCGAGCTCGCCAGAGCTATCGCGCGCCCGCGCCTGCGCGGGCCTTTCAACCTCGAGCGCGCCGCGCCGCGGGCTTCGACGAGCAGGAACTGGCGGCACTGCAGGCTGGCTGAAGCGGAGCGGGGAACCAGAACATGCTGCCCGGGCCGCCGTCGTAGCGGATGACTTCCGCCCGTCCGTCCTTCGCGCTGGCAGCGCTGCTGACGACGCTGGTCGCCCTCGGCCCCTTGTCCACCGATCTCTACCTGCCGGCACTGCCGACGCTGGCCAGAGTCTTTGCCACCGATGCGGCCGGGTGCAGCTGACGCTGTCGGTGTTCCTTGCCGGCTTTGCCTGCGGACAGATTTTCTATGGTCCGCTGTCCGATCGCTTCGGGCGACGACCTCTCATGCTCGGCGGCCTGGCGCTCTTTTGTGCGGGCTCGATCGGCTGCGTCCTTGCGACAAGCATCGAGATGCTCGTCCTTGCCCGTTTCGTGCAGGCCCTTGGCGCCTGCGCGGGGCCGGTGATCGGCCGAGCGGTCGTCCGCGACCTCTGGGGCGCCAGCGAATCGGCACGGATCATTGCCTACATGGGTGGCGCAATGGCCATTGCGCCGCTGGTCGGACCAACGCTCGGTGGTTTCCTGACCGTTCTCTTCGGCTGGCAGTCCAATTTCCTGCTGCTGCTCCTCATTGGCGCATTGCAGCTTGTCGCCGTCGCCTGCATGCTGAGCGAAAGCAATGTCCATCGTGACCCAGCGGCAAGCAATCCGCGCCAGATGGTCGCCAACTTCGCCCGCTTGCTCGCCGACCGCCACTATCTGGCTGCCTGCTCAGCTTCTCCTTTTCCTACAGCGCGCTGTTCGCCTTCATCTCGGCTTCGTCATTCGTGCTCGCGGATCGCCACGGGCTGACGCCACAGGTGTATGGACTGTGCTTCGGCGTCGTCATCGCCGGCTACCTGCTGGGCTCGCTGGCCTCCGGCCGGCTGGTCAGACGCCTCGGCAGCGATTACCTGCTCCTTCGCGGCGCCTGGCTCGGCGCCATCGCCGGAGTCAGCATGGCGGCACTCGAATTCTCGGGCGTCCGCAGCATCGCCGCCATCCTTGGACCGATGTTCTTCTGTACCGTGGCAACCGGCCTGGTCATGCCGAATGCCATTGCCAGGGCGCTGGCCCCTTATCCGACAATGGCTGGCGCGGCTTCGGCCCTGATGGGCTGCGTTCAGATGACCATCGCCGCGCTGGTGGGAATCGCCGTAGGCCACGCGCTGGCCGGCGGCGGTGCAGTGCTGGCCATGGCCGTGGCCGTCTGCACGCTAGCCGCGCCCCTGTCGTACCTGGCCCTGACCCGGGGACAGAGATGCACCTGAGCGTGCGCGCAAAGCTGACCACGGCCGGCCCCGGACCTTCACCCGGCCCGGCCCGGCCATGCCGAGCCGCACGAGCGACCGTTTCGGCATAACATGGGCGCCTGGCAGACGGCCCGCCTGGAAGCAGCCTGGCAAGCGAACCAAAAGCCTGTTGCAACGTTTGTCGATTCCACGGGGTACGCCTTGTTAGCCAGAGAAACCACACCCAGCGCGATCGTCAGGTATCTCGATCAGTACGTCATTGGCCAGGATGAGGCCAAGAAGGTCCTGGCCGTTGCCGTCTATTCGCATTACCGGAAGATCGCCACCTTTCACAACGACAGGGGCGCGATGGCAAAGAGCAACGTCCTCCTCGTCGGACCGTCAGGAACCGGCAAGACCCTGCTCTGCGACACCTTGTCGAGAATGCTCAAGGTGCCCTTCGTCACCGCCGATGCGACTTCGCTGGCGCAGACCAAGTATGTCAATGAAGAGATCGAGGCCGCACTGCAGCGGCTGCTGGACAAGGCCGACGGCAACATCGAGCAGGCGCAGCACGGGATCATCTTCATCGACGAAATCGACAAACTGAAGGCGACGCACGCCCCGTCGGCGGCGACTTCAGGCGAGAGTGTGCAACACGCACTGCTGAAGATCATGGAAGGTTCGCCGGTCAAGCTGAAGAACAACCAGTACATCGACACCAGCACTATCCTGTTCATCTGCGGCGGAGCGTTTGTCGGCCTCGAAAACATCATGTCGAGAACGCATGGTTTCGGCTTCATCGCCACCTCGACTGATGACAACCAGAACATCCTCGACCGTCTGAACAAGCGGGTAAAGCCCACCGACCTCTTCGAATTCGGGCTGATTCCCGAGTTCACCGGCCGCCTGCCGGTGATCGCCAACCTCCACCCCTTGAGCAAGGCGATGCTGGTGAGCATCATGAGCGTACCGAAGAACTCGATCTACCGGCAGTACATCGAAATCTTCCGGGGAGAAGGCGTGGAGTTGAGCATCGGACCGCGGGTGTTCGAGCAGATTGCCGAGATCGCCATTGAATACCAGACCGGTGCCCGCAGCCTGCGCGGCATCTTCGAGGAACTGATCACGCCGATCCTCTACCTCGTGCCGGACAACCCGGAAATTGGCAAGGTTGAGATCCTTTCGCTGTTCGAAGACCCTCGCTATTTCAAGCGAAAATAGGAGCACTGTGCTGCGCCCACTGTCGTCGTCCACCCTGCGCAGCCGCCCTGGCGGCTCGCGATTCATTGCCACGGCTGCGGCGACGCGGCGGATCGTAGTCCTCAGCGCCTTGAGTTATCTGATCGCCCTGACGGGAATCGCCATGTTCCAGAATCATCTGCTCTACTTCCCGGACCAGGCCAGCGTGGCGGAAATGGTCTCGGGTGGGCTTTCGCCCTGGCCAACGGGTAGCGACTTCCGCGGCCTGTCGGCCGAACCACTTGCGTCACCGGCACGCGCCACGGCGATCGTTTTCCACGGCAACGCCGGCCACGCCGGCCACCGCCAGTTCTACGCCGACGTCCTCACCCGCCTCGGTCTGCGCGTGATCCTCGCCGAGTATCCCGCTTATGGGCCACGCGCCGGCGAACTCGGCGAGCCAAGCCTGGTCGCCGACGCCGAACAGACGATTGCCCTGGCGCACGCTCGCCACGGCGGGCCGCTGCTGATCATCGGCGAATCGCTCGGAGCCGGCGTGGCAGCCGCAGCCAGTGCGCGCCATCGCGAGGCGATCGCCGGCCTCCTGCTGATCACGCCATGGGACCGGCTTGAACACGTCGCCAGCCACCACTACCCGATGCTGCCGGTGAAGTGGCTATTGCGCGACCGCTACGACAGCGTCGGCCACCTGGCGACCATCGGACGCCCCGTGCTGGTGGTCGTTGCCGGCGACGACCAAATCGTCCCGAGCCGTTTCGGCCGGGCACTCTACGACTCGCTGGCAGAACCCAAGCGCCTGTCGGTGATCGCAGGCGCCGGGCACAACGACTGGTTCGACCGGCTGGACGAAGCCTGGTGGCGGCAGGCGATCGATTTCCTGCTGGCCGGATCTCGCTGAGCCGGGGAAGCCCGAGCGTGCCCAGGCGTTACGGGTGAACTCAATGACGATGGTTCCTCATGGCTGATTCCGCTCTCCGCAGATGGGTGACGGCCCAAGTCATCGGCAAGAAGCGCACAAAAGACTTCGCAATGGATCATCGAAAATCCTGATGGTTCGGCCGTTCGGCTTCGTCTAGACTAGGTCTAGGTCAAGTCCAGACGCAAGCTTTCATCCACCAGGGGGGGGCCAGCCATGTCGTTCAGAAGAACCAGGGGTATCGTCACGGACTCTGATTCGTCGGATCCCCGGAAAGAAGCGGACGTGATCATGACCGCAGCGGCACTGGGGTTCGCCGCGTCATATGTAGCGAACGGCACCCCCTTGCGGTTCGATATCGATCCCAAGGATCGGGCCAAAGACCTGACAGGGTTGCAGGCGGTGGTCGGCAAGATCGAAAAAGCGGTCGTGGATTACCTGAAAAGGAACAACCTGGAGCCAGCAGGCAAGGTCAACGCCGGTCTCGCCCCCGACTACAGCAAGGGCGCAGTCATCATGGGGGTCTATGCGTTGGCGAACCAGTCGGCCCCCGTGTCGGTCTCCGATCCGGTGTTGTCCGTCAAGGGCCAGGCGTTGTACGACAGGATAAAGAACCTGGAACTCACCCAATACACGGGACGGGGTGCGTATACCGGATTTGTCGACAACAGGAACACCGAAGGGAACACCGACCCGGTCGGCCCCCGACCCACCGCGCGCTTTCTGACCCCGGACCCGGATATCGTCCCTGCTGACGACCCGACGATGGGCGGGCTACACCCGCGATGGCTCCCACTAACCGGAAGCGCCTCCTGGATATCCCGGTT
The DNA here is from genome assembly GCF_036625085.1 of Candidatus Accumulibacter necessarius. Classification (NCBI taxonomy): domain Bacteria; kingdom Pseudomonadati; phylum Pseudomonadota; class Betaproteobacteria; genus Candidatus Accumulibacter; species Candidatus Accumulibacter necessarius. The sequence continues at coordinate 52,278 of NZ_JAZKUM010000005.1, read as the reverse complement.
GAGGAGGGGGACAACCGACTCGTATGTTCCCTGGGGAATGATTGGCGGAGATGCGGCTGGAAAAGAGCCCGACTCAAGGATGTCCAACGTCACCCGTGCGACAAACCTGGCCGACCAGATCACCGGAGAAATGAGCGCAACGGACAAAATGGTATTCAACGGCGACCCTGGCCCTGCTGATATCGCGGCCTATACGCACGGGATGATTCAGGCCATCTACAAAGGCTACTCGCTCGGCCCCAGTTGTACCCCGTACGAAATCGCAGTCGGCGCGGTCACGACCAAGATGGCCTCGTGTCTCCCGTGCACCCTGTTCATGGTTGCGCAAGGGTATCCTCCGACCTCCATCCATCTCGGTAGAGGTGAGTCCTGGGCGCCCCTGTACCAACCCTATAACCCGGGCGGCGAGGCCGAAAGCAACGAGCTCGCGGTCATCCGGGACTTGAACAATTCCTGGCGTGCCAAATGCGCAGAGTGGCTCGCCCTGGGGGTGCAGATACTCGACGACGCTCACATCGCAGACGATCACAGGGCCGCGAGAGATGCGCTGCGCAGTTACCTGGCAAACAATGGCGCGGACAAGACGGTCGCCGCGACGCTCCTACTGGATGCGGCCACGGTGCACGAAAGCGAGTCGGTCCGAATTGGCAGGACCCTGAACTAACCCTCGTTCAATTCGCTAAGAGGCGCCCACACCCAGAGCGGCAACGCGAAGAAGAAAGATAGAGGGCTTTGCATGGGTCATGAATCCGACCCTGCTGGTTGGCACTTTTGACCTTTCCATGGAGGAACCACGTATGGCAAACGAAAGCGGCACAAATCTACCCGTACTGTCCGGAGGAACGCTTTGCCCGGCGACTCTTTTCGACGGCCAGACACACTTTGGCGTGGCGGTGGCAGTAAAGGCTGACGGCAAAGAGTCTTATCTCATGATTCCCGACGCAACCAACATCACCAAGGGACAACCGGTCTATATAACGAAACCTGTGACCATAAAGGGAGAGCATCTGGCGGCCTACTTGAAGAGCAAGAACGTGTCCATGCCGGATGAAGTGAAAAACTTTCTGAACACAACGTCGATCTCCTGCGACGCCTTCTACTTCTCGAAGAACGAACGAGCGTTAACTGACACGGAGAAAGCAGCTTGGCTTGCAGATCACAGCGGCGAAAACGACAAGGACACCAAGGTAACGACGATCAAGGTCGACGACGGCGCCTTCCTGATGATGTTCGAGCTGAAGTTTAGCGAAGGCTTGATTGGCGCCTTGACGGGGGATGCGGATCTCGGCAATTTGTTTGACATAACCGGTGCGAGTTTGCGGGTGCTCAGATGTCGCGACTCTTCGAAGAAGATTCTCGAGGAGTACGCAGCGCTGCTTGGCGAAGAGTGAGGCTGTTGCGGTGACCATGATTTCCCCGGCTGCCGTTTCGACGGTCCACGCCAGGATCCGGCTCCGGGCAACTGCGCTTGCGGTTATCCGCGCCACGGGGGCGTAGGAGCCGAAGCGTCGCGGGCTACCCGGCGAACGGATGGTTTGTGGCTGGGACCGCGGGCCCGATGCGCGAGTGCAGTTCAGGCGGGAGGGAGTTGCAGGCGGCGAGTGGATGAACGCGGGCACCTGGTTCGGACGCGGCTCCCTGCGCAGCCGCGCCGGCCATTCCGCGCCTCGTCGCGCGTGTTCAGGAGGCGTACGACATGGCAGAACCGGTGGCGGTGTTGCTCGAAGCGAATGGCATGTCCGTGCCCGAGTGGTTGAGACCTCTCATTGAAGAAAACCCGGATCTCTTCTATCAAGTTCTCTTCCCTCCCGCCAAGGCGCTACAGGCAACAGGCGGGACATCCGTGGTGCCCGAACAGGCGGAGAACGGTTCCCTTGTCGTGTTGTTCAAGGCGCAGGGCGATGGGCAGTGGATTGGCAAGGTACCCGGGCTGGAGGGAATCGAGGATCTGTTTGCCGTGACGGACCTTGCCAGTGTGCGGGCGCTTCGCTGCCGTGCGGGTTCCCGACGACTGCTGGAGCAGTACTTGCGAGACCATTCTTCGAGCTGAGACGGGGGCCATGACCATCAGGATCGTCGCCAACATGTCGCAGCCGAATCGACGCCGTTCGCACTGGTTCGCGATCCGCGGGGGGAAGAGGTGGTCGCTGCCTTCGCCAAGCGTGGCACGGGATCAAGGACCTCTGCTTGACCGCATCCATCCGGAAGGCGTCACCACATGAAAAAAGAGCGCAAGGAGCGCTTGCTTGAGGCGATCCAGCGAGCGTCCGAGTCGACGCAGTTCGCGCTCGTTCTCGATGCGAGACTGGCGGGGGAACCCGTCGATTTGAGCGCCGAGCATGGCGGTTCCGGCTGGAGGCTTGGCTGGCACTGGGACCTCGGGGAGAGGACCCTCGATGATGTGGTCAAACAAGTGCTGCCGAGTCTGGGCGAATTGCCGCAGGTAGGCATTGCGGACATCAGGCTGCGCAGCATCTACGCCGAGTGCTTCTCGGGTAATGATTACAAGGGCCTGTCTTTCGGCATCGCCGATCTCAGCTTCCTCTACGTCAAGGGCTCGAAAGGGAATGAGCCGCCCACGCTCTGGGGCCTGGTCCACGAGAAACCCATTGTGATCCCCGCCTCCGGGGTGGTTGCAACGCTGATCGGCAAGGGGCTGACCCTGAGTGACTTGTGCATCGGGCAGGTCGCGGGTTTCACTCCGGATATGCGCCGCGCGATGATCGGCCAACTTTCTCAGGCCAGGCTCCTGCTTGACTCCGGGGGGTCGGGTTTTGTCGCGGGCGTCGCCATCGGGGGAATCGGCGCCAAGCCGATCGCGGTGCCCGCCGTTGGCCGGCCGGCAGGGAAAGCGGCCGGGAGTTCCGCGCCGTCGGGATCAGTCGTAAGCACAGCTGGCGGAGGATCGCAAACGGCTGCTGTGGACTCGGCGGATGGCATGCGCAAGTGGTTCGTGGTCGGCAAGACGATCGGCCCGCTGCGCCTTGGGCGCGTGGGCGGCGAGTGGAAGGACGGCAAGATCGGACTGCTCCTGGATTCGGCCGTTGACGTCGGTGGATTGCATCTCGGTTTGACCGGACTGTGCGTTCGCTTGCCGCCGTCTGACCCGAAACCGGCGAATCTGGAATTGGCGCTGGACGGCATCGACCTGGCCTATCGGGGTGGGCCGATCAGCATCAGCGGCAGCTTCCTGAAGAGCGAGATCTCGGTCAAGGGCCAGAAAGCGGTTCAGTACGACGGCATGGCCATGATCCAGGCCGCGAACTTCGCCATTACCGGATTTGGCTCATATGCGTCGGTCGACGGCAGGGCTTCGCTGTACATATTCGCCATCGTGCACCTGGAATTGGGCGGGCCGCCCTGCTTTCGGGTTAACGGTCTGGCAGCGGGATTCGGTTACAACCGCAAACTGACCCTGCCGCCGATTGAAGAGGTCGCCAATTTCCCGCTCGTACGCGCCGCCCTCGATCCAGCTTACCTGTCCTCCGGACCGGGTAGCCTGATGCAGGATGCCATCGGGAAACTGCAGAAATTCATTCCGCCTTCGCTCGGCGATTACTGGTTCGCGATCGGTATCCGCTTCAGTTCCTTTGAAATGATCCAGGCGTTTGCCCTGCTTTCGGTTTCCTTCGGGAATGAGGTGGAGATCGGGCTCCTTGGGTTGGCCGCGATGACGATTCCCAAAGGTAGTGAGCCGGGCAAAGCGGTCGCCTATGCGGAGCTGGCGCTCAGGGTGGTGATCAAGCCCGCCGAAGGGACGATCAGGCTGGAAGCCCGGCTCACCGACGAATCGTACGTATTCTGCAAGGACTGCCACCTCACCGGCGGCTTCGCGTTCTACATCTGGTTTGGCGGACCGCTCGCCGGTGACTTCGTCCTGACGCTGGGAGGCTACCACCCGAAGTTCATGCCTCCGCCGCATTATCCGATCGTGCCCCGGCTGGGAATCAACTGGCAGGTCACCAAGGAAATGAGCATTACGGGGGGAATGTACTTCGCGCTCACCCCCTCGTGTCTGATGGCCGGCGGCAAACTTGCCGCTGTCTATCAGTCGTCCAGCGTCAAGGTCTGGTTTATTGCCTACGCCGATTTCCTGCTGAGCTGGAAGCCGTTCTACTACCTGATCGACGTGGGAGTTGCGCTCGGTGTCGAAGTCGACCTGGGGATCTTTTCGATCAGGATCCACCTTGGTGCGCAAATGCACCTCTGGGGTCCGGCGTTCGCCGGGCTCATCCAGATCGACCTCACGGTCATCACGGTTACCGTCCGCTTCGGTCCGGACAAACAGCCACCGCCGCCGCTCAGGGCGCAGGAGTTTGTCGAGTCCTTCCTGCCCCCGACGCTGAAGGGAAGCCCGGACAGCAGCAATGTGATCGTAACCCAGATCAACAGCGGGCTGATCCGCGAGGAAAAGACAAGGAGTGGGACGATGCTTCGCGTCGTCAATGCGCATGCTTTGGCGTTGACCACCCAGTCACTGATTCCCGTATCCGAGTTCACGGGGCTGAAACCGCAAGACGCTCTCACCTCCAGTCCGCCAGAACTGGGCATCCGTTCGATGGGCAAAACCGGGTTGAGGTCAAGCTACAAGGTCAGCATCAATGGCCGGACAGAGGTGCGAAAGAATATGCGCGCCTCGCTCGTCAAGACCGCTGTTCCCGATGCTCTCTGGGGCAAGAGCCTCGAAGAAGGCAAGGTGCCCTTGCCGGAGGCGCCCAAGGCCATCACGCTCCAGGCCTGGGCTGGCCTTCGGATCTCGTTCGATCCCATTCATCCGCAGGGCGCGCTGCCGGCGATGGCGATTGAAAAATTTGCCTATGAGACCTTTGACAAGCCTATCCCGTGGGACGATCAGTTGAAGGTTGCTGAAACCATCGCAGCGAACGAAAGAAAGGAGATCTGGACGGTGATGGATGATGTTTCCTCACCAAGGCGGAACGCGGTGCTCGCCGTTCTCGCCCGGGAGTCGCCCTTTGATGTGAACAAGGTGAATCTTGACGAGCTGGCCGAGGCCCGTGAATCGTATTTTCAGGCCGACCCGAAAATCTGCCGACTCGGTGAGGCATTTGTCTAGATGAGCGAACATCAAACAAGACTCGCCACTGGCGAGATTCAGTTTCACCAGTGGTGTGAGCCGCCGCTCGAACCGGGCGAATACCATGTCGAAGTCGCGCAGACCGTGCAAGAGCTGGCCGACGACCCGACTTCCAAGGGGAGCTACCGCAGCAAGTTCAGCTTTTCCGTGGCCGGTCCCCGCTTTGCGCTGAATCCAGCGGAGGTGTACTCCGTGTATCCTCCCAAGGGGCGGATTGGCGATTTTGCAAGTTCCCTGCCACACGTCGTTTTCACCCGGCGCACGCTACCCTGGGAGAGGAGCATCATCGCCGGCTCGCGGAAAACAGGTGACACGCGGCCATGGATGGCGTTGCTGGTTGTCAGTGCGGCGGATTTTCCGGCAAAGGACTTTCCGGAGTGCAAGACGCGCAAGCTTGGTGAATTGATCAACCCGGCGGCGAACCAAACGTGGGTCGGCCCACACGTTGAACTTGCCTCCTATGAGTCAGAGGATGATCTGTGCCATACGATCGACCTTCCCTGGGAGGTCTTTCAGCGCGCCGCGCCGCGCCTCGATGACCTTGCCTATCTCGCGCACGTCCGGGAGGTGAATACCGGGGCCAAGGAAACGCTTTCCTTTCTCGCCGATGGCTGGTTTTCCGTCGTCCTTGCCAACCGTTTCCCGCTACCCGACAAGAGTCCGGTGAAGGCGCTCGAGAACCGGGCCTACCTTGTCTCCCTGGAAGGGTTGCAGGATTATCTTCCCGGCGCCGCGAAGCCGGCGGCAGACAAGCCCGTGCGGCTGGCCGTGCTTTCGAGCTGGAGTTTTCACTGCTGTGAGGCCTTCGCCTTCAAGGCGTCGATGAACCAGCTCAAGGTGCAGTTGCTCCGTATTCCCCGGCAGGCTGACGGCGCCGCGGGCGCCACCCTGACGCCTGCGGAAAAACAGGTCTACGACGCCTGGGATCTGGGCTACACGGCCTTGAACCACAGCACGCGGCTCGGCGAAAAGACGGTCTCCTGGTATCGCGGCCCGCTCGTGCCGCTCTATCTTTCCAGGGAAACCAAGTACCGTTTCCTGCCTGCGGCCGACGCGGCCCTGCGCTACAGCCCGCTGGACGGAATGATGGATGTCACGTACGCCGCCGCCTTCCAGCTTGGCCGCCTGCTGGCCCTGCAGGATCGGCACTTCGCCACGGCGCTACACGCCCATCGCAAGAGGGTAAGGCGCCAGATCAATGAGGTGCTGGGCCGCAACCGGCTCAGGGCGTTTCTGGGCACCCCCGGCAACGCCGAGAGCGATATCATGACTTCCTGCGTCAAGGCGATGCAGAACGGCCAGACCCCGCAAAGCGGAAGTGAAACCTGGGCAGACCTTCCACCCAGCAGCGACGCTTTCCTGCGGGAGACGAAGGACGAGAAGGCAACGCAAGCTGGCGAGTTGCAACTCACCACGGATTTCGACCTGACGATCCCGCAGACGGTCTGTCAGTGGCTGGCCCGGCTGGTGCTGCTCTATCGGGTTCCCTTCACCTATCTGGTTGCCGATGAACGGATGCTGCCGCCGGATAGCCTGCGCTTTTTTTACCTCGATCCTGGCTGGCTCAAGTGCCTGCTGGAAGGAGCCTGCAGCGTCGGCAGGAGCGTCGCCCACGATGAGCTCGTGGACGAGTATTTGCGCGACAAATTCCTCGACTTCGCGATAGAGCAGTCACTGGAAGTTCGGACGAAGCCGCAGCTGATCACTTCGAACTCGGCGGCCAATCCCACCGTAGTGACGACCCTTGTTCCGCATGCGCTCAAGAGCAACGAGAGGATCCTGGTTTCTGGCGTGTCCGGGTCAAACGCGGAGATCAACGGTGAGCACCCGGTGACCTGCCTTGGCCCGACGACTTTTTCGCTGCCCGTCGATGCGAGTCGGGGCGAGGGCCAGGGCGGATCGTTTGTACGGTCGCAGCCGTCAGACATCGCCGTGAGACAGCCAGCCGGGAGGCGCCCCAACTGGCCACTCACCGGTTTCCTTCTTCGCTCACCGGCGGTGGAAGGCTGGCAGGGGCTCGAGATGCGCGCCTGGAAAGACAGTGCTGCGACCATCCCCCTCGATCCGCTGCGCATCGACCGCCTGGCTCCCGACATCATGCTCTGCATCTTCAATGGAAAGGTTGATCGCATCGAGGTCAGGCAGCCGCCGGAGGGCATGCATTTCGGCGCTTCCGTCGATGGCACGGGCTTCCGGAAACTTCGTCTGCGGCGGCTCAATGACAACCCTGAGCATGACGAAAAGGACGGCGTCGCGCCGGGACCAGGCCATCAGCTCACTGGTAGCTCCCAGGTGCTCGTTCCTCTGCGAACCGATGCGCCGCGCGTCGTGGAGGTGGCGCAGTTGGCGAAAGCGCTGAAGGAGAAACTCGAGGCACTCAGAACAAGGGAAGCTACGCAGGAATTCACCTCCGCCGACTTCGGAGTGGAGATGGTAGACAGCCCGGGCCGGGTCGTTTTTGACGTAGCAAACCCTCAGGACACCGACGCGCGATGAACAACGGCGACGAACCCGCCAGATTACTGGTGCCCATTCACATCGATGGACTGGTGGTAGGAACGTCGTTCCCATCAGACAAAATATTTCAGTGGACGAATCTGGCCGCGAGTTTTGCGAAGTTGAGTGGCAGCTACCTCTTCGGGGCGGAACTTGGCGGTGACAGCGGTAGTAATGGCAATCCGTTCGAGAAGGCGGCTGACCTGCAGCCGGGGATTCATCTTCACTTTCGGCTGCCGCGGGCCTTGACGCATGGCAGTCAGTCGGGAGCTGAAAAGATTTCCTTTCCTCCGATTCCGAATCGTTGGCTGGTGCAGCGCTACGGCGGCAGCGGCGCAGCAAATGGCAAGCTATCCGGCAAGGCCTGGTTCATCAGGAGCGATGGTCAGCCAGCCGACCCTGCGAGCGCAATCACCTGGCCGACTTTTCACAAGGACAAAGCGGCAGAGTTCCAGAAGATTGGTGCCTGCACCGAGGTGACGGGAACCCTCGCAGAACAGGACGAAGCCACGTTGGTGACGATCACGGCAATCGGTCCCGGGGATCCGGCCTTCAGCGCCTATTACCCCGCGTGTCGCGGAGTGCTCGGTTTTCATGACCCAGTGACGGGCATCCCCGAAGGCAGCCGCCTGTCCTACCTCGTCACCGGCTGGTATGCCGACCCAGAGGACGACCCGCTGGCGAGGTTGCTTGCCGAGTTCCGCGCGAACAATTCCATGCCACCGGGGGACCTCACTCCGGAGCAGCAGGACAAGTATTTCACCGAGCTTCAGCGGTGGGCCAAGGAGCAGGCCTGGAGCATTACGGAGATCAAGCCGCATACTTCGCCAGCGCGCCTTCTCTGCCACGGGTTGGTGAGAGGAATCACCTGGCAGGGGCCAACGCACAACTATATGCAGTCCGAGGAGGGGGCCGCTTCGAGTCAGCCCGCGGTCTTTCCCGCCAATCCGGATAACCACACGAAGGCTTACAAGCTTGCGGTCGGCAATACCGCAGCGGAAGCGGTAGCGGCCCTGCTCGTGCCGGGAGCGGTCGATCAGGATTTGCTCACGGCCCTGCAGGACGACCTGCTGTCTCAGTCCGTTACTGCCGCCGAGCTGCAGCATGAATTGCATGAACGCCGCTTCAATGGCGTTCGCGGCGGCAGCATCTTCCTCATTCGCCCGGAACCCGATCTGCCTGACACCAACCAAACTGCCGGGCCGCCAAAGGCGGCGGGCACCAACCCGATCCCGGCAGGCCTCCGGAAGTTACTGCGTGACCTGAATGCCAGGCAACAACGCTGCGATGACCTCTCTCGCCGTGTGGAGGACTTGCGCTGGCAGGTCTATGCGCTCTGGTATCTGTGGGCCCACGAGCTCAGAGGTCGTGGCGTCTCCGCGCGGTCGAACGAGCTGGACAGACAGCTCAAGGTCGCCAAAAGAGCCCTCGCTGCCGAGCAAACCGCCTGGCATCTCGCCAGGAAAGGGCGGGATGCCAGCGAGAGAAGCCTCCATGACGCGTTGGGCGAGCAATTCAAGACTCAGCCGGATGGAAGCCCGACGTTGAACTCTGGAAAGCGGGAGTTGAAATACCGTTTGGCGTCGATGCCAGCGCCACCCTTCCAGAGGCCGGGCGATCCGGCGATTGCGCTCCAGGGGCCCGCCATGGCGCGGCTCAAGACCTGGTCGTCGACCGACAATAAACTGGCGTGCCGCATCTCCGGCCAGGAGGTCACGGGGATCGCGCTGGCGATCCCGTCGGGCCCAATCCGTACGGTCACGGCCGAGCAGTTGTTTGCCGACCTGTTTCCCCAGCCGAACACGCTGCCTGTCCCGGGCGGAATCCATTGGTCCCTGTTTCTTGAGGCTCTTCTGCTCGATGAGTGTAATGCGGCCACCATCGCCGGACTGGCGTCCAGGCAGCACGAGAAAGAACTGACCGATACCGTCAGAGCCTTGCAGAATCCGGGGAGTACAGCGGCACAGCAGAAGCCTGCTACGGCTCCCAATTCGCTGATCGGTCGCCTGCCCGACCAGAGTTTCCCGATCAAATGGGATGGCAACCCCTGGCTTCCTCTCTTTCTCGTATGGGAAGTTTCGTGGCAGTCTGCTTACGCGTCACCCACCGCGAGCGACGACGCCCTGCCGCAAGACTTGCTGAGCAGCCGGTGGCACCTCGTGGACAACGCGGGCGGCGATCTGATGCTGAAAGACGAAGGACCCTACCCGGCTGGTTCCGCTGAGGAAGCAAGCTATCAAGGCTATGCGATCCTGACCCCGAGCACGGCAAACAACCTGGTACAACGCCTGGAAGCCTTGGACAAGGCTCACCCCCTGGTCAATATCATGAAGAACCAGAGGGTGTTGGCGCAAAGCCTCGACGGCTTCAACGACGCATTACTCTTGCAGCAACCCGGCATTCAACTGCCGCCGCTCGACTATGACAAGTGGCTCGACAGTGCGGGTCAATCGTATGAACTTGCGTCCGTGGATGCCGCCATCAATGACGGCTTCGATGAGCGGCGCGACACCTTCCGTACTGCGCCGCGCGTCGCTGACGGACCGTTCCTCCCGATCCGCGCCGGGCGTCTGGAGATCAAGCGCCTTTCCGTCGTCGACGCTTTCGGCCAGACGCTGAAACTGCCGGTCGATCAGATCAATCAATCGGTGTCGGGGGATTGGGAGGCTCGGTTACTGCGCCGTGCGAGATCGTGCGTGGTCGGCTCGACTGTGGCTGCGCATGACGCGAAGTTCATCGAGCTGCGTCCCCGCTTCACTCAGCCCATGCGCTTGCGTTTCGAGTGGGAAGACGCTTCCGGCCATCCGGAGGAGAATGGCGGACCGGTCTGTGGCTGGGTAGTCCCCAACCATCTGGAAAAGAGCCTGACGATCTATTCCGCGTCGGGCAAACCTCTGGGCGTGCTGCAAAGGAAGCTTGGCCTGAAGTCCGGCAGCTCGGCACCCGCGTTCTACTGGCTGGATGTTCCTGGCGTCGCGCCGGAGGCCATCGACAACCCGTACCTGCGTTACTTCCGTGACTGGGTCCTGGCCCTCATCCCTGATCATGGCAACACCTTTTCCGCCTGCATCGACCATGTGATGGCTTCTACCGACGAGCGCATTCCCGAAGCAGACCCCGGTGTCGCCGTCCTTGTCGGACATCCGCTGGCGCTGGTGCGGGCGAGTCTACGGTTCGAAACGGCCGGCCTGCCGGCGCATCGCCCCGAACTGCGCGCCGCCGATGCCGGCGAAGCGCCCGTCGATGCTCTCCTTGACACGCTCGGTTTCCAGCAGCTCAAGTGGCCTCTGCGTCTCGGCGACGTCCACGCCGCCGATGACGGGCTGGTCGGTGTCTTCCGATGCGCCGCTGCGCCATCGGGCGGAGGGGTCATCACCAGCGGTGCCTTCTACCCGGCCTGGGGTGAGGACAAGCGCGCCGTGGTCGGGAACACGGCCGGGTTTTTTGCCGTCCAGGACTTCGACATCGATTGCATGCAGCCGCTGCAGGTGACGATGCTGATCGATCCGCAGGCGCGTGTACACGCCACGACCGGGGCCCTGCCGCGAGCCTTTGTCGAACTGCCGCCCGAGGATGCGACCGGCGCGAGGCGCGCGCGCGAGGTCTTCTTTCAAACGGCGCCAGTCCTGGGGCTCTCTTCCACGCCGGAGATGCCCAGGCCATCGGACGATTATGGCGAATGGTCGTGGGCTTATCGCCCGGATGTCACCCAGTGGAAACTCGACCCTGCGATCGTGGAAGCCACCGACCGTGCCGCTTTCTCCGATACCTGGCCGGCTATCGCCGAGGGTTGGCTGAAACTCGCTATCGCCCCGGTCAAGGTCCTGAGTTTCTGGGTGCGCGAAGGCGCCGAGGCAGTCGCCAGAGGGACACGCATCCATCTGGCCTGGTCGCTGCAGGGGGCAGAGTCATTGCAGTTGGAGCAGATGCGAAATGACGGGGCGACCGTCTTGATCGCCAAATGGGATACGCAGCCTTTTCCGCGGGAATACGCTGTGACCGTCGAGGCCGATACCACCTATCGCCTCACTGCCTGCGCCGAGGACATGCCAGCGAACGCAAAACGACTCACCATCACGATCGACGCCGCACCAACCACAGCACCCTAGATTCGCAAGGACTTCGCATGAACGACTTCACCATTGCACGAACCGCTGACACGGCGGTAAAAATTGGCGACTCCTTTGCTGCCACCAACCAGGTCGGGATTGAGGTAAACGCCATCCCGCAACTTCCGGCAGGAACTACGGTCAGGGTGACCGTCACAGTCGGTTGCGGCGCAAAGGAAGTTGACCTGTTGGCTTCGCGAGACGAATTCTTGAAAGTCACGGGGCAATCGGCTGGAAAGACGGCGAAGATCATTCCGCTGCAAAACCCACCAGCCGGCAAGAAAGCGTGGAATACCGGGCCTGTCCCGACCGCCCTGCCGGTTTCGATCTCACTGCAAGGCTTCGTGTCCAACACGCCGCCGGGCAACGCCGAAATCGAAGTCCTCGTTGAGACCTCGACGGGTAGGCAACAGTGGTCAACTGGCGAGAAGTCTTCAATAACGGTCACGAAAGAACTGGAACCTCGGGGCAAACCCGACATTCGCTATTTCACGGTCAATCCCAGCTACATTCTGCATGCCGGCCAGACGGGGGTCACGGTGGGCTTTTGCGCAACCGGCTACGACACGCTGACCCTGTTTCGGAATAATGAAGAGGTGGGAAACTGGACCGCCCAAGATGCCGGGAACAGGATCATCTCAGGTGCGTTTCCCGTCCTGGGTCAATTTCCCGAAACTGAAAAGCCGTCGATTACGTCCGTTTACCGCCTTGAGGGCAAATACAAGGAACCCGCAGATCAGACCGAAGTTCGGAATGCTCTCGACCGAACGGTCCAGGTCATTTCCCCCGGCTGGAACCGGATCGCGCTTCCCCAGGGATCTCCGGTCCGGCTCTTCGTCGCGAACGACTTCAGCGGCAGCGGCTCGGACCGGTTGTATGGCATCTTCAAGAACGGGCTTGGCACCTACGCCCTTTATTCCTCGGCCACGGGCGTCGATGCCTGGCGTCCTGAGCCCGGCGACGTTCCGCAACATATGGCGACGAGCCCTGGCATTTACTACAAGAACAAGCTGTGGCTGATCGGCGGCAGCTCGGTCGACCCAGATAGTCCGCGTAATGAGGTCTGGTGTCATGGAGCGGACCAGTCCTGGAAGAGGGAAGAAGATTTTCCTTCTACAATGCCGGCGCGCATGGGCCACGCCTGCCTAGTCTTCAACGACACGCTATGGGTCATCGGAGGTTACAACAATGGCACTGCCTATCGCGATGTTTGGCAGGGCAAGGAGAAACCCGATGCGCAACTCGAGTGGTCTCCTTTGCCGGAAGAGAAGTCCACTGTGCCAAGAGAGGGGCCTCCTTTGGCCAAGCCATGCGAGTGGGCTGGCCGCCTCAATCCTGCCGCCGCTGCCTGGACGCCTCCCGATGGTTCGCCCGAGGTCTGGATATACGGGGGCAGCAAGTCTCCACAAACGCCTGATCCACTGCGCGACTTCTGGTCAACGCGCGATGGTGAAACCTGGCAAGAGATGGATGAAAATCGGCGTCCACCTGTTCCGATCATGCCGGATCCCGGGGCGCCGCTCGCCTCGGCACTCGTCGCCTTTCGGCAGGCGGAATCACCTGAAATGCCCCAATCGGATCGGCTTCTCCTTATGGGCTCATTCAAGGAGTTGGCCACGAATGGGAACGGCAAAGATCAAGGTAACCGGATTTTCTCCTTCCTGTTTGAGTGGCATCCAGGCACAGGCTTATGGGAGGGGCGCCCTGTCTTTGACGGATGGCAGCAATTCCAGGGCCAGAATTTTTATATGCAAGCCGTTGTCTTCAACCGTTTTCTATTCTGTTGGTCGCTCCTGAAAGACCCGGAATCCACAGGCAAGTTGAATATCCTGGTATCTCACTGACCATGTGGGGAGAATCGTTATGAACAAGTTTTTCCGGTTGTCAACCGGCCGCAGATTCCGGTTCAACATCGGCAACCTTTTGTCAATTTGGTTTCTGGCGCTCTTGGCGTGCGCAATTCCTGCGACTTTAGCCGCAGGCGAACCAAGAAGTGTCATCACGCTCATGCCAACTGCCGCTCCTCAGTCGGAGGTGGAAACCGCCGAAATCGCCGGCGGCCAATTTGGCGAGAAAAATATTCTCCTTCGTTTTCAAGCGAGTTCGCTTCCGGCCCAAGCCAAGGTTACAGCGGCTCGCCTCAGCCTCGTTTCAAGCGGACACGCGACCGCCCAGCAGACCGTCAACGTAGCCGAATACCCCTCTGATGCCACGTTGACTCCAAAGCCGGCTACCGGAACTCCTTTCGGCAGCAAGACACTCAAAGCCGCGAAAGAGGAGCGCGTATATTGGGATGCGAGAGAGGACTTTTTGGGTACGCTACAAGGCCAAGTCGGAGAAAGAAAGTTTTCGCTTCTTTTGACGACACCGTCCAGCGCCAGGAGCACTTGGTTTTCGGCAGGCACGACCAACCTCAGTCATCGGCCGCGACTGATCCTCGAATATACCCTGGCTGGTCAGCCAGCGCTGACCCAGTCGGACGGCCTGCCAGCCGTGCAAAGCGCACGGCCATTTCTGCCCACGGCAAGAATTGGCGGCAAGGACAGCGTTGCGTTTTCCTATGTGACCAGACCGTTCGCCAACGCGTGGTCGTATACGCCGGTGTTCCACAATGGCTTGGTCTATCTCATGACCGACAAGGAAGGAAAAAAGGCGCTACGGGCACTGAGTCCGCTCGGTGCCAAGCCTGTCTGGCCGATCGAGGTAGGTGGCAAGCCTGTTTGGCCGATCAGCGTAGATGGCAACCCGGGCCAGCATCTGCTGGTATCGCAGTCCGGTCGCCTCTACATCGTTGGCAATGGCAGGATCATTAGCTACCAACTCGACTCCGGCAACCCGGCCCAGGCTCCGGCGGCCGCCCGAGTCCGTGAGCTCACGGGACTGAACCCTGAAAATCCGCCTTCGCTCGGTCCCGGTGGGAGCCTTTATCTTGTCAACGGCCAGGAGGTTTACGGCTTCAATCCGGATCTGCAGGAACTGTGGAAGGTGACACTGGCTGACCCAAAAACCAGCCGCGTGACGATCGGCCCCGGCGGTCGATTCGTTTATCTTACGGCCAAGAAGGAAGGACTGGTCGCCATCAATGCGCAGACCGGCGAATCCTTTAGAACCCCTCTTCTCAATCAGGCTGCGCTTGCCAAGGCCGATTTTCCCTCTCTCCACGCCCCGGTAGTCATCCTGCACCCCGATGGATCGGAGAAGGTTTATGTCGCCGCCAACTCCGTAAACGAAGGCGTGCTCGCGTGCTTCAACAACCGTTCGGGAGCGATCGCCGCTGCGGAGAATTGGCCGCCCCTGACGGGCCTGTGGAGCCAACCGATACCTGATCAGCTATCGCCTGGCAGTGCGCAACAACCTGCCTCCGGCAAGCAGATCTACGCGGTGCGAGTCGCAGATCAGCGGGGCACACTGACTGGCATTGACTGGTTGACAGGGTCAACAAGGGCGATAGCTCCCACCTTTGCGGTGGGCGATTCAGCGTATCTACTCAACGGTGGCAATCTGGCGTCGGATCAGGCCGGCACTCGCTTCGTGTGGAACGGGGCGGGCGAGGTTGATCTGTTTGCCTTCGGTTCCGCCTTTTCCGGCCGTCTTCACTCGCCGGCTGGTGGCATTCCAGAGCAGGCCCAATTGCTCTTTGGCGGCGATGGCACTTTGTATGCAAACACCGTCGAAGGGGATCGAGTTCTGCGGGCCATCGTGCCGCACTACACCTTGAGCGCGGACTCCGACGCGAACATTTACAGTCCCACCCACCTGTGGGTCGATGGAGCGGCCGGCCAGTCGACGGTGTTGAAGGCAGCTGGGAACGTGCTGCTTGGCAAGGGTTTCACAGTCAGGCGAGGCGCCACCCTGAAAATCGCGACCGGGACGCCGACCCCATGAGAAGTGCACCGCTGCCCGAGCCCGGGATACCGGCGGTCAACGAGCAGGAGTCGATGCAACTCGTCCCCAGCCGAAACCAATCCTTTAGCGGCAGACCATTCCGCTCAGGCTCTACAACACCTAACCAGGAGAAAGTCATGCCTGAACAATTTCGCGGCGACCTGCAAGAGGGGCTAACTGCCGTACGGAGACGACCGGGCGCGCTCGAAGCGACACAGAGCACGTCCAGGGTTGCCGGCAAGTCCGAGCGCCATCACGATTCTGCAAAGCGCCTGGTCTTGGGCCTGGTACCGTTTCTCGTCTGCCTGCTTTTCATGGGTAGCGCGGTAAGCGCCGACGAGGCGTTGTTCATCAACCCCCAAGGTTTGGTCGGCATCGGGACGGCGGATCCAGGCGAGAGACTGGAAGTCAGCAAGGGAAAAATTCAACTCGACGGCGACCAGAAGATCAGGTTCACCGATACGGATACGGCCAACAACCTGAAATTGCAGTTGTGGAGCGGGTTCGGTCTGGGCATCAACCCCTACACCTTATTCTATGCGGCTGACGGCAGACACTCATGGCGCGACAAGAATGGAGCGAATGAGCGGATGGCTTTGACGACCGGGCCCGATGGCGGGTTGACCGTCATGGGAACGGGCAATTCGTCCTTCGCGGGCAACGTCGGCATCGGCATGCCACACCCTGGGAACGCATTGCATGTTGGCGCCAATAAATCGGTTCGCTTCGAATTGGGCGACAAGCAGAAAGTGTCGTTGGGTGAAAACGGCTCGCTTGAGGTGGATGCTCCCTCTACACCCCGGGGACGATTCGTTGTGACCGATGGCGGAAATGACGGGAAGAGCAGCAAGGTCGGCATCGGGACAGCTGAACCGAACGATAAGCTTGACGTGGCGGGGAATCTACGGATTCTGACGGGTTCCAATCCAATTCGTTTCACCTCAGAGTGGAGTGGTTTCCCGGATAACGTCACCAATCAGGCGGAGATTTCCAATGACACGACCGGTTTTAAAACGTTGATGATCATCGGCAATAAGTCAGCGGGCGGAGACAGACGACGAGTGGGAATTTGGGACCAACTCGTTGTCTCGGGTGATCTTTTCGTCACTGGCCGTTTGCTACATCAAGTGGAGAATCAGTGGAGACTGCTAAGGAGCAAAAGGAGTGGGTCTTGGGAATGGAGTTTCACGGACCCCGCAGCTGCACCGGTGCTGTCTGATGTACGCCTCAAGAGCGACGTGCAGACGCTGCCAACGGCATTAGACAAGATTCTTCAGCTGCGCGGAGTGAGCTATCAATGGAATGATGAAGCACTGAAATATTTTACCCGCGACATCGAAACAACGATCTCCGTCGGTCCTGACGCGACGGCGGCAGAAAACGAACAGCTCTGGAAAACGGAGCGGGACAAACGCCACAAGGAACTAAGTACGACTCAGGTCGGCGTCGTCGCCCAGGATGTGGAAGCGGTGCTGCCCGAAGCCGTGACCACGGATGAAGCGGGCTACAAATCGGTGCGGTATGACGATCTCATTCCGCTTCTGATCGAAGCCCTCAAAGAGCAGGACAGGACAGTCAAGGAGCAGGCCCAGCTGGTTGCCCAACAACAGCAGGAGATCGCGCGTCTGGCGGCGGGCAACCTGGCCATCCAGCAGAAGCTGGCGGAGCTGGCCGCCGTCAAAGAGCAGATAGCGCGGCTTGAGGCCACGCTACAACGTGTCGCCGCAACGCAAGCATTAGGCACGATAGACGCAGTAGCGCAGCTTTCCGAGACCAAAACCAGGTGATCGCACAGCAGTGAGCAAGGAGTAGGAGTAACACCAGGACGACGCAGATCAGCCAAAGCGGGAACCCCCCGGTTCTGCCGGGGAATCGTTCGATGCAGGCTCAAGGCACGCGCGGAAGCAGGTGGCTCGCCCTGATGATCCAGTTCACATAGATGTTCTTGGGGCGGGTTTCTGCGCCCCCCGTTGCCTGAACAGCCTTGGCATCCGGCGACCCTCTGATCCATCCAGCCATTGCCGGCGGATCCGCCTGAGAAGTCCCGTCAATACCCCCACCATGCCAAGCGTCAAAGGTATGCTTATGACTTCGGAACTGATCTTCCTGCACCGACCCGACTCTGTCGCCATCATTTCCCCCCCCAGCTAAATCCTGGCGTAAGGCTGCGTCCGGATCTCTCTGTTGCCTCTGGTCGGTTCCACGAAGAAAGCGCCCGCGCAAATCAGGGACGCGAAACCCGTCAGGGTTTGTGACAGCAAAAACGCGGTTCATGATCATCGGACCACTAGTAGCGCTGGCACCCCAAAGGTCCAAGCGCCCCTCGGCGCCAAAAGAGGTTCCTATCACCTTGAAAAGGTCGGCATAAGTGGTTTTGCTCACGGCGCGGCCATCGCAGGGAAGCCATCCCTGCGCTGCCAACTGGCTGACTACGTCAGCTTTGGTGGTGTCGCCGCCGTAGGCCATGATCGTACCGATCGGCACGAGCATGTTCAGGGCATTCCGGAGCGCATCCAACGAAATACCCGAATCGGTCTCAACGGATTTGGCGCTCAAGGTGGCGCCTTCGATTGCCAGCTTTCCTGGCTCCTTCAGAATGATGCGAGCGTCGTAATCCCCACCGCGTCCCTGGGCGAAGTCGATGTAGGGCGTGCCGCTGCCATTGTTGCGCAGTTCGATGTTGGCGTTGCCGTCGGCGCCTCCGGACAGCGTGACCCCGGGCCTGGGAGCAGAAGGTTTGGCGCTTTCCGGCAGTTCGACCTGAAAAGCCTGTGGGACGCCTGTGCCAACGCCGACATTGCCTTGCTGGTCGATCGACAAGGCTTCCTTGCCACCTTGTGCGTGGATTGATCCAGCGCCGAGCAAGGCGATGAGGGCTATCGTCAGAGCACCAAACGGAAATCGACTTTCCCCCTGCAGGAGCAGGAGACGGCATCCTTCGCCAAGCCAGATCCTCGTTGCGGCCTCTGTTCTGGTCATCCGCTGCTCCATCGCCATCAGTCTCCGAAAGCTGCCGTCATGTCGCCTGGCAGCACTGCTCACCCTCTTCTCCTCGCCGCCATCGCTTCGTGCAGCGTCCGCTTTGCCGGCTTCAATGGCGTGCGGCTGACCGTCCAGCCAGACTGCATCGGCGGCGTCAACGCCCGGAAGCGGGTCGCCAGCCAGCCAAAAGCGCGGTAGAGCGCCGGGCGGGTGTACATCGCTGCCCAGCCCGACCAGATGGCATCGACCAGGCCGCTTTTTGCCGCGCCCTGGCCGAGCATCGGCGCGTGTCCGGGGCGTGCGTCGTGCTGCGCCTCGCCGCGCAGGCGGATCAGCAGGTCGGGAATCGGGATGCGCACCGGGCAGACCTCGCCGCAGGCGCCGCAGAGGCTGGACGCGGTCGGCAGGACGTGCGTCGCCGCCAGACCCAGCATGTGCGGCGAGATGATTTCACCGATCGGCCCCGGGTAGGTGGTGCCGTAGGCGTGGCCGCCGATGCGGGTGTAGACCGGGCAATGGTTCATGCAGGCGCCGCAGCGGATGCACTGCAAGGTCGAACGTAGCTGCTCGTCGCTGTAGGCCTGGGTACGGCCATTGTCAACCAGCACGAGGTGCATTTCGCGCGGACCATCCTTTTCGCCCGGTTTGCGCGGACCGCTGATCAGGTTGAAATAGGTCGTGATCGCCTGGCCGGTGGCCGAGCGCGTCAGCAGCCCGAACAACGGCGGCACGTGTTCGAGTTTCTCGACGACCTTTTCGATGCCGGTGATCGCGATGTGCACCTCGGGCACAGTGGTGCACATGCGGCCGTTGCCTTCGTTCTCGACCAGGCACAGGGTGCCGGTCTCGGCGACGGCGAAGTTCACCCCCGATAGCCCGACCTCGGCGGTCATGAACTTCTCGCGCAGGACGGCGCGGCCGATGCCGATGAGTGCATCGACCGACTCGGTATAGCCGGCGCCCGGCACTTTCTCGGCGAACAGTCGGGCAATCTGCTGCTTGGTCTTGTGGATCGCCGGCATGATGATGTGTGATGGCTTCTCGCCGTCGAGCTGGACGATGTATTCGCCCATGTCGCTTTCGAGCGCTTCCATGCCGGCGTCGGCCATCGCATGGTTGAGCTCGATCTCTTCGCTGACCATGGACTTGCCCTTGACCATCAGCCTGGTCGAATGGCGGCGAGCAATGTCAATGATCATCCGGTTCGCCTGTTCGGGATTCTCGGCCCAGTGCACCTGCACGCCGTTCTCGGTCAGTTTGCGCTCGAGCTGTTCGAGCAGCTCGGGCAGGCGAGCCAGGCTGTACTTGCGGATGTGTTCGGCGAGCCCGCGCTGGCGCTCGAGCAGGTCGGCGTCCGGGAACTGCGCCGCGCGCTTGCCGATCAGGAAATCCATCGCGCCACGGAAGCTCTGGCGCAGGTGCGGATCGGACACCGCGGCTGCAGCGCGCGCTTTGAATTCGCTGGCCGGGACGAAGTTCAGTGGCTGTGCGTTCATTGCATTTCCTCCTCATCGACCAGCAACAGCACGATCAACTCCTTCGGGCCATGCGCGCCGTAAGCGAGCGTCACCTGGATGTCGGCGGTCTTCGACGGGCCCGAGACCAGCAACGCGTTGGTCGGCATGCTGGCGCTCCAGCCCTGCCCGACGATCGCCGCAAACAGCGTGTCGTAGAGCTGGCCGGCGTCGAGCAGCGCAAAATGAATCGGCGGCACCAGCGACATCAGACGCGGCTCGTTGGCATCCGGCCAGATGATCAGCGTGCCGGTTTCGGCGATGCCGCCGCGCGTCGAGGTCAGGCTGGCATCGGTGTCTTCGAACAGTTCCTGCTTCCACTCCTCGACCGGTCGGTCGTAAGGCTTCAGACCACCGATGCCGGCGCCGGTCAGCGCCGCAGCGTACGACTCACCGTGCAGCAGCGAACGGACACCTTTCGCGGCGCACAACTGGGCGAGCTTCTGCGGCCAGGTCTCGCGCGTCACCCGAACGACCTCGCCGTGCCAGAAGGCCATCTTCTCGCAGAAAAGCTCGATGCGCGCGGCGCGGGTGCTGACTGGCGCGCCGGCGCTGCACGCGAGATGGAAAGCACGCACGTCGGGCGCCAGCGGTGGCGTGCCCTGCGGCGCCGCGCGCAGGCGTTGCAGGATGTTGTCGCGGGCGCTCATTGCCGCCCTCCTTCGCCGCCCGTGCGCTGCCAGAGAAAGGTCGCCAGATGCTGTCCCTGCCAACCGTCCCCGCGCTTCTGCAGGGTGTGGTTGAGGTTGAGCATGCAACCGCAGTCAGCCGAGAGGAAGGTCTGGGCACCTGTTTCCTTGAGCGCATCGACCTTGTCGCTGGCCATCGCCGAAGAAATCGACGGATGCTTGAGCGAAAAAGTGCCACCGAAGCCACAGCATTCGGATTCATGTCCGTGCATGGCGACTTCGACCCCCGGCAACTGGCCCAGCAGGGCGCGGGCGTGAACATGCGTGCCCATCTCGCGACGAGCAGCACACGAGGTGTGCAGCGCGACCCGCACCGGCGCCCCCTGATCGGCGAGCCTGATCCTGGCAACATTGAGCAGGAACTCGGAGAGTTCGAAAATACGGTCGGCGAGTGCTCGCGCCTCGCCCAGCAGTCTCGGATCGTCGGCGAAAATCTTGGGATAGTGGTGCCGCATCATGCCGGCGCAGGATCCGGAGGGGACAATCACCGGCCACGGCTCCGGGAAGAGACGCAACTGGGCGAGCGCTACCGCGCGGGTCTGCTCGGGAAAGCCACTGCTGTGCGCTGGTTGCCCGCAGCAGGTCTGGTCAGCCGGGAAATGAACCTCGATTCCCTCGCGCTCGAGCAGGCGTACGGCATCCATGCCGGCCTCCGGGCAGAACATGTCGATCAGGCAGGTCCCGAAGAGGTAGACCCTGGCCGGCTTTTCCGGGTATTGGCGGCTGCCTGTTTCGTCCATCGCATGCTCCTTGGGTTGACGTTGGCTGACAAGTGGTAAGACCACTTTCCGAGTACACTAGTCGCGAGCGTCCGCTTTGTCAATTGGCAGGGATTGGTCGCTGGACTCGGCGACCGAGTCGATCGCCTGCGCACCGCGCATCGAGCAAAACTGGTAAGACCACTGAATTCCTGCAATAATCAGCCGCACCGGATCCGAAGACCCTGCCACTCGACATGACCTACAGCAAGCTCAACCTGCCGCGCATCCCCGACGCCATCGCTCATCAGCTGGAGACGCGGATTCTCGAGGGCTCGTTGAAGCCCGGCGATCGCCTGCCTGCCGAACGCGAATTGGCGATCGAACTCGGGGTTTCCCGCCCGTCACTGCGCGAAGCGATCAAGAAGCTGGTTTCCCGGGAACTGCTGGTGAGCCGGCATGGCGGCGGCACCTACGTGACCGACCGGCTGGAGGCGAGCTTCATTGATCCCTGGCAACAGCTGCTTGATCAACACCCTTTTCTGCAGGACGACGTCCTAGAGTTCCGCCATCTGCTTGAAGCGTCCGCCGCCGAACTGGCCGCCCAGCGGGCCACCGACGCCGACCTGGAACGTCTCGAACAGGCCTATGTGCGCCTTGACGAGGCATATCATGGCGAAGACCGCAGCGCGCAGGTCGCTGCCGATGTCGCTTTTCATCTGACGGTTGCGGAATCGGCGCACAACGCCCTGTTCGGTCACCTGGTGGCCAGCGTCCTGCGCCTGCTGCACGAACATGTTCGGCGCAGCCTGCGGGAGATGGCAGTCAGCCCGGATACCGGTCGGCATCTGATGGCGCAACACCAGGCGATCCGCGATGCGATTGTTGCCCGCAGACCGGACGCCGCCCGGCTTGCTGCACAAACCCACATCAACTATGTCCGTCAGCGCCTCAGCGACGCGGCGCTTTCCGGGGAAAGGCAGCAGCGCTCGCTACGGCACCTCAGTTGAGCGCAGTTGGCTGAATCGGCGCCAGCCCCTTGGGAGCGGCCAGGCGGCTGCGGAACGTTACGGCGAAAGCACCGTCGCGCTAGACCTTGACGCGCATCAGCCGCGCCTTCTCGCGTACCCAGTCGCGCTCCTTCTCGGCTTCCCGCTTGTCGTGTTGCTTCTTCCCCTTGGCGAGGCCGATCTCGATCTTGATGCGACCCCGCTGGAAGTGCAAGTCGAGCGGCAGCAAAGTGTAGCCGGCGCGTTCGACCTGGCCGATCAGCTTGCTGATCTGCTTGCTGTGCAGCAACAGCTTGCGGGTGCGGACCGGGTCGGGTTTGACATGCGACGAGGCGGCCAGCAGCGGCGTGATGTGCATCCCGAACAGGAAGACCTCGCCGTCGCGGATGACGACATAGGATTCCTTGATGCTCGCGCGGCCGGCGCGGATCGCCTTGACCTCCCAGCCCTCCAGCGCGATACCCGCTTCCAGCTTCTCTTCTATGAAATAATCATGAAAAGCCTTCTTGTTGGCGACAATGCTCATGGTGCCTTTTCTCGGGTAAGCAGGGTTCGGGAGTGCTAGAATCCGCGATTCTACAGGATTCACGAGGTGTGGCAGAGGATGGCCATGGTCAGGAAATCGGTGCTGATCGAGCGTTCGTCGCAACAGATGTTCGACCTGGTCGACCGTGTCGAGGACTATCCCCTGTTCCTGCCGTGGTGCAGCCAGACACGCTGCGAGTTCCGCGACGACCGGAAGACCGTCGCCACCCTGCACATCAACTATCGCAGCGTCAAGTCCCACTTCACGACCGAAAACGACAAGGAGTCCCCGTCGTCGATGAAGATCACGCTGGTTGATGGCCCGTTTCGCCGACTTGATGGCTTGTGGCGTTTCAAATCGTTGAGTGCCGAAGCCTGCAAGATCGAGTTCCAGCTCTCCTACGAGTTTTCAAGCAAGATGTTCGAAAAGGTCATTGGCCCGGTGTTCAGCCAGATTGCCAACACTTTCGTCGACGCCTTCGTCAAGCGTGCGAACGAGGTGCATGGAGTGCCGAATGCCTGAGATGCTGACCATCGAAGTGATCTACGCCCTGCCGGCGAAGCAGCAGCTCATCACCCTGAAGCTGCCAGCGGGCAGCACGGTACGGCAGGCGATAGACGCTTCCGGGCTGTTGCAGAAGCATCCGGAGATCGATCTGGCAAAAAACAAGATCGGTGTTTTCGCCAAGCTCAGCAAGCCAGAGGCGCTCCTGCGCGATCACGACCGGGTGGAAATCTACCGGCCCTTGATCGCCGATCCCAAGGAAGTGCGCAAGCAGCGAGCCGCCGCAGGGAAGGTGATGAAAAAAGGCGCCGGCGAGAGCGAGGTTGAGTAGCAGCGCTTACCGGCAATTTGCCTGCACCGCCTGGCGGGCTTTGGCGATTTCCTCCTGACGCTGCGTGTCATCGAGGTAATAACGCTCGCCCTTGCTGTCATGCATCGCCACCCGGTCACCGGACTGCAGGGTCTGCAGCGCGCTGCGTGCCGCTTCGCAGCCCTCCTGTCTTTGCGCGCTGGCACGGCGATCGGCCTCGCCCTTTTCGGCCGCGTCCCGCGACTCCTTCTGACGCTTGCGGAATTCCATATCGCGATCGGCCAGCGTCTTGCCGGCTTCACTTGGCGCCGGCGCCGCTGCCTCGACCGTGCGTTGCTGCCGGACCTGACCGGTCGGCGGTCGGTCGGAAATCACGGTCCGGTTGCGCTCATCCTGCCACTGATAAATCTGGCCTTGCGCGGCAATGGCAGCGGACAGGGTGAGGGTGGCGAAAACGAAGCGTTTCATGGTCATTCAGCCCTAAGGGAGCAGGCTGTATAATACGTTTTTGTGACCTCGGATCAAAGGCCATGCGTTTAATCCAACGGGCGCTGACGTTCGACGACGTCCTCCTCCTCCCCGCCCACTCGACGATCATGCCGCGCGATGTCACGCTAAAGACGCGCCTGACGCGAAATATCCACCTCAATCTGCCATTGGTTTCGGCGGCGATGGATACCGTCACCGAGAGTCGTCTGGCGATCGCCCTGGCACAGGAGGGCGGTATCGGGATCGTGCACAAGAACCTCAGCCCGAAGGCGCAGGCGGCTGAGGTGGCCAAGGTCAAACGCTTTGAATCAGGCATTCTGAAGGATCCGATCACCGTTCCGCCACACATGTCCGTGCGCGACGTGCTGGCACTGACCCGCCTGCACCGGATCTCGGGTGTGCCGGTGCTCGACGGCCAGCTCGTCGTCGGCATCGTCACCAACCGCGACCTGCGCTTCGAGACCATGCTTGATCAACCGGTGAGAAACATCATGACCCCGCGCGACCGTCTGGTGACGGTGCATGAGGGAGCAACCGTCGAGGAAGGCAAGGCGCTGATCCACAAACACCGCCTGGAGCGCGTGCTGGTGGTCAACGATGCTTTCGAACTGCGCGGCCTGATCACCGTCAAGGACATCATCAAAACCACCGAACACCCGGATGCGAGCAAGGATGCCGCTGGTCGCCTGCGCGTCGGCGCTGCCCTGGGTGTTGGCCCGGGCACCGAGGAGCGCGCCGAATTGCTCGCCGAGGCAGGTGTCGACCTGCTGGTGGTCGATACGGCACACGGCCACTCGCAGGGCGTGCTCGACCGCGTCCGTTGGGTCAAGCGCAACTTTCCGCAGGTTGAAGTGATCGGCGGCAACATTGCCACGGCGGATGCAGCGCGGGCGATGATCGATCATGGAACCGACGGCGTCAAGGTCGGCATCGGCCCGGGCTCGATCTGCACCACGCGCATCGTCGCCGGCGTTGGCGTACCCCAGATCACCGCTATCCAGATGGTTTTTGAAGCCCTCAAGGACAGCGGCGTGCCGATGATCGCCGACGGTGGCATCCGCTACTCGGGCGACATCGCCAAGGCGATCGCCGCGGGTGGTGACGCGGTCATGCTCGGTGGCCTTTTTGCCGGCACCGAGGAAGCACCTGGCGAGGTCGAGCTGTTTCAGGGTCGTTCCTACAAGTCGTACCGCGGCATGGGCTCGATCGGCGCCATGGCTGCGGGTGCGGCGGACCGCTATTTCCAGGATACCGCCAACCTCGACAAGCTGGTTCCGGAAGGCATTGAAGGCCGCGTACCCTACAAGGGCTCTGTGCTGGCCGTCATTCATCAGCTGATGGGCGGCCTGCGTTCGTCGATGGGTTACCTCGGCTGCCAGTCGATCGCCGAAATGCATGACAAGGCCAGCTTCGTCGAAATCACCTCGGCAGGCGTGCGAGAGTCGCACGTCCATGACGTTCAGATCACCAAGGAAGCTCCCAACTATCACGTCGATTGAGCAGCACGCGACGATCAGCGGGCGGCGGCAGGCCGCCCGTGTCATTTGAGGCCGCACGATGTCCCATCAAAAGATCCTGATTCTCGACTTTGGCTCGCAGGTCGCGCAACTGATCGCTCGCCGCGTGCGCGAGCAACAGGTGTACTGCGAACTGCATCCCTATGACGTCGCCGAGCAGTTCATCCGCGACTTCAAGCCGCAGGGCATCATCCTCTCGGGCGGTCCGAATTCGGTCTACGAGGTCGAGGACTTCAAGGCACCGCAGGTGGTGTTCGAACTCGGCGTGCCCGTCCTCGGTATCTGCTACGGCATGCAGACCATGGCCGCGCAGTTGGGAGGCAAGGTCGAAAGCTCGGCCAGGCGAGAGTTCGGCTATGCGGAAATGCGCGCCCACGGCCACTCTGCCTTGTTCAAGGGCATCGAGGACCGCCGCAATGGTCAGGGTCATGGGCTGCTCGACGTCTGGATGAGCCATGGCGACAAGGTCACCGGCTTGCCACCGGGGTTCAGCGTCATCGGCAGCAACGCATCGACACCGATTGCGGCAATGGCCGATGAGCGCCGCGGATTCTACGCCGTGCAGTTTCATCCGGAGGTCACCCACACCCTCAAAGGCAAGGAAATCATTTGCCGCTTCGTCCGCGACATCTGCGGCTGCGGACGCGACTGGAACATGCCCGATTACGTCACCGAGGCAGTCGACAGGATTCGTTCCCGGGTGGGTAGCGAGGAGGTCATTCTCGGTCTTTCGGGCGGCGTCGACTCTTCCGTGGCGGCGGCGCTGATCCATCGCGCGATCGGCGAACAACTGACCTGCGTCTTCGTCGATAACGGCTTGCTGCGCCTGAACGAGGCCGAACAGGTAATGCACACCTTTGCCCGCAATCTCGGCGTCAAGGTGGTACACGTCGATGCCACTGCGCAGTTCATGGGCCACCTCGAAGGAGTTGTCGATCCCGAGCAGAAGCGCAAGATCATCGGCCGCGAGTTCGTCGAGGTTTTCCAGGCCGAGGCGGCCAGGCTCGGCAACGCCAGGTGGCTGGCGCAGGGCACGATCTACCCCGACGTGATTGAGTCCGCCGGCGCAAAAACCAAGAAGGCGCACACCATCAAGAGCCACCACAACGTCGGCGGCCTGCCCGAACAGCTCAATCTCAAGCTGCTCGAACCGCTGCGCGAACTGTTCAAGGATGAAGTGCGCGAACTCGGCATCGCTCTCGGCCTGCCGCATGACATGGTTTACCGTCACCCCTTCCCGGGCCCCGGCCTGGGCGTCCGGATCCTCGGCGAGGTGAAGCCCGAGTTCGCCGAGCTGTTGCGCCGGGCCGACGCCATATTCATCGACGAGCTGCGTGCGGCCGGCTGGTACGAGAAGACCAGCCAGGCCTTCGCGGTCTTCCTGCCGGTCAAGTCGGTCGGCGTCATGGGCGATGGCCGGACCTACGAATACGTCGTCGCCTTGCGTGCCGTCGAGACGCAGGACTTCATGACCGCCCAGTGGGCCGAGTTGCCGCACCACCTGCTCGGCAAGGTGTCAAACCGGATCATCAACGAGGTGCGGGGCATCAACCGGGTCGTTTACGACATCTCGGGCAAACCGCCGGCGACGATCGAGTGGGAGTAGTCAGACATGCAAGAACGTCAAGCAATGACTGACAAGTTCAGCAATCAATGCGGTCGCACGACAGGGAAAGGACCAGTCATGAAAAAGGCAGCGCTAGCGGTTCTGATGTACGTCTACACGTCACTGACGTCGGCGGCGGTGATCAACGTCGAGTTCAAGTTCACGCCATTCACAGGCAATGCGAAGCAGGACGAACAGGTGACGACCGTTGCGGGCAAGGCGCGGGTCTACCTGAACAACATCTTCCTTGCCGAGCAGGAAGTGCGCCAGGAAAAGGTGCCGGTACTCTTCGAGGCGCGCGAGATCGCACCCTCGGTGTGGGTTCCCGTGGCTTCCATCGGACCGGCGCTGCGCCGGGGAAGGAACAGCATTCGCTTTGATTTCGAGCCCGGCGATGCCAAGGCCAGCTATCGCGCCCAGTTGCGCTGGGCTGTCGTCAATGACGAGGCGACCGAGCAGCGAAGTGCCGGGCAGATCACGTCGACCAATCAGAGCGGCGAAGGCGTCGAGGAAAAGGCAGCGGCCGGGAAACTCAGCATGGCGCGCGAGTTCGACGCGCCGTTTGCCACTGAATACCCCTGGCATCGCGCGCCGGCGGTGACAGCACTCGGCAGCGCCGACAGGCAGGCCCTCGAAGCGCTGGTGAAAGCGCGTGCCGACAGCTTCCGGCCGCCATTCGAGGGAGTCTATGCGGCGCTCAAGACCAGCCCGCAGATCAAGGTCGAAGACGTCCGCAAGAGCAAGTGTCTTGACAAGGCTTACGCTGCCGGGGTGCGCATCAACGCTCCGACGGCCGGTCAACTGGACGCGACGCTGACCGGCAACGCGGAGGTGGTGCTGCGCAGCACGAGCGGCGATCTGTTCCGTCCAGCCGACCCGGCAAAATTCCAGAAGATCAAGGGAGAGGAAGCCCGGATGTGTGCCGGCATGGCACTCTATAGCGCATTCCCGCCGCGAATGGTCGTGGTGCGCAATCCGGCCGGCGACTGGGAGGCGGTCTACTAGACCCGTTGCCCGCACCGGCTGGCGTGCGCCTTGTTGGCATCAAGCCGGCCGGCTCTCCCTCCTGGCGATGGCGGGCTGCCGGAGGGCGGGCAACCTTTCGGCCAGTATCTCCGGTGCCGCAGTTTATTCGGGAAACCCCGCCAGCAGCTGATCGACGACCCAGCGCGCCTCGTCCTCGGTCAGGAAGCGATGCCAGGGCGGCATCGGCGTCCCCGGGCGACCGCCGTAAATCGTGGCGACCAGCGAATCGACCGGCTTCTCGCGCAAGGCTTCGGGCTTCAACGAGGGGCCGAGCCCACCCTGCAAGGTCATGCCGTGGCACGAACCGCAATCCTGACGAACCAGGTGAATGAGCTCCTTCCGGCGCTCCGGCGACGGCGCCACCGCTTCCGCCGCCAGCTGCGCATTGCCGGTGGACGATAAGAGCAACAGCGCCAGCAAGCCGACACGAACAGGCGAAGAGATCATCGGGCAGGACTCGCAGAGAAAGGTGCTGCGACAATTTGCCGCATTCAACAAAACCGGGAAGCACACTAAGATTCGTCCATTCTATCCGAAGACCTGAGAACCGATCGCGCCAGGGGAGGCCCACCATGCAAGACAACCATCCAGACTGCAGCGAAGACGATGGCGAACTGACCTCACTGCTGCTCGGTGCCGGTTTCGCGCTTGCCTCCCTGATCATTCTGCCGGCGCTGGCGCAGCGCGTCGGCATTGGCAGCAGCCTGACGATCGCGCTGCGCGGCGCCCTGATGCGGGCTGCGAATCGGGTTTGATGCCCTACCGGCCGGCAGGCGTCGCCCGCCACTCGCCCCTGGCCGCCGGCGGCATTGACGCGATGGTTGCCGGTTTTTCTGGCCGCAGGTGATCGGCGCAAGCCGGCGTCTGCGGCCGCTTCTTGCCTGAAGCCATGCCCGTTGCCCGCCGCAGCCATCGCGCCCTGATTGCCCTCGCCTGCGCCGTCAGCCTGGTCGCTGCCAGCTTTGCGGATGCCGCCTGGCTGCGCCAGCAACGCGCCGCTGCCGGCGTGCGCATGGGCGAACTGGTCGTCCAACTGCAGCTGACCGACCTTTGCCTGTTCACCGAAGCCCGCTACACGCGCCACCTGTCGCAGGCCGACCTGCATTCGGCGTTCCAGGATCATCCGCTGGGCCTCGAACACTTTCCGACCGGTTCGCTGGTCCCGCCGCCCGCCAGCCTGACTGCCGCCAATGAACGCCTGGATCGAGAAACAGAAGTACCTGATTGATTTCACACTCTCGTCGCTGGCGCGGCGCAAGGCGAAAAACCTCGGTCTGTTGCTGGTCTATACGCTGATCGTCTTTCTGCTCGCCTCGGTGATGCTGTTCACCCACGCGCTGCGGCAGGCCGCGACCCAGGTTCTCGCCGGCGCACCGGAAATCGTCTTGCAGCGGATGGTCGCCGGCCGCCACGACCTGATCCCGCCCGGCTACCTCGAACGTATCGGCCGCATCCGCGGCGTGCAGGAGAAGGAAGGCCGCCTCTGGGGCTATTATTACGACCCGGTGGTCAAGGCCAACTACACCTTCATGGTGCCAAACCATCAGGAGATCGCTGCCGGCACACTGTTCGTCGGCGCGGGCATGGCCCGGGCACGCGGCCTCGCCGTCGGCAACCTCATTTCCTTCCGTTCCTATTCGGGACAGCTCTTCAGCTTCACGATCGCCGGCATCCTGCCCAGCGACTCGGAGCTGGTGAGCGCCGACCTGGTGCTGCTGAGCGAAGCAGACTTCCGCGCCTTCTTCGCCATCGCCGCCGGCCATTTCACCGACATCGCCCTGTCGGTCGCCAATCCGCTCGAAGTGCGCAACATCGCCAGCAAGCTGGCGCAGCAGTTCCCGGATGCACGGCCGATCCTGCGTGCGGAAATCCTGCGTACCTACGAGTCGGTCTTCAACTGGCGCGAGGGCATCGTCCTGGCGCTTGCCTCGCTGGCCATCCTCGCCTTCGCCATCCTCGCCTGGGAGAAGGCCTCCGGCCTGTCGGCCGACGAGAAGCGCGAGATCGGCATTCTCAAGGCGATCGGCTGGGAAACCGGCGATGTCCTGAAGATGAAGTTCTGGGAAGGGGCCCTGATCTCGCAGGCGGCTTTCCTGATCGGCTATCTCACTGCCTACCTGCACGTCTTCCGCTTCTCTTCGTCGCTCTTCGCACCGGTCCTCAAGGGCTGGGCGGTGCTCTACCCGCGCTTCGAACTGAGCCCGGTGATCGACGGCTTCCAGGTCGCGACGCTGTTCTTTTTCACCGTCTTCCCCTACGCTGCGGCAACCCTGGTGCCGATCTGGCGGGCGGCGATTACCGACCCCGACGCAGTGATGCGCGGCTGAGCCAACGATGATCGAGCTGAAAGACATCCACAAGGCCTTCAACGCCGGCCGGGAGAACGAGTTCCATGCCCTCAAGGGCATCGACCTGCATCTGCCGGCGCAGCGCGTCACCGCCTTCCGCGGGCCGAGCGGCTCGGGCAAGACGACGCTGCTGTCGATCATCGGCTGCCTCTCACGGCCGACCAGCGGCCGCGTCCGCCTCGGCGACCGCGACATCTCGGGACTCCCCGAGCGTTTCCTGACCGACATCCGGCGCCAGAGCTTCGGCTTCATCTTCCAGCAATTCAATCTGATCAGGGGCCTCTCGGCCCAGGAAAACGTCATGCTGCCGGCCTACCCGCTGGGCGGCCACTGGCGTACGCTGCACGAGCGCGCCGAGCGCCTGCTGGGTGATCTGCGCCTGTCGCATCGGCGCGCGGCCGCCGTCGAACACCTCTCGGGCGGCGAACAGCAGCGGGTGGCAATCGCGCGCGCGCTGATCAACGATCCGCAGATCATCATCGCCGACGAACCGACGGCCAATCTCGACAGCGCGCTGGCGCTCGAATTCATGGCCATCCTGGAAAGGCTGCACGGCATCGGCAAGACGGTGATCCTGACCAGTCATGACCCGCTGGTCGTCGATTCGGCGATCGTCCATCAGGTGATCGACCTGCGCGACGGTTGCATCGTGCCACCGCCGCCCGGGGGGAATGGATGATCTTCCAGCCCGCGATCATCGCCTTGCTGCTCGCCTCGCTGGTCTGCGTCGGCCTGCTGCTCGCCGCCGCGCCGCTGGCCATCGACCTCGTGCGCCACTGGGACATCCGCAGCGGCAGCGAACGCCAGCTCGTGCTCGAACGCCGAACCTACCTGCTGTCGACCCTGCTCTCCTTCCTCTTCGCCAGCCAGCTCGTCGCGCTGCTGTTGTTCGTCTTCAACGCCGACCGGATGTCGTCGATGTTCGTCGGCGCGATGTGCGCGGTTGGCGCGTTCAAGGTCAATGCCTTCGGCTTCCCGGCACTGATCGCGCAGATCCTCATTTTTTTCCTGGCCTCGAGCTGGCTGGTGATCAATCACGTCGACACCCTCGCGCCTGACTACCCGCTGGTGCGCGTCAAGTACCTGCTGCTGCTGATCCTGCTGCCCTGCGTCATCGCCAGCGCGGTGCTACAGTTGCGCTACTTTCTCGGGCTCAAGGCCGATGTCATCACTTCCTGCTGCGGCAGCCTGTTTTCGGAAGCAACGCCGAGCCTCAGCGCCAGTGTCGCCGCTGCGCCACCGCTGCCGACGATGATCGCTTTCTACCTCACACTGCTGCTGGCCGCTGGCGCCGGACTCCTCTACCGCCTGCGGCAATGCGCGCCCTGGCTGGTCGCGCTGCTCTCCGGCGTGGCCTTCGTCGTGACCATCGCCGGCATCCTCTCGTTCGTCTCGCTCTACGTTTACGAACACCCGCAGCACCATTGCCCTTTCTGCATCCTCAAGCCCGAATACGGCTACCAGGGTTACTGGTTGTATCTGCCGCTTTTCGTCGCCACGGCTGCCGGGCTGGGCGTCGGTGCCATGCAGCCCTTCGCCCGCATTCCGAGCCTGGAGCGCATCATACCGGCCGTCGGCAAGCGACTGGCGACCGTGGCCGCAGCGATGTTCGTTGTCGTCGCCGCCGTCGCTTCGCTGATGATCCTCAACTCGCGCCTGATTCTGCTCGATGGCTAGCATGCTCCGGCAACCGATCGCCCTGCTGAGCTTCCTCGCCGTCCTGACCTTGACGGCCTGCGATGAAGGCAACGCCAACAGGCTGAACAGCGGCGACATCGCGCCCGCGTTCACCGCCAGCAGCCTCGGCGGTGCCCCGGTCAGATTCCCTGACGACCTGCGCAGCAGACCGGTCGTCATTCGCTTCTGGGCCGACTGGTGCCGCTACTGCGAAAACGAGATGCAGGCCATCGAACGCGTCTGGCAACGGCACAGGGAGCGGGGGCTGGCGGTGATCGCGGTCAACGCCGGCCAGAGCCGACAGGAAGTGGACGCGTTCATCGGCAGGATCGGGGTCACCTACCCCGCGCTGCTCGACGAAAAGGCGGCGATTTCACGACAATACGGCGTCGTCGCGCTGCCGACGACCTACTTCGTCGGCGCCGACGGCCGGATCCGTGGCAAAGTGCTTGGCGAAGCCGACGAAGCCACCTTCGAGCGCCTGGCAGTGGACCTGCTGCAGTGAGCGACAGCCAGGCCTGTGCCCTGTGTGGCCTCGACTGCGGCCTCCGGCCCCTGATCCTGCGCACAGCGGAGCGGCGCCTGCCGTTCTGCTGCGAAGGTTGTCGGGGGATCTATCAGATGTTGCACGAGATCAATGAAGTACCGCCGGATTCGCCGCAGAATGACAACGAAAGCGTTTGAGAACGAAAGGAAGATCCATGAACATGATGATGAACGAAGGAGCGATGGGAACGCTCGGGCACCTGATGAGCAAGCCGGTTACCCAGGGAGCCGCGACGGGCGCCACCGCCGCGGCGGCTGGTGGAGTGGTCGGCCGCACGCTGCTGGTCAATCCGCTGACGCTGCTGGCCGTCGGCGTCGCCGGCGGTGTCGTCGCCGGTTACCTGCTGCACCGCTACCGCAAGGAAATCGCCCTGACCGTTTCGAAAGCCTGTGGCATCGGCAAGGACTTCGCCCTGCAGCAGAAGGAAAGCCTCGCCGACCTGATCGAAGAGGCCAAGGAAAGCGAAGCGCGAGCGGCACAGCCGGCCCCGGCTGCGGCCGGCGTCGACGAGCCGGCAACCCAGGCCGGCTGATGCGGGTCAGCGTTACCGGAGCCAGGCGATGACTGCAGCCCCCGATCCAGACGCCCTGTCCAGACAGATCGTCGTTCGCTACCGCGATCCTGGCCATGTCCGCTTCGCCCTGCCGGCCGAACTGTGTTCCCTCGCCGCGGCAAACGCCATCGAGACCGCGCTGCGCCGTCAGGACGGCGTCTATCGCGTGACGATCCATGCCGCCGAGCGCAAGCTGTCGGTGTTCTACGACGAGCATGTCTGCGATCTGCATGCCGTCGCGCGCCGGCTGTTCGCAGCGCTCGGCGAACTCCCGGCGGGCGACGATACGGCGACCATGGCGGCGCGCGACGATCGGGCCACTGCAGCGTCGCCGGCGAAGACGCGCCGCGCCGGCGGCAGCCTGAACATCGAAGCGCGCGCCCGGCGGGCCCTGCGCCGGGTGATGCAGGAAATGTCGCGCCACCCGCAGCTGCGCGGCGTGCAGGAACGTGTGCAGCCGATGCTCGAGAGCGCGCTGACCGAGCAGGCGATCATCAATTTTCTCAACGACCTGCTGGCCTTCTACCTGATCCGCGTCCATTGGGACCTGATCACCCAGCGCTGGTTGCGCGAGCCGCTGAAGTTCCGCTACGCCTGGCTGACGATCTTCTACCTGGTCTTCCTGCTGGTTCGCTATCGCAAGACCGGCACGGGCAAATGAGCGGCGAGGCCCAGCGGAACTGCCGCGTCGTGCACCGGCTGACCCGGCGCGTTCGCCTGCTCGCGCCGCCGCTGGTCCGCAATGCCGAGCGCTGCTACATCCTCGAAATCCTCCTGCGCAAGCGCCCGGAAATCAGCGAGGTGCGGGCCGTGCCGGATATTGGCTCGCTGGCGATCCACTACGATCCGCGCCGCCTACCCGAGCAGCGCCTGCTGGCGATCGTCGATGGCCTGCTCGACAACCTGATTGCCTGCCCGCCGGCGAAGCCGGCGGCGGCAGTCGCCGACGACACGCCCCTGCAGGAATGCTCGCTGGCCATCGAAGGAATGAGCTGCGCCTCGTGCGCGCTGCTGATCGAACTGTCGCTGCGCCGGGATCCGCGGGTGCAAGTGGCGAACGTGAACTTTGCCGCGCAGACCGCGCTGGTCCGTGGCACGCTCGGCCGCGACGACGTTTTCGCGCTGATCGGCAGGCTCGGTTACCGGGCACAGCCGATCGACACGCTGGCGCAACGCCGCCTGCTCGTCGAGCGCGAGAAGGAACAGCTGGCGCGGGCGAAAAAGCGGGTCATCGTCGCTGCGGCACTGACTGCACCCGTGATGCTCCTGGGCATGGCGATGCACCGCTCGCCGGCGCTGCGCGGGCTCGAATTCGCGCTGGCCACGCCGGTGCTGTTCGGCCCGGGCAGGGAGATCTTCGCCAGGGCCTGGCAGCTGGCGCAGCAGAAAAGCGCCAACATGGATTCGCTGATCGCGCTCGGCGCGGGGGCAGCCTACCTGTACAGCCTGCCGGGGCTGTTCCGGCCGCAGCATCACGTCTACTTCGAAGCGGCGGCCGGGATTGTCGGTTTCGTCCTGCTTGGCCGTTTTCTCGAAGAGCGAGCCAAGGGCCAGGCCAGCGAGGCGATCCGCAAGTTGATCGAACTGCAGGCGGAAACTGCCGTTGTCCTGCGCGATGGTGAAGAGCAGGTCGTGCCGATCGACCGGGTCGTCGTCGGCGATCTGCTGCGCTTGCGCCCCGGTGACCGCATTCCGGCCGACGGCCTGCTGGTCTGCGGCAGTTCGGCAGTCGACGAAGCGATGCTCAGCGGCGAGTCGTTGCCGGTCAGCAAGAAGCCGGGCGACACGGTGCACGCCGGCTGCCTCAACGGCAACGGCACTTTCACGCTGCGCGTCACGGCCGTCGGCGCAAACACCGTGCTCGCCGGAATCGTCCGCCTGGTCGACCACGCGCAGGGCAGCAAGCTGCCGGTCCAGAAGCTTGCCGACCGCATTTCGGCGCGCTTCGTGCCGGCGGTTGGCGGCATCGCCGCGTTGACCCTCGGCGGCTGGTTGCTGGCGCGCGCTCACCCGGCCACGGCCCTGGCACACGCCATCGCCGTGCTCCTGATCGCCTGCCCGTGCGCACTCGGGCTGGCGACGCCGACGGCGATCATGGTTGGCACCGGCGAGGCCGCCAGGCGCGGCATCTATATCCGCAACGGCGAGGCGCTCGAAACGGCGTCGAGCCTCACGACCGTGGTTTTCGACAAGACCGGCACCATCACCGAAGGCAAGCCTGCCGTCACCGACTTCATCGCCGTCGAGGGTGTCGATGAAGCGAACCTGCTTGCCCGTCTGGCCGGCGCCGAGGCCGGCTCGGAGCACTTTCTCGCGCGCGCGATCGCTGCCTGGTGCCTTGCCCGCGGTGCCGAGCCGGCCGCCTGCAGCGATTTCGAGGCAATCCCGGGACGCGGCGTACGCGCCCACTGCCAGGGTCTGCCGATGCTGATCGGCAACGCCGCACTGCTCGACGAAGCCGGCGTTTCCTGCAGCGCGCAGCAGCCGCAGGCGGCAGCGTTTGCCGAACAGGGCAAGACACCGGTCTTCGTCGCCGTGGACGGCCGCATCGCCGCACTGCTGGCGATCGCCGACCAGCCGCGCCAGGGTGCGCGCGAAGCGATCGCCTCGCTCCGCCGCCTGGGCATCGAGACGGTGATGGCCACCGGCGACCTCGCGGCCGTCGCGCAGCACATCGTCCGCCAGGTCGGCATCGAGCGGGTAATCGCCCGTGCGACGCCGGCAATGAAGCTCGAGCTGATCCGCGAACTGCAGCAGCAGGGCAAACGCGTCGGCATGATCGGCGACGGCATCAACGACGCACCGGCGCTGACTGCCGCCGACGTCGGTCTGGCCATCGGCGGCGGCGCAGACATCGCGCTGGAAGCCGCCGACATCACGCTCGCCGGCGGCGACATTGCGCGCGTTGCCCTGACCATCCAGCTGTCG
The DNA here is from genome assembly GCF_036625085.1 of Candidatus Accumulibacter necessarius. Taxonomy (NCBI): domain Bacteria; kingdom Pseudomonadati; phylum Pseudomonadota; class Betaproteobacteria; genus Candidatus Accumulibacter; species Candidatus Accumulibacter necessarius. The sequence goes on along the minus strand of NZ_JAZKUM010000005.1, from coordinate 15,769 downwards.
CGGCAAACGATGCGCATCATTCGCCAGAACCTGTTCTGGGCGCTTGGCTACAACGTCGTCGCCATCCCGATCGCCGCCGCCGGCCGCCTCAACCCGATGGTCGCCTCGGCAGCGATGGCCTTCTCCTCGGTCTCGGTCGTCGCCAATTCGCTGCGTCTGCAGCGGGGCTGAACGGTGGATCACAGCCACCACCCGCTGCTCGTCGAGTTGTCGTATGGACTCGCCTTCATGACCGGCGTGCTCGGCAGCGGCCATTGCCTCGGCATGTGCGGCGGCCTGGTTTCCGGCTTCTTCATGAAACTCGGCACCCGAACCTTCGCCCCGTATCTGGCTTACCACCTGACGCGCGTCGGCGTCTATGCGCTGATCGGCCTGGTCGCCGCCGCCCTCGGCACGGTCCTCCTGCAGACCGGCTCCTTCGGCAAGCTGCAGGGGCTGCTGCAGATCGTCGCCGGCCTGCTGGTGATCCTGCTGGGCCTCGACCTTCTCGGCGTCTCGCCCTGGCGCAACTCGCTCGGCTTCGCGCCGATCGCCTGGCTGCGCCGCCAGTTTCTCGCGGCGACTTCGCGCGGCGTATTGCCGGGCGCGATCATTGGCGGTGCGATCAACGGCCTGATGCCCTGCTCGATGACGATGGCCATGGCGGTCAAGGCGACGACCGCGCCATCGGTGCTCGAAGGCGGCCTGCTGATGCTGGCCTTCGGCGCCGGCACCCTGCCCTCGATGCTCTCGGCGAGTTTTCTCTTCGGCAGGCTCGGCGTCAGGACGCGTGGCTGGCTGCTCAAGGGCGCCGCGCTGTTCGTCATCGTTCTCGGCATCGCCACCGTCTGGCAGGGCATCCGCTACTACCTGGTGATGCAGCGGCTGCTCGGCTGAAGAGGCAGCGCTTGCGACGATTTGCCGCAGGACGCGAGCCGGCGAAAAACCTACCATTCGGGATGACCGCCGATGCCCCTCGGCCGCGCTTTCGTCCACCTGAAGGAGTGTCATCGTGAACCGACCGAAGGAGTGTCATCATGAATCGACGTAGTATGCTGAAACTCTCGCTCGCTACCGCCGGCCTGGCCACCGCCGCCACCGCCCATGCCCAGTCGTGTGCCACCGACGGCACACCCGCACAGTTCATCCCAAAGAAAGCCGCTGACCCGAAGGCGTATGAGAACGACCTCGACAAGTTCCCCAAGTGTCCCTATTGCGGCATGGATCGCCGTCAGTACCATCACTCGCGCATGCTGATCCAGTATAGCGACGACCTGCCGGACGGCGTCTGCTCGCTGCACTGTGCCGCGATCAGCCTGGCGGTCAACGTGGACCGCGAACCGAAGCGGATCTGGGTTGCCGACAACGCCTCCACCGCGGAAATCAAGCCGCTGATCGACGTCGACCAGGCGACTTTCCTGATCGGCAGCCAGATCAAGGGCGTAATGAGCAAACGCAGCAAGGTCGCCTACGGCAGCGAAACCGCGGCAAGAGCGGCGATGGCTGCCAACGGCGGCGAACTCGGCAGGTTCGACCAGGCCCTGCTCGCCGCCTACACCGACATGTCGCAGGACGTTTCGATGATCCGCAAGGTCCGCGAAGAACGTCGGCAGCGCGCAGCAACGCAGCGCCAGGGCTGAGAACTCGAGCCGATGATGCGCCGCCGCAAGCTGCTGCTGACGCTCGCTGCACTGACTCTAGGCGCTGCCGGGGGCGTTTTCGCGGCCCCGGACAAGCTACCGAAACCCTCCGACCGGGATCTGTGCCCGGTCTGCGGGATGCTCGTCGCCAAGTACCCGAACTGGCTCGCGATCGTCGTTTACAAGGACGGCCATGCGCATTTCTTCGACGGCGCGAAGGACCTTTTCAAGTATCTCGGCAACGTCCCCAAGTACGCACCTGGTCACCAGCTCGCCGACATTGCCGGTATCTGGGTCACCGAGTTCTATGGCCTGACCCGGATCGACGCCCGTCAGGCTTTTTACGTCGTCGGCTCGGATACGCTTGGCCCGATGGGGAACGAGTTCGTACCGCTGGCCACGCGTGCCGACGCCGAGGATTTCGTCAAGGACCACAAGGGCCGGCGCATCATCAGCTTCGCCCAGGCAACGCCGGAACTGGCCGCCCGCGTCGACCAGGGCAGCTTCGACTGAAACGTCGCCGACGGGGCTTGCTCCGTCGGCGGGCGACCAGCGATCTCCCCCCGCTCGCAGCCAGCGCAGCGCACTCCGACCTCGAAAAGCCCAGGCTACTGCAGCAAAGGCGTGTCGGCCACTTCGAGCACGATGCCTTCGACCATCGCCGCAGCGGCCAACAGGCGCAGGTATTGGCGCAACGCCGTCACGAACGCCTGCTGGCGCAGGGCATTTGCAACTGTGCCGCGTACCGCCTCGAACGGCTGAATCACGCCCGGATCGCGTTCCTGGACCTCGACGACATGCAGTCCGAAGCGGCTGTGCACCAGCGCGACAGCACGCCGACCTCGACGTGACCGAACAGCTCGTGTGCAAATTCGGGGGCACAGTCGTTCGCGCTGAGCCAGCCCAGCTCACCACCCAGCTCGCCACTGGGGCAATTGGACAGCTCGCGGGCCGAGTCGGCAAAGCGATCAGTGGCGTTGCTGCTCGTTTGCCGATCGTGGCAACGCACGTCGAGCAGGCAGGCCTCGGCGCGCTGGCGCAGGGCCGCAAGGTTCAGCCCCGGCGTCACGGCAAACAGGATGTGCCGCACGCGAACGCGTTCACCGCTGCGGTAAGCGCCCGCGTGCGCGGCATGGTAGCGGCGGCAGGCTTCTTCAGAAGCTTCGGGGCAAAGGAAGATTCTGTCCAAGCAGAGCTTCAATGGCGTTGGCCGCGGCTTCGCTGATCACCCCGTCGTCAGATACGACGTCGTCGGCGTCGAGCAGAGCCGCCTCGATGGCCGCCTGGCGCAGGCAGCTCGGTGCACGCCCGCTGGCGTAGTTCCTCGGGCGCGACGTACTCGGCCGCTTTGTTCAGGGCGACGCCGTTGATGCGAGCCACCGTCACCGGTAGGGCCGGCTCGGCGGCACGGCAATCGACAGTTTGCACAGGCATGGTGGAGACTCCGCGGAACTCAGACACCGGTGCCTGGTTGGCTCGGCAGATTGTGGCCGGCCGGCACGTTCAGGCGCCGGCTGCGCACTACCTGGTTTGGCCGGAAGAGAAAGCCGACCGTGGCAAAGCCGCTCCAGACATGAACCAGGCGACTGAATGGAAAGAGCAGGAAGATCGTCATGCCGAGGATCAGGTGAATCAGGTACGGCCAGTCCAGCAGCAGCAGCCCTTCGGCATGGGGGCGGAAGGTCACGATGCCTTGGGCCCAGTCACCCAGTATCAGCATCGCGCTGGCATCCGTGTGGCCGAACGAGTACGGCAGCGTGATCAGACCGATCACCAGTTGCACCCAGAGGATCACCAGGATCGCGATGTCGGTGCGATGACTGGTCAGACGAATTCGCGGATCAAAGAGGCGCCGGTGCAGCAGCAGGGTGAGACCGATGAAGCAGGCAACACCGGCCGCACCACCCGAGTAAATGGCCATGCGTTGCTTGTCCGGCGCGCTGATGAAGGGCTCATAGAGCCAGTGCGGCGTAAGCAGACCGACGAAGTGCCCGAAGAAGAGGAACAGGATGCCGATATGGAACAGGTTGCTGCCCCAGCGCAGCGTGCCGGTGCGCAGCAGTTGTGACGAGTCGCTCTTCCAGGTGTACTGATCGCGGTCGAAGCGCGCCAAGCTGCCCATGAAGAATACGGCCAGGCAGATGTACGGGTAGACGTTGAAGAAGAAGTTGTGCAGGTAGGACATGACGGGGTTCATGCGACGACTCCTGATTGCGGGTTAGCCTGGGCACTGGTCGCCCGCGAGAGGCCTTGGGGGGTTGCAGCGGTTGGACGACGTGGATCGCTTGCGTCTGGCCGGGCTGGCCCTGGCCCCTTACCGAACAGCCGTCGAACACCACCGGCTCGGCCCAGCTCTCGTCCAGCGACTCTTCGGCAACGGGTACGATCGGCCGCGCCTGCTCGCCGGCCAGGTCCAGCAGCGCGCCAAGCACGCTGGCGTAAGCGACTGTTGCGCCGCTGCAAGCGCACCGAAGAGGGCATTGAGGATGTGCGCCATCTCGCCGAGGAAGGCCTTTCGCCTCGGTCTGGCGGCTGGGTCGAGACGAATTCCAGCATCGCCGGCAGGTAGTCGGGCAGCTCGCCCGCGGCCAGGATCAGACCGGCTTGTCTCGTAGGTCTGGCCGAGATCGATCATCGCCGGGCCGCGCTCCCGCGAGTCGCCGTGAACATGCTCGAAGAGATGCAGCGAGGTGGCACGGCCGCGGTCGAAAAGCTCGACGTAAGTCAGCCTCGGTCTGCAGCGGGTCACTCGTGCTGCAGGGAGTCGATCAAGGCATCGAAGCTCTGCACAACGTAGGGCGACAGGGCGCACTCGTCACACAGCAGCGCGCGCATCTCCGGCAGATAGCCTCGCATGCAGCGCGTCGGGATAGCCGAGCAGGGCTGCCAAGCACGCGCAGGCTCTTCGACATCGATGGCCGGGGTGTTCAACGGCGGACATGGTCAAACCTCCGCCTTGATCGGAATGGTGCGCTTCTTCTCGCTGCCGAACAGACTGGTCTCGCTGGCGCCCTTCGGAGCAACCGTTGCCGAAGCTGAAAAGCCGCAGCCGCCGCGCACGCTGAAAGCGTTCTCGGCGTATTCGCGGTGCGTCGAGGGGATCACGAAGCGGTCTTCATAGTTGGCGATGGCCATCACGTGGTACATCTCCTCGACTTCGGCCTGGCTGATGCCCACTTGGGTCAACACTGCCTGGTTGAGGCGCCCGTCGACGTGCTTTTCGCGCTGGTAGGCGCGCATCGCCAGCATGCGCTCCAGCGCGCGCTCGACCGGCATGGTGTCGCCGGCGGTCAGCATGTTGGCCAGGTACTGGACCGGAATGCGCAACTGCTTGACATCGGGAATCTCGCCATTGCTGCCCACCTGTCCGGCGTTGACGGCGGCGCTGATCGGCGACAGCGGCGGCACGTACCAGACCATCGGCAGCGTGCGGTACTCGGGGTGCAGCGGCAGAGCGACCTTCCATTGCACCGCCATCTTGTAGACCGGGCTATTGCGCGCGGCTTCCATCCACTTGTCGGGTATGCCGTCGATGGCCGCCTGGGCGATGACCTTGGGGTCGTGCGGGTCGAGGAAGATGCGCAGCTGCGCCTGGTACAGGTTGCGGTCGTGTTCGGTACTGGCCGCCTCTTCAATGCGGTCGGCGTCGTAAAGCAGCACGCCCAGATAGCGGATGCGACCGACGCAGGTCTCGCTGCACACGGTTGGCTGGCCGGCTTCGATGCGCGGAAAGCAGAAGATGCACTTCTCGGCCTTGCCGCTCTTCCAGTTGTAGTAGATCTTCTTGTACGGGCAGCCGCTGACGCACATCCGCCAGCCGCGGCACTTGTCCTGGTCGATCAGCACGATGCCGTCCTCCTCGCGCTTGTAGATCGACCCCGAGGGGCACGACGCCACGCAGGCCGGGTTCAGGCAGTGCTCGCACAGCCTGGGCAGGTACATCATGAAAGTGTTTTCGAACTGGCCACAGATGTCCTTCTGCGCCTGTGCAAAACCGCCGTCGAAGTTCTTGTCCTTGCTCCGCCCGGAGAACTCGCCGCCGAGAATCTCCTCCCAGTTCGGGCCCCAGACGATCTTGTCCATCTGCTTGCCGGTAATCAGGCTGCGTGGGCGGGCCGTGGGCGCCGCCTTCATCTCGGGCGCCGACTGCAGGTGCCCGTAGTCAAAGGTGAACGGCTCGTAGTAGTCGTCGATCTCCGGCAGGCTGGGGTTGGCGAAGATGCGCATCAGGAGCTTCCACTTGGCACCCTGGCGCGGCTCGATACTGCCGTTTGCCTTGCGTACCCAGCCACCGTTCCACTTGTCCTGGTTCTCCCATTCCTTCGGGTAGCCGATACCGGGCTTGGTCTCGACGTTGTTGAACCAGGCGTACTCGACGCCCGGGCGGCTGGTCCAGACGTTCTTGCAGGTGACCGAACACGTGTGGCAACCGATGCACTTGTCCAGGTTCAGGACCATTCCGATTTGAGCACGGATCTTCATGCGACTTCTCCCTGGGCTTGCACTGGGCGGACCAGTTCATCAGCGACCGGTGTGTCGAGCCAGTCGACCTTCTTCATCTTGCGCACGACGACGAACTCGTCACGGTTGGTGCCGATGGTTCCGTAGTAGTTGAAGCCGTAACTGAACTGCGCATAACCACCGATCATGTGCGTCGGCTTGAGCACGATGCGCGTCACCGAGTTGTGGATGCCACCACGCACGCCAGTGATCTCGGCCGCCGGCGTATTGACGATTTTTTCCTGCGCGTGGTACATCATCACCATCCCCGGATTGACGCGCTGACTGACGACCGCCCGCGCTGCGATGGCGCCATTGATGTTGAACAGCTCGATCCAGTCGTTGTCCACGATGCCCACGCTTTTCGCGTCGTCTTCGCTGATCCACACGCAGGGTCCGCCGCGGCTGAGCGTCAGCATCAACAGGTTATCGGTGTAGGTGCTGTGGATGCCCCACTTCTGGTGCGGCGTGATGAAGTTGAGCGCAATTTCCGGGTTGCCATTGGGCCTCATGCCCTGGATTCCGGCAGTGGTCTTCAGGTCCACCGGCGGCCGGTAGCTGGTAGAAGCCCTCGCCGAAGGCGATCATCCACGGGTGATCCATGTAGAACTGCTGGCGACCGGTCAGCGTACGCCACGGGATCATCTCGTGCACGTTGGTGTAGCCGGCATTGTACGAAACGGTTTCAGACTCGATGCCGCTCCAGGTAGGCGAGCTGATGATCTTGCGCGGCTGCGCCTGGATGTCGCGGAAGCGGATCTTCTCGTCTTCGCGGTGGATCGCGAGGTGCGTGTGATCCAGTCCGGTCTGCCTGCCCAGAGCCTCCCAAGCTTTCACCGCGACATGGCCGTTGGTCTCGGGTGCCAGCATCAGCACCACCTCGGCGGCGTCAATATCGCTCTCGATCTTCGGCATGCCGCAGCTCACGCCTTCGGCGCTCACCAGGCCGCTGAGTTCGCCGAGCTGCCGCACTTCCGTCTGCGTGTTCCAGGCAATGCCCTTGCCGCCATTGCCCACCTTGGCCATCAGCGGGCCGAGCGCGGTGAAGCGCTTGTAGACGTTGGGGTAGTCGCGCTCGACGACCTGCAGATTCGGTGCCGTCTTGCCCGGAATCAGTTCGCAATCGCCGCGCTTCCAGTCCTTGACCGCAAAGGGCTGGGCAAGCTCCGACGGGCTGTCGTGCATCAGGGGCGTCAGTACCAGCTCCTTTTCGACCCCCAGGTGACCGACGCACACTTCGCTGAACTTCCTGGCGAAGCCCTTGTAGATCTCCCAGTCGCTCCTGGCTTGCCAAGCCGGGTCCACCGCGGTGGACAACGGGTGGATGAACGGGTGCATGTCGCTGGTGTTGAGGTCGTTCTTTTCATACCAGGTGGCGGTGGGCAGCACGATGTCGGAATACAGGCAGGTGGTACTCATACGGAAATCGAGCGTGACCAGCAGGTCGAGTTTGCCTTCCGGCGCCTTGTCGTGCCACACCACTTCGCCCGGCTTGGCCACTTCGGCACCGAGATCCTTGCCCTGTACGCCGTTGCTGGTGCCCAGCAGGTGCTTGAGGAAATACTCGTGACCCTTGCCGCTGGAGCCGAGCAGGTTGGATCGCCAGACGAACAGGTTACGTGGCCAGTTGTCCGGGTGATCGGGATCGGTGCAGCTCATTTTCAGCGATCCGTCCTGCAACGCCTTGACCGCATAGTCCCTGGGGTCCATACCGGCGTTCGCCGCATCGCGCACCACCTGCAGCGGATTGGTCTGCAACTGCGGCGCACTCGGCAACCAGCCCATGCGCTCGGCACGCACGTTGTAGTCGATCATGCTGCCGCCGTACAGCTTCTTGTCGGCAAGTGGCGAGATGACTTCGTCCATGCCCAGCTTCTCGTAGCGCCACTGATCGGTGTGCGCGTAGAAGAAGCTGGTGCTGTTCATCTGACGCGGTGGGCGGATCCAGTCGAGCGCAAAAGCCAGCGCCGTCCAGCCAGTTTGCGGCCGCAGCTTTTCCTGCCCGACGTAATGCGCCCAGCCCCCACCGCTCTTGCCAATGCAGCCGCACAACATCAACATGTTGATGACGCCGCGATAGTTCATGTCGCTGTGATACCAGTGATTCATCGCCGCACCGATGATCACCATCGACCTGCCCTCGGTCTTGTCAGCGTTATCGGCGAACTGGCGCGCGACAGTGATCACCTGATCACGCGGCGTGCCGGTGATCCGCTCCTGCCAGGCCGGGGTATAGGGCGTGTCATCGTTGTAGGTGCTGGCGGCCAGTTCGCCGGCCAAGCCGCGTGCGACGCCGTAGTTCGCTACCTGCAGGTCGAACACGGTGGCGACCAGCGCTTCGACCTGCTCACCTTTCTGACCGAGGGCAATGCGTTGCACCGGCACAGTGCGCACCAGCACGTCGCCGCTCTCACCCTTGAGGACGTTGTTCGGGAAATGTTCACTGGCGATGCCCCCAAAATACGGAAAGCCGACCTTCGCCGTCTCCTTATCCGGGGCCTCACCCTCGAGCAGCGAAAGCTTCAGCTTCACGTCACTCCCCTGTTGCGCCTCCTTGGCTTCGAGGTTCCACTGCCCCTGATCGGCACGACCATCGGGACCCCAGCGGAAACCGATGGCACCGTTGGGCAGCACCACCGCACCGCCTTCGTCAAAGGCCACCGTCTTCCATTCGGGGTTGTTGGCCTGACCGAACTGGCCGTCGAAATCCGACGCGCGCAGATAACGATCGGGAACGAGAATCTTCTCGCCGCTCGGCAGAGCGTGTTCCTTCAGCATCACCAGCATCGGCAGGTCGGTGTAGCGGCGCGCGTAATCGTCAAAATACGCACTGCGCTTGTCGAAATAGAACTCCTTCAGGATGACATGCCCCATGGCCATGGCCACGGCGGCGTCGGTTCCCTGCTTGGGATGCAGCCAGATGTCGGAGAGCTTGGCGACTTCGGAGTAGTCGGGCGTGACGGCGACGGTCTTGGTGCCTTTGTAGCGTACCTCGGTAAAGAAGTGCGCGTCCGGTGTACGCGTCTGTGGCACGTTGGAACCCCAGGCGATGATGAAGCTGGAGTTGTACCAATCGGCCGATTCGGGCACGTCGGTCTGCTCGCCCCACACCTGCGGGCTGGACGGTGGCAGGTCGCAGTACCAGTCGTAGAAGCTCATGCAGACGCCGCCGATCAGGCTCAGATAGCGGCTGCCCGCGGCATAACTGACCATCGACATGGCCGGAATCGGCGAGAAACCGACTGACGCGATCCGGTCCGTGCTTCTTGATCGTGTAGACATTGGCTGCAGCAACGATCTCGTTGACCTCATCCCAACTCGCGCGCACGAAGCCGCCAAGCCCGCGTACGCTCTGGTACTCGCGCCGCTTGGCGTCGGATTCGACGATGGAGGCCCACGCCTCCACCGGGGCTCTTGATTGAGGCGCGCTACACGCCAGCTCTTCAGCAGGCGGCCGCGGACCAGCGGGTACTTCACTCGGTTGGCGCTGTAGAGATACCAACTGTAGCTCGCCCCACGCGCGCAGCCGCGCGGCTCATGGTTAGGCATGTCCCAGCGGGTGCGCGGGTAGTCGGTCTGCTGGGTTTCCCAGGTGACGATGCCCCCCTTTGACGTAGATCTTCCACGAGCACGACCCGGTGCAGTTCACGCCGTGCGTCGAGCGTACGATCTTGTCGTGCGCCCAGCGGTTGCGGTAGGCGTCTTCCCAGGTACGATCCTCGCCCTGTGGCGACGCCGTGGCCGTCGGAGAAGGTTTCCCGCGGTTGGGAGAAATAGGTCAGTCGATCGAGAAAGTGGCTCATGCGGTTTTCCCAGAGGGTTTACGTTGGAATACAGACAGGTTGGAATACAGGCGGCAGACGAGAATCAGGGCATCGAACAATCAGGGGTTCTTGACGTAGGCATTGGCGCGCAGGTAGAACCACCAGTTGAGAACCAGGCACAGCGCGTAGAAAACGGCGAAGCCGTACATCGCGAACTGCGGCGTGCCGGCCTTGATCTGTGCGCCGATCACCACCGGCGCGATGAAGGCGCCGTAGGCGGCGATCGCCGACGTCCAGCCGAGCACCGGGCCGGCCTGCTGGCGGTCGAAGATCACTCCGATGGGTGCGGAAGGTCGAGCCGTTGCCGATGCCGGTGGCGAAGAACAGGACGATGAACAGGCCGAGAAAAGCCGGGAAATACTGCTCAGGCGTGGCCGATCCGTAAGCCTGCATCATCACGTAGCCGACGGCTGCCGAGGCGACCACCATCACCGCGGAGATCACCTGGGTGACGATCGAGCCACCGAGCTTGTCGGAGATCCAGCCGCCGATGGGGCGTACCGCAGCGCCGACGAAGGGGCCGATCCACGAGTAGGTCAGCGCCGATGGTGAGTTTGGGATTCTTCAGCGTGTGCTGCAGCACGCCGTTGGCGTCGGGAACGTGGCTGATGCCGAAGATCACCGTGATCGACAGCGGCAAGCGCCATCGAGAAGCCGATGAACGAGCCGAAGGTCACGATGTACAGGGCGGTCATCGACCAGGTGTGCTTGTTGCTGAAGATCGCAAACTGCTTAGCGACGCCCTCCTTCATTTCACCGAAGGCGGCGAGCCGCATCACCAGCAGCGCGCAGACGACGTCCAGCGGGATGGCCACCCACATGCTCAGCAACGCCCAGGCCCGTGGGCTGGCGGCAGATACAGATAGAGCATGAAGATGGCCGGCACGAACGCCAGTGTGTACAGGTAGGTGATCTTGGCGAACGCGACAATCGCGCTGCCGGTGGCAGGCGAGACCGTCTTCAGGTTGTTCATGCCGAACCAGCAAAGAATTGACAGCGGCACCAGCGAGAACACCCAGGCAAAGCCGGCGTTCTGGATCCAGGTCGGTGTGCCGGCGGCGATCTTGCCGAGGATCCAGCCGCTGTCCTTCACCAGTGTCATCGGCTCGCCGCCGAATGCGCCCAGTAGGCCGACGGTCATCACCAAGGGAATGACGACCTGCATCGTCGTCACTCCGAAGTTGCCGAGGCCGGCGTTCAGGCCCAGCGCGGTGCCCTGCAGACGCTTCGGGAAGAACGTGCTGATGTTCGACATCGAGCTGGCGAAGTTGCCGCCGCCGACACCCGACCATAGCGCCATGAGCTGGAAAGCCCACAGCGGCCAGTCCCTTGTGCTGCAGCGCGATGCCGGTGCCGATGGCCGGCGCGAGCAGCATCGCTGTGGTCAGGAAGATGGTGTTGCGCCCGCCGGCCAGGCGAATCAGGAACGAGGCTGGAATACGCATCGTCGCGCCGGAGATGCCGGCGATCGCGGTCAGCGTGAACAGTTCGGCCTGGGTAAACGGGAAACCCAGGTTCAGCATCTGCACGGTGATGATGCCCCACATGCCCCAGACGGCGAAGCCGCACAGCAGAGCGGGCACCGAGATCCACAGGTTGCGGTAGGCGATTCGCTTGCCCTGCGACTCCCAGAATGACGTGGTCTTCGACATCCCACTTGGTAATGTCGGCGAAGCTGTGGCCGGCCGTTCCCTTCGCGGTAGCCGCTTGTTGCTGATTATTCATCTTGATTCCAGTTTCCGGTTTTCCGGGGATCGACAGGCGGTGCACTCGATTCGCTGTTCGCAGTCACGGCATCCTGCACCGCGACTCGTAACTGCGAACGAGAGTGGCCTTGGCGGGCTGCTGTCGGGTTTTAGTTAAGGTGGCACCGGCGCGGCTGCCGGATGCTTGCTGCTTTCCGCCGCGCTCATTGGCCGCACTTCGGCGAAGTACATCCACATCAGCGAGACCCAGACGATGCCGAACATCAGCATGAAGGCCGAGGAACGCAGGCCGGTCAAGTCGACCAGCGCGCCGAACAGGATCGGCAGGATAAAGCCGCCCATGCCGCCGGCAAGGCCGACGATGCCGGATACGACGCCGATGTTGTGCGGGTAGTCGTCCGAGATGTACTTGAACACCGACGCCTTGCCGATCGCGAAAGACATGCCCATGGTGAACATGATGATGGTGAACAGCGTCGCATTGAGCCCGATGTGAAAGGTCTTCGGCCCGGACACGGTGTGGATCGTGAAGTCGCTCTGCGGGTAGGAGAGAAAGAAGAGACACACCAGCCCGACCCAGAGCACCCACCAGGTGACCGAATGCGCACCGTACTTGTCGGAGAACCAGCCGCCGATGGCGCGCAGCAAGCCGCCGGGGGATGCTGAAGCCGGCGGCCAGCAGCGCCGCCGTCTTGAGGTCGAAACCGTACTCGCTGATGTAGTACTTGGTCATCCACAACGACAGCGCCGACGTAGCCGCCGAAGACGATGGAGTAATACTGGCTGTATCGCCAGACAGTCGGATCCTTCAAGGTCATCAACTGCTCTTTGACCGTGACGTGCGAAGCGCCCGCGCTATGTTCTGCGTCGGTATAGGTGAAAACACCAGAAGAATACCGCCGTGATCAGCATCAACACGGCATAGAGTCTGCGGCACCCTCTCCCAGCCGTAGGCGACGACGATCGTCGGTGCAACGAGTTTGGTGACCGCAGCGCCGGTATTGCCGACGCCGAAGATGCCCATGGCCAGCCCCTGGCGGTTCCTCGGAAACCAGCGCGCGCAGTAGGCGATGCCGACGGTGAACGAACCGCCGGCGACGCCGACGAACAGGCCGGTGACCAGGAAGTGCCAGAATTCGGTGGCCCGAGAAATCAGCCAGATCGGAAAGACGGTGCTCAGCATCAGGACGAAGGAACACGATGCGGCCGCCGAAGCGGTCGGTCCACATCCCCAGCGGCAGTCGGATCAGTGAACCGGTGAGAACCGGCATCGCCACCAGAATGCCGAACTGCGTTTCATTGAGGCCCAGCGACTGTTTGATCGGGATGCCGATGACGGCGAACATCATCCAGACCATGAAACATACCGTGAACGAGGTAGTGCTCGCCGTCACCACCGACCATTGCTTGAACTTCTCCGATGCCACTGCGCGCCCCTCGCGATTGACGGTCTCGACACCGATCTGTCGCGTCGAGATTCCGAGAGCCAGTCTAGGCCGGCGAAACGGCCTAAACTTTGATGTGGATTAAGAAAAAACCGGAGACCGCCGGCGCCGCTCCGCCGGGCCGGTCGGCCAGCGGTGCGAACGTGGACCGGGCTGATGTTCGCCCACTAATTTGACGTGGATCAACGACCGATTGCTTTGCTCGGTGATCCAATATTGGCGTTATTGCTGGCGCCACGTACCGGGACCGCCCTGTGGGCCAATGATATTCATGCCTGCAGGCTGCGTGGGCTTTCGGGTCGAGAAGTTCGCCAAATCAACGGAGGGAGGAAAAATGAAGCAAATGCGTGTAAAGAAATGGTCCGTGGCCTTGTCTGTGATTGCCCTGGCAATAACGAACCTCAATGCGCAGGAAACAAAACCCGAAAAGGTCAAGGCAGTTGAAGAAGGCGGCATGCAGGTCGGTGGTACGTCGCCGGTCGGCAACGTCGAGATGATGCAGGCACTGAATCCGAAGTCGCCGGCAATGAGCAAGGAAGAGTTCGAGATCGGCAAGAAAATCTATTTCGAACGTTGCGCAGGATGTCACGGGGTTCTGCGCAAGGGCGCCACCGGCAAGCCCCTGACGACCGACATCACGCTGGATCGCGGTACCGAATATCTAAAGATATTCATCAATTACGGCTCACCGCAAGGCATGCCGAACTGGGGTAGTTCCGGCACTCTGACCGAGAAGGAAGTGGACATCATGTCGCGCTACGTGCAACACGAGCCGCCGACACCGCCGGAGTATGGCCTGAAGGAAATGAATGCGTCGTGGAAGCTGCTCGTTCCGCCGTCACAGCGCCCGAAGGTCAAGATGAACAATATCGATCTCGCCAATCTCTTCTCGGTGACGCTGCGCGACGCCGGCAAGATTGCGCTGATCGACGGCGCTAGCAAGAAGATTCTCGACGTGATCGACACTGGCTACGCGGTGCACATTTCGCGCATTTCGAAGTCGGGTCGTTACCTCTATGTCATCGGCCGCGACGCCAAGATCGTGCTGATCGACCTGTGGATGGAAAAGCCGGCGCCGGTTGCGGAAATCAAGGTCGGCCTGGAAGCCCGCTCGGTTGAGACTTCGAAGTACAAGGGCTACGAAGACCGTTACGCAATTGCCGGTACCTATTGGCCGCCGCAGTACACCATCATGGACGGCGATACACTGAAGCCGCTCAAGGTCGTGGGCACCCGTGGCATGACTTCGGATACCAACGAGTATCACCCGGAGCCGCGCGTTGCCGCCATCGTCGGTTCGCACTACCGTCCGGAATTCCTGGTCAATGCCAAGGAAACCGGCATGGTGCACATGGTTGATTACACGGACCTCGAGAACCTCAAGGTCAAGATGATCAAGACGCCGCGCTTCCTGCATGACGGTGGTTTCGAGTCGACCGGCCGCTACTTCATGGATGCCGCCAACGCTTCCGACAAGATTGCCGTCATCGATACCAAGGATGGCAAGCTCGCTGGTGTGGTCTCGGTCGGCAAGACGCCGCACCCGGGGCGTGGCGCCAACTTCGTTCATCCGAAGTTTGGCCCGGTCTGGGCAACGGGTCACCTGGTGACGAAACCGTTTCGCTGATCGGTACCGATCCGAAGAAGAACCCGCAGAACGCCTGGGAAGGTAGTACAAACGCTCAAGGGCGCAGGCGGCGGTTCGCTGTTCCTGAAGACGCATCCGAAGTCCAGGAACCTGTGGGTCGACGCACCGCTGAATCCTGATCCGGCGATTTCGCAATCGGTTGCCGTATTCGACATCAACCAACTCGACAAAGGCTTCGAGCTCCTGCCCATCGCCGAGTGGGCCGGCGTCAAACCAGGTGCCAAGCGGGTGGTTCAGCCAGAGTACAACCGCGCTGGCGACGAGGTCTGGTTCTCGGTCTGGAGCAGCGGCAGCGAGGAGTCGGCGATCGTCGTCGTGGACGACAAGACGCGCAAGCTCAAGGCCGTCATCAAGGATCCGCGCGTGGTCACGCCGACCGGCAAGTTCAACGTCTACAACACACAGAACGACGTCTATTGAGCAGTGGCAGCGGCCGACCGGGCAGCGCGCCCGGTCGGCCGCTGCCCGATCTTCCCACCGCTGCCCCTCGGGCGTAACCCGAGGGTCTCAACCCCACCATTTCAACGGAGCAAGAACCATGCAAGCGATCCCTCTCCTCCTGCTGGCCACCGCCAGCCTCCTGTCGGCTGGCGCTGCCCAGGCGGATGAAGCCCTGGCGAAATCCAAGAACTGCCTGTCGTGTCACGCAATGGACAAGAAGGTCGTCGGTCCCTCATACAAGGACGTCGCCAAGAAATACACCGCCAACGACGAAGCGATGCTGGCCGAAAAGGTCATCAAAGGCGGCAAGGGCGTCTGGGGCCCGGTACCGATGCCGCCGAACCCGTCGGTCAAGCCCGAGGAGGCGACCAAACTGGTCAAGTGGATCCTCAGCCAGAAGTGACCCAGGGGACGACAGGGAAGGTCCCCGACCGCTCCTGACGCATCAGATGGCGAGAAAAGCGCCTACAAGGGGTGCTTTGGCGCCGAGCGGATGGTGCGACTGGTTGAAATATCGACCAGCGGCAACTCGGTCGGCTGGCCCACCGGCTCCCTGGCCTGATACATCGCTCGAAGACCGCCATCA